>DATIWC010000036.1:0-88233 GCA_035519515.1 Usitatibacter sp.
GCTTCGGCCTCGAGCGGCCCCAGCTCGGCCTCGATCGTGGCGAGCTTGCGCTCGAAGGGCTTGCGCACCTCGGCCTCGCGCTGGCGAAGGGCCGCCTGCGCGCGGCGCTCCTCCTTGCGATTGACCGAGGGCTCCTCGCGCGCATCCTTCGCGGCATCGCGGGCGCGGTAGCGGCGCGACCATTCGCGGTAGTCGTCGAGGTCGCCGTCGAAAGGCGTCACGGTGCCGTCGGCCACCAGCATCCACTGGTCCGTGGCCGCCGAGAGCAGCGCGCGGTCGTGCGCGACCACCACCAGCGCGCCCTCGAAATCGACCAACGCCTGCGCGAGCGCCTCGCGCATCTCGATGTCGAGGTGGTTCGTGGGCTCGTCGAGCAGGAGGAGGTTCGGCCGCTGCCACACGATGAGCGCGAGGGCGAGGCGAGCCTTCTCCCCGCCCGAAAGGCTCGCCACCGGCTGCGACACCTGGTCGCCGCGCAGGTCGAAGCCGCCGAGGAAATCGCGCCACGTCTGCTCGCGCTCGGCGGGCGCGATCTTCGCGAGGTGCCACATCGACGTTTCCTCGAGGCGCAGCGCGTCCACCTGGTGCTGCGCGAAGTAGCCGATGCGAAGGCCCTGGGCCCGGTGGACATGGCCCGAAAGCAACGGGAGCTCGCCCACCATGGATTTCAGCAGCGTCGACTTGCCCGCGCCGTTGGGGCCGAGGAGCCCGATCGCATCGCCGGGCAGGATGCTCCACTCGACCCCGGTGAGGACCGGCGATTCGCCATAACCCAGGCTCGCGTCCTCGATGCGCATCAGCTGGCGCGGCTTCTCCTCGGGCGCGCGGAACTCGAAGGAGAACGGCGCGTCCACGTGCGCGGCGGCGATGCGCTCGAGCTTTTCCAGCGCGCGGATGCGGCTTTGCGCCTGGCGCGCCTTGGTGGCCTTGGCGCGGAAGCGCGTGATGAAGGCCTCCAGGTGCGCGATGACGCGCTGCTGCTTCTCGTAGACCGATTGCTGCTGCGCAAGCCGCGCCGCCCGCTGCGTCTCGAACGCGCTGTAGTTTCCCGCGTAGGTGACCAGGCGCTTGCCGTCGATGTGGACGATGGATTGCGCGACGGCGTCGAGGAACTCCCGATCGTGCGTGATGAGCAGCAGCGCCCCGGGGAATTCCTTCAGCCAGTCCTCGAGCCAGAGCACCGCATCGAGGTCCAGGTGATTGGTGGGCTCGTCGAGGAGCAGCAGGTCGCAGCGCCCCATGAGCGCCTGCGCGAGATTCAGGCGCATGCGCCAGCCGCCGGAGAACGTTGCGACCGTTCGCGATTGCGCTTCCTGCGTGAAGCCCAGGCCGCCCAGCATCGCCTGCGCACGCGACCTCGCCTGGTAACCGCCGATCTCCTCGAAGCGGGCGTGCAGGAGCGCGAGCTCCTCGCCGCCGGCTTTCTCGTCGTGCGCCGCGATCTGCGCTTCGAGGCTGCGCAGCTCGGCGTCGCCGTCCATCACGTAGTCGAGCGCGGCGCGATCGACCGCGGGCGTCTCCTGCGCGACGTAGCCCAGCACCCAGCGCGGCGGGACGTCGATCTCTCCCGCGTCGGCATGCAGCTCGCCGCGGATCAGCGCGAAGAGGCTCGTCTTGCCGCTGCCGTTGGCGCCGACCAGGCCCACTTTGTGGCCGGCATGGACGTTCATCGACGCCTCCTGCAGCAGCACGCGCGGACCGCGGCGCAGCGTGAGGGCGCTTATGCGCAGCACGGCCGCGCAATCCGTAGGGGAACCTGCATCGGAACGCCAGATGGGGGAAAATGCCCCTTATCGTAACCTGCGCTCCGCCGATGAACGCTGCCGCCGCGCCCGCCGCACCCGAAACGTTTCGCAGGGAATTCGTCGAGTTCGCCATGCGCGCCGGCGCCCTGCGCTTCGGCGAGTTCAAGACCAAGGCCGGGCGCCTCTCGCCTTACTTCTTCAACGCGGGCCTGTTCAGCGACGGCGAGCACCTGGGCGAGCTGGGCCGCTTCTACGCGCGCGCCGCCCTCGCCTCGGGCATCGCGTTCGACATCATCTTCGGCCCGGCGTACAAGGGCATCACCCTGGCAGCGGCCACGGCCATCGGCCTTGCCGGGCTCGGTCACAATGTGCCGTTCTGCTTCAACCGCAAGGAAGCGAAGGACCACGGCGAGGGCGGGATGATCGTCGGGGCGCCGCTCGCCGGAAGGGCGCTCATCATCGACGACGTCATCACGGACGGCGCCTCGAAGCGCGAGGCGATCGAGATCATCCGCGCCGCCGGGGCCACCCCGGCTGGCGTGCTAATTGCTCTGGACCGGCAGGAGCGCGGCAAGGCAGAGCTCTCGGCGGTCCAGGAGATCGGGCGGGATTTCGCCCTTCCGGTCGCGGCCATTGCTACCGTCGCGGACATCCTCGCCACCCTTCGCACGCGGCCCGGGGAGCGCGACAATGTGGAACGGATCGAGGCCTATCGCCGGCAGTACGGGGTGCGATAGGCCGGACAAGGCGCACGTGGGGACGACAATGAAAAAGATGATCTTGATCGCCGCGGCCGCGACGTTGGCCTCGACGGCGCAGGCGGCGTACAAGTGCGTGGACGCGAGGGGCGTTACGCTGATCGGCGACACCCCGCCCGACGGCTGCGCGAACGTGGTGATGTACGAGGTGAGCCGCAGCGGCCAGGTGCTGCGCCGCATCGATCCCACGCCGACACCCGAGGAACTGAAGTCCAGGCTCGAGAATGCCGAGAAGGACAAGGCCGCCGCCCAGGCCGCCGCCGAGCAGCGGCGCAAGGACCTGGCGCTGCTCGCCACCTACGCCGAGGCAAAGGAGTTCGACGTCGCCCGCGACCGCAACATCGAGCCCATCACCGGCCGCATCCACGCGGCCGAGGACCGCATGAAGCAGGTCGAAAAGCGCCAGGCTGAGCTCGCCGACGAGATGGAGTTCTACAAGGCCGGCAAGAGCAAGAAGGAGAAGGACAAGGACAAGGTGGCCACCAAGGACCAGCCGCCCCCGGCCCTTGTGATCGAGATCGAACGCACCAAGGCCGAGCACGCCACGCTCGAGAAGACCATCGCCGGCTACCAGAAGGAAATCGAGGCGACGAAGGCGAAGTACGAGGCCGACAAGCAGCGCTGGCTGGCGCTGCGCGCGGGAGGCTGGGCGAACACCAATCCGGCGCCTGCGGCCGCCAGCGCCAAGCCCGCCGACACGAAGAAGTAGTCAGGCCGTCGCGGCGAGGCGCCGCGCGAGGATCTCGTTCACCTGCACGGGATTGGCCTTTCCCTGCGTGGCCTTCATCACCTGCCCCACGAGCGCGTTGAACGCCTTCTGCTTGCCGGCGCGATAATCCTCCACCAGCCGGGGCTGCGCGGCGAGCACCGCATCGATCGCCGTTTCGAGCGCGCCCGCATCGGAAATCTGGCGCAACCCGCGCTTCTCGATGATCGAGTCGGCATCGCCCTCGCCGGCGGCCATGGCGAGCAAGACTTCCTTCGCGCCCTTGCCCGAGATCGTCGCGTCGTGGATGCGGTCCTGCAGGCGCGCGAAGGCTGGCGCCGTGATGGGCAACGATTCGAAACCGGACGCGGTCGTGTTGGCGAGCGCCGATACCTCGCCGTTCACCCAGTGCGCGACCGACACGGGATCGGCGCTCGTCGTCTTCAGCGTCGACGCGTAGAACTCGGCCTTCTCGCGGGTCTCGGTGAGCAGGTGCGCGTCATAGGCCGTCACGCCCTTCGCCTCGAACTCGCGGCGCATCGCATCGGGCAGCGGCGGCATCGTCCGCCTCACTTCGTCGATCCACGCCTTCGTGATCTCGAGGGGCAGCAGGTCGGGATCGGGGAAGTAACGGTAGTCGTGCGCGTCCTCCTTCGAACGCATCGAGCGTGTCTCCCCCCGGTCGGGATCGAAAAGGCGCGTCTCCTGCACGACCTTGCCGCCGTCCTCGATGAGCTCGGCCTGGCGTCGCACCTCGTACTCGATCGCCTTCTCGAGGAAACGGAAGGAGTTCAGGTTCTTGATCTCGCAGCGCGTGCCGAGCGGCTCGCCGGGGCGGCGCACCGAGACGTTGGCGTCGCAGCGGAAGGAGCCTTCCTGCATGTTGCCGTCGCAGATGCCGATCCAGCGCACCAGCGAGTGCAGCGCGCGGGCATAGGCGACGGCTTCCGCGGCCGAGCGCATGTCGGGCTCGCTCACGATCTCCAGCAGCGGGGTGCCCGCGCGATTGAGGTCGATCCCCGTGGCGCCGTGGAAATCCTCGTGCAGCGACTTGCCCGCGTCTTCCTCGAGGTGCGCACGCGTGAGGCGCACGGTCTTCTGCGCGTTCCCGACCACGATGGTGAGCGTGCCGCCCGCGACCACGGGCTCCACGTACTGGCTGATCTGGTAGCCCTTGGGAAGGTCCGGGTAGAAATAGTTCTTGCGCTCGAAGGTGCTGCGCGGCGCGATGCGGCCGCCGACCGCGAGGCCGAAGCGGATCGCGCGCTCGACGGCACCTTTGTTCAGCACCGGCAGGGTGCCCGGCAGCGCGAGATCGACCGCGGAGGCCTGCACGTTGGGCGCCGCGCCGAACTTCGTGGATGCGCCCGAGAAGATCTTGGACGCCGTCGTAAGCTGCGCGTGGGTCTCGAGACCGATGACGATCTCCCAATTCATTGGGGTCCTCTGGGGTCTCTGTGGTCTCTGGGGTTCATGCCTTGTCGAACGCCGCAGGCCTGCGAGTGTGCCAGTCCGTCGCCTGCTGATAAGCGTGGCCGGCGGCCAGCATGCGCGCTTCCTCGAAGTAGTTGCCGACGACCTGCAATCCCACGGGCCGGCCGCGGTCGCCGAAGCCGCACGGGATCGACATGCCCGGCAGCCCCGCGAGGTTGATGGGGATCGTGTAGAGGTCGTCCAGGTACATCTGCACCGGGTCCTTCGTGCGGGCGCCGAGATCGAACGCCACGCTGGGCGCGGCCGGGCCCATGATGAGGTCGCACTCGCCGAACGCCTTCGCGAAATCGTCCGCGATGAGGCGCCGGATCTTCTGCGCCTTCACGTAGTACGCGTCGTAGTAACCGTGCGAGAGGACGTAGGTGCCGATCATGATGCGGCGCTTCACTTCCGCGCCGAAACCCTGCGCGCGGGTCTTGCGGTACATGTCGTTCAGGTCGGCGTAGTCGGGCGCGCGATAGCCGTAGCGCACGCCGTCGAAGCGCGCGAGGTTGGACGACGCCTCGGCGGGCGCGATCACGTAGTACGCGGGGACGCAGAGCGCCTGGTTGGGCAGGCTCACCTCGACGAGCTTCGCGCCGAGGCGCTGGAATTCGTCCAGCGCGGCGCGGATGGGCTTCGCGACGTCGGGCGCCAGGTCGCCGGTGAAGTACTCGCGCGGCATGCCTATGCGAAGGCCCTTTACGCCGCGAGCCAGCGCGCCCACGTAGTCGTCGACGGGACGATCGGCCGACGTGGAATCGCGCGCGTCGTGGCCCGCCATCGTGGAAAGCACGATCGCGAGGTCCTCGGCGCTCCTCGCGAGCGCGCCACCCTGGTCGAGCGAGGAAGCGAACGCCACCATGCCATAGCGCGAGACACGCCCGTAGGTCGGGCGGATGCCGCATACGCCGGTGAACGATGCGGGCTGGCGGATCGATCCGCCGGTGTCGGTCCCGGTCGCCGCGGGCGCGAGCCCCGCCGCCACGCTCGCGGCCGACCCGCCGGAGCTGCCGCCCGGAACCGCGGCCGTGTCCCACGGGTTGCGCACGGGCCCGAAGTGGGAGTTCTCGTTGGACGAGCCCATGGCGAACTCGTCCATGTTGGTCTTGCCGAGGATCACGGCGCCGGCGGCGTTGAACCGCTCGATCACGTGCGCGTCGTAGGGTGCCACGAAGTTCTCGAGGATCTTCGAGCCGCAGGTGGTGAGCCAGCCCTTCGCGCAGAAGAGGTCCTTGTGCGCGAGCGGGATTCCCGTGAGCGGCCCTGCCTCGCCCCGCGCGATCTTCGCGTCCGCGGCCTTCGCCTGCTCGAGGCTCTTCTCCTCGTCGATGGTGATGAAGCTGTTCAGCGCCGCGCCGTGCTTCGCGATGCGCGCGAGGAAATGCCGCGTGAGCTCGACGCTCGAGACTTCGCGCGAGGCGAGCCGCGCCGCGAGGCGGCGCAAGGACTCCCGATGCGGCATTTACTCGATCACCTTCGGCACGAGGTACAAGCCGTCCTCGACGGCCGGCGCGATGGCCTGGTAAGGCTCGCGCGAATCGCCTTCAGTGACGGCATCCTCGCGCAGCGGCTGCATCATCTGCTGCGGATGCGACATGGGCTCGACGCCTTCCGTGTCCAGCTTCGACATGGCATCGACCATGGCAAGGATGCCGTTCAGCTCGGCTTGCATGGTTCTTGCCGCGGCCTCGGGCAGCTCCAGGCGCGCCAGCTCGGCGATCCGGGCGATTTCCTGCAGGGAAAGCATGCGAAAAGCTTTCTAAGGGCTTAATTCGTCGGGAATTTGGGCTATTATATTGCACCCCCCACGAGAGGGGCGGCGCACGTCCCGAAACTCCTGACGGATCAAGATGTTCTCCTTCGTTTCAAAGTACTTTTCCACCGATCTCGCGATCGACCTCGGCACCGCCAATACCCTCATTTACGTTCGCGGCAAGGGCATCGTGCTGGACGAGCCCTCGGTGGTGGCCATCCGCCAGGAAGGCGGGCCCAACGGCAAGAAAACCATCCAGGCGGTGGGCCTCGCGGCCAAGCAGATGCTCGGGCGCACGCCCGGCAACATCACGGCCATCCGGCCGATGAAGGACGGCGTGATCGCGGACTTCACGATCACCGAGCAGATGCTCAAGTACTTCATCAAGAAGATCCACGACAACCAGTGGTTCCGCCCGAGCCCGCGCATCGTGATCTGCGTGCCGTACGGCTCCACGCAGGTCGAGCGGCGCGCGATCAAGGAAAGCGCCATCGGCGCCGGCGCCTCGCAGGTGTTCCTCATCGAGGAGCCCATGGCCGCGGCGATCGGCGCGGACCTCCCCATCGCGGATGCCACGGGCTCGATGGTGGTGGACATCGGCGGCGGCACCACGGAAGTCGGCGTCATCTCGCTCGGCGGCATCGTCTACTCGGCCTCGGTGCGCGTGGGCGGCGACAAGTTCGACGAGGCGATCATCAACTACATCCGCCGCAACTACGGGATGCTGATCGGCGAGTCCACGGCGGAGACGATCAAGAAGCAGATCGGCAGCGCCTTCCCCGGCAGCGAAGTGCGCGAGATGGAAGTGAAGGGCCGCAACCTCGCCGAGGGCATCCCGCGCTCGTTCACCATCTCGTCCAACGAGATCCTCGAGGCGCTCACGGATCCCCTCAACTCCATCGTCTCCGCGGTGAAGAGCGCGCTGGAGCAGACGCCGCCCGAGCTGGGCGCCGACATCGCCGAAAAGGGCATGGTGCTCACGGGGGGCGGTGCGCTGCTGCGCGAGCTGGACCGCCTGCTCATGGAGGAGACCGGGCTTCCGGTGATCGTCGCCGACGACCCGCTCACCTGCGTGGTGCGGGGCAGCGGGCGCGCGCTCGAGGAAATGGACAAGCTGGGCACGGTCTTCACGAACGACTGAAATGAGGGGTCAGAGCCCTTTTTCGCGAAAAAGGGCTCTGACCCCTTTTTCTGAATGATCCGCGAGCCTCCAGCCTTCTTCCACCGCGGGCCCAGCCCGCTTGCTCGCGTCACGTTCTTCACGCTCGCCGCGATCGCGCTGATGATCGCGGACCACCGCTTCCACGCCCTCGAGACCGTCCGGCTCTCGCTCTCGGTGCTCGCGCACCCGCTCGAGCAGCTCGCCGCCGCGCCGGGCGCGATGATGGGGCGCGTGGCCGACTACTTCGCGAGCCAGGACCGGCTGTTGCGGGAGAACCGCGAGCTCAAGGTGAAGGTGCTCGAGCAGTCGACCGAGGCGCAGGAGGCGCGGCTGCTGAAGAGCGAGGAGTCGCACCTGCTCGGGATGACGCAGGCCAAGTACGCGTCGAACGGCGTCATCGCGGAGGTGCTCTACACCGCGCGCAACCCCTTCACGCGCAAGATCGTGGTGGACAAGGGCCTCACCAACTCCATCCAGGCGGGAATGCCGGCGATCGACGGCACGGGCGTGGTGGGGCAGGTCACCAGCGTGGGCACGTTCACGAGCGAGGTGACGCTCGTGACCGAGAAGGACCAATCGGTCCCCGTGATGATCGTGCGCAACGGCTTGCGCGCCATCGCGGTGGGCTCGGGCAAGGACGGCTCCATCGACATCCCCTTCATGCCGGTCTCCGCCGACGTGCAGAACGGCGACATGTTCGTGACCTCCGGCATCGACGGCACGTATCCGCCGGGGCTCATCGTGGCGGAAGTGACCAGCGTGCAGAAGAACGCCGCGTACGTCTTCGCGAAGATCTCCGCCAAGCCCGCGGCAGGCGTGGACTACCACCGCTACGTGATGCTGCTGCCGCTGCCGTTGCCCAGCGCCGCGCCGCCGGAGTCGAAGGCCGACGAGTCGCCGCGCAAGGGCGGCAGGGAGCGCACGCGCGCGCGCAGGCAGGGCCCATGAGGCCGGCCGACCTCACGCCGCTCGCGCGCGACGTCATGAAGCTGCCCGCTTCGGCGGGCCTCGTCTTCTTCTCGATCCTCGGCGCCTACCTGCTCGCCGTGCTGCCCTGGTCGGGCACGTGGCTCCTCGCGCGGCCCGATTTCGTGCTGCTCGTGGTGGTGTTCTGGGCGCTGCACGAGCCGCGCTCCATCGGGCAGGGAGTCGCGTTCGCCGCGGGGCTCCTGATGGACGTCACCGACTCGATGCTGCTCGGCCAGCACGCCTTCGCCTACGTGGTGGCGACCTTCGTCGTGCAGATCTTCCGCGTGCGCATCCTCACCTTCGGCCTGGGCGAGCAGACGCTGCACATGCTGGGCGTCACCCTCACCGCGAGCCTCGTCATGCTGATGCTCAACCTGCTGCTGGGCGCGGATTTCCCGGGCATCGCGTACTTCTTCTCGCCGGTGCTCACCGCGGCGCTGTGGGCGCCCGCCAACTGGCTGCTCTACTCGCCGGCCGTTCGCCGGCGCAGGGGCGGAGCGCCGCAGTGAGGCCGCCCGCATGATGGTCGGCCAGGCGCTGCGCGACCGCGAGCGCGAGCTCGACGTCTTCCGCAACCGGCTGATGCTGGCCGGCCTCGCGATCATCACGGCCTTCGGCGTGTTGCTCGCGCGCTTCACGTGGCTGCAGGTGGTCCAGCGCGAGTACTACCACACCCTCGCCGAGCAGAACCGCATCTCCGTGGTGCCGGTGGTTCCGAACCGCGGGCTCATCCTCGACCGCAACGGCGAGGTGCTGGCCGCCAACTATTCGGCCTACACGCTCGAGATCACGCCCAGCCGCGTGCCCAACGTGGACAAGGCGATCGACGAGCTCGCCACGCTGATCGACGTGGCCCCGCGTGACCGGCGGCGCTTCAAGAAGCTGCAGGAGGAGAGCAAGAACTTCGAGAGCCTGCCGATCCGCACGCGGCTCACCGAGGAAGAGGTGGCGAAGTTCGCCGTGAACCGCTTCCGCTTCCCGGGTTTCGAGATCAAGGCGCGGCTCTTCCGTTCGTACCCGCAAGGCGCGGTCGCCTCGCACGCGATCGGCTACATCGGGCGCATCAACGATGCCGACGTGAAACGCATCGACACCGCCGGGCTCACCACCAACTACAAGGGCACCGACCACATCGGCAAGCTCGGCATCGAGGGCGCCTACGAGAAGGAGCTGCACGGCGTGACCGGTTCCGAGCAGGTGGAGATCGACGCCGGCGGCCGCGCCATCCGCTCGCTCGCGAGGAGCGAGCCGCTCTCGGGCAACAACCTCGTGGTGACGCTGGACCTGAAGCTGCAGAAGATCGCCGAGGACGCGTTCCAGGACTTCAAGGGCGCGTTGGTCGCCATCGACCCGAAAACCGGGGAGGTGCTGGCGCTCGTCTCCAAGCCGGGGTTCGACCCCAACCTCTTCGTGGACGGCATCGACCCGCAGAACTGGGACGCGCTCAACAACTCGCCCGACAAGCCGCTCAACAACCGCGCGCTGCGCGGCCAGTACCCGCCCGGCTCGACCATCAAGCCCTTCATGGCGTTGGCCGCCCTCGAGTACAAGAAGCGCTCGCCCGAGTTCACGATCTCGGATCCCGGCTACTTCACGCTCGCGGGCGTGGCGCACCGCTACCGCGACTGGAAGCACGAGGGCCACGGCCTGGTGAACATGCACAAGTCCATCGTGATCTCGTGCGACACCTACTATTACGGCCTCGCCAACGAGCTGGGCATCGACGCGATCCACAACTTCCTCACGCGCATGGGCTTCGGCTCGCGCACCGGCATCGACATCGACGGCGAGCTCTCGGGGCTCGCGCCCTCGCAGGACTGGAAGTGGCAGCGCTTCGGGCAGAAGTGGTACGCGGGCGACACCGTGAGCGTGGGCATCGGGCAGGGCTACATGCTCGCAACGCCCCTGCAGCTCGCCGCGGCGGTCGCCACCATTGCCAACAACGGCGTGCCGGTCCACCCGCACCTGCTGAAGGCCGTGCAGGACGCCAAGACGCAGGAGATCCGCGAGGCCGCCGAGCCCGCGTCCAACGAGGCGCCCGTGGCCCGGCCGGAGAACATCGCCTTCGTGCGCGACGCGATGATCGACGTGACGAAGCCCGGGGGCACCGCGGCGCAGGCCGGCCAGGGCGCGCCCTACGCGATCGCCGCCAAGACCGGGACCGCGCAGGTGGTCGGCATGAAGCAGAACGAGAAGTACGACGAGAAGCGGCTCAAGCAGGAACACTGGGACCACGCGCTCTTCATCGCGTTCGCGCCCGCCGACGATCCCCGGCTCGCCATGGCGATCCTGGTGGAGAACGGCAAGCACGGCGGCACCACGGCGGGCCCGATCGCGCGCGAGGTCTTCGACTACTACCTGCTCGGCAAGAGGCCCAACACCCAGAAGCCGCTCGAGCCCGGAGACGACGATGAACATGATTAGCCGCGCGTTCGACCTCATCTCGAGGCGCATCGACGGCCCGCTGATGGCCGCGCTCGCGCTCACGCTCGCCCTGGGCCTCACGGTGGTGTATTCGGCCTCCGGCGCGTCGTTCGACCGGGCGCTCAGCCAGGGCCGCAACCTCGCGATGGCGGTGGCCGCGCTCTGGCTCTTCGCGCAGATCCATCCCCAGCTGCTCATGCGGCTCGCGCTTCCCGTCTATGCCGGGGGGCTTGCGCTGCTGGTGGCCGTGGCGCTCTTCGGCGAGGTGCGCAACGGCGCGCGGCGCTGGCTCAACGTGGGCTTCGGAACGCTGCAGCCCTCGGAGGTGATGAAGATCGCCGTCCCGCTGGTGCTCGCGTGGTATTTCCACCGCCGCGAGGAAGGATTGCGGTTGCGCGATTTCATGGTGGCCTCGGTATTGCTCGCGATTCCCGTGGGGCTCATCGCGCGGCAACCCGACCTCGGGACGGCGCTGCTCATCTTCGCCTCGGGCTTCTTCGTGATCTTCCTAGCGGGGCTCTCGTGGCGCGTCCTCGCCTCGCTCACGGCGGCCGCCGCGGTGAGCCTGCCCTTCCTCTGGTCGGTGATGCACGACTACCAGCGCCAGCGGATCCTCACGCTCCTCGATCCCATGGAGGACCCGCTGGGCGCGGGCTACCACATCATCCAGTCCACCATC
This sequence comes from Usitatibacter sp., assembly GCA_035519515.1. Classification (GTDB taxonomy): domain Bacteria; phylum Pseudomonadota; class Gammaproteobacteria; order Burkholderiales; family Usitatibacteraceae; genus Usitatibacter. The sequence goes on from DATIWC010000036.1 coordinate 11,673, forward strand.
GCCATCGGCTCGGGCGGCATCCTGGGCAAGGGCTGGCTCAACGGCACGCAGGCGCAGCTCGACTTCGTGCCCGAGCGCTCCACCGACTTCATCCTCGCGGTGTTCGGCGAGGAATTCGGGCTGGTGGGCAACGTGGTCCTTTGCGCGCTCTACGTGCTCATCATCGCGCGCGGCATGATGATCGCCGCCAACGCCTCGACCGTCTTCGCGCGCCTCACGGCAGGCGCCATCACGCTCACCTTCTTCACCTACGCGTTCGTGAACATGGGAATGGTGAGCGGCATCCTGCCGGTCGTGGGCGTGCCGCTGCCGATGATCAGCTACGGCGGGACGGCGCTGCTCTCGATCCTGGCCGGCTTCGGCATCCTCATGTCGATCTCGACGCACAAGCAGCTGGTGTCGAGTTGAAGCGCCTCGCCGTCCTCCTCGCTGCGCTCGTCGCGGCCGGCTGCGCCACGATCCCGAAGGAGGCGCCGCCGAAGAAGGGGCCGTCGTACTACGCCGACGACGGGCCGCCCGAGAGCGTGCCGGCCAACATCGACCAGATCCCGGACGCCGTCCCTCGCGACGAGCCGTACCACCGGCTCGCCAACAAGCCCTACACGGTGTTCGGCCGCACGTACGTTCCGGTGGTGAACAGGGAACCGACGCGCGAGCGTGGAATCGCATCGTGGTATGGAAAGAAGTTCCAGGGCCAGAAGACCGCCTCCGGCGAGCCCTACGACATGTTCGCGATGACCGCCGCGCACCCCACGCTGCCGATCCCCAGCTACGCGCGCGTGACCAACCTCAAGAACGGCAAGTCGGTGATCGTGCGGGTCAACGACCGCGGCCCTTTCCACTCGGGACGCATCATCGACCTCTCGTACGCTGCCGCCGCGCGCATCGGCATCGCCGCCGCGGGCAGCGGGCCCGTGGAAATCGCACGCGTCTTCGCAACCGCCGCGCCCGCCTCGCCGCCGCCCGCCATCGCCGCGGCCGCGGCCGCGGTCGTCGAGACGCCGATGGTGGTCGAGGAGCGGGGCCTATGGCTGCAGCTGGGCGCCTTCTCAAGCCGCGAGAGCGCCGAGGCTTTCCGCGACAAGGCGGCTCGCGAGCTCTCCTGGAACAACGAGCCCCTCGAGGTCGCTTCCGTGGACGGCCTCTTCCGCGTGCGCCTCGGCCCCTATCGCAACCGCGGGGAGGCCGATGCCATCTCCGACAAGGTGCGCGAGACGCTCGGCTTCGCGCCCGCGGTGACGCGCCGATGAAAAGGCTCCTCGCCGCCGCGGCGGCGTCCTTCGCGCTCGGCGCTTTCGCGCAGCCCTCCCCGCCGCCCATCGCGGCCCGCGCCTACGTGGTCGTGGACCTGCTCTCCGGCCAGACCCTCGCCGCGGCGAACGAGCGCGACCGCGTGGAGCCCGCATCGCTCACGAAGCTCATGACCGCGTACGTCGCGTTCTCCGCGATCCGCGACGGCAAGCTCGACGCCTCGGCCTCGGTTCCCATTTCCGCCGACGCGGCGAAGGCGCCCGGCTCGCGCATGTTCGTCGCCGCGGACAAGCCCGCCGCGGTGGCCGACCTCATCACCGGCATGGTGGTGGACTCGGGCAACGATGCCGCCATCGCGCTCGCCGAGGCCGTCGCAGGGTCGCAGGCGGCCTTCGTCGCCCGGATGAACGAGACCGCGCAGCGCCTCGGCCTCGACGGCACCCACTATGCCAATGCGACCGGGCTCCCGGCGCCGGACCACTACACGACCGCGCGCGACCTCGCCACGCTCTCGACGGCGCTGATCAGGGACTTTCCCGACCGCTACAAGCTCTACGGGCAGCGCGAGTTCACCTACAACGGCATCGCGCAGGCGAACCGCAACCGGCTGCTGTGGACCGACCCCACGGTGGACGGCATGAAGACGGGCTTCACCGAGTCGGCCGGCTATTGCCTCGTGGGCAGCGCCAAGCGCGGCGACCGGCGTCTCGTCTCCGTGCTGCTGGGCGCGCAATCCGACGGCCTGCGCACGTCGGAGTCGCAGAAGCTGCTCAACTTCGGTTTCCAGGCCTACGAGACGCGGCTGCTCTACAGGAAAGGCCAGGCGGTCGCCACGCCCGAAGTCTTCAAGGGCGCGCAATCCCACGTGGCGCTCGGCTTCAACCGCGACATCTGGCTCACGATGCCGCGCGACACGTTCGCGGGGCTCGCGGCGATGCTCGAGACGCGCCAGCCCTTCGTGGCGCCGCTTGCCGCGGGTCAGAAAGCGGGGATAATGAAGCTCACGCGCGCCCGCGTGCCGGTGGCCGAGTTCCCCGTGGTCGCGCTCGAAGACGTCCCCGTCGGCGGCTTCCTCTCGCGCGGCTGGGACACCCTGAGACTCCTCTTCGCCTCCACGCCATGACCTCCCCCATCGCCCATTTCAACGGCGCCTTCCTGCCCATCGACCAGATCCACGTCTCCCCGCTCGACCGCGGCTTCATCTTCGGCGACGGCGTGTACGAGGTGATCCCCGTCTACGACGGCGTGCCGCTGCACGCTCGCGAGCACTTCGAGCGGCTGCAGCGTTCCATGGACGAGATCCGGCTGGCCAATCCGCACACCGTGGACGAGTGGATCGCGCTCACCCGCGAGCTGCTGCGCCACCATCCGGGCAACCAGTCGGTGTACATCCAGGTCACGCGCGGCGCGCCGGACAAGCGCGACCACGTCATGCCCAAGGGGCTCACGCCCACCGTCTTCATGATGTGCTACCCGCTCGCATCGCCCTCGCGCGAGTCGGTCGAGAACGGCGTGGCCTGCGTGACGGCGAAGGACTTCCGCTGGGAGAAGTGCCACATCAAGTCCACCTCGCTGCTGGGCAACGTGATGGCGCGGCAGATCTCGGCCGACGCCGGCGCGACGGAGACCATCCTCATCCGCGACGGCCACGTGACCGAGGCCTCCGCTTCCAACGTGTTCGTCGTCAGGAACGGCGTGGTGGCCGCGCCGCCGCGCGACAACCTGATACTCCTCGGCATCACCTACGAGCTGCTCGTGAAGCTCGCGGCGGACGGGGCGGTCAAGCTCGAGGTCCGCCCGGTAAGCGAGGCCGAGCTGCGCAGCGCCGACGAGGTGTGGCTCTCCTCCTCCACCAAGGAGGTGCTCGCGGTGACGCGGATCGACGGCAAGCCCGTGGGAAGCGGCAAGCCGGGCCCCGTTTTCCGCCGCATCCACGCCCTCTACCAGGACTACAAGGCGAAGCTCGCGAGCACGCGGGCGATGGCCGCCTGAGCGTCCGCCCGTGATTGCGCGTTCGCTCGGGCTCGTGGCCTACGAGCCCACGTGGCGCGCGATGAAGGAATTCAATGCTTCGCGCACGCCCGGGACGCCCGACCAGGTCTGGCTCCTCGAGCATCCGCCCGTCTTCACGCTCGGCCTGGCCGGGCGGCGCGAGCATGTCCTCGACCCGGGCGGCATCCCCGTCGTCGCCACGGACCGCGGCGGCCAGGTGACCTATCACGGGCCGGGGCAGGCGGTCGCGTACGTGATGCTCGACCTGCGACGCCGCAAGCTGGGCGCGAAGGAGCTGGTGCGCCGCCTCGAGCAGGCGCTCATCGACCTGCTCGCCCACCACGGCATCCGCGGAGAGCGGCAGGCCGGGATGCCGGGCGTGTACGTGGCGGGCGCGAAGATCGCGGCCATCGGGCTTCGGATCGCGCGCGGCTGCAGCTACCACGGGGTATCGCTCAACGCCTCGCTCGACCTCGCGCCCTTCGCGCGCATCGACCCCTGCGGCTACCCCGGCCTCGCCTGCACCCGGCTCGAGGACCTGGGCGTGCGTGTTAGCATGAAAGACCTGCAGCAAGAGCTGCACCAGCACCTCGAGACATGCCTTCCGGAATGAAGGTCGAGCAGAAAGGCGCCGCGAAGACGGCGCGCATCCCCATCAAGATCGTCCCCGCGGAGACGCTGCGCAAGCCCGAGTGGATCCGCGTGCGCGCCGGCGGCGGCGAGCGCTTCAACCAGATCAAGTCGATGCTGCGCACGGCGAAGCTGCACACCGTCTGCGAGGAAGCCTCCTGCCCGAACATCGGCGAGTGCTTCGGGCACGGAACGGCCACCTTCATGATCATGGGAAGTCTGTGCACGCGCCGCTGCCCGTTCTGCGACGTGGCGCACGGCCGCCCGCTGCCCCTGGATCCCGAGGAGCCGAAGCACCTCGCCGAGACCATCGGCAGCCTCAAGCTGCGTTACGTGGTGGTGACGAGCGTGGATCGCGACGACCTGCGCGACGGCGGCGCGGGACACTTCGTCGACTGCATCCGCGCCATCCGCGAGCGCTCCCCGGCCACGCGCATCGAGATCCTCACGCCGGATTTCCGCGGGCGCCTGGACCGCGCGATCGAGATCCTCGAGGCCGCGCCCCCCGACGTGATGAACCACAACCTGGAGACCGTCCCCCGCCTCTACCGGCAGGCGCGGCCCGGCTCCGATTACGCCCATTCGCTGCTGCTGTTGAAGCGCTTCAAGGCGAGCCACGCCGCCGTGCCCACCAAGTCGGGCCTGATGGTGGGCCTGGGCGAGACGGACGACGAGATCCTCCAGGTGATGCGCGACCTGCGCGAGCACGACGTGGAGATGCTCACCATCGGCCAGTACCTGCAGCCTTCGAAGCATCACCTGCCCGTCACGCGCTACGTGCATCCGGACACCTTCCGGATGTTCGAGGCCGAGGCCGCGAAGATGGGATTCAGCCACGCCGCGTGCGGCCCGCTGGTGCGCTCGAGCTACCACGCCGACCGCCAGGCGGCCGAAGCCGGCGTCGCCTAGCGCTTGGACCGCTTCAAGGAGCTCACCACCTTCGTCGAGGTCGCGCAGCGCGGAAGCCTCTCGGCCGCCGCGCGCGAGGAAGGCATCACGCCGGCGATGGTGGGGCGGCGCATCGACCAGCTGGAGGAGCGCCTCGGGGTCAAGCTCTTCAAGCGTTCCACGCGCAAGGTCACCCTCACGCCCGAGGGCGCCACGTTCTACGAGGATTGCCACCGCGTGCTAACCGAGCTTCGCGAGGCGGAGGATTCGCTCTCCGCCGGCGCGAAGAGCGCCTCGGGGCGCCTCATCGTCACCGCGCCCACCGCCTTCGGCCGCAAGCACATCGCCCCGCACCTGCCCGCGTTCGTCGCCGAGCATCCCCACCTCGCCATCACGCTGCACCTGTCGGAGCGGCTGGTGGACCTGAAGAACGAGCGCTTCGACCTCGCGATCCGCATCGCGGACATGAAGAGCGCCGACCTCATCGCGGCCAAGCTCGCGCGCAACCATCGCGTGGTGTGCGGCTCGCCCGCCTATTTCAAGCGCGCCGGCAAGCCGCGCGTGCTGGCCGACCTCGCCCGCCACAACTGCCTCGTCACCAGCACCGAGGACGGCGTGGCGGACTCGTGGAACTTCCTCGAGAAGGGCAAGCCCGTGGCCGTGAAGGTGGGCGGCACCCTGCAGTGCAACGACGGCGAAGTGCTCACCCGCTGGGCGATCGCCGGCGAGGGCCTCGCGTGGCGCAGCGCCTGGGAAGTGAGCGAGGAGGTGAAGCGCGGGCGCCTCGCCACGGTGCTGGACGACGTCGCGTTCCCGGGCAACAACATCTACGCGGTGTACCCCGAGCGCCGGCTGCTGCCGGCGAAGGTGAAGTTCTTCATCGATTTCCTGAAGAGGACGTTCGGGGACCCGCCGTACTGGGAGTAGCGGTCAGCGGAACTGCTTCACCACGTGGTGCTGGCGCCGGCTGACGGGCAGTTTTTCCCCGGTGCCCTTGATGATCACCGCCCAGCCCGACTCGCTTTCCTCGGCATTGCGCTCGAAGCCGGCGATCGCCGTGCGCGCCACCAGGCAGTTGCGGTGCACCCGCACGAACACGTCCGCGAACTCTTCCTCGAGGTGCGTGAGGGATTCCTCGACCAGGTGCTCGCGCTGGGCCGTGCGTACCGTCACGTACTTGAGCTCGGCGCGCAGGTAGAGGATGTCGGCGAGCGGCACGAGGATGATCTTGCCGCGCTCGTGCACCGAGAGGTGCCGGCGCGGCTGGTTGGCCGCCGCCTCCAGCGCCTCCCGCGTGACGCGCGGCCCGGCGCGGGTCTTGCTCAGCGCCCCGAGCAGGCGCTCGGCGCGGATGGGCTTCAACAGGTAGTCGATCGCGTTCACCTCGAAGGCCTTGAGAGCGTACGAGTCGAACGCGGTGGTGAAGATGATGGCGGGCGGGTTCTCCATGCCCGCGATGTGGCGCGCGGCCTCCATCCCGTCGATCTCCGGCATGCGGATGTCGAGCAGGACGATGTCCACCTTCTCGCGGTTGAGCACGTCCAGGACCTCGCGGCCGTTGCGCGCCTCGTCCACGATGGCGAGCGGGAAGCTCTCGCGGCATTCGTCGAGCAGGTCGCGCAGGCGGGCGCGGGCGGGCGCCTCGTCGTCGGCGATGAGGATGCGGGCGACGTCCTTCTCGACCAGCATCAGGCGGGGGCCTCGGTGATGTACGGCAGGCGGATCGTCACCTTGTAAGTGCCGTCCTTGACCTCGGAGCGCATGCTCGCTTCCGCGTCGAAGTGCAGCTGCAGGCGCTCGCGGATGTTGACGATGGCCATGCGGTTTCCCGACGAATGCCGGCCGCCGCCGGGAAAGGGGTTCTTCAGCTCCATCACCAGCTGCTTGGCGTGCAGCGCCACGTCGATCTCGATCTCGCCGCCTGCTTCCGACGGCTCGATGCCGTGGTACACGGCGTTCTCCACCAGCGGCTGCAGGATGAGGGGCGGCACGAGGGCATCCCCGGGCATGGTCTCGGTTCGCCAGGTGACCCGCAGGCGCTCGCCCAGGCGCAGCGACTCCAGGGCGAGGTACTGCTTGGCGAGCTCCACTTCCTTGGAGACGGGCGCGAGCGTGCGGTTGTCCGCCATGAGCACGCGGAAGAGGTCGGCGAGGTCCTCCAGCGCCCGCTCGGCGCGGCGCGGCTCGGAGCGGATGAGCGAGAGCACCGCGTTGATGCTGTTGTAGAGGAAGTGCGGGCGGATGCGCGCCTGCAGCGCCTGGATGCGCGCCTCCGCGATGGCCGGCGCGAGCGCGCGGGCGCGCAGGTCGAAATAGGCGAGCAGCACCGCGGTCACGAAGAGGACGAGGAAGGCCACCTGGCTGTACGACATCGGGTGATGTTCGAAGAGCGCCAGGTCGGGCGTGAAGTGGAAGAACACCCAGGTGACGCCCAGCTCGAAGAGCGCGAGGAGCGCGATCGCGCCGAGGTAGCCCATTGCGTGAAGCCAGGGGCGCGCGATGCAAAGCGCCACGAGGCTCAGGATCAGGAGCGGCTCTCCCAGCGCGGCGAAGAGCAGGAATTCGTACCAGAGGCCCTCGATGGAAGGCGCCCGGATCATCGCCCCGGCCACCAGCAGCACGTTCACCGCGAGCAGCGAGCGCAGCATCACCCCGAGGTTGCAGAAGTTCGGCAACCGGATGGCCGCACCCGTCTGATTTATACTCGCCACGGTTCCCCATTTGGCCATTGCCGCCGCTTCGATGCAAGAAGACGACAAGCCGCCCGCGACAGGGCCCGGTAAGGCGTGGTCGGGGCGCTTCTCCGAGCCGCTCGACAGCCTCGCGCAGCGGTTCAACGCCTCCATCGCGTTCGACCGCCGCCTCGCCGAGCACGACATCCGCGGCTCGCTCGCCCACGCGCGCATGCTGGCGCGCCAATCCATCATCACGCACGCCGACCTCGCCGCGATCGAGCGGGGCATGGCGCAGATCGCGCAGGAGGTCCGCGCGGGCCGCTTCGCCTGGTCGATCGAGCGCGAGGACGTGCACTTCAACATCGAGCACCGCCTGACCGAGCTCGTGGGCGACGCCGGCAAGCGGCTGCACACGGCGCGCTCGCGCAACGACCAGGTCGCCACGGACCTGCGCCTTTGGCTGCGCGACCGGATCGACGAGACGGCTGAGCTTCTGCGCGGCGTGCGCGAGGCGCTGCTGGACCTCGCCGAACGCCATGCCGGCACGCTCATGCCTGGCTTCACCCACCTGCAGGTCGCCCAGCCGGTGACCTTCGGCCACCACCTGATGGCCTACTTCGAGATGTTCACCCGCGACGCCGGGCGCCTGGCCGACTGCCGGCGCCGAGTGAACCGCCTGCCGCTGGGCGCGGCGGCGCTCGCCGGCACGAGCTTCCCGATCGACCGCGAGTCGGTCGCCCGCGAGCTGGGCTTCGACGGCGTCTGCGAGAACTCCCTGGACGCGGTCTCCGACCGCGACTTCGCGCTGGAATTCCTGGCCTGCGCCTCCATCGCGATGATGCACGTGTCGCGTTTGGCCGAGGAGCTCGTCATCTGGTCGAACCCCGCGTTCGGCTTCGTGGCCATCGCCGACCGGTTCTGCACCGGCTCCTCGATCATGCCGCAGAAGAAGAACCCCGACGTCCCCGAGCTCATGCGCGGCAAGACCGGCCGCGTGTACGGCGCGCTGATGGCGCTGCTCACGGTGATGAAGGGCCAGCCCCTCGCCTACAACAAGGACAACCAGGAAGACAAGGAGCCGCTCTTCGACGCGGCCGACACGCTGCGCGACGTGCTTGCGCTGCTTGCCGGCCTGCTGAACGGCCTCGAGCCGCGGCCCGAGCGCATGCGCCGGGCCCTCGCCGAAGGCTTCGCGACGGCTACCGACCTTGCCGACCACCTGGTGAAGCGCGGCATGGCGTTCCGGGATGCCCACGAGGTCGTCGCGCGCGCGGTGCGCGCCGCGGAGCAGGCCGGCAAGGACCTCGCGGCGCTGACGGACGCGGAGCTGGCCGCGATTTCACCCGCCATCGACGCCTCGGCGCGCGGGGTGCTCACGGCCGAGGGCTCGGCCGCCTCGCGCTCGCACGTGGGCGGGACGGCGCCCGACGCGGTGCGCGCCGCCATCGAGCGGGCGCGCAAGCGCCTCTAGACCGCCTCCTCCACCTTCGCGCGGTAGATGCGGCAGATCCTCCGGGTCTCGGGGCCGGACAACCGGTCGCCCATCTGCCCGCAGCGATAGATGCGCTGCGAAAGCTTCTGGGACCAGCTGCACGTCTGGCAATCGCCGAACATCGTGCCCTCGTTATCCTCCTGCAGGGTCTCGAGCGCCTCGCGCAGCGCCGAGACGGCGTTGCGGATGCGGTTGGGGCTGATGTTGCGCGTCGCGTTCTGCCAGGGCAGCGCGGGCTGCGACTCGTAGAGGAGCCGCTCGCCGGCGGCCGAAAGGCGCAGCCGCACCACGCGCCGGTCGATGTCGTCCTCGAAACGCTCGATCAGGCCGCGCCGGTCGAGCAGGAGCAGCGTCTGCGACACGGTGCCCTTGGTGAGGCCCAGGTAATCGGCGAGCGCCTGCGGGGTATTCGAGTAGCGGTTGGCCTTGCTAAGATAGACCAGCGCCTGAAGGTGGACCGGCTGCAAGCCCTCGTCGGACCCCGCCTTGCGAAGCTCGGTCCGCATGAGGTTGCCGAGCCGCTCCACGAGCTCGAGGAGCACGATCGGATTCTTGTCCAGGCGCGCCTCCATGGCGGAACCGTCCGCGTTCCGCCATTAGTATCGGGTCGATACCGAAAAGTCAAGGATTTGCGGCGCCGATTTTTCGTATCGACTCGAAACCAACGGCGCGGCGAAGCGTTTTGCGGCCCTTTTTCGGCGCCGGAGCGCGCGAAAGGTCACTTCCAGGCCGGCTTGAACCCCGCCTGGGACTCGATCACGCGCGCGAGCGACGCGAAGAGCTCGTCGCCGCTGCGCGTGTCGCGCCATTGGCCCTCGCGCGAGGTGAAATGGAAGCCGCCGGAGCGCGCCGCCACCCAGATCTCGCGGTTGGGCGTCTGCCGGTTCACGATCACGCGGCTGCCGTCGCCGCAAGTGACGGTGAGGATCCCCGCCTCGAGATCGACATCCACGCCGTCCGCGTCTTCCAGCGAGGATTCGATGCGCGCGAGCACCGCGTCGACGGCGCGGTGGAAATCCGATTCATTCATAATGCCGGGGATGATACGCGCCCTCGCCGCCGCCGCCCTCTCGCTCGCGCTGGTCGCGTGCGGCCAGAAGGGCCCGTTGAAGCTGCCCGAGCCGCCGCCCGCGAAGCCCTCGCCGGCCGCCTCATGAGCGCGTTCGCGCGCGTCGATTTCGTGCTGTCCGTGGACGGCGTTTCCCTCGAGGAGGTCGCCCGCCGCTTCGGCACGCCCTGCTACGTGTATTCGCGCTCCGCGATCGAGCGCGCCTTCCGCGAGTTCGACCAGGGCCTCGCCGCCGCCGACCACCTCGTCTGCTATGCGGTGAAGGCGAACTCGAACCTCGCGGTGCTGGACGTGCTGCAGCGCCTGGGCGCGGGCTTCGACATCGTCTCGGGGGGCGAGCTCGCCCGCGTGCTTGCCGCGGGCGGGCGGGCCGACCGCGTGATCTTCTCGGGCGTGGGCAAGTCGGAAAGCGAGATGCGCGAGGCGCTCGCCGCCGGCATCCGCTGCTTCAACGTGGAGAGCGAACCCGAGATCGAGCGGCTGGACGCCGTTGCCGCCTCCATGGGAAAGCGCGCGCCGGTGTCGCTGCGCATCAATCCCAACGTGGACGCGCGCACCCATCCGTACATCTCCACGGGGCTCGCCGCCAACAAGTTCGGCATCCCTCACGAGCGCGCGCTCGCCGCCTACGACCGCATCCTGGCCGCGCGCCATCTCGAGATCGCGGGAATCGGCTGCCACATCGGCTCGCAGATCCTGGAGCCGGCGCCGCTGGACGAGGCGCTCGAGCGCGTGCTCGACCTGGTTGGCAGCCTGCAGGCCAAGGGGATCGCGCTCTCGCACGTGGACCTGGGCGGCGGCTTCGGCATCCGCTATCGCGACGAGGAGCCCCTCGATTTCGGCGCCTATTGCCGGCGGCTCGCCGCGCGCTTCGCGGGAAGCGGGCTGCAGGTGCTGCTCGAGCCGGGACGCGCGATCGTGGGCGGCGCCGGCGTCCTCCTCACGCGCGTCGAGTACCTCAAGCTCGACAAGGCGAAGCGCTTCGCCGTGGTGGACGCATCGATGAGCGAGCTGATCCGCCCCGCGCTCTACGAGGCGTACCACGAGATCGTCCCGGTACGCCCCCGCGCGGGCAAGACGCAGGCCTTCGACGTGGTGGGGCCGGTGTGCGAGTCGGCGGACGTGCTGGGCACCGACCGCGAGCTGGCCATCGCGCCCGGCGACCTGCTCGCGGTGATGTCGGCGGGCGCCTACGCGATGGTGATGGCATCCAACTACAACTCGCGCCCGCGGCCGGCGGAAGTGCTCGTCGACGCCGGGCGCATGCTCGAAGTGCGCGCGCGAGAGACCGCGCAATCGCTCTTCGCCGGCGAAAAACGCCTCGACACGGCGCCCGCCCGCTGAAAACGCGCGTTCGGGGATCATTTGGTGTCGATCCGACACCAAAATGCATCGAGTCGAATCAAATAGTCATGCTTGACACGATGCATTTCGGCCAGAATCGGCTCACCAACTTGTTCGATGCTAGTCCGAACGCTTGGTAGTGCGAAGTCTCATCCGTCGGGTGGGCCGCACGTCAGACAATCGGTCAATCATTGAAAGGAGCAACACATGGCTGCGAAGAAAAAAGCTGCGAAGAAAAAATCCTCCAAAAAAGCCAAGAAGAAGTCATCTAAGAAGCGCGCGTCAAAAAAACGCGTAGCGAAGAAGAAGTCATCGAAGAAGGCCGGCAAGAAGAAAGCCGGCAAGAAGAGTAAGAAGAGAAGGCCAGCTAAGAAAGCCAAGAAGAAGCCGGCCAGGAAGAAGAAGGCGGCGAGGCGAAAGCCTGCGATGAGCGCGGCGCCGGCCATGGCAAAGCCCATGGCTCCGGCGGTAACCCCGGTCATCACGCCGCTGATCAAGCCGATGACCTGAGAGGGCTCGCCCTCGAGGTGAAGCGGCTGGACCCGTACACGAGGCGCGACCCGACCGGTGCCGCGCAAGCGGCTGGCAATACGGCCGGGTAGCGCCTCGCAAGCGGGCTCCTTTCCCTAGCGGCTCCCGAGCCGCCATTCCTCCATCACCGTGTACGTCCCGCGGCCCGTGTCGGAACGGACCAGCGCGAAGTCACGCGCCGTCCAGGTGATCGCCGGGACCGCAGCCGGCGGGACCGGGCGGGCCGCGCGCCGCACGAGGGTCACGTGCGCGGTGAACCGGCGTTCCTCCAGCCCGAAGGCGGCCGCGCGCAGCTCGGCCGCAAGGCGCGCCTGGAGGTCGATCAGCGCCGTGGGGGTCTCGGAGCAGCCCGCCCACGCGATGTGGGCGTCGCGGAAGGATCCGATCCTGTCGATCGCGATGCGGAATCCCGCGCCCGGCGACCGCGCGGCCGCCTCGCGCGCCGCCTCGAGGCGATCGGCCGTTACTTCGCCGAGGAAGGCGAGCGTCACGTGGAGCTTCGCGGCAGGAATGGGCCTGCCCTGCGCTTCGCGCGCGAGGCCCTCGCCAAGGCGGGCGAGCTTCGCACGCGCCGCATCGGGGGGCCACAGCGCGAAGAAGAGCCGCATGGGCTACGGGACTTCGGCCGCCGGCATGCGCGCGAGGATGATCCCGGTCTTGCGCGCGATCCACGGCGTGTTGCGGTTGCGGTCGTAGAAGCGGGGATTGGGCACGATCGCGGCGAGTCGCGCGGCCTGCTCGGGCTTGAGCGCCGCGGCCGTCGTGCCGAAGTAGTGGCGCGCCGCCGCCTCGGCGCCGAACACGCCCTCGCCCCATTCGATCACGTTGAGGTAGATCTCGAGAATGCGGCGCTTGTCCATCAGGTGCTCGATCATCACCGTGATGATCGCTTCCTGGCCCTTTCGCCACGGCGTGCGGCTCGCCGACAGGAACAGGTTCTTGGCGAGCTGCTGGGAGATGGTGGAGCCGCCCGCCACCACCTTGCCGCGCGCCTTGTTCTTCTCGCGTGCCTTCTCGATGGCGTCCCAGTCGAAGCCCTCGTGGTCCACGAAGCGCGAGTCCTCGGCCACCACGATGGCGCGCTTGAGGCTCATGGAGATGCGCTCGTACGGCACCCATTGCTGCGAGATCTTCGCCTTCGGATCGTGTCCGCGCAGTTCCTCCAGGCGCGCCGCCATGAACGCGGTGGCGGAAGGATTGTGGTCGATCCACCACCAGAGCCGCGCGAGGTAGGAAAGCTGCACCGCGAGGAAGACCGCGGCGGCGGCAGCGGCCAACCAGGCGACGAGCCGCGCGAGCTTCTTCACCGTGGAAGCGAACGCAGCCCGGCGAGCACCGCCTTCGTGTCGGGGCGCACCCCGCGCCAGAGAAGGAACGATTCCGCGGCCTGCTCGACCAGCATGCCCAGGCCGTCGCACGCGCGCGTGCCGGCCGCCTGGGCGCGGGAGACGAACCGCGCGGCCGCGGGACCGTACGCCATGTCGTAGGCGAGTCCGGCGTGCGCGAGCACCTCGTCCGCGATCGCGAGCTCTTCGCCATGCACGGAAGTGGAGGTCGCGTTCAGCACGAGGTCGAAACGATCGCGGGGCACGGCCTCGAGCCCAGCCGCCTCGATCGCACCCAGCGGCGTGAATCGCGAAGCGAGCTCGCGCGCGCGTCCGGCCGTGCGGTTCGCGACGAGCAGAAGCCGCGGCCGCGCGGCAAGCAGCGGCGCGATCACGCCGCGCGCGGCGCCCCCCGCGCCGAGCAGCAGGATGCGCGCGCCCGCGATTTCCACGCCGAGGTTGCGCGCGAGATCCGTCACCAGCCCGGCGCCGTCGGTGTTGTCCGCCTCGACGCGGCCCTCGCGCATCGCGAGGAAGTTGGCGGCGCCGGCGAGCGTGGCCCGCTCGCTCGCGCGCGCGGCGAACTCCAGGGCATCGACCTTGAAAGGTAACGTCACGTTGGCGCCGCGCCCGCCGCCTTCGAAGAACGCGCGTGCGGCGGCCGCGAATCCCGCGAGCGGCGCCTCTATCGTGCCGTACTCGAGCTGCTGCCGCTCCTGTATTGCGAAGAGCGCGTGGATGCGCGGCGAGAGGCTATGCGAGACGGGATGGCCGATGACGGCGTAGCGGTCCATGGTCACCGATAATTTAATAGTATGGGCGCACCGCGGTGCGTTGTTGGAGCGATTGCACTACACTGGTGCTGTTTGAGACATTACGCACGCCCATGGTGCATCCGCTGGCGTTCCTGCCGTTTAAATTACCGAGAATCAAAGGGTTGCTGGTCATCCGGCGTGGCATGTTTTTCGCTAAAAGGCGTCGTCCGGGCATTCGCTTGGCCGCACATTCCCCATTTCAGGGCAAGTTCCCATCCTCAGGAGAAATTCAATGGCAGTCGCCGACGTCTTCAAGACAATCAAGGAAAACGAGGTCAAGTTCGTCGACCTGCGCTTCACGGATACCAAGGGCAAGGAGCAGCACGTCTCGGTGCCCGTGAAGGCGTTCGGCGACGACAAGTTCAAGGACGGCCACGCGTTCGACGGCTCCTCCATCGCGGGATGGAAAGGCATCGAGGCCTCCGACATGCTGCTGATGCCCGACCCCGACTCCGCGCGCATGGATCCCTTCTATGACGAGCCGACGATCGTGCTCACGTGCGACGTGCTCGAGCCGTCGACGGGCAAGGGATACGAGCGCGACCCGCGCACGATCGCCAAGCGCGCCGAAGCGTACCTCAAGTCGAGCGGGCTGGGCGATGTCGCCTACTTCGGGCCCGAGCCCGAATTCTTCATCTTCGACTCGGTCGAGTGGAAGGTGGACATGTCGGGCTGCTACGTGAAGATCAATTCCGAGGAAGCGCCGTGGTCCTCCGACCTCAAGCTCGAGGGCGGCAACCTGGGCCACCGCCCGCCGGTCAAGGGCGGCTACTTCCCGGTGCCGCCGGTCGATTCGCAGCAGGACATCCGCTCGGCGATGTGCCTCGCGCTCGAGGAGCAGGGCGTCGAGGTCGAGGTGCACCACCACGAGGTGGCCGCGCCCGGGCAGAACGAGATCGGCACGAAGTTCAACTCGCTCGTGAAGCGCGCCGACTGGCTGCAGATCCTCAAGTACACGGTGCTCAACGTGGCGCGCTCGTACGGCAAGACCGCGACCTTCATGCCCAAGCCCGTGGTCGGCGACAACGGCTCCGGCATGCACGTGCACCAGTCGGTGTGGAAGGGCGGCCAGAACCTCTTCGCGGGCGACGGCTACGCGGGCCTTTCGGATTTCGCGCTGTACTACATCGGCGGCATCATCAAGCACGCGAAGGCGCTGAACGCCATCACGAACCCCGGCACCAACTCGTACAAGCGCCTGGTGCCCGGCTTCGAGGCGCCGATCAACCTCGCGTACTCCGCGCGCAACCGCTCGGCCTCGTGCCGCATCCCGTACGTGGCGAGCCCGAAGGGCCGCCGTGTCGAGGTGCGCTTCCCCGATCCCACGGCCAATCCCTACCTCGCGTTCTCGGCGATGCTGCTCGCGGGCCTGGACGGCGTGCAGAACAAGATCCATCCCGGCGACCCGCTCGACAAGAACCTCTACGACCTCGAGCCCGAGGAAGCCGCCAAGGTGCCGCACCCGTGCGCGTCGCTCGACGAGGCCCTCGACAACCTCGACAAAGACCGTGCATTCCTCACGCGCGGTGGGGTCTTCACCGACGACATGATCGACGCCTACATCGCGCTCAAGATGGACGAGGTCACCAAGTTCCGCATGACCACGCACCCCATCGAGTTCGAGATGTACTACTCGGCCTAGGAAATGACGTGGGGCCGGCTTGTGTCCGGGGATTGCGCCAACCACAACCTATTGCGCAAACCGGCCCCATCTCCTTGATCTGATTGATTTTGTGAAAAACGCTCCCTATCCTGACCGTCCGAATACGCGACGGGGAGCGCGGCATGAGGTTCGTCTGGATCGCGGGCATGGCCGTCGTCGCGGCGATGAACGCCGCTGCGCAGACGACGATCTACAAGCTCGTCGACGAGAGCGGGCGCGTCACCTACTCGAACAAGCCCATGAAGGGCGCGACGGTGATGGACCTCGAGCCCCTCACGCTCGTCCCCGCCACGCCGGTGCCGCCGCCCGCGGCGCCGCAACCGGCCAAGCCGGCGGCCGTCGCCACCGTGGAACGCCTCGATACGCCCAAGGCCGATGTGAAGCCGGCGCTGGCCGCCACGACCACGCTCGCGGCGATCGAGCCGCAACTGCAGAGGAAGCGCGACAACGACCGGCGCCGCATCCTCGAGGACGAATTGCAACGCGAGGAGCAATCGCTCACCGAGGTGCGCGACTCGCTCAGCCAGGAGCAGCAGAACCCAATGCTGGTCGCCGCCGTGCGCGCCGCCCAGCAGGCCAACGAGCCCACGGCCCAGCAGGCGCTCGAGATGCGCAACAACATCGAGAAGGCCTCGAGCCGCATACGGGGCCTGCAAGCCACCGCCGCCGAGCACGAGAAGAACATCGAGGCGCTCAAGAAAGAGCTAGGCGCGCTCAAGCCCTAGCCTCGCGCAGCAGTCCCAGGCCCAGGCAACTCCTTCCTGCCGCCGTGCCGGCCGTGCCGGCTGGCGCGCTCATTGCTTTCTGCGGATCGTACGACGAGCCCGCGCCGTGACGCCGCATGCGGGCCTCGAGATGCTCTCGACCGCCGTGCTGATGCTGGACGAGGAACTGCAGGTGACCTACGCAAATCCCGCCGCGGAGACGCTGCTCGCCCACGGGCGCAAGCACTTCATCGGTGCGCCGATCGAAAGGGCGCTGCCCGGCAACAGCGAGCTGATCGAGCGCCTGCGCCAGGCGCTGCACGCCGAAGCGGGGTTGAACGAGCACGACCTCGAGCTGGAAGTGGGCGGCGAGCGCGTGCACGTGAGCTGCGCGATCACGCCCGTCGAGGCGGGCGACGCGCGCCTCATGCTGGAGATGCGCGAGCTCGAGCAGCAGCGCCGCATCGCGCGCGAGGCCAAGATCCTCGAGCAGCAGCAGGCCAACCGGGAGCTCATCCGCAACCTCGCCCACGAGATCAAGAATCCGCTGGGCGGCATCCGCGGCGCGGCGCAGCTGCTCGAGCGCGAGCTCGCCGACGCGGAGCTCGCGGAGTTCACGCAGGTGATCGTGAAGGAAACCGACCGCCTCCAGGCGTTGATGAACCGGCTGCTCACGCCGAGCCGGCTGCCGCAGGTGGGGCCGGTGAACATCCACGAGGTCGTGGAACGCGTGCGCACGCTCGTCGAGGCCGAATTCCCCCGCATCAGCGTGGCGCGCGACTACGACGCGAGCCTGCCCGAGCTCGACGGCGACCGCGAGCAGCTGATCCAGGCGATCCTCAACGTCGCGCGCAACGCCGCCCAGGCCTCCCAGGGCGAGGGCGAGATCCGCTTCACCACGCGCATCGCGCGCCAGGTGACCGTGGCGCGCTGCCGCTACCGCCACGCGATCGCGGTGTCGATCGAGGACAACGGGCCCGGCGTGCCCGAGGCCCTCGCCGACCGCATCTTCTACCCGCTGGTGAGCGGCCGCGAGGGCGGCACGGGCCTGGGCCTTTCGCTCGCGCAAAGCTTCGTGAGCCAGCACGACGGAACCATCGAGTTCGAGAGCCGTCCCGGCGAGACGCGCTTCACCATCCTGCTTCCCCTGCGCGCGGCGCGGGGGCAACCCTGACAGCGCGCGAGGCCATCATGCAACCGGTGTGGATCATCGACGACGACCGTTCCATCCGCTGGGTGTTCGAGAAGGCGCTTGCGCGCGAAGGCATCGAGTACCGCACGTTCGGCGCCGCGCAGGAGGCCCTCGACCAGCTCTCCGCCGAGACGCCCGACGTGGTGGTGAGCGACATCCGCATGCCCGGCGTCTCGGGCCTGGAATTCATGCGCGAGCTGAAGTCGCGACTGCCCGCCACGCCCGTCATCATCATGACGGCGTATTCGGACCTGGAGAGCGCGGTGGCCGCGTTCCAGGGCGGAGCGTTCGAGTACCTGCCCAAGCCCTTCGACGTGGACCATGCGGTGGAACTGGTGCGCCGCGCCCTCGAGCAGGGCCGCCGCCCCGGGGACGTGCCGGCCCCCGAGGCGCAGGCGCCCGAGATCCTCGGGCAGGCGCCGGCGATGCAGGAGGTGTTCCGCGCGATCGGGCGCCTGTCGCAGTCGCAAGCGACGGTGCTGATCACGGGAGAATCCGGCACCGGCAAGGAACTGGTGGCGCGCGCGCTGCACCGCCACAGCCCGCGCGCCTCGCGCGCGTTCATCGCCATCAACACTGCGGCCATCCCCAAGGACCTGCTCGAAAGCGAGCTCTTCGGCCACGAGCGCGGCGCCTTCACGGGCGCCCAGTCGATGCGGCGCGGGCGCTTCGAGCAGGCCGAGGGCGGGACGCTCTTCCTCGACGAGATCGGCGACATGCCGCCGGAGCTGCAGACGCGGCTGCTGCGCGTGCTCTCCGACGGCCAGTTCTACCGCGTGGGCGGGCACACGCCGCTCTCGGCCAACGTGCGCGTGATCGCGGCCACGCACCAGGACCTGGAGACACGCGTGCGCCAGGGCCTGTTCCGCGAGGACCTCTACCACCGCGTGAACGTGATCCGGCTGCGGCTGCCGCCGCTGCGCGAGCGGCGCGACGACATCGCGTCGCTCACGCGCCACTTCCTCGCCAAGAGCGCGCGGGAGCTGGGCGTCGAGGGAAAGCGCCTCACGCCCGCCGCGCAGCAATACCTCGCCGCGCAGGACTGGCCGGGCAACGTGCGCCAGCTCGAGAACGTGTGCCACTGGCTCACGGTGATGGCGCCCGGCCAGGTGGTGGACGTGGCCGACCTGCCCTCCGAGATTCGCGCCGACGCGGCCGCGGCCAGCGCCGAGAGCGACTGGCGCCGCCTGCTCGAGCGCGAGGTCGCAAGCCGGCTCGCCCGCGGCGAGTCGGGCATCGCCGACAGCCTCACGCGCGACTTCGAGAGCGCGCTCATCGCCAAGGCCCTGCAGCACACCGGCGGGCGTCGCATCGAGGCCGCGGGGCTGCTGGGCATCGGCCGCAACACGCTCACGCGCAAGGTGCGCGACCTGAAGATCGAGTCGAGCGACTAGCGGTAGCGCTTCTCGAAGAGGGCGGGCGCGAGCGCGGGGCTCTCGATGAAGCCCTGGTACTCGTCGCAGCCCAGCTCGCGCAGCGCCTGCAGCTGCGCCTGCGTCTCCACGCCCTCGGCCACCACCGACAGGTGCAGCGAGTGCGCCATCGCGACCACGGCCTTGATGATGGCCTCGTCGTTGGGGTCGTCGCCGATGTCGCGCACGAACGAGCCGTCGATCTTGATCGCATCCACCGGCAGGCGCTTCAGGTACGACAGCGACGAGTAGCCGGTTCCGAAGTCGTCGATCGCGAGCCCCACGCCCAGGTCGCCCAGGCGGTTGAGGAGCGCCGCCTTCTCGTCGATGTCCTGCATGAGGTGCGACTCGGTGAGCTCGAGCTCCAGCGTGCCGGGCTCTATGCCCGAGTCGCGCATCGCCGATTCCACCGAGCGGTAAAGGCGCTCGCCGTCGTTCACCTGGCCCACCGAGAGGTTCACCGAGAGCCGCAAGCCGGGCTTCACCGCCTGCTGCCAGGCCCGCAGCTGCGCGCACGCGTTCTCGAGCACCCACTCGCCGATGGGCACGATGAGCCCCGAATCCTCGGCCACCTCGATGAACCGGTCGGGCGCCAGGAGCCCCCGGCGCGGATGCTGCCAGCGCAGCAGCGCCTCCACGCCGACCAGCTCGCGCGTGTCCACCGTCATGCGCGGCTGGTAGTGCAGCACGAGCTCGTTGCGCCGCAGTGCCAGGCGCAGGTAGTTCTCCACCGCCAGGCGCTCCTGGGCGCGCGAGTTCATCTCGCCCGAGAAGAACTGGTAGTTGTTGCGCCCCTTCTCCTTGGCGTAGTACATCGCCACGTCGGCGTTCTTCATGAGCGAGGCGCTGTCCTTGCCGTCGCCCGGGTAGAGGCTGATGCCGATCGAGCACGAGGTGGACAGGTGCTGCGACTCGATCAGCATCGGCGCGCCCATGGCGGCGATCATCTTCTCGGCCACCTGCTGCGCGCCCTCGTCGTCGCCGCTCCCGCCCAGGTTCTCCAGGATCACGGCGAACTCGTCGCCGCCCAGGCGCGCCACCGTGTCGGTGGCGCGCACGCACGCGGTGAGCCGGGCGGCCACGCGCTTCAACAGCTCGTCGCCCACCTGGTGGCCCAGCGAGTCGTTGATGGTCTTGAAGCGGTCGAGGTCGATGAACATGAACGCGAAGCCGCTGCGGTGGCGGGCGGCGTTGAACACCGCCTGCTCGAGGCGGTCGTGGAGCAGCACGCGGTTCGGCAACCCCGTGAGGGCGTCGCGCGTGGCGAGGTACTCGGCGCGCTCCTCGGCCCGTTTCCTCTTCGTGACGTCGGTGGAAGTCCCCGTGAGCCGCAACGCGCGCCCCGACTCGTCGCGCTGCGTGACCTTCCCGCGCGAATGGATCCAGATCCACTCGCCCGCGGAGTTGGCCACGCGGTACTCGCAGTCGAACACCTCGCTCACGCCCTTCACGGCGTTGCCGAGCGCGGCGGCGAACACCTGGCGGTCGTCCGGGTGGTTCCAGAGCGCCACGTCCTTGCCGTCGAACGTGGACTCGCGCGGCTGGGTCCCGATGAGGGTGGACCAGCTCTCGTTGAAATAGACCTTGTCGGTGCGCAGGTCCCAATCCCACAGCGCGAGGTTGGAGCCGGTGAGCGCGAGGTCGAGGCGCTCCTTGGCCCGCGCCATCTGCCGCTCCGTGCGCTTGCGCAGCGTGATGTCGCGCGCGACGCCGACGAGGTACGTACGGTCGGCCACCCGCAGCGCGCGCCCCGAGAGGGCGTAGGGCCGCACGTTGCCGGCGCGATCGACGATCTCGGCCTCGAGGGCCATCTCGCGCCCCTGCTCGAACACCTCGCGCATCGCCGCCTCGACGGCGGCGCGGTCGCGCCCGGAGATGAAATCGAGTGGGTGCATGCTGCCGATCTCCGCGGCGGTGCTCCCCAGCGCGGCCGCGAGCGCCGCGTTCCAGCGCACGATGACGCCTTCCGAGGAGACCAGGAAGAACGCGCCCGCGAGGCTGCCCAGCACCGCCTCGGAGAATTCCCGTTCGCGTTGCAGCTCGACTTCCAGGGCACGGCGCTGGCGCGTTTCTTCCTCCAACCGGTCGGCGGCGGGCTTCCCGGCGGGCTGCGCCGCGCGCGAGGCCTCGCCCGCATCGCGCCTCGCCTCCAGGCGCGCCATCGCAAGCGAGGCGATGTTGGCGAGCGCGGTGCGCTCGTCGGCGCGAAGGCGCCGCGGCACGGCGTCGAGCACCGTGAGCGCGCCCACCACGAAACCGTCGGGGGCCGCGAGCGGAAGGACGCCGAGGAAGCGGGCGCGCGGCCCCGAGGCCACGAGCTCGTGCGTGGCGTGCTCGGTGCGCGTGAGGTCCTCGATGAAGATCGGCTCGTGCGGGGCCTCGTGCGCGAAGGCGAACGATTGCTCGCGGGGCAGGTAGGCGAAGGAGACCCCGGAGCGGGCACGCAGGCGCTCGCGCTTGCCGTCGAAGAAGGAAAGCCACGCCATGGGGAAAGCCGCCACGTCCTGCGCGCGGCGCACCAGCTCGTCGAGCGCGGGCAGGGCCTGGTCCGGATCGAGGACGCCGTAGGCGCGCAAGCGCGCGATCGGTTCCTCGACCTTCATGGAAGACGGCCCTTTCGCTATTGGCTCGCGGGCGCGCCCTCGGCGGGCTTGGCGGGTGCCGCCGGCGGCGGCGGCTGGCGCAGCGGCGCCTGCCCGGGCAGGCGCGTGCGCGGGTAGCCCGCGGCGTCGAGCGCGGATTGCCAGCTGTCCTCGTCGTAGCCCTTGGTGGACCTCTCGCCGATCACGAGCGTGGGAACGTCGAGGCCGCCCACCAGTTTCTTGAGCGCTTCCTGGTCGGCGGGGTTGTTCTGGGCGTCGCGCTCGGCGTAGGGCACGCCGCGGCGCGTGAGCAGGTCGCGCCCACGCGCGCAGGGATCGCCGCAGTCGGTGCCCGTGAAGATCGTGACGGGATTGCGTTGCGCCGCGAGCTGCGTGGCGTACGGCAGCTGCGTATCCTCGCCGCCGCCGCCGCCCATGCGCTTCTGCTGCGCGTCCTTCGCCTCCGGGGGCGGCGGCGTGTCGGTGAAATGGACCTTGCCGTCCTTGTCGGTCCACTTGTACACGTTGGTCTGCGCGGAAGCCTGCACCGCGATGGCCGCCGCGAAAAGGCACAGTGCGATCTGCGTCTTCATCGTCTTCACGCCCCCCCGGCCCCGGAAACGGCCGTCATTCCATTATGACGCAGAAGCGCGTCGATCCGCGGGGTGCGGCCGCGGAAGGCGACGAACGACTCCAGCGCCGGGCGGCTTCCGCCGCGGGCGAGCACCTCGCGCCGGAACCGCGCGCCCACCTCGGGGTTGAGCACACCCGCCTCCTCGAAGGCGTCGTACGCGTCCGACGAAAGCACCTCGGCCCACTTGTAGCTGTAGTAGCCCGCCGCGTAGCCGCCGGCGAAGATGTGCGAGAACTGGTTGGCGAAGCGGTTGTACGCGGGCGGGCGGACCACCGCGACCTCGGCGCGAACGCGCTCCAGCAGCGCGAGGATGTCGCCGCGGGCCGGATCGAAGTCGTAGTGCAGGCGCATGTCGAAGAGCGCGAACTCGAGCTGTCGCACGAAGCCCATGCCGCCCTGGAAGTTCTTCGCCGCGAGCATGCGCTCGAAGAGCGCGCGCGGGATGCGCTCGCCCGTGTCCACGTGGCGCGTCATGGGCGCGACCACGTCCCACTCCCAGCAGAAATTCTCCATGAACTGGCTGGGCAGCTCGACCGCGTCCCACTCGACGCCGCTGATGCCCGAGACGCCGAGCTCGTCGACCTGCGTGAGCAGCTGGTGCAGCCCGTGGCCGAACTCGTGGAAGAGCGTGTTCACCTCGGCGTGCGTGAAGATCGCGGGCTTGCCGCCCACGGGCGCGGAGAAGTTGCAGGTGAGGAAGGCGACGGGCGTCTGGACCGTGTTGCCCAGCCGCCGGCGGTTGATGGCGTCGTCCATCCAGGCCCCGCCGCGCTTGCCCTCGCGGGCATAGAGGTCCAGGTAGAACCGGCCGATGCGCGCGCCCCCGGCGTCGAGGATCTCGAAGAAGCGCACCGTGGGATGCCACGTCTCGGCCTCGGCCGGCCGGATGCGGATTCCATAGAGGGTTTCGACAACCCGGAACATGCCCGCCAGCACGGCATCTTCCGGAAAGTACTGCTTCACTTCCTGGTCCGAAAACGAGTAGCGGCGCTGGCGCAGCTTCTCGCTCACGTAGGCGACGTCGCAGGCGCGAACCTCGGCGAGGTTGAGCTCCTCGCGGGCAAACGCCTTCACCTCCTCCATGTCGCGCTCGGCGAAGGGCCTGGAGCGTTTCGCGAGATCCTCGAGGAACTGCAGCGCCTCGCGCGGCGAGGCGGCCATCTTCGAGGCGAGCGAGACGTGCGCGTAGGACTCGTAGCCCAGCAGGCGCGCGGCCTCGGCGCGCAGCTCGAGGAGGCGCCGGATGATCGCGGTGTTGTCCCACTCGGGCTTGCCGAGCTCGGAGGCGCGCGTCACGTAGGCGCGGTACATGCGCTCGCGCAGCCCGTGGTGGTCGGCGTACTGCATCACCGGCATGTAGCAGGGCATGTGCAGCGTGAGCTTGTGGCCTTCGCGGCCCTCCTTCGCGGCCGCCGCGCGGGCCGTCTCCAGCACGTCGGCCGGAATGCCCGAGAGCTCGGCCGGATCCGTCGCGTAAAGGCCGAAGTCGTTGGTCGCATCGAGCACGTTGTCCTGGAATCGCGAGGCGAGCTTCGCGAGCTCCTCCTGGATGGCGAGGAAGCGCGCTTTCTCGGGCGGCGCAAGCTCCGCGCCCCCGAGGCGGAAATCGCGCAGCTGCAGGTCCACGTAGCGGCGGCGCGCGGGCGTGGCGGCCGCATGCTCGCGCGTCGCGGCGAGCGCCTTGAACCCCGCATAGAGGCGCTGGTCCTGCCCTTGCTCGGAGAAGTACTGCGTGACCTTCGGCAGCGAGGCGTTGTATGCGTCGCGAAGCTCGGGCGTGTTCACCACCGCGTTGAGGTAGTTCACCTGGGACCACGCGCGCGCGAGCCGCTCGTTGGCATCGTCGAGCGGCGCCACGAAGCCTTCCCACGTAGGCGTGGCATCGCGCGCGGCGAGCGATTCGATCGTGGCGCGTCCCTGGGCGGTGAGCTCGTCCACGGCGGGAGCGACGTCGGCGGGACGCACCGAGGCGAAGCGGGGAAGCGAGGAAAAGTCGAGCAGCGGATTGGACATCGAGGGTCTCCGGGAAAGCGGCCGTGTCAGGCGCGGTGCACGGTGCGCCCGCCGACCAGCGTGCGCACCACCCGCCCGGTGAGCTCGAGGCCCATGAACGGGGTGTTCTTGCCCTGGCTCGCGAGCGCCTCGGGGCGCACGATCCAGGATCCGTCGGGATCGAAGAGGCACACGTCGGCGCTCGCGCCCACGGCAAGCGTCCCGGCCGCGACGCCGAGCACTCGCGCGGGGCGGTGGGTCACGGCTCCCAGGGCCTGCGCCATGGGCAGCTTCGATTCCCGCCCCCATTGCAGCACCAGGGGCAGCAAGAGCTCGAGCGCGGTGGCGCCCGGCTCGGCCTCGCCGAACGGGACTTGCTTGGCATCGTCGTCCACCGGCGTATGGTCGGAGCACGCCGCGTCGAGCGTGCCGTCGGCGAGCGCGGCGCGCAGCCGCGCCCGATCCGACGGATCGCGCAGCGGCGGCGCGAGGTTGCACTGCGCATCGAAGTCGCCGATGTCGCGGTCGCACAAATGCAGGTGATGGACGGCCACGTCGCAGGTGACCGGCAAGCCGCGCGCCTTCGCCTCGGCGGCGAGGGCCACGCCCGCCGCGCTCGAGAGCCTCGCCAGGTGCACGCGCGCGCCGGTCGCCTCGGCGAGCTCGACGATGGTGCGCACGGCGATCGTCTCCGCCACCACCGGCACGGGGGGAAGCCCCAAGCGCGTGGCCACTTCGCCCTCGTGCGCCACGCCGCCGCGCGCGAGCGCCCCATCCTGCGGGCGAAGCCACACGGTGTAACCGAAGGTCGCCGCGTAGCGCATCGCCTGCAGCAGCGTGGAAGCATCGGGAAGCGGCGTGTTGCCCTGGAAGAACCCGACGCAGCCCGCGTCGGTGAGCTCGGCCATCTCGGCGAGCCGTTCTCCCTTGAGCCCCACGGTGAGCGCGCCGAGCGGGTACACGCGCACGAGGTCGAGGCTCGATGCGCGGCGCTTGAGCATCTCCACCAGGCCCGGCTCGTCGAGCGGCGGGTCGGTATCGGGCGGGCAGGCGAGCGTGGTGACGCCGCCCGCGGCCGCCGCGCCCAGCTCCGATTCGAGGGTCGCCTTGTACTCGAAGCCCGGCTCGCGAAGGCGCGCCGAAAGATCCACCAGCCCCGGGCACGCCACGAGGCCCTTCGCGTCGATGGTCTCGTCGGCGCGAAAGCCCTCGGGCGCGCGGTCGAGCGCGGCAATGCGCCCGTCGGCGATGAAGATCGAGCCGGGCTTGTCGCGGTTGGCGGCCGGATCGACCACTCGCGCCTCGCGGATCTCGATCCTCATGCCTGCGACCCCAGCATCGACATCACGGCCATTCGCACCGCGATGCCGAAGGTCACCTGCGGCAGGATCACGCTCTGGCGCCCGTCGGCCACCGGGGAATCGATCTCCACGCCGCGGTTCATGGGGCCCGGGTGCATCACGATCGCATCGGGCCTCGCGAGCGCGAGCTTTTCGGCCGTGAGCCCGTAGCACCTGAAGAACTCGCCTGCGGAGGGCAGGAGCGCGCCGTTCATGCGCTCGTTCTGCAGCCGCAGCATGATCACCACGTCGCAGCCGCGGATGCCCTCGGCCATGTCGTTGAACACGCGCACGCCGAGGCGCTCGACCTGGGCGGGCAAGAGCGTCTTGGGCCCGATCACGCGCAGGTCCGGCACGCCGAGCGTCTTGAGCGCGTGGATCTGCGAGCGCGCCACGCGCGAGTGCAGCACGTCGCCCACGATCGCGACGGTGAGCCCGGAGAAATCCTTCTTGTAGTGGCGGATCGTGTAGACGTCGAGCAGCCCCTGCGTGGGATGCGCGTGGCGGCCGTCGCCCGCGTTGATCACGGCCACGCCGGGGCGCACGTGGCGCGCGATGAGGTGCGCGGCGCCCGACTGCGAGTGGCGCACGACGAACATGTCGGCGTCCATCGCCTGGAGGTTGTACACCGTGTCCAGCAGCGTCTCGCCCTTCGAGGTGGAGGAAACCCCCACGTTGAGGTTGATCACGTCGGCCGACAGGCGCTTGGCGGCGATCTCGAACGTCGTGCGCGTGCGCGTCGAGCTCTCGAAGAACACGTTGAAGATCGTCTTGCCGCGCAGCAGCGGCACCTTCTTCACGTCGCGCTCGCCCACCGAGACGAACTGGTCGGCCGTGTCGAGGATGTGGCGCACGAGCTCCGGTGCGAGGCCCTCGGTGGTGAGCAGGTGCCTGAGGCGCCCATCGGGGCCCACCTGCACGTCGTGGCGCGACATGGGGCTCATGGCCGCTTCACCGCGGCGAGCCGCAGCCGGCCGCTTTCGTTGGACAGCACCAGGTCCTCGTCGGGGGCGACGTCCACCTTCGCGCCGAGGAAGTCCGCAGCGACCGGAAGCTCGCGCCCGCCGCGGTCGGCGAGGATGGCGAGCCGCACGGCGCGCGGCCGCCCGAAGTCGAAGAGCTCGTTGATCGCCGCGCGCACCGTGCGCCCGGTGCCGAGCACGTCGTCCACCAGCACGACCTCGCGGCCGTCCACGGGGAACGGGATCTGGCTGCGGCGCGATTCGTGGTGCAGCCCGATGCGCCCGAAGTCGTCGCGGTGCAGCGTGACGGCGAGCAGCCCCAGGGGCTTGCCGGGCAGGAGCGCGCGATTGAGCCGCTCGGCCACCCATGCGCCGCCGGTGTAGATGCCCACCAGCACGGCGTCGGGCGCGAGCTGGCCGCGCATCTGCTGCACCATCGCGGCGACGAGCGCCTCGGGATCAGGGAGCGATGCGCTCATGGCCCTCCGGCTGGTCGAGGAAGGTTTGCAGGATGAAGGAGGCGGCGAGCGCGTCCACGCCGGCCTTGCGGGTGGCGCGCGTGCCCGACTCGCGCAGCTGCCTTTCGGCCTCGGCCGAGGAGAGCGTCTCGTCCACCATCATCACGGCAAGCTTGTAGCGGGCGGCGAGGCGTCGCGCGAACTTCGCGGCGAGGCGGGCCACCTCGTGGGGCGAGCCGTCGGCGTGGCGCGGCTGGCCCACGACGAACGCGACGGGCCTCCACTCCTTCACGTACGCGTCGATCGCCGCGAAGCGCGGCTCGTAGGCGGTGGCATCGACGGCGCCCAGGGGGCTCGCGATGCGCGTCGAGGTTTCGCCCACCGCCACGCCCAAGCGCCGCGCGCCATAGTCGAATCCCAGCACCGTCCCGGAAATCGCGCCGCTCGCCGCGCCGTGGCCGCCGTGGGTGGGCGCGGTCTCCGGCGCTGCGATCACGCGTGCCCAGCCTCCTCGGACAGGTTGGCCGCGGAGATCCCCAGGGTGTGCATCGCCGCTTCGTAGCGCGCCTCCGGCGGGACGTCGAAGATGAGGCCCAGGTCCGCGCGCACCGTGAGCCAGCCGTTGCGCTGGATCTCGTCCTCGAGCTGGCCCGGCGCCCACCCGGCATAGCCCAGCGCCACGAGCTGCTGGCGCGGGCCGCTGCCCGCGGCCATCGCCTCGAGGATGTCGCGCGAGGTGGTGAGGCCGATGTCGCCCACGGGGAGGGTCGATTTCCACGCGCCCACGGGCCGGTGCAGGACGAAGCCGTGGTCGAACTGGACCGGGCCCCCGTAGAAGACCGGCTGCTCCCCGAGCGGCGACTCGGGCAGCGCGATCTCCACCTGGCGGAAGAGCGCGGCGAGCGTCACGTCGATGGGGCGGTTCACCACGATGCCCAGGGCGCCGCGCTCGTTGTGCTCGCAGATGAAGGTGAGGGTCCGGGAAAAATTCGGGTCCGCCATCGCCGGCATGGCGATGAGGAAGTGGCTGGTCAGGTTGATCGTTTGCATTGGCCACCGGTCGCGTATTTTAATCCTTCGCGCCATTTGGCTCAAATTCGCCCCCCGAGGTTCCTCGACCGTGCCCGCGTACCGATCGGCCCTGCACTGGTTCCGCCGCGACCTGCGCGACGAGGACAACGCCTCCCTGTACTACGCGCTCAAGTCCGCCTCGCGCGTCTACTGCGCCTTCGTGTTCGACACCGCGATCCTCGGGGCGCTCCCCGCGCCCGCCGACCGCCGCGTGGAGTTCATCCACGCAAGCGTGGCGGAGCTCCGGCAGGCCCTGCGCCGGCGCGGCGGCGACCTGGCCGTGCTGCACGGCGAGGCGAAAGTCGAGATCCCCGCGCTCGCGCGCCGGCTGGGCGTCGATGCCGTCTTCGCCAACGGGGACTACGAGCCGCAGGCCCTCGCGCGCGACGAGGCGGTGGGCGCAGCGCTGGAGGCGGACGGGCGGCGCATGCACCTCGCGAAGGATCACGTGGTCTTCGAGAAGGACGAGGTGCTCTCGCAGGCGGGCCGCCCCTTCGCGGTCTTCACGCCCTATCGCAACGCGTGGCTCGCGAAGCTCGGGGACGCGTTCTACGCCCGGGCCTACCCGGTGGGCAAGCATGCGCGCGCCCTTGCCCGCCCGGACTTCGCCTGCGAGATGCCTTCGCTGGAATCCCTCGGCTTCGCGGCGACGAACCTGGGCGAGCTCGGCATCACCCCCGGCATGCGCGGTGCGCGCGGCGCGCTCGAGGACTTCACCCAGCGCATCGCGCGCTACGCCCGGGCCCGCGACTTCCCCGCCGTAAAAGGCGTCTCCTACCTTTCCGTGCACAACCGCTTCGGCACGGTATCGGTGCGCGAGCTGGCTCGCTTCGCGCTCGCGCGCCGTGGCGCCGGCGCCGCCACGTGGCTCTCGGAGCTCGCATGGCGCGATTTCTTCTTCCAGATCCTCTGGCACTACCCGCATGTCGTGGAGGGGTCGTTCCGGCCCGAGTACGACGCCATCCGCTGGCCCGGGGGCGACGAGGCCTTCGCCGCCTGGAGCGAGGGGCGAACCGGCTACCCGCTCGTGGATGCCGCGATGCGGCAGCTCAACGCCACGGGCTACATGCACAACCGGCTGCGCATGGTGGCGGCTTCGTTCCTCGTGAAGGACCTGCTGGTGGACTGGCGCCGCGGCGAGCAGCTCTTCGCCGTGCGGCTCAACGACTACGACCTCGCGGCGAACAACGGCAACTGGCAATGGGCCGCTTCCACCGGGTGCGATGCGCAGCCCTGGCTCCGCATCTTCAACCCGGTCACCCAGTCGAAGCGGTTCGACCCCGAGGGGCGCTTCATCCGGCGCTACGTTCCCGAGCTGAAGGACGTGCCGGCGAGCGGCGTGCACGAGCCGTGGACCCTGGGCCGCGCCGAGCAGGAAGCTTGCGGATGCCGGATCGGCCGCGACTACCCCGCGCCCATCGTGGACCATGCCGTGCAGCGCCAAAGGGCGCTCGCCCTCTACGAAAGCGTCACTCGGCGATGATCTGGTCGGCCTTGGTGAAGGTCCAGGTGCGCGTGATGTGCAGGATGTCCGTGTCGGCGCGGATGTTCGCGGGGAACGGATCGAAGGGCGAGGCGAGCCGCACGATGCGGATCGCGGCCTGGTCGAGGAACTTGTAGCCCGACGAGCGGTTCACCTCCACGCTCTCGACCTCGCCGTCGGCCTTGATCGCCACGGTGAGCTGCAGCGAGGCGTGGATGCCGCGGGCGCGCGCCTCCTCGGGGTAGTTGAGGTTGCCGATGCGCTCGATCTTCACGCGCCAGTTGTCGACGTATTGGGCGAACCGGTATTCGGTGGCTCGCGCGCCGATGAAGGTGCGCTTGGGCCGCTGCTGGTAGGCCTGGTGCTCGTGCGCGATCTGCGCCTCGAGGCGGGCGATCTCCATGCTCTTCTGCACGAGGTCGCGCGCCTCGGCGTCCCCCTTGGCCGCGTCGGGCTGGGGCGACACCTCGGCCGGCGCCACGGCCTGGCGCGACTTGAGCGTCGTCATCAGCTCCTTCGCCTCGTCCTCGAGCTGCTTCATGCGCGCCTCGGCGGCCTTGAGCTCCGGGCTCGGTTCCTTCGGCTCGAGGGCGGGAAACGGGCTTTTCGCGCGCACCTTCTGGTCCGTGTTGCCGCCGCCGTCCAGGTTCGCCTGGGCGAGCGCGTCGGCCTTCACGGGCTTGGCCGCGCTCTTGGAGTTCACCAGGATCACGTCCATCACGTTGTGCGGCTCGTCGAACCCCAGGGGCCGGATCCACTTGATCCCGAGCCCCACGATCGCGAAGGCGTGCACGGCGATGGAGGCGAGGATCGCGACCTGCATCGTCGCGACGAGGCCGAAGCGTTCGAGCAGGAAGTCCGAGAAGGAGACGAGGGCGTCGGGGGAGGGCTGCCTCAACTGCATCGGCAGGCGCTACGAAGGTCGAACGGGACTCGCCATGAACCTGAATTGTGTCATTTCCCCGCGTAGCGCGCGAGGACATTGGCGCCCCAGAGGTCCACTTCGCCGAAGGCCACGCGCACGCGCTCGCCCGGCGCCGAGGGGGGCAGGCCGATCGCCCGGCACACCAGGGGCATCCCGTCGACGCGCACGAGCTCTTCGCGCAGGACCGTGGCCGCGGCCGATTCGATGCCTTCCTGGACCAGGTACTTGAGGCACCAGTAGCGCTCGAGCCCCCGCTGGTGCTCGGCATAGGCGTCGTAGGCCGTCTCGAAATCGCGCGCGGCGCCGGCGAGCTCCTCGCGCGAATAGGCGGGCTCGCGCCCGGCGAGCAGGGCCACCAGCTGGCGCTGGTTGGCGAGGTCGCTGAAGCGGCGCAGCGGCGAGCTCGCCCACGCGTAGTGCGAGACGCCGAGCCATTCGTGGGCGCCCGCCTCCACCTCCATTCGCGTCTTGCCGCCCTTCTGGTTGCGGTAGATGGCGTCGAAGCCGCGTTCGGCGAGCAGCCTCCCCCACGTCGCGTTCACATGGATCATCAGCTCGGCCACCAGCGTGTCGACGGGCGACCCGCGCCGGCGCGGCTCGATCGTCACGCGCCCGGCGTCGACCTTGATGTTGTAGTCGATGCGGTCGGGCGCCTCGTTCCCCGCGCCACGCAGCGCCTTCAGCGCGCGCGCGAGGCGCCAGAGGGCGAGGAGCTCCTCGCCGTGGGCGCCCGGCACGGCGCCGCGCGCCACGGCCTCCTCGTCGAGGCGAGTCTCGACCTCGGCAATGCGCAGGTTGGTTGCCACCTGGAGCCATTCGAGCCGCGACTCGGCCGACTCGATCGCGCAGCTCGCGGCGTCCACGACGAGGTAGAGCGACACCGCCGCCACGTGCGCGCCCTGGGCGAGCGTGGCGCGCTCGATCGCCTCGGGGGGCAGCATGGTGATCTTGCCGCCGGGGAAGTACACGGTCGAGAGCCGTTCCCGCGCGATCGCCTCCAGCCCATGGCCGCGGCCGAACCACAGCGCCGGGGCCGCGATGTGCACGCCCACGCGCAGCTTCCCGCCCTCGAGCTTCTCGACCGAGAACGCGTCGTCGATCTCGGTCGTGTCGGCGTCGTCGATGGAGAACGCGCTCACGTGCGACCGGGGCAGGCCCTGCGGCTCCTCCAGCGCGCCGACGGGCGGGAACTGGATGCCGCGCGGGAAGAACTCGAAGGCGAAGCGGCGCAGGAAGTAGTCCTCGGGGCCGGACAGCGCGCCGGCCGCCGCGAGCACGCGCGGCGGCGCCATGCCCGCCTCGCCGGCGGCGGCGTCGAGCGCGCGCCACTCGAGGCTTGTCTTGTCGGGCTTGAAGAGCAGCACGTCCGCCTTGGCGGCGATCGGCTCCGGCACGCGCCCCGCGGCGAGCTCCGCGCTCCACGCGTCCACCTGCTCCTGCTGCCGCCGCTTCTTCTCGGCGCCGGCCAGCGCGGCGCGCAGGTTTTCTTCCGGCGCACCCTGGTAGCGTCCCTTGCCGCGCTTGTAGAAATACATCGGGTGCGCGTGCAGCGCGAGGGCGACCGCGGCAGCCTCCTGCGGCGTGGGCGCGCGGCCGAAGTACTCGCGGGCGAGCGCGTCGAAGGAGAATTCCTCGGGCCCGCAGACTTCCCAGAGGAACTTCGGGTCGATGGGATCGGCAAGCTTCTGCGCCTCGGGGATGAAGCCCGCGAGCGGCTGGCCGTCGAAGCGCAGCAGGATCGCCGCCGACTTGAGCTTCGAGCGCTTGCCGTGCGCGGCCTCGACCTGCACCGAGGCACCGGCCTCCGAGAGGATCGTGCCCACGCGGAAGGCGCCGTCTTCCTCGAAGAGCACCTGCGTCACGAGCGCGCCCACTCGACGAGCTCGGGAACGTGCTCGGGGAAGGAGGCGAGCGCGTGGTCGCCCCCGCGCACCACGGTCTGCAGGGCCCCCTCGTAGAAGCGCACGGCCTCGCGGTAGTCGAGCACGACGTCGCCCGTCTCCACGAAAAGCCAGTAGCGCCCCGGCTGCGTGATGGCGCCCGGATCGAGGTCGCGAAGCTCGTCCACGTGCTCGTGCGTGAGCACGAACTGCTCGCCGGTGTACATGTTGCGTTGGGGGCCGAGGTAGCGTTCGAAATGCCGGTGCGGGTGCACCGCCGGATTGAGGAGCGCGGCGCGGCAGCCCAGCCGCTCGGCCATTACCGTCGCGTAGAACCCGCCCAGCGAGCTGCCCACGATCGTGAGGTCCGCGCTTGGCACCGCCTCGCAGGCCCGGGCCACCTGCGCGATGGCGCGCGACGGCCGGTCATCCAGCCCGGGCACGACGTAATCCAGCCCTACCGCGCAGTTGCGGACGTAGTCGCCGAGCATCACGGCCTTCTTCGATTGCGGCGAGCTGATGAAGCCGTGCACGTAGACGATGGTCTTCACTCAGAGCGAGATCCGGCCGCGCCCGAGCTCGATGACCTGGCCCCCCACGCGCACCACGCCCGACTTGACCGACAGGTACAAGGTCGAGGGCCGGCCCACCTGCTCGCCCTGCGAGACGGTGCGCTCGATGTCCTCGCCGGGCCGGGTCGCGATGAACCAGCCGCCGAGGTTCGCGCACGCGCTCCCGGTGGCCGGATCCTCGAGAACGGCCGGCCCGCTCGGGAAGAAGAAGCGCGCCTCGACGCCGCTTCCGGAATCGGCGAAGACCAGCGCCTGGCCCGCGCCATGCTCGCTCTTCAACCTCGCGAACGCCTCGGAACGGGGCTGCGCCCGCCGCACCGCTTCGGCGGACTTCACGGGAACGATGAGCTGCTCGCGTCCCACGCTCACCCACAGCACGGGAGAAGCGATGTCGGAAGCGCCGATGCCCAGGATTTGCGCGAGCTCGGCCGCGCTCTCGCCCGCCGGGCGCGAGGTGGGCGCATTGGCCTGGAGCGTCCAGCGGTCGCCCCGCGCGCTCACGGGAATGATCCCCGCCTTCATCTCGAGGGTGAGGGAATCGCCGGGCGCCTTGAGGTCGCGCACCACGTGCGCGGTGCCGAGCGTCGGGTGCCCCGCGAACGGCATCTCGTAGGCGGGCGTGTAGATGCGCACGCGCGCGATTGCCTTGTCCGACGGGAAGACGAAGGTCGTTTCCGACAGGTTGAACTGGCGCGCGAGCGCCTGCTGCGCCTCATCGTCGAGGCCCGTGCCGTCCTCGAAGACGCAGAGCGGGTTGCCCGTGAGGCGGCCCTCGCGGGCGAAGACGTTGACGATCCGGTATGCGTATTCCTTCATGGCTCACCCCGCGGGCGTGGAGGCGGGGCGGCGCGCGAGCCGCGCGAGCAGCTTCTCGTGGATGCCGCCGAAACCTCCGTTGGACATGACGAGCACGTGGTCGCCGGGACGCAGCGCGCGCGCGAGCTCCTCGACGAGCGCGGCGAGGTCGCGATGGACGGCCGCGCGCGTGCCCAGCGCCGAGAGCGGCTGGGCCGGGTCCCAGCCCAGCTCGTGCGCGTAGCAGAACACCAGGTCGGCGCCGGAAAGGCTCTTCGCGAGGCGCTCCTGCATGCGGCCCAGCTTCATCGTGTTTGAGCGCGGCTCGAAGACCGCCACGATCCGCGCGTCGCCCACGCGCGTGCGCAGCCCCGCGATCGTGGTCTCGAAGGCCGTGGGATGGTGCGCGAAGTCGTCGTACACGGTGATGCCGTTCGCTTCCCCGCGAACCTCCATGCGCCGCTTCACGCCCTCGAAGCGCGCGAGCGATTCGATCGCCGCCGCGGGAAGCACGCCCGCGTGGCGCGCGGCGGCGAGCGCGGCGAGCGCGTTGGCGCGGTTGTGCTCGCCCATGAGCGCCCAGCGCACGGTCCCCTGGCGCTTGCCCTCGAGCAGCACGTCGAACGAATCGTCGGGATGGATGGCGCCCACGCTCCAAGCCTGGCCCGCGCCGAAGCGCACCACCGGCGTCCACGCGCCGCGCGCGAGCACCCGCTCGAGGGCCGCGTCCTGCCCGTTCACCACGAGCTCGCCCTGCGAGGGGACGATGCGCACCAGGTGGTGGAACTGCGTCTCGATGGCGGCCAAGTCCGGGAAGATGTCCGCGTGGTCGTACTCCAGGTTGGCGAGGACCGCGGTGCGCGGCCGGTACCAGACGAACTTGGAGCGCTTGTCGAAGAACGCCGTGTCGTACTCGTCGGCCTCGATCACGAAGAAGTCCGAGCCGCCCAGGCGCGCGGAGACGCCGAAATTGCGCGGGATGCCGCCGATGAGGAAGCCCGGCCGCATGCCCGCGGCCTCGAGGATCCACGCGAGCATGGAGGAGGTCGTGCTCTTGCCGTGCGTGCCGGCGACCGCGAGCACCCACCGGCCGGCGAGCGCGTGTTCCGCGAGCCACTGGGGGCCCGAGACATAGGGCAAGCCGCGGTCGAGGATCGCCTCCACCACGGGCTTGCCGCGCGTCATGGCATTGCCCACCACGTAGAGGTCGGCCTGCACGCGGTCCAGCTGTCCGGCGTCGTAGCCCTCGTGCAGCTCGATGCCCAGCGAGCGCAGCTGCTCGCTCATCGGCGGGTAGACCTGGGCGTCGCAGCCGGTGACTGTGTGGCCCAGCTCGGCGGCGATGCGCGCGAGGCCGCCCATGAAGGTGCCGCAGATTCCGAGTATGTGCAGGCGCATCTACGTCCTGAAGATGAAATAGACCGCGCCCATCATGCACAGCGCTGCCCACAGGTAATCGAGCTTGAGCGGCTGGTTCATGTAGAGCATGGCGAAGGGCACGAACACCGACAGCGTGATCACCTCCTGCACGATCTTGAGCTGCGGGAGGGTAACGCCGCCCTCGAAGCCGATGCGGTTGGCCGGCACCTGCAGCAGGTATTCGAAGAAGGCGATGAGCCAGCTCGCGGCCGCGGCCAGGTACCAGGGCGAGGACTGGACGTACTTGAGGTGGCCGTACCAGGCGAACGTCATGAAGACGTTGGAGGCGACGAGTAGGACCACCGTCGCCGCAAGCGCTTGAGCGGGGCTCATTTCAGTGTCTTTCGCCCGCTGCGATCCGGGCCGGGGAAGCTCGGGATTCTAGCATCGCGAAGCGTGTAAACTGACCCTCCCCCGGAGTTGTCCAACACTGCCATGGTCCCCCACCTCACGACCTCGCTCGCCGGCCCGCTGCAGGAGCTCGAAAGGGTAGTCCTCGACCACCGTCCCGAGATCGAACGGTGGTTCCGCACCCAGTGGATGGAGCACTCGGTCCCGTTCTACGCGTCGGTGGACCTGCGCAACAGCGGCTTCAAGCTGGCGCCCGTGGACACCAACCTCTTCCCGGGCGGCTTCAACAACCTGAACCCGGATTTCCTGCCGCTGTGCGTGCACGCGACCATGTCGGCGGTGCAGCGCGTCTGCCCCGAGGCCCAGCGCTTCCTCCTCATCCCCGAGAACCACACGCGCAACCTGAACTACCTGCAGAACGTGGCCGTGCTGCGCCGCATCCTGGAGGGCGCCGGGCTTACCGTGCGCATCGGCAGCCTCATCCCTGACCTGCAGGCGCCCACCGAGATCGAGACGTCCGGCGGGGAGAAGCTCCTCCTCGAGCCGATCCGCCGGCGCGGCAACATCGTCGAGCTCGAGGGCTTCGAGCCGTGCGCGGTGATCCTCAACAACGATCTTTCCGCGGGGATCCCGGCGATCCTGCGCGGCATCGAGCAGCCGGTGATCCCGCCGGTAGTCGCGGGCTGGTCCACCCGGCGCAAGTCGCACCACTTCCACGTCTACGACCGCGTGGCCGAGGGCTTCGCGGCCCTGGTCGGCATCGATCCGTGGGTGATCAACCCCGCCTTCAGCCAGTGCGGCAAGGTGAACTTCGCCGAGAAGGAAGGCGAGGAATGCCTCGCGGCGAACGTCGAGTTCGTGCTGGGCGAGGTCCGCGAGAAGTACGCGCAATACGGCATCAAGGAAGCGCCCTTCGTGATCGTGAAGGCCGACGCGGGCACCTACGGCATGGGCATCATGACCGTGAAGAGCGTCGATGACGTGAGGAACCTGAACCGCAAGACGCGCAACAAGATGTCGGTGATCAAGGAAGGCCAGCCGGTGCACGAGGTGATCATCCAGGAAGGCGTCTACTCCTTCGAGAACGTGGCGGGTGCCGTGGCCGAGCCGGTCGTCTACATGATGGACCAGTTCGTGGTGGGCGGCTTCTACCGCGTGCACACCGGCCGCGGCGTGGACGAGAACCTCAACTCGCCGGGCGCGAGCTACGCGCCGCTCGCCTTCGAGACCGACTGCCACACGCCCGACTGCACGGGCAAGCCCGGCGACCCGCCGAACCGCTTCTACACCTACGGCGTCATCGCGCGGCTCGCCAACCTCGCCGCCGCCCTGGAGGTGGAGGAGCTCGTCGAGCGCGACAGCGCGCTGGAGGTGAAGGCGGCGAACGCATGAGGCTCGCGTTCGTCGTCGATCCGCTGGACAAGCTCAAGGCGTACAAGGACTCGAGCATCGCGTTGATGCGCGAGGCCGCGCGCCGCGGGCACGAGGTGCATGCGCTCGAGGCGGGCGAGATGTTCTCGCGCGAGGGGAAGATCCGCGCGCGCACGCGCCGGCTGGACCTGCGCGAAGGCGACCACGGCTGGTACCGCGCGCACGACGCCCGCGAGTCGGTCCTCGCCGAGTTCGACGCGGTCCTCATGCGCAAGGACCCCCCCTTCGACCAGGAATACTTCTACTCGACGCTGCTGCTCGACGGCGTGGTGGCCAACGGCGGGCGCGTGGTGAACAGCCCCCGGGCGCTGCGCGACTGGAACGAGAAGCTGGGCATCCTCGCCTTCCCGCAGTTCGCGCCGGAGACGCTCGTCACGAGCGACATGACGCACCTGCACGGCTTCATCGACACGCACAGCGACTGCGTCGTGAAGAAGCTCGACGGCATGGGCGGCAACATGATCTTCCGCATCCGCGGCGACGATCCCAACCGCAACGTGATCGTCGAGACCATGACCGGGTTCGGCACGCGCACGGTGATGGGCCAGCGGTACATCCCCGACATCGCCAAGGGCGACAAGCGCGTGCTGGTGATCGACGGCAAGCCCTTCCCGCAGTGCCTCGCGCGCATCCCCAAGCCCGGCGAGACGCGCGGCAACCTCGCCGCCGGCGGCAAGGGCGTGGCCCAGCCCATCTCGGCGCGCGATCGCGAGATCGGCGAGGCCGTGGGCCGCGAGCTGGTGAAGGCCGGCATCGTGTTCGCGGGCCTGGACGTGATCGGCGACTACCTCACGGAAGTGAACGTCACCAGCCCCACCTGCATCGTCGAGATCGCCGAGCAGACCGGCGCCAACGCGGCCGTCGCGCTGGTCGATGCGCTCGAGGGGAAGAAGTCCTAGAAGACCGTCGCGCGGTCGAAGTCGGTGCCGCGCTGCAGGAGGTCCTCGACGGTGTGCTCCTTCGACGCGCCCTCCCACAGCTCGATGCCGCGCCCGCGCGTGCCCATCGGGCTGGGCACCACGAGGGTCGCCGGGATGTTGATCTTCTCGAGGGCGGGCAGCCGGAAGCCCTGCACCCATTGCGCGTTGGCGCGGTTGCGCAGGTCGCCCGCGCGCACCGCGACGGGCTCGGGGCGGCCGGGCAGCATCGTGAGGGTGGCCACGATCTTGCCGTCGGTCTCCTGCGCGAGCTCGCTCACCCACGCGAGGTAGAACGGCGCCGTGTCGCCCATGCGCATCGCCACCAGGCGCCCGATGCCCACCCCGCGCGAGGACGTGCCGGGCCGCTGCACGCGAATCGCGCCCAGCATCTCGTCGACGATGGGCCAGGACTCCACGCTGTAGTTGTGCTGCGCCACCATCTTGCTCTGCGTCTGCTCGCGCACGCGGCCGAAGACCTCGATGTCCTGCTTTTCCTGCGAGGTGAGCTCGCGCTTCTTGTCGGGCTGCTCGAACACCTTGCCGCCCGAGACGAAGAAATGGATCTCGGGCAGCCCGAACACGAGCCCGGCAGTGGGCTGCGTGGAGGGCTTGGGCGCCGGGCGCGGCGGCGCGCCCTCGCACCACAGCTTGTGCAGCCTCTGCAGCTCGCCCTGCACGTCGACCGCGCTCGCCTGCGCGGGCAGGCCCAGGGTGGCCAGGTCCTCGCCCTGCTGCAGGCCGTACAGGCGCCGGCGGATGCTGCGCGAGAGCTGCTCGGTCTCGATGAGGCGCTGCGTGGGCGCGAGGCTCGCGCGCGGCTGCGGGCGCGCCCCGATCGGCTTGGAGAAGTCCACGACGAGCGCGTCCACGCTCGCCTTGCTGGCCTCGGGCGGTTGCGCGAGCACCTGCACCTTCGCGATCCACTGCTTGAGCAGCGCCTCCGCGAAGTCCACTTGCGGCGCGCTCATCTCGGAGAGGAACGCGGCCTGCATCAGGACGGCCTGCGCGTACGTGCGGGCGACGCTCGTGAGCTCCTTGTCGTCCTCGAGCGAATCCTTCACGCCCTCGTCGGCGAGGCCGCGCGCCTCCGCATCGGCGTAGGCCTCGTGGAGCTTCACCCAGAGCTGCGGGTCGAAGCGGCGGAAGACGATCGCGTGGAAGAGCATCTGCGCGCCGATGTAGCGCACGGTCCGCTGCATGATGAGCGCGGAGAATTGCTCGAGGCCCCCCTCGCCCTTCAGGGCGGATGCCAGGCACTGGCGGTAGCCCGCCTCCATCTCCTCGAGGAGGGCACGCCCGGTGTTCCACGCGCTGTTGTCGTTCACCGAGAGCGGGAGCGACTTGCCGAAGTAGCGCGAACGCTGCTCGCCCTGCAGGAACGCGATCTTGTCGCGCATGAGCTCGAGGCACTTGAGGCGATCGAGCGGCGCGAGGTCGGATGCCACCAGCCCCTGCAGCGCCTCCAGCACCATCCCCTGGGCCTGCGGGATGTTGGTGAGCGGAAGGGCGTTCAGCCAATCCTTGGCGCCGCGCGCGTCGCTGAACGCCGCCGTGCGGGTGGGGGTGGGGGACGACATGTCTAGGCCAGGCGCCGGGCGATGGCCGCCGCGAGGTCCGCCGCGCGGCCTTCGCGCTCGGGATGCCCGGCGCGTTCGCGCCTGGGAGCGGCCCACACCGGGCCGGGGAAATGCCGGTCGTCGCGAAAGCGCGGGATCACGTGCCAATGCACGTGGGGAGTCTGGTTGCCCAGGCTCGCGAGGTTCATCTTCTCGGCCTGCATCGTCTCGCGCACCGCCGCCTCCACCGCGAACACCACCGCCATCAGGCGCTGGCGCTCGCCTTCATCGAGGTCCGACATCTCGGTCGCGTGTCGCCCGAGGATCACCCGGACGAAGCCGGGATAGTCCGGCTCGTCCACGCGCACCACGCGGCAAAGGTCATTCTGCCAGAGGATCG
Source organism: Usitatibacter sp. (assembly GCA_035519515.1). GTDB lineage: Bacteria > Pseudomonadota > Gammaproteobacteria > Burkholderiales > Usitatibacteraceae > Usitatibacter. The sequence continues at coordinate 51,427 of DATIWC010000036.1, forward strand.
GGCCGCCGGGACTGTCGCAGAACTCGCATGCCGCCGCCATGGCTCACGATTCTCGCGCCGCGGGCGACGAGGGGCAAGCGCGCCCCGACCGGCGGGACATACGGTCAGAGCAGCACGCGCTCGATGCCGCCGTGGCGCGCCTTGTCCACGAAATCTTTCATCCACCCTTCACCGAGCAGGTGGCGTGCCATCTCGACCACGATGTAGTCGGCGCTGGTGCCGGCATCGGGGTCGAACCGCTGCAGGCCCTGCAGGCAGGAGGGGCAGGAGGTGAGCACCTTCACGGGCCCCGGGAAGCCGTCGGCGCGGGCCCGGGCCGCGCCCTTGCGCATCTCCTCCTCCTTGCGGAAGCGCACCTGCGTGGCGACGTCGGGGCGGGTGGCGGCGAACGTGCCCGACTCGCCGCAGCAGCGGTCGTTCACCTCGATGTCGGAGCGGCCCATGAGCCGGTTCACCACCTGCTTCGCCTCGTGCGTCTTCATCGGCGAGTGGCAGGGGTCGTGGTACATGTAGCGCACGCCCTGCACGCCGTCGAGCGCGAGCCCCTTCTCCATCAGGTACTCGTGGATGTCGAGCAGCCGGCAGCCGGGGAAGATCTTGTCGAATTCGTATTTCTGCAGCTGGTCCATGCACGTCCCGCAGGACACCACGACCGTGCGGATGTCGAGGTAGTTGAGCGTGTTGGCCACGCGGTGGAAGAGCACCCGGTTCTGCACGGTGATGCGCTCGCCCTGGTCCGCGCGCCCGGCGGAAGTCTGGGGATAGCCGCAGCACAGGTACCCGGGCGGCAGCACGCATTGGCTTCCCACGTGGTAGAGCAGCGCCTGGGTCGCGAGGCCCACCTGCCCGAAGAGCCTCTCGGAGCCGCAGCCCGGAAAGTAGAACACCGCGTCGGAATCCTCGCCCACCTTCGCCGGGTCGCGCACGATCGGCACGATCGCCGGGTCCTCGAGGTCGAGCAGCGCGCGCGAGGTCTTCTTGGGCAAGCCGCCCGGCATCGGCTTGTTGACGAAGTGGATCACCTGCGCGGCGAGCGGGGCCCGGCCCACGGTTTGCGGGGGCCTGCGGGTCTGGCGCTGCACGAAGGGCGTGCGGCCCCAGAGCTTGTTGGCCAGCCGCTGCAGGCGATAGCCCAGGTCGATCATGCCCGCCTTGATGAGCTTGATCTTCACCGGGTCCTGCGCGTTGAGGAACTGCAGCGACGCCCAGGTGCCGAGGTTCACGCGGCGCTTGCGCAGCTTCGCGAGCAGGTTGCGCATCGCGATCGACACGTCGCCGAAATCGATGTCCACCGGGCACGGCGACTCGCACTTGTGGCAGACCGTGCAGTGGTCGGCCACGTCGCCGTACTCGTCGAAGTGGCGGATCGAGACGCCGCGGCGGGTCTGCTCCTCGTAGAGGAACGCCTCGGTGAGGAGCGAGGTGGCGAGGATCTTGTTCCTCGGGCTGTAGAGGAGGTTGGCGCGCGGCACGTGCGTGCTGCACACCGGCTTGCACTTCCCGCAGCGCAGGCAATCCTTGAACATGTCGGCGATGGCGCCGATGTCGTTCTGCTCGAGGATGAGCGACTCGTGCCCGATGAGGGCGAAGGACGGCGTGTAGGCGAGCCTCAGGTCCGCGCCCGGCAGGAGCTTGCCGCGATTGAAGCGCCCGGACGGATCGACGCGCCGCTTGTACGCGGCGAACGCCTCGACCTCGGCGGGCTCGAGGAACTCGAGCTTGGTGATGCCGATGCCGTGCTCGCCGGAGATCACCCCGCCCAGCGAGCGCGCGAACTTCATGATGCGCGCCACCGCCTCGTTGGCCCGGCGCAGCATCTCGTAGTCGTCGGAGTTGACCGGGATGTTGGTGTGCACGTTGCCGTCGCCCGCGTGCATGTGCAGCGCCACGAAGACTCGCCCGCGCAGAACCTCGGCGTGAACCGCCTCGACGGCCTTCATCACGGGCTCGAAGTCGCGCCCCGAGAACACGTCGCGCAGCGGATCGCGAAGCTCCGCCTTCCACGAGATGCGGTTGCGGTGCAGCTGCACTTCCTCGAAAACGGCGGGATCGCCGAGGCGGTCGAGCACATCCTTCCAGCGATGCGCGGTGGCGCGCACGATCTCGAGGGCGCGCGCGCGGCGGTCGCCCAGCGTCTCGTCGCCGGCGGGCATGGTCCCAATGAAGAAGGCCTCCAGGCGCGCGGCGAGCTCGAGCTTGTTCGCGATGGAGAACTCGATGTTGATTCGCTCGATGCCGTCGGTGTAGTCGCCCAGGCGCTCGAGCGGGATCACCACGTCCTCGTTGATCTTGAACGCGTTGGTGTGGCGCGAGATCGCGGCGGTGCGCGCGCGGTCGAGCCAGAAGCGCTTGCGCTGCTCGGGCGAGACGGCGACGAAGCCTTCGCCGTCGCGCGCGTTGGCGATGCGCACCACGTGGGAGGCGGCCTCGGCGACGGCCGACTCGTCGTCGCTCACGATGTCGCCCAGCAGCACCATGCGCGGGCGCCCGCGGCTCTTCGCCTTGGTCGCGTAGCCCACGGCCTTCACGTAGCGCTCGTCGAGATGCTCGAGGCCGGCGAGGATCGCCTTCGGGTGGCCGTCGAGGTAGGCCTTGATCTCGACGATGGAAGGCACGGCCCTCTTCACGTCGCCGAAGAACTCCAGGCACACGGTGCGCGTGTGCTTCGGCATGCGGTGCAGGATGAACGTGGCCGAGGTGATGAGCCCGTCGCATCCTTCCTTCTGCACGCCGGGCAATCCCGCGAGGAACTTGTCGGTGACGTCCTTGCCGAGCCCCTCCTTGCGAAGCCGCCGGCCCTCGACCTCGAGCACCTCCTCGCCCTTCGGCTTTCCGTCCGCATCGAAGCGGCGCAGGCGGAACTTCGCGAGCGGCGCGTCGTGGATGCGGCCCCGGTTGTGCTCGAGCCGTTCCACCTCGAGCCAATCGCCGTCGGGCGTGACCATGCGCCAGGAGGCGAGGTTGTCGAGCGCGGTGCCCCACAGCACCGCCTTCTTGCCGCCCGCGTTCATGGCGACGTTGCCGCCGATGCAGGAAGCGTCCGCCGACGTGGGATCCACCGCGAACACGAGCCCCTTCGCCTCCGCCGCCTCCATCACGCGCTTGGTGACCACGCCGGCGCCGCAAACGATCACGGGACAGGGCCCGGCAAGGCCCGGCAGCACGCGTTCCTCGATGGGCTCCAGGCGCTCGAGCTTCTCGGTATTCACCACCGCCGAGAGCCGGTCGAGCGGGATCGCGCCGCCCGTGTAGCCGGTGCCGCCGCCGCGCGGGATGATGGTGAGCCCCAGGTCGATGAGCGCCTTCACGAGCGGGGCGCACTCTTCCTCGGTATCGGGATTGACCACCACGAAGGGGTACTCGACGCGCCAGTCGGTGGCGTCGGTCACGTGGGAGACGCGCGCCATGCCGTCGAACTGGATGTTGTCGCGGCGCGTGATGGAAGCGAGCCGCTTCACGATGCGCCGGCGCAGCTCGCGCGCCTCGCCGAATTCCGCCTCGAACGCGTCCACCGCCGCGCGGGCGGCCCCGAGCAGCTCCGACACGCGGTCGGGCCCCGCCTTGTCGGTGCGGCGCTTCTCGACCTCGTTCAGCCGGTGGTGCATCGCCTCGGCGAGCTGGGCGAGGCGGCGCGGGTTGTCGAGCAGGTCGTCCTGCAGGTACGGGTTGCGGCGCACGGCCCAGACGTCGCCCAGGACCTCGTAGAGCATGCGCGCCGAGCGGCCCGTGACGCGCTGCCCGCGCAGCTCCTCGAGCGCCTGCCAGGCGCCCTCGCCCAGCAGGCGGATCACGATCTCGCGATCGGAATACGACGTGTAGTTGTAGGGGATCTCGCGGAGTCGCGCGGTCATGGGGTTTCGATCCCGTGCGCAGGCGCCGGTTGCACGGAGCCCCCGATCTTACCGCACTGCAGCAAACGCCCCGCCCGCGTGTAGTACGCTTGGGTCATGGAATCCAGCGCGAAACGCATCCGCCTCGCCACGCGCGAGAGCCGGCTCGCCCTGCGGCAAACCGAGATGGTCGCCGAGACCCTGCGCAAGCAACACCCCGGCCTCGCGGTGGAGCTGGTCGGCATGACCACGCGGGGCGACCAGGTGCTCGACCGGCCGCTCGCGCAGGTCGGCGGCAAGGGCCTGTTCGTGAAGGAGCTCGAGGCGGCCCTCGACGACGGCCGCGCCGACCTCGCGGTGCATTCGATGAAGGACGTGCCGATGCAGCTCGAGCCGCGCTTCACGCTCGCCACGTTCGGCGCGCGCGAGAACCCGCTCGACGCCTTCTGCTCGGTGCGGCACGCCTCGCTCGCCGCGCTGCCGGCGGGCGCCGTGGTGGGCACTTCCAGCCTGCGGCGCGAATGCCAGCTGCGCCATCGCTATCCGGGGCTCGACCTGCGGGCGCTGCGCGGCAACGTGAACACGCGGCTCGCGAAGCTCGACGCGGGCGACTACGACGCCATCATCCTCGCGGCGGCGGGCCTGCGGCGCCTGGGGTTCGAGGCGCGCATCCGCGCGACGATCGACGATGCGATCCCCGCCATCGGCCAGGGCATCCTCGGGGTCGAATACCTGCGCGGGCGCGACGACGTGGCGGCGCTCGTGGCGCCCCTGGCGCATGCGGCCACGGCCTGCGCGGCGCGCGCCGAGCGCGCGCTGGGCCTCGTGGTCGAGGGCAGCTGCGAGGTCCCGGTAGGCGCGATCGCGCGCGTCGAGGGCGAGCACCTCACCCTCGAGGCCTTCATCGGGCTTCCGGACGGCTCGCGCATCGTGCGCGACAAGGCCTCGGGCGCGTGCGCGCAAGCCGAGGCGATCGGCCAGGCGCTGGGCGAGAAGCTGCTCGCCCAGGGCGGCCGCGAGATCCTGCGGCAGCTCTCCCAGGTGCGCGCGTGAGCGACGCTCCGCTCGCCGGCCTGGGTGTGGTCGTGACGCGCCCGCGGCGCGCCGCGGAGGCGCTCGCCGCGAAGCTCACGGCCGCCGGCGCGGCCACCTGGATCTTCCCCGCCCTCGAGATCGAGGAGCTGCCGCGGGACGCCGCGCTCGACGAGACGCTGCGCGGCATCGCGGCTTTCCACCTGGCGATCTTCGTGAGCGCGAATGCGGTCGAGAAAGGGCTGGAGGCCGTGCGGCGCGTCGCCGCATGGCCGGCGGGCCTTCGCGTGGCGGCGGTGGGCGAGGCGACCGCCGAGGCGCTGCGGAACTCCGGGCTGGGCCCGGTCATCTCACCGTCGCAGCGGCACGACAGCGAGGCCCTCCTCGCCCTGCCGCAATTGCACGACGTAAGGGGGCAAAATATCATCGTGTTCCGGGGCGAAGGCGGGCGCGAAAGGCTCCGGGAAGGGCTCGAGGAGCGAGGCGCCAGCGTGGTGTATGCACAGTGCTACCGGCGCGTGCGGCCGAAGACGGACCCGGCGGCGCTGCTGGCGGCGCTGGCGCGCGGCCAGGTGCACGCCGTGAGCGCCCTTTCCGGGGAGACCCTCGAGAACTTCGTCGCGATGATCGGCCCGGTGGGCGCCGCGCGCCTCGCGGCGGCCACGCTCGTCGTGCCGCACGAGGCCGTGGCCCGCCACCGCGATGCGCGGCGTTTCGGCCGCGTGCAGGTGGCGCCCTCCGACGGGCTCATCGAGGCGCTCGCGCAGATCCGGATCACGCCATGACGGACGTCACCCCACCGAACGCACCCCCGCCGCAAGGCACGGCCCGCGACCCCGTCTCGCGAGCCCTCGCCCTCGTGGCGATCGTCGCCGTGGCCGCCGCCGCGTGGCTCGCCTGGGACACGCGCCAGGGCGTGACCGAGATGCAATCGTCGGCGGGCGGGCGGCTTGCCGAGCTGGGCGCGGCGGTCGAGCAGTCGCGCGCGACGCTCGCGCAATCGCAGGCGGCGCTCAAGGACGCCCAGGCGCGCATCGCCGAGCTGGAAGCGCGCGTGGCCGACACGCAGGAGCAACGCGTGGCGATCGAGGAGATGTACCGCGACCTCTCGCGCAGCGCCGACGATCGCGTGCTCTCGGAAGTCGAGCAGATGCTCGTGCTCGCGAGCCAGCAGCTGCAGCTCGCCGGCAACGTGCGCGGGGCGCTCGCCGCGCTGCAGGCGGCCGACCAGCGCCTCGCGCGCGCCGACAAGCTCGCCGCCACCCCGCTGCGCCGCGCCATCGCGCAGGACATGGACCGCCTCAAGGCCGTGCCCCAGCCCGACACCGTGGGCATCGCAGTGAAGCTGGACGGGCTCATCGCCCAGTCCGACTCCCTGCCCTTCGTCGTGGCCGAGACGATGCCCGTGCGCCTGGCCACGCGCGCGCGCTACGCGGACGAATCGAGTGCGTTCTCGCGCGCGGCACGCGACTTCTGGGAGGAGATGAAGGGGCTCGTGCGCATCCGGGAACTGGAAACGCCCGACGTGCCGCTGCTTTCGCCCGCGCAAACCTACTTCCTGCGGGAGAACCTCAAGCTGCGCCTGCTGTCGGCGCGCGTGGCGCTGCTCGCGCGCGACGAGGCCTCGTTCCGCGAGGACCTCAAGGTCACCCAGGCGTGGATCACGAAGTACTTCGACGCGCGCGCCAAGCCCACCGCCGCCGCGCTCGCCACCCTCAAGCAGATCTCGGAGGCGCCCGTGACCATCGCGGTGCCCGACATCAACACGAGCCTCGCGGCGGTGCGCACCGCCCGCGCGGCGCGCGAGAAGCGCTAGCCATGCGCTTCGCGCTCTGGTCGGTCCTGCTCGCGGCGGTCGCGGTCGCCGTGGCGCTCTTCGCGCGGCATTCGACGGGCTACGTGGTGATCATCTCGGCGCCCTACCGCATCGAGCTCTCGCTGAACCTCCTCGTCTTCCTGGTGGTCGCGGGATACCTCGCTTTCTATGCGCTCGCGCGCCTCGCGGCCACCCTGATCGCGATCCCGGCACGGGTGCGCGCCTACCGGGCCGAACGCCAGCGCTCGCGCATGCGCCAGTCGCTCAACGACGCCCTGCTCGCCTTCTTCCAGGGCCGCTATGCCTCCGCGCAGAAGAACGCCGCGGCCGCGCTCACCGGCGAGGAGACCAAGGGAATCGCGGCGATCATCGCCGCGCGCAGCGCCCACGAGCTGGGGCGCTTCAACGAACGCGAGCAGTTCCTCGACCAGGCCAAGGGCGCGGCCCCGGAAGTGGACCAGGCCCGCCTCACGACGCTCGCGGACCTGCTCGTCTCCCAGCAGCGCTACGACGAGGCGCTCGCGGTCCTGAACGACCTCTCGGCGCGCGATTCGCGCAACCTGCGGCTGCTGCGCCTGAAGCTGCAGGCCGAGCAGGCGCTGCGCCGCTGGGACGACGTGCTCGACACGGTCGATGCGCTCGCCGCCCTGGGCGGCATCGGCCCCGCGGAGGCGGCGGCGGCGCGCCGTGCGGCGCACCTGGGCAACCTGGTGCGCAAGTCGCAGGATGCCGCGGCGCTCACGGCGTACTGGAAACAGCTGCCTTCCGATATGCGGATGGATGCGGCCGTGGCGGCCACGGCCGCGCGCTACCAGCTCGCCGTGGGCGGCCATGCCGAGGCGCAGGCGATCCTGGAGCAGGCGCTCGAGCGCGACTGGAACGCGAGCCTGGTGGCGCTCTACGGCGAGGCCGCCGGCCCCAACGCGCTGCCGCAGATCGAGCGCGCCGAAGGATGGCTGCGCGCCCACGCCCGCGATCCGGCGCTGCTCCTCGCGCTGGGCAAGCTGTGCATGCGCCAGGAGCTGTGGGGCAAGGCGCAGAGCTACATCGAGGCGAGCCTCGCGCTCGAGCCCACCCACGACGGACACATGACGCTCGCGGCGCTCATGGAGCGCATCGGCAAGCCGCACGAGGCCGTGCAACACTTCCGGCGCAGCGCCGAGCTCGCGGGCTGACCCGCGCCAAGGAGAAGCCATGAAGGAATATTCGCCGCTCCACCACGTCCTTCTCCAGCCGGGAACGCGCGTGGCCGAGCCGATGCCGCCGGGCCGGGTGTCCCTCGACGATCCCGCTTTCTCCGTGATGACCGACCTGCGCGAGGTCACCGCGGCCACCACGCGGCCCGAGGAGACGATCGACCAGGCGCACGCGGTCATGATCCGCCGGGCCGTGCGCCTGCTCTTCGTGCTCGGGCGCGACGGCAGCGTGGCGGGCGTGATCACCGCGACCGACCTGCTGGGCGAGAAGCCGGTGCGCTTCATGCAGGAGCGCGGCCTCTCCCATGCCGAGATCCTGGTCGAGGACATCATGACGCCCGCCGCGAAGCTCGAGGCACTGCCGCTGGTCGAGGTGGCGCAGATGCGGGTCGGGCACGTGGTGGCGACGTTGAAGAGCGTGGGGCGCAAGCACCTCATGGTCGCCGAGGAGAACGGCCGGCGCATCCGCGGCCTCTTCTCCGCTTCCCAGGTCGCGCGCCAGCTGGGCATGGAAGTGCAGACCTTCGAGGTCGCCTCGTCGTTCGCGGAAGTCGAGGCGGCGCTGGTGCGCTAGCGCGCCCGTGGCCGACCGCTACCGCGAGATCTACTCCTCGTTCCGCTGGAACGTCCCGGCGGATTTCAACATCGCGACGTGGGCGTGCCGGCGCTGGGCCGCCGACCGCCACCGCCTCGCCCTCTACTGGGAAGGCGAATCGGGCGAGCGCGAGGCGTGGAGCTACTGGGACCTCCAGAGGGCCGCCAACCGCCTCTCGAATGCGCTCGCCGCCTTCGGCGTGGCGCGCGGCGACCGCGTGGCGCTCATCCTCCCGCAACGCCCGCAGACGATCGTCACCTACCTCGCATGCTTCCAGATGGGCGCCATCGCGGTCCCGCTTTCGTTCCTGTTCGGTCCCGATGCGCTCGAGTACCGGCTCTCCCACAGCGGGGCGCGCGTGGCGGTCGTGGACCCCACGACGCTCGAGGCGCTGCGGCCGATCCGCGAGCGGCTGCCCGAGCTCGGGCAGGTGATCGGGGTTGCCGGCGCCGCGGGCGACGGCGTGCTCGACTGGAATTCGGTGCTCGAACGCGCATCTTCGTCCTACGAGCCCGTGGCCACGCGACACGACGACCCCGCGGCGATCATCTACACCAGCGGCACGACGGGGCCGCCGAAGGGCGCGCTGCTCCCGCATTGCGCGCTGATCGGCAACCTCCCCGGGTTCGAGCATTCGCACGACGGCTTTCCGCAGCAGGGCGACCTCTTCTGGTCGCCCGCGGACTGGGCGTGGACCGGCGGGTTGTGGGATGCGCTGATGCCCACGATGTACCACGGCCAGGTGATCCTCGGGTTCCTCGGCCGCTTCGAGCCGGAGCGCGCCCTGCTCCTGATGGAGAAGTACGGGGTGCGCAACGCCTTCCTCTTCCCCACCGCGCTCAAGCTCATGATGAAGGCCTTCCCGGACCCGCGCTCGCGTTTCGACGTGAGCCTGCGAACGCTGATGAGCGGCGGCGAGGCGTTGAGCCCCGCGGTGTTCCAGTGGGCCCGCGAGGCGCTGGGCACGACGGTGAACGAGATCTTCGGGCAGACGGAGATGAACTACATCGTGGGCAACTCGCACGCCCTGTGGCCCGTGAAGCCCGGCTCCATGGGCCGCCCCTATCCCGGGCATCGCATCGCCGTGATCGACGACGAGGGCAACGCGTTGCCCACGGGCGAGGTGGGCGACGTCGCGGTGAATCGCACGTGGATCGACGGCACGCCCGACCCGGTGTTCTTCCTCGGCTACTGGCGCCAGCCCGAGGCCACCGCCGCGAAGTACACGGGCGATTGGTGCCGCACCGGCGACCAGGCGAGCGCCGATGCCGACGGCAACCTCTGGTACCACGGGCGGGCCGACGACATCTTCAAGGTCTCGGGCTACCGCGTGGGGCCCACCGAGATCGAGAACTGCCTGGTGAAGCACGCGGCGGTCGCCAACTGCGCGGTGGTGCCCTCGCCCGACGAGACGCGCGGCTCCGTGGTGAAGGCGTTCGTGCTGCTCGCCCCGGGCCACGCCGCGAGCGAGGCGCTCAAGGACTCGATCCGCGAGCACGTGAAGAAGCACCTCGCCCCGTACCAGCAGCCGCGCGAGATCGAGTTCGTGGCCGAGCTGCCCATGACCACCACGGGCAAGGTGCAGCGCAAGGTGCTGCGCGAGCTGGAGGCGCGCCGGAAGGCCCCGGCGCCGGGCTAGCCTACTTGCGCGGGTCCACCGACGGCGTGAACGCGTCGCAGTAGAACTCGTCCTCGGGCAGGCCGCGCTGCTCGACGAACGTCTGCTTGGCGATGTCGGTCATCGCCGGCGCGCCGCACGCATACACCTGGTAGCCCGAGAGGTCGGGGAAATCGTCGAGCACCGCCTGGTGCACGAACCCCGTGCGGCCCTGCCAACGATCCTCGGGCAGCGGATCCGAAAGCACCGGGATGAACGTGAAGTTCGGATGCTCGCGCTGCCATTGCGCCGGCAACTGCGGCATGTAGAGGTCCTTCAGCGCGCGCACGCCCCAGTACAGCACCATGGGACGGTCGTCGTCGTGGTGGAAGGCGTGCTCGATGATCGCCTTGATGGGCGCGAAGCCGGTCCCGCCCGCCACGAAGATGAGCGGCTTGTCCTCGTCGCCGCGCAGGTAGAACGTGCCCAGCGGGCCCTCGAAGCGCAGGATCGCGCGCTCCTTCATCTCCTCGAACACGTAGCTCGAGAAGGCACCCCCGGGGCTCTTGCGGATGTGCAGCTCGATCAGCTGGTCGTTGTGCGGCGCGTTGGCCATGGAGAAGCTGCGCCGCTTGCCGTTCTTCAGCAGGATGTCGATGTACTGGCCGGCGAGGAACTGCAGGCGCTCGCCGGTGGGGAGCTTCAGGAAAAGCACCGCGACGTCGTCGGCCGGTTTCTCCACGCGCTCGACCCGCGCGGGCATCGTGCGGATCGCGAGGTCCTTGGCGCCGCTGAGCTCGCGCACCTCGAGGACGACGTCCGTCAGCGGGTGCGTGCAGCAGGTGAGCGCCTTGCCGGCAGCCTTCTCGGCATCGTGCAGGGCGCGCTCCTGGTAATCGCCGTAACGCAGCTCTCCCGAGCGAAGCACGCCCTTGCAGGCGCCGCACGCGCCGTTGCGGCAGCCGTACGGCAGGCCGATGCCCTGGCGCAACGCCGCGGCGAGGATCGTCTCGCCCTCGTCGACGCTGAACGTGCGGCCGCTCGGCTCGAGGCGAACCTGGTGTGCTTTCTGCGAGTCAGGCAATTGTCAGCGCGATCGGCGGAATTCGCCCTCGATGAGGGTTCCACCGCTCTCGCGGCGCGACGACGGCTCGGAAGCCATGCCGCGGCTGGGCATGAGCAGCAGGGTGATGGCGATGAGGTCGGAGACCACGCCCGGGAAGATGAGCAGCAGCCCGGCGATCACCACCCGGGCGCTGTCGGTGAGCGCGTTGATGTTGAACTGGCCCTGCGCGAGGCCCGCGGCGAGCCGGGCGACCAGCGCGAAGCGGGCTTCCTTGATGAGGGCAACCCCGGCGCAAGCGGCGAGCACCACCCATGCGAGCACCCACCAGCCCATCGTCTGGGCAAGCCGCACCAGCACCACGGCTTCGAGCAGGGGAAAACCCAGTAGAATTACCAGCAGTAACAACCGCATCGCTTGCCCATCTCCATCGTTTCGAAGCCAGCCGCCGGCGGCGGGAGCCGCACGTGACCACCGTCATCGCGGTGCTGACAAACCTACCCGACTCCGGGTCCGCTTTCAATCTCGCGCGCGAGGTGGTCCGGCTACGACTCGCCGCGTGCGCCAACGTTCTTCCCGCCGCGACGTCCTTCTATCGCTGGGAGGGAAAGATCGAGCAGGCCACCGAGCATCCCGTCCTCATGAAATCGACCCGCGAACGATACCCCGAGCTCGAGGCGGCGATCCGCAAGGCCCACCCCTACACACTACCCGAGATCATCGCGTGGCCGATCGAGCCGGGACTGCCCGGATACCTCGCCTGGGTGGAGCAGGAGTCTAGCGGGCGGCCGGACGCCCCATGAGCCGCAACGGCTGGGTGTTCGCCGCCGTGGGCCTGGCCGCAGCGCTCGCCGGCACCGGCGCGTGGCTCGCCTCCCGCCCGGATGCCCGGCCCGACATCACCCCCGGGGCATTCCTCGCGGCGAGCTTCACGGACCTCCAGGGCCACCCCCGTTCGCTGGGGCAGTTCCAGGGCAGGACGCTGGTGGTCAACTTCTGGGCGACGTGGTGCGCGCCTTGCCGCGAGGAAATCCCGGCCCTGGGACGCGTCCAGTCGCGCTGGGGCGACAAGGTGCAGCTGGTGGGCCTGTCCGCCGAGGAGCCCGGGAAGGTGGAGCGCTATTCCCGGGAGGTCGCCGTAAGCTACCCGCTCTGGGTGGGCGGCGACGAAGTCTCGGAGTTCGCCCGGCGCCTTGGAAATGCGGCCGGAGTGCTTCCTTACACCGTCGTCGTGGCCCCTTCCGGCGAGGTGGTCGCTACGAAAGTAGGCCCTTACACTGAGGCGTCCCTCTCGGAAGTGCTCGAGAAAATTTCGTCGAATGTCGGCCAACAGCCGATAAGTCCTGCCAAGTAGAGGTCTGTCGCCTCGCAGTAAGCGCTTGTTTCGCAGCTCCAAGCGTTTTCCATGCCGGATCCAGGGCGCCAGGATTGGTCCTGTTCAAAGTCTTACGCGAACTTCGCCCAAATCTGGACATCTTGCTTCGAGTTCCGGCAAACTCCGGGGTCATGCCCAAAATCCTGGTGGTGCACGGCCCGAACTTAAACCTGCTCGGGGACAGGGAGACGTCGCTCTACGGAACCCAGACCCTCGAGGCCATAAACCAGCAGCTGGAGCAGGTCGCGAAGCGTGAAGGAGTGGAAGTCTCGTTCTTCCAGAGCAACTCCGAAAGCGCCCTCATCGACCGCATCCAAGCCGCCAAAACCGACGGAATCGCGCACATCGTCATCAATCCTGCAGCATTCACCCATACCAGCGTCGCCCTCCGGGATGCGCTCGCGGCGGTCCGCGTGCCCTTCACCGAGGTGCATCTGTCCAACGTCCACGCCCGCGAGCCCTTCCGGAGGCAGTCGTACTTCTCGGACCTCGCCGTGGCCGTGATCGCCGGGCTGGGTCCGCTGGGCTACGAGGTCGCCTTGCAGGCAGCCGCCCGCGCGCTCAAGGCGAAGGCGTAGCCATGGACCTTCGCAAGCTGAAGAAGCTGATCGACCTCGTCCAGGAGTCGGGGATCGGGGAAATCGAGATCACCGAGGGCGAGGAGAAGGTGCGCATCAGCCGGCAGGGCCCCGGCGGGACGCCGATGCTCATGGCCCCCCAGATGCAGCCCATGGCCTATGCGCCGGCCGCGGGGCCGGGCGCGGGGGGCGCACTTGCCCCGCCGGAGGCCGCCCCCGAGCCCAAGGGGCACCAGCTCAAGTCCCCGATGGTTGGGACGTTCTACCGGGCGCCCTCGCCCGGGGCGCCGCCCTTCGTCGAGATCGGCCAGGCCGTCACCAAGGGCCAGACCCTGTGCATCATCGAGGCGATGAAGCTCCTGAACGAGATCGAGTCCGACGCGGCGGGAACGATCAAGGCCATCCTCGTGGAAAACGGCCAGCCGGTCGAATACGGCCAGCCGCTGTTCCTGATCGAATAGCCCGCGACGCATGTTCGAGAAGATCCTGATCGCGAATCGCGGCGAGATAGCGCTTCGCATCCAGCGTGCCTGCCGCGAGATGGGCATCAAGACCGTCGCGGTGCATTCCGAGGCCGACGCCGACGCCAAGTACGTGATGCTCGCCGACGAGTCGGTGTGCATCGGCCCCGCGCCCTCGCGCGACAGCTACCTCAACATCCCCGCGATCATCAGCGCGGCCGAGGTCACGGACGCGCAGGCGATCCATCCCGGCTACGGCTTCCTGTCCGAGAACGCCGATTTCGCCGAGCGCGTCGAGAACTCGGGCTTCGTCTTCATCGGGCCGCGGGCGGAGTCGATCCGCACGATGGGCGACAAGATCGCCGCCAAGGCCGCCATGAAGAAGGCGGGCATCCCCTGCGTGCCCGGCTCGGATGGAGCGCTGCCCGACGACCCGAAGGAGATCCGCCGCCTCGCGGCCGCGGTGGGCTACCCGGTGATCGTCAAGGCGGCCGGCGGCGGGGGCGGGCGCGGCATGCGCGTCGTGCACACGGAGGCCGCGCTCGTGAACGCGGTCACGATGACGCGCACCGAGGCGCAGAACGCGTTCAACAACCCGACCGTGTACCTGGAGAAATTCCTCGAGAACCCGCGCCACATAGAGATCCAGGTGCTCGCCGACGAGCACAAGCAGGCCATCTACCTGGGCGAGCGCGACTGCTCGATGCAGCGGCGCCACCAGAAGATCATCGAGGAGGGTCCCGCGCCCCACGTGAAGCCGCGGCTGATCGAGCGCATCGGCGAGCGCTGCGCGGAGGCGTGCCGCAAGCTCGGCTACCGCGGCGCCGGCACCTTCGAGTTCCTGTTCGAGAACGACGAGTTCTACTTCATCGAGATGAACACCCGCGTGCAGGTCGAGCACCCGGTGACCGAGCTCATCACGGGGGTGGACATCGTGCAGGAGCAGATCCGCGTGGCGGCGGGCATGAAGCTCAAGCTGCGGCAGAGGGACGTGGTGAAGAAGGGGCACGCCATCGAGTGCCGCATCAATGCGGAGGACCCGTACACCTTCGTGCCCTCGCCGGGACGCATCACGCAGTACCACGTGGCCGGCGGGCCCGGCATCCGCTACGACTCGCACGTGTACGCGAACTACTACGTGCCGCCCTACTACGACTCGCTGGTGGGCAAGCTGATCGCCTACGGCGACACGCGCGAGCAGGCCATCGCGCGCATGCGGGTGGCGCTCTCCGAGATGGTGATCGAGGGGATCCAGACCAACATCCCGTTGCACCAGGAGCTCATGAACGACGCCGCCTTCGTGCGCGGCGGCGTGAGCATCCATTATCTCGAGGAGAAGATCGCGGCGCTCAAGTCGATCTAGCGGGCGGCGCGTGGGCTGGCAACGCGTCGAGCTGGCCGTGGACGGCGCGCTTGCCGAGGCGCTGTGCGAGGCGCTTGAGGAGGCGGGCGCCGTCTCCACGGAGATCACCGACGCCGACGCGGGCACGCCCGCCGAAAGCGCCGTGTACGGGGAGCCGGGCGCGCAGCCCGGGCCGTGGCCGCGCTGCCGCATCGCAGCGCTCTTCCCGCAAGGCATCGACGCGCAGGCGCTTGCGCAGGCCGCGATGCGCGAGTGCGGCCTGGACGACCGCGCGGCCCCCTCGGTCGCCGCCGTCGAGGAGGCCGACTGGGTGGCCCGGACGCAGCAGCTCTTCGAGCCGATCCGCGCGGGCGAACGCCTGTGGATCGTCCCGAGCTGGCACGCGCAACCCGACCCGCATGCGGTGAACATCGTGCTCGATCCCGGCGGCGCGTTCGGCACCGGGAGCCACGCCACCACGCGTCTTTGCCTCGCGTGGCTCGAGCGCCAGGTGCGGCCGGGCGATCGCGTGCTGGACTATGGATGCGGCTCGGGCATCCTCGGCATCGCGGCGCTCAAGCTCGGCGCCTCGAGCGCGACGGGCGTGGACGTCGACCCGCTCGCGCTGGAGGCGGCGCGCTACAATTCCGGGCGTAACGGCGTGGCACTCGCCGTCGCCGACGCCCGCCAGGCGGTCGCCGGCGAGGCGCGCATCACCATCGCCAACATCCTCGCCAACCCGCTTCGCATGCTCGCCCCCGTCCTCGCATCCCATACGCAGCCCGGAGGCTGGATCGCGCTGTCGGGCATCCTGGAGGACCAGGCGCGCGAGGTCGCAGCGGCCTACGCGCCGTGGGCCGATCTCGAAATCGACTCGCGCGCGGAGGGCTGGGTGCTGCTTACGGGGCGCAAGCGCCCATGCTGATCACGTCGTGCAACCACTGCGGGGCGCGCTTCCGCGTGACGCCCCAGCAGCTCAACGCGAAGCAGGGGCAGGTGCGCTGCGGCCGCTGCCGCCAGGTGTTCAACGGCTTCGTGAGGCTCGAGCGCTTCCCCGACGACGACACGGGCGCGCGCCTGCTCGCCGAGGCCGAGCGCGCGGCGCAGGCGAAGAGCGGCACGCCGCCCGAGAACGAGCTGCCGGACCTCGAGTCGCTCGACGCGCCGCAGCCCGCGCCTGAGCCGCAGCGCGCGCCCGAGCCGCAGCCGGAACCGGAGCCTGAGGCGCCCGCGCAGCCGGAGTACGTCGAGCCCCCCGCACCCGTTGCCTCGACGCCCCCGCCAGCCGGCCCCCCGGCGCCGCGAGGCGCGCCGCCCGTGGCGGCGATTTCCCTGCCTGCGCTCCCGCAACCGGATCCGCCGGCTCGCGCCTGGGCGTTCGGCACCGTGCTGCTCGCTCTCGTGCTCGCGGCCGAGCTCACCTACGCGTTCCGCGGCACGATCGCGCAGCGCTACCCGGTGCTGCGTCCCTATCTCGAATCGGCGTGCGACATGGCGGGCTGCAACGTGCCCTGGGCGCACGAGGAATCGCTGCTCAAGCTGGAGGACTCGGAGCTGCTCGAGGTGCCGGGCAAGCCCGGCGAGATCTCGCTGAACGCGCGCATCCGCAACCTCGCGCCCGCCGCGCAGGAGTATCCGTACATCGAGGTCACGTTGACCGACATCGGCGGGCAGCCGGCGATCCGCCGCGTGCTGCCGCCGGCGGATTACCTGGGGCGCCCGCTCACCGGCGGCGAGACCATCGCCGCCGGCGCCGAGCTCAACGTGCAGCTGCGCCTGGAGACCCCGCGCATCAAGGCGACGGGCTACGAGCTGCTGCTCTTCTATCCCTGAGCTTCGCGCAGGTCCGACATCATCGAGTCGACCGCGCGCTCCACGAGCGGCGCATCGTCGATCACGCGCGCCTCGCCCACCCGCATCTGCTCGGCGAGCGCATCCGGCGAGATCGACACCGCCGCGTTGGCCGCGTACGGGTTGGTGAAGAGGTACACGCCCTTGTTCGGGCTGATCCAGGTGAGCCGCGCGCGCGAGGCGGGCTTGCCGTCCTCGTGCAGGAACTCCACCCAGGTGCCGCGCTTGAGGTTGGTCCAGATGCCGGTGCGCGTGAAGACGTTTCGCACGGCCGATCCGCGCGGCGTGCGCAGCCGGATTTCCTGGACCTGGATGTCGCCCGCGGGGATCACCGCGCGCTCGATCGACGTCGATTCGCCCGCGGCCGCCGGCCGGGGCTTCGCCTCGGGCAGCGCCGCCAGCCCGCGCAACCCGGCCTTCACGGCCTGCGCATGGCAATCGACGAGCGCGCCGAGGAACTCGGTGCGGCGAGCCTGAACGAGCTCGCCGCGCTCCATGCCTTCGTGCAGGCTCTTCAGCATGCCGGGCAGCATCGTGATGAGGCGCTTGCGGTCGTCGGCCGAGACTTTCGGCTCGACGCTCCAGAGCAGCTCGTCCATCGTTCGCAGCAGCATGTTCCACGCGGCCGAGCCCTCGCCCTCGCCGCGATGCACGCGCGCGAGCGCCACGACCCACGTCTCGCCGAGCATCTCGCGCACGGGCGCCGGCGCCCAGGCGCGCGCCTCGAGGCGCCGCTCGACTTCCTGGGAGGCGAGCGCGCGCGCGATCTCCTCGCGTTCGCGTTCCTCGATCAGCTTCGCCGAGCGCTCGACGATGTCGCGCTCGGCGCGCCTCTGCGCCTCCATGAACGCCTCGACGCGGCCGGCGAGCTTCTCGAAGAGGCCCACGTCGGTCTCGAACTTGTCGAGCACCTCCTCGACGACCTCCTCGATCATCCTGAGCGCCGCGGCCGTGCGATCGCCCGTCTCCTCGAGGCCGATCGCCGATTCGGCGAGCAGGTCGAGGAGCCGGCGCGCGGGGTGCGCCTTCGACGAGAAGAAGCTGCGGTCGAGCAGGGCCACCTTGAGCAGCGGGATCTGCAGCCGGCCCAGCAGCGCCTTCACGCTCGCGGGGATCTGGCGATCGTCGAAGATGTAGTCGAAGAGCATCGCGACGATGTCGATCGTCATCGCGTCCACGGTGCCCAGCGACGCGCTCTGCGGCGCCGACTTGATGCGCCGCACGACGTTCATCAGCGCCGCTTCCGGCACCACCGATTCGGCGAGCGCCTCGCGCGACATGCGCGTGAGCTCGGAGACGAACGACGAGGGCACCGTCGGGGTCGCGGTGGGCCACGAGGCCCCCGCCCCCGGCGCGCCGCCCGCGGCAGCCGCTCCCGACGGCATGCCCGCCGGCGGCGCGCCGGACGACGAATTCGTTCCGCCCAGCAGCTCGGCGAGCGCGCCGAGGATGTCGCCGTCGCTGCGCGGCGCGGGAGCCGGCGAGGCATTGGCTTTCGGCGCCGGCGACGGCGCTTTCGCCCCCTTGGGCTGGGGTTGCAGCGGATTCACGCGGCGAATGCCCGGGCGGATCTCGGGAAGGATGCGCCGCTCGACCAGGTGCGAGTTGAGCTCGTGGTACACGCCCTCGAGCTCGTGCTGCGCGTATTGCTCGAACTGCCGCAGCAGCGTCATGCGCACCTTGAAGCTCGCCTCGATCTGGTCGCATGCGTCCTTGAGCGCCGCGCACACCGTGGCGGGGCTCATCGGGTTGGCGTCGCCCTCGAGCTCGGGCTTCTCGAGGAGGAAGCCCATGCGCTGGGAGAGCGCCATGAGCTCGCCTTCGCACGACTCCTGGAGCTTGCGCGACATCTCGCGCACCGCGATGGATTCCTCCAGGTCCTCGTCGCCCACCAGCGAAAGCTCGCCGGGCTCGCGCGCCGCGGCCTTGGCCGCGGGCTCGCCGCGCACCTTGCGGTTGAAGAACTCGACGAAGTGGCGCGCGAAGGTGGCCTCGATCACCGCACGCTTCTCGCGGGCCTGCGCGCGCGCGTCGAGGTACATGTTCTGGCTTTCGCGATCCGCGGCTTTCTCGGCCAGATCGAAGAGGTCGTCCTCGATCCGGTCGAGCATGCCCGAGAGGGCGCTCGCCATCCGGGTGCGCGCGAGATCGCGGCAACCCGCCAGCATGTCAGCCGATTCCTTGCGCGAAAGCTGGGCCTTCGCGCGTGCGTGGTCGCCGATCGGGACCACGTTGCCCAATGGAGATTGCGCCATTCCGCACCGCCTTTCTGGCAATCCCGCTGTCATGGGGCTCGCGCCCTTTAGACCGGAGATTTTGCGTCCCCACCTTTCGGATGGGTTTGCCCTGTTTCAGAAACCGTGCGCCGACAGGGAGTGAACGGACCGCGCTGCAAGACCCCGCGATCCTTGACCCAATTCAGCACGCTCAGAATGTTACGGATGTAGGCATCGGGTCAATGCCGCTTGTCGGCCTGCGGGCGCCGCGCGTCCGGCCAAGGGTGAGCGCTTCCTACCCTATACTTGCGGGCATGACGATCCTGGTCTGCGGCTCGCTCGCCTACGACACCATCATGGTGTTCCCGGACAGCTTCCAGAAGCACATCCTCCCCGACCAGATCCACATCCTCAACGTGGCGTTCATGGTCCCGGAGATGCGCCGGGAATTCGGCGGAACGGCGGGCAACATCGGCTACAACCTGAAGCTCCTGGGGGAGGACCCGGCCATCATGGCCACCGTGGGGCACGACTTCGGCCCCTACGCCGAGCGCCTCGACCGGCTCGGGCTTTCGCGCCGCCACGTGCGCCAGCTTGACAACCATTTCACGGCTCAGGCGTTTATCACCACCGACGTGGACGACAACCAGATCACGGCCTTCCATCCGGGCGCGATGAGCCATGCGCACGTGAACCGCATCGCCGATGCGGGCGGGGCGCGGCTTGCCATCGTCTCGCCCGACGGGCGCCAGGGCATGGTGGAGCACACGCGCGACCTCGCCGCGGCCGGCATCCGCTACGTGTTCGATCCCGGCCAGGGCCTGCCCATGTTCGACGGTCCCGAGCTCCTCGCGATGATGCAGGGCGCCGCGGCGCTCACGGTGAACGATTACGAGGCCCGCGTTGTCGAGCAGAAGACCGGGCGCGGCATCGAGCACATCGCCTCCACCATGGAGGCCGTGGTGGTCACGCGCGGCGCGCAGGGCTCGTCCGTCTACCGGGCGGGAAAGCGCATCGACATTCCCGCCGTGCCCGCCGAATCGCTGGTGGATCCCACCGGCTGCGGCGACGCGTATCGCGCGGGCCTGCTCTACGGCATGGCGCGCGAGTGGCCGTGGGAGAATTGCGCGCGGCTCGCGTCCGTGATGGGCTCGATCAAGATCGCGCACCGGGGCGGACAGAACCACCGGCCCGCGAAGGAGGCAATCGCAGCACGCCTGCACGAGCGGTTCGGCCAGGCGCTTTGACGAAGGAGAAGCACATGCACAGCACACGCACAATCGCCGCCGCCGCGGCTGCGCTGCTCATCGGGGGATGCGCCTACCACGCGGGATCGGGCGACTATCACGGCTACCAGGTTCGCGGCGAGCAGTCGGTGCGCTTCGGCGTGGTCGAGACGGTGCGCGGCGTTCGCATCAATCCCGGCGACACCGGCGTGGGCACCGTCGGCGGCGCGGCGTTGGGCGGCATCGCCGGCAGCACGGTGGGTGGAGGCAGTGGCCAGGCCGCGGGCGCCGTCGCGGGTGCCATCCTGGGCGGCATCATCGGCCAGCAGGTGGAGGCCTCGGCCAACGAGCGCCCCGGCGTGGAGGTGACCGTGCACCTGGATTCAGGCCAGTACATCGCCGTCGTGCAGGAAGCCGACGAGCCGTTTCACCCGGGCGACCGCGTGAGGGTCCTGTCCGGGAATGGCACCACGCGCGTCACGCACTAGCGCACCCACGGGCGCGCCGGCGCGCGTGCTGCGCTGGGCGCGCATGGCGGGGCACGGGGCGCTCGCGCTCGTGCTGCTCGCGGCCATCTACCCGCACCTGCGCCACGACCGGCAGCGCTCGCTCACGCGGTGGTGGTCGTCGAAGCTCCTGCGCATCCTGAACGTGAAGGTGCGCGTGGAAGGGCCGCCGCCGTCGAAGCGCGAGCGCGGCGCGATGATCGCGGCCAACCACGTGTCGTGGCTCGACGTCTTCCTCATCTCGAGCATCCGTCCCACCCGCTTCATCGCGAAGAGCGAGATCCGGTCGTGGGGCCTCGCGGGGTGGATCGTCGCGCGCTCGGGCACGCTCTTCATCCGCCGCGACCAGCTGCGCGACATGGCCCGCATCAACGGCCTGGTCCACGCGGCCATCGCCGAGGGCGACTGCGTCGGCCTCTTCCCCGAGGGCATCACTACCGAGGGCGACGAGCTGCTGCGCTTCCACAGCGCGCTCTTCGAACCGGCGGTGGCGAACGAGGCGCACGTGCATGCGGCCGCGATCCGCTACGAGCAGCCGGACGGGACGCTGTGCCGCGAGGCCTCGTTTCGCGGCGAGCGCACGTTCATGGAGTCGCTGCGGCTCATCATCGGCGAGCGCGCGATGACCGCGCGCATCCGCTTCGCGCCGGCGTTCGAGCCCGATGGCGCGCACCGGCGCGAGGTCGCGCGCGAAGCGCACCGGCGCGTGGCTACTCTTCTCGGCCTGGCGGGCAGCGCACCTGGAATAGCCGCCGGTCATCGAGCCGCATCGCGCTGAGCGAGCGGCCCCAGACGCAACCGCTGTCCAACGCGACCGCGTCGGGGCGCACCACGAGCCCCAGGGCCGACCAGTGGCCGAACACCACCGTGCGGCCCGCCGAAGCGCGCCCCTTCGCCTCGAACCACGGCACGAGCCCCTCGGCCGCGTCGCCGGGCTCGCCCGTGAACGAAAGCGCCATGCGTCCCGTCGCGTCGCACACGCGCAGGCGCGTCATCGCGTTGACGATCGCCCGCAGGCGATCCATGCCGGAGAGCTCGTCGCTCCAGCGGTCGGGCAAGTTGCCGTACATGCGCTCGAGGAAGCGGCGGTAATCGGGCGCGCGCAGGCGCGTTTCCACTTCGTGCGCGAGCTGGAGCGCCTTTTCGATGGTCCACTGCGGCACGAGGCCCGCGTGGACGGCCGAGTACGCGCCTTCGGAATGCATGAGCGGGCGCTGCCGCAGCCACGCCACCAGCTCGTCGCGGTCGGGTGCGGCGAGCACATCGTCGATCGTGTCGCGCTTCTTGCGCTTCTCGACGCCCTCGGCAACGCAGATCAGGTGCAGGTCGTGGTTGCCCAGGAGCACGACCGCCGCATCGCCCAGCGAGCGCACGAAGCGCAGGCAGGCGAGGGACTCGGGACCGCGGTTGACCAGGTCGCCGACAAACCAGAGGCGGTCGCGCGACTTGTCGAAGGAGAAGCTTGCCAGCAGCCTCTGCAGCGGCTCGAAGCAGCCCTGCAGGTCGCCGATCGCGTAGGTCGCCAGGCTACTTCGCCGCCGCCGCCATGTAGTCGACGGCGGCCATCACGTCGGCGTCGGACAAGGCGGGATTGCCTGCCTTGGGCGGCATGGCGCCCTTGCCCTTGAGCGCGCTCGCGTGCAGCACGTCCTTGCCCTGCGCGATGCGCGGGGCCCAGGCGGCCTTGTCGCCGAACTTGGGCGCGCCCGCCAGGCCGGTCGCATGGCAGACGTGGCAGACGGTGTCGTAGGTCTGCTTGCCCGCGCCGGCGGCGGAGGCGGTCTTCGTCGCGCCGGCCGGGGCCGCGGCGGGCATGGGGGTGGCCGGGGCGGCGACGGGCGGCGGCGCATTGGGATCCACCACCAGCTTCGCGACCGGCGCGATGCGCTGTGCCACGGCCTGCGGGCTCATGGCCGGCTCTTCGCTCATCGAGCGCTCCCCGTAGGAGCCCACGGCAAACTGCGCGAGCATGATGATGCCGACGATGAGCGCCGCGGCGCCGACGACCACCCCGATGGCGAGCTTCACGGGATGGGTTTCGATGTTGTCCTCGATGACGTCGTGCGGGTGGTGCTCGGCCATGTGCGGTCCCAGGCGAATGAACGCGGGATTATAGTTTAGAATTCACGATCCACGCGCCCGTAGCTCAGCTGGATTAGAGTACTGCCCTCCGAAGGCAGGGGTCGCACGTTCGAATCGTGTCGGGCGCGCCAGATACGCGATCCGCCGCTCGCCGCAAGCGGCGGGTTCCCCGGGGCACAGGCGTTCCTCCGATCGAACCGACAACAACTCGCAGGGGCGCCGCGCAAACGGCGCTGCGCTACCTCCTCGCGGCGTTCCTCCTCGTCGCGCCCTTTCCCTCTTCCGCGGGCCTGCGCGCCACGCTGCTCCTCGCCGCGGGTGCGTGGATCGCGCTGGAGGCGCTGCGCTCCCGCCAATGGCCCTGGCCGCCGATGCCCCGGGGATTGCTCGTCGCGGGCATCGCCTGGATCGCGCTTTGCACGGCGAGCCTCGCATGGAGCGTGGACCCGCGCTATTCCTGGGAGGAGCTGCAGCGCGAGGTGGGCTACGGGCTCCTCGCCTTCGCGGTGTTCTTCGCCGCATCGCGCGAGCCCGCCGACTTGCATGCCGCAGTGCGCGCCTGCCTCGCGGGCGCCGTGCTCCTGGGCGCCGCGGCCTGGCTCGCGAGGGCCTTGCCCACGGTGCCGCTCGCGGAACGCTATCTCGCCATCGAGGGATCGCTCTCGACCCAGCTCGTGACGGTGGCCCCGATGCTCCTGATCCTCGCCGCGCGCGCTCCCCTGGGCCTCGCCGCGCCGGCGCGCGCGACGGGCGCGACGGCCGTCCTCCTCGCGGCCGCGGGATTCGCCACCGAGAACCGCATGATGTGGATCGCGCTCATGGTCGCGGTTGCATGCGTGGCCGTTGCCTACCGGCGCGGGGGCGCGGCCCATGTCGCGGCCGGCTCGCGCAAGGCTTTCATCGTCGCGCTCGCCGCCATGGCGATCGGCTTCGTCGCGAGCTCGGCGTACAAGGCGACCCGCTACTACCCGGCCAACGCGACGACGGCCGAATCGTTCGCCTTCGACGAGCGTCCCCTCATCTGGGATTCGGCGGGCGAGCTGTTCGACCACCGCCCGTGGCTCGGGCACGGATACGGGCGCGAGATCGTGGGCGACGGCATCGCCGACGGCCTGGCGCGCCGCGGCTCGGGCCACTGGTGGCTTCGCCACGGGCACAACGTGTTCATGGACGCGGGCTTGCAGATGGGCGTGGTGGGCATCGCGGCGTATGTGGCCCTGCTCGCGATGTTGCTGCGCGCGTTCGCGGCCGCAGGGCGCACGCAGGACGGCTGGCCGCTCGCCGCGGCCGGCATCGCGATGACGGTCGCGTTGATCGCGAAGAACCTGACCGACGACTTCTATTACCGGCCCAACTCGCTCGTCTTCTGGGCGCTCTGCGGAATGCTGCTCGGGCTCGCCGGGCGATCGCGGCGCTCGGCCTGACGGAAGCGCCGCGCGGCAAGCTTCTGCGCGGACATGGTGTGCAGGTGGCGCAGGTAACGCTCCCATCCCCCGCGCAGCCGCCATAGCTCGTAGGCGGGCATCACGTCGTTCTCGAAGAGCGCCATCCAGCGCCCGCGCACCGCGCTCGCGACGTATTCGCGGGAGCGCCGGCGGCCGTTCTCGATCATCGCGAGGTAGCGCGCCGGCTCGCGCGCGAGCGAGCGCACCGCGGCGAGCGTCGAGGCCGCGTCCGCGGTCGCGATGAAGTCGAGGTCGCCGCGGCGCAGCTCCTCGATGGCCGGCTCCGGGGCGACCAGCGCGGGCGCCTCGGCGAGCCACGCGTTCACGAGCTTCGTGGCGGGCTTGCGTTGCAGCATGGCCTCGTTCTCGTCGCGATGGGCGAGGACGATGTCCACCTGCGAGTAGTCGTTCCAGCGCCCGGTGCGCACGTCGAAGGTGATGCCGATGTCGAGCAGCTTCCTGCGGAAGGACTCCTCGAAATACCACGCGGGGGCGGCGCTCGTGCGGCCGAGATAGGCGGCGCGGCGGATGCACGAGCCGCGCGAGGCGTCGCGCGGGATGAGCCCCGGCTGCGGCCACGAGGGCAGGAAGCGCGCCCGCGAGGAGTCCACCTGCACGGCGCTTTGCACCACCTCGATCTCGGCGACCGTGACTTCCGGGCGGTCGGCGCGCACGCCGACCACGAAGCATTCGTGCAGCGGATCCCGGTAGCGGTTCAGGTCGTCGCGGTGCGCCACGCAGATCGCGCCGGGAACGAAGCGCTCCGAGACGCCCACCTCGAATCCGCGGGCTTCGAGAGGCTCGCGCAGGCGCGCATAGCCCTGCGCGATCCAGATGTCGATGCCACGGCGTACGCGCGCGTGCTGCCGCTCGAAGCCGCGCTCGTCGAGCGACGGCAGGTCGGGCCAGCGCTCGCGCAGCGACTTCAGGACGAAGACGACGCGCGCACGCGCCATGCAGGCCCTAGGCCGTGCGCTGCTGGGGCACCGCTTGCAGCCGGGGACGCACCTGCGAATTGAATTCCGGCACCCAGCGCTTGAGGTCGCGGCGCACCTCGGAGTCGGTGGGAATGTGGTCCTGGTCGAGCCACTGCAGCAGGCCCTCGATCCAGCCCGGGTCCACCTCGCGCGCCTTGGCGATGCGCAGCTTCGGGTGCGGCGTGGGGCGTGTGTGCTCGTCGTCGGCGAGCAGCTCCTCGAAGAGCTTCTCGCCGGGGCGAAGCCCCGTGTACACGATGCGGATCTCGTTCTCGGAAAGCTCCGAGAGGCGGATCATGTCGCGCGCGAGGTCCACGATCTTCACGGGCTCGCCCATGTCCATCACGAACACCTCGCCGCCCAGGCCCATGCAGCCGGCCTGCAGCACGAGCTGCGCCGCCTCGGGGATCGACATGAAATAGCGGACCATCTCCGGGTGCGTGACGGTCACCGGGCCGCCCTTGTCGATCTGCTCCTGGAACTTGGGAATCACGCTGCCGGCGCTGCCCAGCACGTTGCCGAAGCGCACCATCTCGAAACGGGTCGCCGTGATCGCGCCCTGCAGCGCCTGGCAGACCATCTCGGCCAGGCGCTTGGTGGCGCCCATCACGTTGGTGGGATTGACCGCCTTGTCGGTGGACACGAAGACGAACTTCTTCACGCCGCAGTCGATCGCCGCGCGCGCGACCACGTAGGTGCCGTACACGTTGTTGCGCACGGCCTCCCACGCGTTGGCCTCTTCCATGAGCGGCACGTGCTTGTAGGCGGCCGCGTGGAACACGAGGGCGGGCGAGAACTGGTGCATCACCTGGCTCACGCGCTTGGCGTTCTTGATGTCGCCCACGATGCTCGCCACGGGGATCTCGGGGAAGAGCTCGCGCAGCTGCTCGTCCACCTTGTACATGGCGAACTCGTTCATCTCGTAGAGGACGAGCATCGACGGCTGGAAGGCGGCGATCTGCCGGCAGAGCTCCGCGCCGATGGAGCCGCCCGCGCCCGTCACCAGCACCACCTGGCCCGTGAGCAGGTCATGGAGCCCCGCGTCGTCCAGCGTCACCGGCTCGCGCTTCATGAGGTCCTCGACCGCCACCTTGCGGATGCGCGCCGGGGCGCCCTTCGCGCCCATCACGTTGTTGAGCGTGGGCACGGTCATCACCGCCACGCGCGCGCGCTTGCAGATCTCGACCACGCGCCGGCGCACCTTGTAGCGCACCGAGGGCATCGCGATGATCGCGTGGCGAAGCTTCAGGCGTTGCGCGAAGCGCGGCAGGTCGTCGAGCGCGCCCAGCACGCGCACGCCGTGCAGCAGGCGCCCGCGCTTCTTCTCGTCGTCGTCGAGGAAGCCCACCACGCGCCATTCGTGGCTGCGCGAGAGCTCCTTCACCAGGCCCACGCCCGCGTCCCCGGCGCCCATCACGATCACCGGCGTGCCCTGCTCGCCGCCGCGCCCGTAGAGCGTCCACTCCTTGAAGGAGCGGAAAGCCATGCGGCTCATCGACATGAGCGCGATGAGCAGGAGCGGGTAGAGGATGTACTCGCGGTGCGTGAGGCGCTGGTCCAGGCCCAGCGTGTAGAGCGCCATCGAGGTGGTGACGGTGCCGCACAGCACGGCGAAGATGATGCGCTGGATGTCGGGCAGGCTCGTGTAGCGCCACGTGCCCTGGTAGATGCCGAACAGCAGGTTCACCGACAGCTGGATCGGCACCGCGGCGGCGAACGCGGAGAGGAGCAGGCGCGTGTCGTCCGCGCCCAGGCCGTCCACGTCGAGGAGCGCCACGGCCCCGTAGAGCGCAGCGAAGAGCGCGAGCCCGTCGTGAAGCGCGGCGGCGAGGGCCCGGGCATCGGGTTGGATCGATTTCATCGCTGCTCCCAGGTTGCGAGTGAAAGCCATCGCGCCGATTGAGCCCCGTTGTTGTTGTTGATCGGTCATGCGGAGGAATTCAGCGTATCCGCACTCGCATCTCGATCGCGGCGAAGAGGAGCACGTATACCGCGAGGAGGGCCATGATTATACCGGAGCGCGAGGCCTCGTCCGAGCGCAAGGCCGCGAACGCGGCGAAAACGCTCGCCAGCATCAGCGCGTAGGCGGCTAGCGCGAGGCCGCGGCGCGTCCATCCGGCGAGCACGAGGCGCTGGTAGGCGTGGGAGCGATGCGCCCGCCAGAAGGGCTCGCCGCGGGCGACGCGGCGCGCAAGTGTCAGCGTGGCGTCCGCGATGAATGGGGCGAAGACAGCGAGGGGAAACCAGGCCGGCCAGGCGCCCCGAACGAATCCGACAAGGCCCAGCGTCGCGGCGAGGAACCCGAGCGGAATCGAGCCCGCGTCGCCAAGGAACACGCGCGCCGGCGGAAAGTTGTGCGGAAGGAAGCCCGCGGCGGCCGAGGCGAGGCACGTGCACGTGACGGCCAGCGAAAAGTTGCGCGCCTCGAAACCCGCGACGGCAAGGGCGGCGAAGCCGATCACGGCCATGCCGCCCGCGAGGCCGTCGGATCCGTCCATGAAGTTGAAGAGGTTGGTCATCCAGGCGATCGCCAGCAATGCAAGCCCGCATTCGACAACGGTCAGGCCCGGATGTCCCGCATCGGGCGATGCGATTGCCAGAATCGCGACAGCCGCGGCGGCGAGGTGGGCCGGGAGGCGCACGCTGATCGGCAGGGCGCGCAGGTCGTCGACCAGCGAGATGATTGCGAGGAACAGCGCCGCCCCGAGCGCCACCGCGATCCCGGGCGATGCCCAGGCCAAAGCGAAGACAAGCCCCGCCACCATCACGCCGATTCCCCCGATGCGCGGGGTCGCGACCTCGTGCAGCGAGCGCTCGTTGGGTTGGTCGGCGAATCGCGTCGCGAGCGGCGAGGCACGCAGCATCGCGATGAGGCCCCAGGCGAGCAGGGCCGGGCCCAGGGCCAGCAAGAGCCAGGGAATCGAGCTCAAGCGGCGGCTTCCCGGTAGCCGCGCACCGTGTCGCGCACGGCGTCGTCGAGCGACGCGCGCGCGCTCCAGCCCACCCTGCGCGTCGTCTCGCTCGCGTCCACCTCGAGGTTCCTCGTAAGCCGCATCGCCTTGTCTCGCGCGCCGGCGAGAGCCGCCAGCGCTTCCAGCGATGCGCTTCCCATCGCGAACAGGCGCTCCGGGCGGCCGAGGTGCCGGCGCATCGTCGCGACCACCTGTGCGGTGGATACAGGCTGCGGGTGCGCCGCGACGAAGGTCGCGCCGGAGGCATTCCCATGGGTCGCGCAGGCGAGCAGCAGGGTGACGAGATCGTCCACGTGGATGAAGCTGCGCCGGTTCGCAATGCCCGCAAGAGGCAGCGGCCAGGGCGAGTCCGCAAGGCGCAGCAGCCGCCCCAGGTTTCCGGCGCTTCGGGCGCCGTACACGAGCGGGCAGCGCACGATGCAAATCTCGAGGCCCCCCAGGGCTGCGAGGCGCTGCTCGGCCTCCCACTTGGAGCGCGCATAGTCGTCCTGCGGTTGCGGCGCGTCGGCGGCGGTGAACGGGCGATCGAACGTTTCTTCTCCGTTCACCTTGACGGTGCTGAGGAAGACGAGGCGCCGGGCGCCGGCCTTGCGCGCCGCGTTCGCCAGGGCTTCGGTCTTCTCCACGTTATCGCGCCGGTAATCCTGCGCGGTGGCGGGAAGGGCGTCATGCACGCGTGCCGCGAGGTGGAAGACCGTCGCGCCGCGCAGGTCGGCGCGCGCGAGCTGTTCGGCCCAGCCGGGCGCGCCGAAATGAAGCTGCGAGGAAGCCGGCAGGCGCGCGGTGA
This sequence comes from Usitatibacter sp., assembly GCA_035519515.1. Taxonomy (GTDB): domain Bacteria; phylum Pseudomonadota; class Gammaproteobacteria; order Burkholderiales; family Usitatibacteraceae; genus Usitatibacter. The sequence continues at coordinate 80,374 of DATIWC010000036.1, forward strand.
GGAAGCGGCCGACGAAACCCGTGGCACCGGTGACCCAGGGCTTGGCGATGTCGTGACTCATGAGCCGAAAAGAAAACGGGCACCCCGTGAGGGATGCCCGTGATCGTTTCCCGGAATTACCGCTAGCAGCTCGTAGGCACCGTGACCGAAACCTGCAGGAGCGTGGTTCCGTCGGTGATGAACACCGTCACGGGAGACGTCACGATGGGCGCCGGCGGGCTCGGCGGGTCGGCGGTCAGGCGTTGAATCGTCAGCGTGCTGCCGCTGATGGTCGCCCTCACTCGCGGCGACGACGTGACCGTGATGTAGCCTCCCACGCCGCCCACGACGGCGACCGTTCCCGACTGGTTGCAACCGAGCGTGAGCGTGGAAGGCGCAAGGGTCAGCGGAAGGGCCGTGGAGGTGGCCGACCCGGCATCCGTGGTCACGTTCACCGTGACCCGGTTGCCGATGGAATCGGTGAAGATCAGCACGCCGGGATTCAGGCAGAACGAGGAATCCGAGATCGAGAACCTGAACTGGCCCGGATTGGTGTCGGGCGAAACGGCCGTAACGAGGATGTGCGGATCGGTGCTGACGCCCGCGTAGGGCGGCGCCCCGCCGTAGATGTAGACGTCGGCCGAACCCGTGCCGCAGTGCTGGGCATCCGGGCCGGTCAGGTGGAACGTGGACGGGATCGCGGTGAGCGTCGCGCCCGTGGCGCCCGTGATGTTGAACGCGTACGTATTGCTCGCGCCGGACTGGACGTCCACCAATCGAACCAGGCCCACCTGGCTGGGCACGCCGCTGGGCACGCGAATGATCGCGTCGATGTTGCCCTGGTGGTCCGAGGTCGTGGTGTAGGTCGGGGTGGTCGTGTTGGTGCCCAGGGGATTCACGAACTGGAAGGAACCCGTCACGACCTCGACGCGATACTGGCGGTCGCCCACGAGATTGCCGGAGATGACCGAGGTGAACCGCAGGTCCACGTCGCAGCCGGCCTGGGGCGAGATCCCGGTCGAGGATCCGGCGGCGGCCGGGCAGCTCGTGGTGGGGAAGCTCGCGAAATAGGCCGTGAGGAAGTTCTGCGCGACCTGGATCGTCGCCTTCACCAGGATGCCCGTGGAGTCGCGAACCGAGATTTCCACCGTTTTCGTCGGGACCTGGCCCGTCGAGGTCGAGGGATCCACCACGCCGGGGTTGTTCGGCACGACCTGGAAGCTGTAACCGTCCACGACCGACGGCACCTCGATGAGCGCGGGGTCGCTGGAGGTGATGCTGTACGGCTTGCGTCCGCCCTGCAACGTGATCGTTTGCGGGATCCCGGCGAAGAAGAAGCCGTTCTCGGGCGAGACGGAAATCGGTCCGCCCTGGTTCGGATTCCCGGCTGCGCCGCCGCCGCCGCACGCCGCGAGAAGGAGCGACGCGACTAGGGCGAACGCATACACGACTGGAGAGTGGAATTTCACGATGGAGTCCCCTTTGTTCAACCTGCCGATCACTTTTCTTAGAAAGTCAGCGGGTTATCGCGGGTTATTAAAGCGCAACTTGCAGTTATACGCAAGAGCCGTGTATCGGCCGACCAGGGCCGATGCTGCAGTGCACCAAAATGCCATCGTTGTTGTTAGCAGCCCGTCGCAGCGCTCGTCACCGTGATCGGAATAATTGGGGTAGTCGGGTTGGCCGCGTCTCGCACGGTCACAGTGGCCGGGGAAATCGCGCCACCGGAGCCTGCGGCCCGGGTGATGGAAAGGGTCGGACCCGATACCTGAACGACCACCGCGGCGCTGCTGGAGCTGGCGCTGTACGTCCCCGATCCACCCGTAATGGTGACGTTGCCAACCGTGCCGCAGGCGGGCAGATCCACGCTCAAAGCGCTCGCGGTGAGACCCGACGGACATGCACCCGACGCACTGCCGCTCAGGTGGACCGTCACGTTCGCGACCGCAGTGCCATCGGAGACTCCGACATTGAGCGCCGTCGAGGAGCCGATCCCGGGTGACGGATTGCGGCGCCCGATCGTGACCGTGCTGCCCGATATCGTGACCAGGAGGGCATCGCTACCCGAGGTCGCGAAGTAGCGATTGTTGACCGGCGCACCGCCCGCCACCGTCACGTTTGCGGTGCCCGAGCAGCTCGTGAGCGTGACGTCATTCGGCGTGGCGCTCAGCGTGGGTGCAGCCGTCGTGCCCGGTATGTTTGCCGCCAGGGTCTGGGTCGTATGGCCCGCCGAGTCGCTGACGACGATGGGCAGGCCGGGGCTCGCCACACATATGCCGGCCGGGGTGATGTCGAAGCTGCCGCCGCTGAACGACAAGTCACCCGGGGAAACCTGGAACGCGCTCGTCGACGAAGCCACTGTGTACGGTGGAACACCGCCGAAGACGAGGATGCGGGCCGAGACTCCGTTGCGGTCGGCGCACTGGTCCTTCAACGCGCCCTGGAAGGAAACCGCGTTCGGCACCGTCAGGAATCCGGGCTCAGCGCCGGTCGACTGCGAAATGATGAAGCTGGTGCGTTGGAAGGTTCCGGTGCCGACATCGGTCGCCTGCAGCAGTGCGGTCTGGCTTGGCGCGGCGGCGTTCACGCGCAGGCGCGCCTGGGCCTTGCCCGTCTCATCGGTGGTCACCGTCACCGAGCTGCTGATCGTCGTAGCGAGCGTGACCGGGTCTACGTTAATGAAACCATAGTCCCCGCTGACAACGTCGAAGCGCACACCCCTCGCCGCGAGCGGAATGCCGCCCTGCGCGATCGTGGTGGACACGATCGCGTCGCCGCTCGAGCACACGATCTGCGCGCCGCACGCCGTGTTGGTCGGCGTGACCGTGATGCTGTTGTTCACCGTGCCCGGCTTCACCGTCACGTTCGCAGTGGCCGTGGGCGCGGTTCCGGTGTCGCGAACCGTGATGGTCACCGTCGTATCGGCGAGCACCGGGTTCGGCACCACGGTAAGGACGCCGACATTGAGCGTGCCCGATACCTGGATCACCGCCTGGTTGCTGGAGGTCACGATGTAGGCACCGGTCCCGCCCGAGATCTGGAAGGTGGTGGGCAGGCCCGCGAAGACCGTCGCATTGTCGGGGAGGATCGTGATGCGCGTGGGATCGACCACGGGAACGGGGCCATTGACGCCGCCGCTGCCGCAGGAGGTCGTCAGGACGAGGGCGAGGAGTACCAGCGCGGCGCGGGCGACGCGCTCGGTAGCGAAGGCGATTCGGATCACGATTTCCCTGAAGTCCTTGTTTGCGCGGCGAGTCTTGGGCGTCGCCTCAACCCCTGATTCTACGCATGAAACCCCGCCGCGCCACCGAATTGGCCCCCCGCGAAGCGCCGGGCTTCTTTGTTGCAGCGCAGCGTAGCCTGGGCTAGGATGGAGGGCCCACGCCCGATACCCGCCGGCCGCGTGGTCCCGGCGCCACAAGCCCGCCCTGCTTTCGACCCGCCGCCCGCGCTGGACGGGACGCGGATACCATTGCCCCGAAGGTGCCATCGATGACAACGCCGGGCCGCCTGCCGCCCGAAAAGCAGGGACTGTACGACCCCAGGAACGAGCACGACGCGTGCGGCGTGGGCTTCGTCGCGCACATCAAGGGCCGCAAGTCCCACGAGATCGTCGCGCAGGGCCTCACGATCCTGAACAACCTGCGCCACCGCGGCGCCACCGGCGCGGACCCGCTGCACGGCGACGGCGCGGGCCTGCTGGTGCAGATCCCGGATGCGTTCTTCCGCGAGGAGATGGCCGCGCGCGGCGTGAAGCTTCCCAAGGCGGGCGCGTACGGCGTCGGCATGGTGTTCCTGCCGCGCAACCCGGCCGCGCGCGCCGCGTGCACGCGGGAGATCGAGCGCGCCATCGCCAACGAGGGCCAGGTGCTGCTCGGCTGGCGCGAGGTGCCGGTGGACGATTCCTCGCTGGGCGAGACGGCGCGCTCCACGATGCCCGTGATCCGCCAGGTGTTCGTGGGCGCGGGGCGCGGCAGCCTCGACCGCGACGCCTTCGAGCGCAAGCTCTACATCATCCGCAAGAGCCTGGGCCACGCGATCCGGGCCCTCGGCCTTTCGAACGCGCACGACTTCTACGTGCCGTCGTTCTCGCACCGGACCATCGTCTACAAGGGGATGCTGCTTGCCGAGCAGGTGGGCAAGTTCTTCACGGACCTCTCCGACAAGCGATTCGTCTCGGCGCTGTGCCTCGCGCACCAGCGCTTCTCGACCAACACGTTCCCCACGTGGGACCTCGCGCACCCGTTCCGCTTCATCGCCCACAACGGCGAGATCAACACGCTGCGCGGCAACCTGAACTGGATCAGGTCGCGCCAGGCGACCATCCACTCGAAGCTGCTGGGGCCCGACCTGGACAAGATCTGGCCGCTCATCTACGACGGCCAGTCGGACTCCGCGTCCTTCGATAACGCGCTGGAGCTCCTCGTGATGGGCGGCTACCCGATCGCCCACGCGATGATGCTGATGATTCCCGAGGCGTGGGCGGGCAACCCGCTGATGGACGCGCGCCGCCGCGCGTTCTACGAGTACCACGCGGCGCTCATGGAGCCGTGGGACGGGCCGGCCGCGGTCGCCTTCACCGACGGCAAGTTCATCGGCGCCACGCTCGACCGCAATGGCCTCAGGCCCGCGCGCTACTTCATCACCGACGACGACCTGATCGTCATGTCCTCGGAGATGGGCGTGCTCGACATCCCGCAGGAGAAGATCGTCAAGAAGTGGCGCCTGCAGCCGGGCAAGATGCTGCTGGTCGACATCGAGCACGGCCGCATCGTCTCCGACGACGAGCTGAAGCGCGACCTCGCCGCGCAGCGCCCGTACCAGGACTGGCTCGACCGCACGCAGATCCGCCTCGAGGACATTCCCACGCCGTGGGAGATCCCGACGCCGGACACCGACAAGCTCCTCGACCGGCAGCAGGCCTTCGGCTACACGCAGGAAGACCTGAAGATGCTGCTCACGCCGATGGCGGTGGCGGGCGAGGAGCCGATCGGCTCCATGGGGGACGACGCGCCGCTCGCCGTGCTCTCGAACCGGCCCCGGCCGCTCTACGCGTACTTCCGGCAGCTCTTCGCGCAGGTGACCAACCCGCCGATCGACCCGATCCGCGAGCAGCTCGTGATGTCGCTCGTGTCGTTCATCGGCCCGCGCCCGAACCTGCTCTCGCCGGACCAGACCGAGCCCGTGATGCGCCTGGAGGTCTCGCAGCCGATCCTCACCTTCGAGGACATGGAGAAGCTGCGCCGCGCGGCGACCTTCACGCAGGGCCACTTCAAGAGCGAGATCCTCTCCATCTGCTATCCGGCCGAGTGGGGCGCGGAGGGCCTGGAGCCCGCGCTCGCGCGCCTGTGCGCGGACGCCGAGGACGTCGTCAAGAAGGGCACCAACATCATCATCCTCACCGACCGCGACATCTCGGCGGCGCTGATTCCGATCCCGGCGCTGCTCGCCACGGCGGCCGTCCACCACCACCTGGTGCGCGCGGGCCTTCGCACGCGCTGCGGCCTCGTGGTCGAGACGGGCAGCGCGCGCGAGGTGCACCACTTCGCATGCCTCGCGGGCTTCGGCGCCGAGGCGATCCATCCCAATGTCGCGTTCGCCACGCTCCTCGACCTGCGCGACGGCCTGCCGCAGAAGATCGACGAGAAGGAGATCGTCAAGCGCTACATCAAGGCGATCGGCAAGGGGATGCTCAAGGTGATGTCCAAGATGGGCATCTCCACCTACCAGTCGTATTGCGGGGCGCAGATCTTCGAGGCCGTCGGGCTCGAGACCGCCTTCGTGGACAAGTACTTCACGGGCACGCCCACCGCCGTCGAAGGCGTCGGCCTCGCGCAGGTGGCCGAGGAGGCCGTGCGGCTGCACCGCATGGCGTACTCGGACGCGCCGCTGTACCGCGACCAGCTCGATCCGGGCGGCGAATACGCCTACCGCATCCGCGGCGAGGCGCACATGTGGACGCCGGATTCGATCGCCAAGCTGCAGCACGCGGTGCGCGCGGGCAACTTCTCGACCTTCAAGGAATACTCGCGCCTCATCGACGAACAGGGCGAGAAGCTCCTCACGCTGCGCGGCCTCTTCGCGCTGCGCGAGTCGAAAGACCCCGTGCCGCTGGAAGAGGTCGAGCCGGCGAAGGACATCGTGAAGCGCTTCGCCACGGGCGCCATGTCGCTGGGCTCCATCTCGCACGAGGCGCACTCGACGCTCGCCATCGCGATGAACCGCATCGGCGGCAAGTCGAACACGGGCGAGGGCGGCGAGGACCCGGTCCGCTACGCGAAGCTTCCCAACGGCGATTCCATGCGCTCGGCGATCAAGCAGGTCGCCGCGGGCCGCTTCGGCGTGACCACGGAATACCTGGTGAACGCCGACGACCTGCAGATCAAGATGGCGCAGGGCGCCAAGCCGGGCGAGGGCGGGCAGCTCCCCGGCCACAAGGTCTCCAGGTACATCGCGAAGGTGCGCCACACGGTGCCCGGCGTGGGGCTCATCTCGCCGCCGCCGCACCACGACATCTACTCGATCGAGGACCTGGCGCAGCTCATCCACGATTTGAAGAACGTCAACCCCGCCGCGCGGGTCTCGGTGAAGCTCGTGAGCGAGATCGGCGTGGGCACGGTGGCCGCGGGCGTGGCGAAGGCGAAGGCCGACCACGTGACCATCTCGGGCCACGACGGCGGCACGGGCGCTTCCCCGCTCTCGTCGGTGAAGTACGCGGGCAGCCCGTGGGAGATCGGGCTTGCCGAGACGCAACAGACGCTGGTGCTCAACAAGCTGCGCGGGCGCATCGCCGTGCAAGCCGACGGCCAGATGAAGACCGGCCGCGACGTCGTGATCGGCGCGCTGCTGGGCGCCGACGAGTTCGGCTTCGCCACGGCGCCGCTGGTGGCCGAGGGCTGCATCATGATGCGCAAGTGCCACCTGAACACCTGCCCCGTCGGCATCGCGACGCAGGATCCGGAGCTCATCAGGAAATTCCAGGGCAAGCCCGAGCACGTCATCAACTACTTCTTCTTCGTGGCCGAGGAAGTGCGCGGCTACATGGCGAAGCTCGGCTTTCGCAAGTTCGAGGAGATGATCGGCCGCGTGGACCTGCTGGACACGCGCCGCGGCGTCGAGCATTGGAAGGCGCAGGGCCTCGACTTCTCGAAGCTCTTCCACCGGCCCAAGGTGGCGGCCGGCACGGCCATCCGGCAATGCGAGGCGCAGGACCACGGGCTCGCGAGGGCGCTCGACCACGAGCTCATCGACAAGGCGCAGCCCGCGCTCACCTCGAAGCGGCCCGTGCACTTCGAAAGCCGCATCTTCAACCGCAACCGCACCGTGGGCGCGATGCTCTCGGGCGAGGTGGCGCGGCGATTCGGCCATGGCGGGCTGCCCGAGGACACGATCCACGTGAACTTCCAGGGCACCGCGGGCCAGAGCTTCGGCGCGTGGCTCGCGCACGGCGTGACCTTCGAGCTCGAGGGCGACGCCAACGACTACGTGGGCAAGGGCCTTTCGGGCGGGCGCCTCATCGTCTATCCGCCGCGCGACTGCCCCATCATTCCGGAAGAGAACATCGTCGTCGGCAACACGGTGATGTACGGCGCCATCACGGGCGAGGCGTACTTCCGCGGCGTGGCGGGCGAGCGCTTCTGCGTGCGCAACTCGGGTGCGACCGCCGTGGTGGAAGGCGTGGGCGACCACGGCTGCGAATACATGACGGGCGGCACCGTCGTCGTGCTCGGCAAGGCGGGGCGCAACTTCGCCGCGGGCATGTCGGGCGGCATTGCATACGTGCTCGACGAGGAGGGCGATTTCACGCAGCGCTGCAACCTCGCGATGGTGGAGCTGGAACCCATTCCCGAGGAAGAGACCGCCGCCGCGTCGGTGGGATCG
>DATIWC010000037.1:0-78196 GCA_035519515.1 Usitatibacter sp.
CGGTCGGGACGGCGCAGCGCGTCGCAGCGCTCGAGGAGCGCCAGCGTCGATCCGGCATCCAGGTCCCTGCGGCGGGCTTCCTCGCGCTCGAGCGAGGCGATCCGCGCGAGGTCGCGGCAATCGGTGGGCGCGTTCACGCGCTGCGCGAGCGTGGCGATCGCGTCGGCCGCCAGGTCGAGCACGAGCAGCGCGAAACGGACCGGGAGCCCGTATCCGCGCGAAGCCGCCTCGTCCAGGCGCGCGGCGAGGCGCTCGGGCACGTCGGGCCGCCCATAGCAGCGATCCAGCTCCGGCGCGATGCGCGCGAGCGCGCCGCATTCGCGCAGCACCGCGACCATCCGCGACGGCGACCTTTCCATGAGGCCGCGCGCGAGCTCCTGCCAGACGCGTTCGGGCACCAGCGCGTCGGCCTCGCCGCCCTGCACCATGCGCGACATGAGCGCGAGCGTCTCGGGCGCGATGGCGAAGGCGAAGCGCGCGGAGAAACGCGCCACGCGCAGGATCCGCACCGGGTCTTCCGCGAACGCCTCGCTCACGTGGCGCAGGATGCCGGCGCGCAGGTCGCGCTCGCCGTGGAAGGGATCGACCAGCGCCCCGTCCTCGGCGCGGGCCATGGCGTTGATGGTGAGGTCGCGGCGCGCGAGGTCCTGCTCGAGCGTGACCGACGGATCGGCGTGGAAGGCGAAGCCCTTGTAGCCGGGCGCGGTCTTGCGCTCGGTGCGCGCGAGCGCGTATTCCTCGTTCGTCTCCGGGTGCAGGAACACGGGGAAGTCGGTGCCCACGGGGCGGAAGCCGCGCCGCGCCATCTCCGCGGGGTCGGCGCCCACCACGACGTAGTCGCGGTCCTTCACCTCGAGCCCGAGCAGCTCGTCGCGCACCGAGCCGCCCACGGCGTAGGTCTTCACCCGGGCGCCGTCGCGTAGGGCTCGTCGTCGGCGACGAACTCCTTCTCCTGCAGCGCCGCCTCGACCCACTCGCGCACGCCGTGCGTGGCGAGCATCGCGTCGCAGTAGCGCTGCGACTCGGGCGACAGCGCCACCCCGTAGGTCTTGAACCGCGTCACCACCGGCGCGTACATGCCGTCGGCGGCCGAGAAGAGGCCGAAGAGGAAGGGCCCCGCGCCGCCGAAGCGCCGGCGCGCCTCGCCCCAGAGCTGCTCGATGCGGTCGATGTTCGCGCGCGTCGCGGGATTCATGCCCTTGCCGGGGTGCGAGGCGCGGATGTTCATCGGCATGCTCGAGCGCAGGTCGCGGAAGCCCGAGTGCATCTCGGCGCTCATGGATCGCGCGAAGGCGCGCGCCACGGGATCGGCGGGCCAGATGCCCTTGGCCGGGAACCACTCGTTCAGCGCTTCCATGATGGCCAGGGTGTCCCACACGGAGGTGGTCCCGCGCCAGAGCACGGGCACCAGCCGCGAGGGCGACCAGCGCTCGATCTCGGCGTCCCACTCGCTGGAGTTGAAGCGCAGCTTCTTCTCCTGGAACTCGATGCCCAGCTGCTTCATCACCACCCACGGCCGCATGGACCACGACGAATAGTTCTGGTTTCCGATCACGAGGGTGAGGGTGGACATGGCTTTACCTTCCAGCGAAATGGCGGTAGCGCGGGTAGCGGGCGCGCGAATCGCCGCCGGCGAGATACGACGAGGCCACCGCTTCGAGCGTCGAGGGCTCGAAGCCGAAATCGGGGAACGTGCCGCCGCACACGTTGGGCACGCTCATCGAACGAAGATTGTCGCGCGTGATGAGGTGGCCGGGCAGCCGCTCGAGCACCAATGCCTGCAGGTTCGCGAGCGCCGGCGGCAGCCCCACGATGGCGCGCTTCCTCCCGATCGTGACGGCCACGAACCGCACGAGCTCCTCGAGCGTGTACACGCGGGGCCCGCACAGGTCGTAGGCCTGGCCGAAAGCGCGCGGATCGCCGAGCGCGCCCACGAACGCGCGCGCCACGTCCTCGACCCAGATGGGCTGGAACTTCGCCTGCGCCGCGGCGAGCGGCACCACGGGGAAGAGGCGCACCAGCATCGCGAAGAGGTTCAGGAACCGGTCGCCCTCGCCGAAGATGACCGAGGGCCGGAAGATCGTCCACGCCGGGGCGTCGCCGGCCGCGCGCACCTCGGCCTCGCCTTGCGCCTTGGAGCGCAGGTACTCGCTGGGACCCGAGGGGGAGGCGGCGAGCGCGCTCATGTGCAGCAGCCGGCGCACGCCGGCGGCACGGCACGCGTGCACGATCTTGCGCGGCAGCCGCGCATGCGCCGATTCGAACGTGGACCGGCCGGAGGGCGCGAGGATGCCCACCAGGTTGATCGCCGCGTCCATGTCGTCGAGGCAGCGCGCGAGCGCCTTCTCGTCGTTGGGGTCGGCAAGCATGATCTCGAGGGTGGGCAGCACGAGCAGGCGCCGCGCGCGCGGCTCGCTGCGCGTCACGATGCGCACGCGCAGCCCCCGCGCGGCCGCGTGCTCGGCGATGACCCCGCCCACGAAGCCGCTGCCGCCGATGATGCAGACGCTGCCGATTTCCATGGCGCCCCCTACGGGATGTTGGACGCGACGGCGGGCTCGCCGGCGCTGCCCGGCACGATCCCGATCAGCTCGTGCATCGACACCGTCTTGCCCGTGAGCCGGTGCCGGTAGTACCACGCGTTGGCGAAGACCTTCTTCACGTAGTCGCGCGTCTCGTTGAACGGGATGGTCTCGGTGTACACGGCCGCATCGAGGGGCCGGTCGTCGCGCCAGCGGCGCGCGCGGTTGGGCCCCGCGTTGTACGCCGCGGTCGCAAGCACCGGGTGGCCCAGGTCGTCGAGCACGCGCTTGAAGTAGTACGCGCCCATCTGCACGTTCACCTCGGGGCGCACCAGCATGTCGTTGCGGAACGGGGCGATGGAGATCTGCCGCGCGACCCAGCGCGCGGTCGAGGGCATGAGCTGCATGAGCCCCCGGGCGCCGGCGCGCGAGCGCGCCTCCACCATGAAGCGGCTTTCCTGCCGCACGATGCCGTAGAGGAGCGCTTCGTCCACGTCGTACTGCTTGGCCGCCGCGGCGATCGCGTCGCGGTGCGGCATGGGGAAGCGCTGCGCGATGTCGTGGACCTGCACCGTGCGCTCGGCCGTGCCGATGGCGCGGTCGGGCTCGTTGGCGAGGCGCGCGAGCTCGGCGGCGGCGAGCAGGCTCTTGTCGTCCAGGCCGCGGATCGCCCACAGCCATTCGCGCAGCGCCTCGTTGTCGAGGCCCAGGCGGTAGAGCTCGAGCGCGCGCTTGATGCCGGGGAGCTCGCGCACGCGGTCCAGGTCGGCGGGGGCCGGGCGCCAGCCGTTGTCCCATTGCGGCGGCGTAGCGAGCCCCATCTCGTCGGCGGCGAGCAGGCCGTAGAAGCCCGCGTGGGTCGCGAGGTCCTTCAGGATCGCGTCGGCGGCCTCGGGCGCGCCCGTGGCGCGCAGCGCGCGCGCCTTCCAGTATCGCCAGTTGGATTCGCGCGCCTCCGGCGGCGAAAGCGCGCCGATCGCGGCGAGCACTTCCTTCCAGTCGGCCGCACGCATCGCGGCGCGCGCCTTCCAGGCGATCTGGGAGTCGGTGAGCGCGGCGATGTCGGCGTGCCCATACCACTCGAGGGCGCGGGCATGGTGGGCGAGCGCGCCCTGCAGGGCCACCTGCCCCCATGCGAAACGGTAGAGGTCGGCCGTGAGCCGCGCCGCGTTCGCCTCGAGGCGGTCGGCGGCGTCTTCCGGCTTGTTGCGCGCGAGGCGCTCGATCGCGAAGGCGAGCACCTCCTGCGCATCGCGTGGCGGGCGCTGGCCGAGCTTCTCGTGGGCGAGGAACTTCTGCGGGTCCGCGTACGCGTGGTCGATCAGCTTGTCGACCATGGCCACCTTCTTGGCCAGCAGCAGGTTGGTGCGCTTGGCGTCCTTCACGCTGCCGGCGGCGAGCAGCCGGCGCAGGCGATCCCAGATCTGCGCATCGGTGATGGCGTTGTCGGCCACCGCGCGGGCGAACACCGGGTCGCAGGCGGTGGGCACCTCGCGGGCCGAGACGAAGAGCGCGCGCGATTCGGCCGCCACCTCGGGGTCGCCGCGGGCGAGGCGCTCCTGGAAGGAATAGCAGGTGATCTCCAGGTCCTCGCCCACCACGAGCGGATATTCGCCGCGGAACAGGTCCCAGTTCGCGCCGGCCCCGAGGGACTTGAGCCAGTCGCGCCGCAGGCTCTCGGCGAGCGGCGAGTCCGCATAGCGGACGAGGAACGCCTGGATCTCGCGAGGGTCGCTGCGCTCGAGGTTGCCCGAAAGGAGCCAGTAAGCCGGGTAGGCCTCGAGCAGGTGCCCTGCAAGCTTCGCGCGGTAGCCCTCCAGCAGGCGCCACTGGCCGCGCTGCGCGGCCTCTCTCGCGCCGAGGACGTCCGCATCGCCAGGCTGCGGTTGCGCCCACGCGCCCGCCGCGCACGCGACGCATGCCGCTGCAACCACGCTCTTGATGCAAGTCAAGGCCAATCGACGCACCGGTCACTACCTTTCGCGGATAAAATCATTGTCTCGCCCATCGTGGCGCCGGAGCAAGTCGCGCTGATGTCTTTTCCCGATACGGCCCGCTAGGAACCGCGGGCCCCCGCGCTGCCGCGCGAGGCAAGAGTTCCCAATCGCCCATCACAAATCCGAGGAGACCGAAATGAAACGATTCGCGTGGAACCGCCTGCGGGCAGCCGCCCTGGCAGGCGCAGCCCTCATGCTGGCCGCTCCGTCGTATGCCTGGGAACCCAGCAAGACCGTCGAGTTCGTGGTGCCGGCGGGCACCGGCGGCGGCGCCGACCAGATGGCGCGCCTCATCCAGTCGATCGTCGCCAAGCACAACCTGATGAAGCAGCCCATGGTCGTCGTGAACAAGGGCGGCGGGGCCGGCGCGGAAGGCTTCCTCGACGTGAAGGACGCCAAGGGCGACGGGCACAAGCTCGTGATCACGCTCTCGAACCTGTTCACCACGCCGCTCGCCACCGGCGTGCCGTTCAGCTGGAAGGACCTCACGCCCGTCGAGATGATGGCGCTGGACGAGTTCGTCTTCTGGGTGCACTCGGACACGCCCTACAAGACGCCCAAGGATTACATCGACGCGATCAAGAAGGCCGGCCCCAACAAGTTCAAGATGGGCGGCACGGGCTCCAAGCAGGAAGACCAGATCGTCACCGCCAACATCGAGAAGCAGACGGGCGTGAAGTTCACGTACATCCCCTACAAGGGCGGCGGCGAGGTCGCCACGCAGCTGGTCGGCAAGCACGTGGACTCGACGGTGAACAACCCGATCGAGGCGGTGGCGCAATGGCGCGCAGGCAGCCTGCGGCCGCTCTGCGTCTTCGACGCCCAGCGCATGCCCTACCACGAGAAGGTCACCAAGGACATGTCGTGGGGCGACATCCCGACGTGCAAGGAGATGGGCCTCGACGTCGAATACCTGATGCTGCGCGGCATCTTCATGCCCGGCGGCGTCACGCCCGACATGGTCAAGTACTACGTCGACGTGCTCGACAAGGTGCGCGAGACGCCCGAGTGGAAGAAGTTCCTGGAGGACGGCGCGTTCAACACGTCCCACATGACCGGCAAGGAATACGCCGACTGGGTCGCGAAGAACGAGCAGCTGCACTACGGGCTGATGAAGGAAGCCGGCTTCCTCGCCGCCGGCAAGTAGCCACGCAAGGGGCGGCGCCGCGCGCCGCCCCGCCGCGCAACGTTTCGAGGGAACACGAATGCAGCAGGACAAGGCCGTAGGCTCGGTGCGCCTCTGGGAGGTGGTCGTCACGATCGCCTTCCTCGTCTTCGGGTCGGTCGTCGCGTGGGACAGCCACCGGCTGGGATCCTCCTGGGGCAGCGACGGGCCGCAGGCAGGCTATTTCCCGTTCTACATCGGGGTGCTCATCATCATTTCGTCGGCGATGAACCTCGCCTCGGCGCTGCGCACGGGGGCGGCGGGGAGGAAGGCCTTCGTCGAGTGGGGCCAGCTGCGGCTGATCCTCGCCGTCCTGCTGCCGAGCGCGCTCTACGTGGCCCTCATCGACAATCCCTGGTGGCCGCTGGGCATCTACGTGCCCTCGGCGCTCTTCATCGCGATCTACATGAGGATCCTGGGCAAGTACGGGTGGGCCCGCATCGCCGCCGTGAGCGTCGGCGTGATGGTCGCCTTCTTCCTCAGCTTCGAGGTCTGGTTCAAGGTTCCGTTGCCCAAGGGCCCGTTCGAGGCGCTCTTCGGGTTCGCATAGGGCGCGCGATGCACGAAATACAATCGCTGATGGGCGGCTTCGCCGTCGCCCTGTCGTGGTTCAACCTCGCGCTGATGCTGGCCGGGATCGTCCTCGGGGTGATCATCGGCGTGCTGCCGGGACTGGGCGGCGCGAACGGCGTGGCGATCCTGCTGCCGCTCACCTTCTCGATGGCGCAGCAGCCCGGGGGAACCACCTCCGCGATCATCCTGCTGTCCTGCATCTACTGGGGCGCGCTCTTCGGCGGCGCCATCACGTCGATCCTGTTCAACATCCCGGGCGAGCCGTGGTCGGTGGCGACGACCTTCGACGGCTATCCGCTCGGCCAGAAGGGGCGCGCGGGCGCGGCGCTCACGGCCGCCTTCACGTCGTCCTTCGTGGGCGCGCTCGTGGGCGTGCTCATGATCACGTTCCTGTCGCCCGTCGTCGCGCGTTTCGCGCTGCGGTTCGGGCCGCCGGAGTACTTCTCGGTCTACCTGCTCACGTTCTGCGCGTTCGTGGGGATGAGCAAGGGCTCCCCCTTCAAGACCATCGCGTCGATGATGCTGGGCTTCGCCCTCGCGGCGGTGGGCACCGACACCGTGACCGGCCAGCTGCGCATGACCTTCGGGTTCACCGTGCTGCTGAAGGGCTTCGACTTCCTGATCGCGGTGATCGGCCTCTTCGGCATCGGCGAGATCCTCCTCACGCTCGAGGAGGGCCTGGAATTCAAGGGTGCCAACGCGAGGCTCAACATGCGCGTCGTGATCGAGACGTGGAAGGAGCTGCCGCGCTACTGGAAGACCTCGATCCGCTCGGCCGCGGTGGGCTGCATGATGGGCATCGTGCCGGGAGGCGCCACGCCGGCGTCGTTCATGAGCTACGGCCTGGCGAAGAAGATGTCGCGGGACGGCGCCAAGTTCGGCACCGGGGTCGTGGAAGGCGTGGTGGCGCCGGAAACCGCGGCGCACGCGGCGGGCACTTCCGCGCTGCTGCCGATGATCACCCTGGGCGTGCCGGGCTCGCCCACGGCCGCGGTGCTGCTCGGGGGCCTGCTCATCTGGGGCCTGCAGCCCGGGCCGCTGCTCTTCACCGAGAAGGCCGATTTCGTCTGGGGCCTCATCGCCTCGATGTACCTGGGCAACATCGTGGGGCTCATCGTCGTGCTCACCTGCGTGCCGCTCTTCGCGGCGATCCTGCGCGTGCCCTTCTCGATCATCATGCCGGTGATCATCGTGATCTGCGCCATCGGCGCGTACACGGTCCACAACTCGATGTTCGACGTGTGGCTCATGCTCGTCTTCGGCGCCATGGGCTACGTCTTCAAGAAGCTCGACTACCCGCTGGCACCCCTCGTGCTGGCGCTGGTATTGGGCGACAACGCCGAGAACGCATTCCGCCAGTCGATGCTCGACTCCCAGGGCGACCTGAGGATCTTCTTCTCCAACAGCCTGGTGGGCACGATCACGACGCTCTCCCTGCTGCTGCTCTTCTGGCCGCTCATCTCGGCGGCGATCGACGTGTTGCGCGGCAAGCGCGCGAGGCAGATCAACGAGGAGTGATGCCGTGCCCGTGATCGCGATGACCCAGGAAATGGCGAGCCTCGGCAAGGACGTCGCCCTGGGCGCGGCCGAGCGCCTGGGGCTGCAGCTGGTGCGCCACGAGGTGGGCGACATGGTGGCCGGGCGCATGCAGGTGAAGAAGAGCCTCATCCGCCGCATCCGCGAGGGAAAGGCGAGCCGCATCGAGCGCTGGGCGGCCGACGAGAAGACCATCTCGATCTTCACCGCCGAGGAGGTCTTCGACCTCGCGCTCAAGGGCAACGTGCTGATCCGCGGCTGGGGAGCCACGGTGCTGCTGCGCGCGGTGCCGCACATCCCGTGCGTGCGCGTCTGCGCGCCGCTCGAGCTGCGCGTGCGCCGGTTGATGGAGCGCCTCGAGACCGACGACGAGGAGCTCGCCCGCCACGAGATCGAGGTGGACGACGCGGCGCGCGCCCGCCGCATGGGCGAGGCGTTCGGCGTCGCATGGGGCGACGCGACGCTCTACGACCTCACGCTCAACACCGAGCGCGTGTCGATCCCCGGCTGCATCGAGCAGGTCGTGGCCCTCGCCGGGCGCGCCGAGTTCCAGGAGACGCCCGCCTCGCGCGGCAAGCTCGCCAACCTCGCCGTCGAGACCAAGGCGCGCGCCGCGCTCAAGGCCGATGCGCGCACGGCCGACATCGACATCACGCTCGCCGCGGACGGCGGCGCCGTCACGCTCGGCGGGATCGTGGTGGACGACAAGGAGAAGGCCCTCGTGCAGGAAGTCGTCGCCCGCGTGCCCGGCGTGGCTTCGGTGAAGGACGAGCTGCGGACCATGGCCGGGGGGCTCTTCCGCTTTCCTTCTCAGCCGAAGGACAAGGGCTAGCCCGCCGTTGCCGGGCTAGATCTTCCCGGAATGCTTGAGCCGCGAGAGCGTCTCGGCCGACAGGTTCAGGTAGGAAGCGAGCTCCTTCTTCGGCACCCGCTCGGCGAGGTCGGAGTGCTTGCGCACGAAGCGGTGCACGCGCCCGGGCGCGTCGAGCAGATGCAGCGTGATGGTGTGCGCCATCACCTCGCTCATGAGGAACATCACCTCGTACTCGAAGTCTTCCTTCATCTCGGGGCGCGCGTCGAGGAACTCGGCCCATTGCGGCAGCGGCAGCTTCGCCACGCGCGCCTTGGTGACGGCCCGGATCGAGTAGGGCGCGGGCGTGCGCAGCTTCCACGCCGCGTAGCTCGTGTCCATGTCGTCCTCCTTGGCGAAGCGCAGGATCATCTCCTTGCCTTCGGGGCTCGCCACGACGCGCTTCAAGATCCCGTCGAGCACGAAGTACTGCTCCATCTCGTGGGCGCCCTGCGAGAGCAGCACGTCGCCCTTGCGGTAGTCCACGATGACGAGGTCGTTCTCGATCGCGTCGAACGCCTCGGGGGCGAGGCGCCTCAGGACGATGTTCTTGCGCAGGCGCTCGCGGATCTCGGCGCGTTGGGGGTGGTTCAGGAGGAGGGTCATCGAGCCGCGGGCGGGTCGAAAATTGACCCGTATCAAGGTGGCCTTGAGGGGCCTTTTCCTAAGATTGTAGCCTGATTGCAAGGCGTTTCCCGCCCGGCCTCGATACCCGAGGCGCTCGCGGCGTACCCTCCCGGAGGAACCCCCTATGGCCACCGTCAGCCCACCCGCCGTCACCCCCTCGCCGCAGGCGCAGCCGGGAAGCGCGCCGAGCGCGCAGGAGACCATCGACGGCTTCCACCTGGTGATCGAGGCCCTGAAGCTGAACGGCATCGACACGGTCTTCGGCCTGCCGGGCATCCCGATCACGGACCTCACCCGCATGATGCAGGGCGCCGGCATGCGCATGATCGCGTTCCGGCACGAGCAGAGCGCGGGCTACGCCGCGTCGATCGCCGGGTTCCTCACGCAGAAGCCGGGCATCTGCCTCACGGTCTCGGCGCCGGGGTTCCTCAACGGGCTCACCGCGCTCGCGCATGCCACCACCAACTGCTTCCCGATGATCCTCATCAGCGGCTCCTCCGAGCGCGAGATCGTCGACCTGCAGCAGGGCGACTACGAGGAGATGGACCAGCTCGCCATCGCCAAGCCGCTCGCCAAGGCCGCCTTCCGCGTGCTGAACGTCGAGGACATCGGCGTGGGCATCGCCCGCGCCATTCGCGCCGCGGTCTCGGGGCGTCCCGGCGGCGTTTACCTCGATTTCCCCGCCAAGCTCTTCGCGCAGTCGATCGAGGCCGCCCACGGCCGCTCCACGCTGATCCAGGTGGTCGATGCGGCGCCGAAGCAGGTGCCCGCGAAGGACGCGGTGAAGCGCGCGGTGAATCTCCTCAAGGGCGCGAAGAAGCCGCTCATCGTCCTGGGCAAGGGCGCGGCGTACGCGCAATGCGATGCCGACATCCGCGCGCTCGTCGAGAAGACCGGGATTCCCTACCTCTCGATGTCGATGGCGAAGGGCCTGCTTCCCGACACGCACGACCAGGCCGCGGGCGCCGCGCGCTCGTTCGTGCTGCCCGAGGCCGACGTGGTCATGCTCGTGGGCGCGCGCCTGAACTGGCTGCTCTCGCATGGCAAGGGCAAGACCTGGGGCGGCGCGGGCCACAAGTCCTGGGGCAAGCAGAAATTCGTCCAGGTGGACATCTCGCCTCAGGAAGCCGACAGCAACGTGCGCATCGACGCGCCCGTGGTGGGCGACATCGGCTCGTGCGTCGCGGCGATCCTCGAGCACGTGAACGCCGGGTGGGCGAAGCCGCCGGCCGAGTGGATCGACGCCATCGACGAGCGCAAGGCCAAGAACGTCGCGAAGATGGCCGAGACGCTCGCCAAGGATCCGTCGCCGATGAACTTCCACAGCGCGCTCAACGTCGTGCGCGACATCGTGAAGGCGAACCCGGAGGCGATGCTGGTGAACGAGGGCGCCAACGCGCTCGACTTCACGCGCTCCATCGTGGACATGTACAAGCCGAGGAAGCGCATCGACGTGGGCACCTGGGGCATCATGGGCGTGGGCATGGGCTATTGCGTGGCCGCCGCCGTCACCACCAAGCAGCAGGTGATCGCGGTGGAAGGCGACAGCGCGTTCGGCTTCTCCGGGATGGAGGTGGAGACGATCTGCCGCTACAACCTGCCGGTGTGCATCGTCGTGATGAACAACAACGGCGTCTACAAGGGCACGGACGTGGACCCGACCGGGCGCGACCCGGCGCCCACCGTGTTCGTGAAGGGGGCGCGCTACGACCGGATCATCGAGGCCTTCGGCGGCGTGGGCGTGAATGCCACCACGCCCGCGGAGCTTCGCAAGGCCATGGAGGAGGCGATCCGTTCCCGCAAGCCCACGCTCATCAACGCCGTGATCGACGAGACGGCGGGCACCGAGAGCGGACGAATCACCAGCCTCAACCCCACAGCGAAGAAGAAATGACCACAGAGACCACCGAGACCACAGAGGCTGAACTATGGAAGCGCTGAAAGGCGTACGCATCCTCGACATGACCCACGTGCAGGCGGGGCCGACGTGCTCGCAGCTGCTCGCGTGGATGGGCGCGGACGTGATCAAGTTCGAGAACCCGCAGGGCGACGCCACGCGCGGGCAGCTGCGCGACGTCCCGAACGCCGATTCGCTCTACTTCACGATGTTGAACTGCAACAAGCGCTCGATCACGGTCAACATGAAGACCGCCGAGGGCAAGCAGGTGTTCGTGGACCTGCTGAAGAAATGCGACATCGTCATGGAGAACTTCGGCCCGGGCGTGCTCGACCGCTTGGGGTTCACCTGGGAGAAGATCCACGAGATCAACCCGAAGATCGTGATGGGCTCGATCAAGGGGTTCGGCTCGACGGGCCCGTACGCGGACTTCAAGGCGTACGAGAACGTGGCGCAGGCGATGGGCGGGGCGATGAGCACCACCGGCGTGCCCGACGGCCCGCCGTTCGTGACCGGCGCGCAGATCGGCGACTCGGGCACGGGCCTGCACCTGGCGATCGGGCTGCTCGCGGCGCTGCGCCAGGCCGAGCACACGGGGCAGGGCCAGTACGTCGAGGTCGCGATGATGGACGGCGTGATGAACCTCTGCCGCGTGAAGTTCCGCGACCACCAGCGCCTCACGCGCCAATCGCTCGCCGAGTACTCGGTGCCCACCTACCAGGGCATGGGCGACGTGCCGCGCGCGGGCAACGATTCGGGCGGCGGCCAGCTCGGCAACGCGGTGCATTGCAAGCCCCACGGAGCGAACGACTGGCTCTACGTCGTCGTGCAGGAGGCGGTGTGGACGGCGCTCGCCAACCGCATCGGCCCGGACGTGGGCGTGCCGGAGCTCGCCAACGACCCGCGCGTCTCCAGCATCGCCGAGCGGCGCAAGAACCAGGCGCTGGTGTGGACGCTGCTCAACAAGTTCGCCGAGAAGTACACCAAGCGCGAGCTGATGGCGATCCTCAACCCGCTCGACGTCCCGTGCGGGCCGATCATGTCCACCACCGACCTCGCCACCGACGAGCACGTGCGCGGCCGCGACATGTGGGTCGAGCTCGACCACCCGCAGCGCGGCAAGTGGTTCAACGTCGGGATGCCGATCAAGCTCTCGGCCTCGCCCGCCGTGATCAAGCGCAGCCCCACGCTGGGCGAGCACACCGACGAGGTCCTCAAGGAAGTGCTGGGCTACGACGGCGCGAAGATCGACGGCCTCAGGGGCGCGGGAGCGTTCAGCGCGCCGAAGAAGGTGGCCGCCTGATGAAGATCGCGATCATCGGGCAGCAGGACTTCGGCAAGGCCGTGCTCGAGGCGTTCTTCGCGCGCGGCGACACGGTGGCCGGGGTGTTCTGCGCGCCGGAGAAGGAAGGCGGCAAGCCCGACCCGATGAAGGTCGCCGCGGTGGAGAAGAACCTCAAGGTCTTCCAGTTTGCCTCGTTGAAGAGCCCCGAGGCCACGCAGGCGATGAAGGACATCGGCGCCGACATCGGCATCATGGCCTTCGTGCTGCAGTTCGCGCCGCAGGAGTTCGTGAACATCCCGAAGCACGGCACGATCCAGTACCACCCGTCGCTGCTGCCGAAATACCGCGGGCCGTCCTCGATCAACTGGCCCATCTCGCGGGGCGAGAAGAAGACCGGCCTCACGATCTTCCGGCCCACCGACGGCCTGGACGAGGGCCCGGTGATCCTGCAGAAGGAAACCGACATCTCGGAGAACGACACGCTCGGCACCGTGTATTTTGACCGCCTGTTCCCCATGGGCGTGAAGGCGATGCTTGAGGCGGCGGACCTCGTGGTGGCCGGCAAGCACAAGGAAACCGTGCAGGACGAGTCGAAGGCTTCCTACGAAGGCTGGTTCCGCGCGAACGAGGCGAAGATCAACTGGCACAACCACGTGGACGCGATCCATGACACCATCCGCGGCGCCGATCCCGCGCCCGGCGCGTGGACCACGATCGGCGGCAGGAAGCTGCAGCTCTTCGGGTCGAGGAAGCACCTCGTGCGCACCTTCGGCGCGGTGAAGGGCAAGATCGGCGAGATCACCGAGATCGGCGCGGAATCCATGCGCATTACCGCGCAGGGCGGGCAGGTGGAAGTGAGCAAGGTGAAGGGCGAGGAAACCAGGAAGATTTCGGCGGCGGAGTGGGCGAAGTCGGCCGGCGCCGCGGCAGGCACGATCCTCGGATCGTAAGGAGCCCCAGATGGCGCATGCAGTGCGATTCCACAAGACCGGCGGTCCCGAAGTCCTCCAGTGGGAGGACGTGGCCGTCCCGCAGCCCGGCGCCAACGAGGCGCTGGTGCGCCACAAGGCGGTGGGCCTCAACTACATCGACACGTACCACCGCACGGGCCTGTATCCGCTGCCGCTGCCCTCGGGCATCGGGCTCGAGGCCGCGGGCGTGGTCGAGGCGGTGGGCCCCGGCGTGACCGAAGTCAAGGCAGGCGATCGCGTGGCCTACGCCAACGGCCCGATCGGCGCGTACTCGGAGCTCAAGGTGCACCCGGTGGACCGGCTCGTGAAGATCCCCGAGGGCATCAGCTTCGAGCAGGCCGGCAGCATGATGCTGCAGGGCCTCACCGTGCAGTACCTGCTGCGGCGCCTGCACGTGGTGCCCAAGGCGGGCGACACGATCCTCTTCCACGCGGCCGCCGGCGGCATCGGCCTCATCGCCTGCCAGTGGGCGAAGGCGCTGGGCGTGAACCTCATCGGAACCGTCAGCAGCGAGGAGAAGGCGAAGCTCGCGCGCGAGCACGGCGCGGCGCACACCATCATCTACACGAAGGAGGATTTCCAGGCGCGCGTGATGGAGATCACCGGCGGCAGGAAGGTGCCCATCGTGTACGACTCCGTGGGCAAGGACACCTTCATGAAGTCGCTCGACTGCCTGCAGGTGCGCGGCCTCATGGTGAGCTTCGGCAACTCCTCGGGCCCGGTCGGCCCCACGGACCTCGGGATCCTCTCGGCCAAGGGCTCGCTCTACGTGACGCGCCCCACGCTCATCAGCTACACCGCGAAGCGCGACGAGCTGCTCGCCGCCTCGAAGGAGCTCTTCGACATGGTGCTCGCGGGCAAGGTGAAGGTGGGGCCGCGGCAGAGCTACGCGCTCAAGGACGCGCAGCAGGCGCACCGCGACCTGGAGTCGCGCAAGACCACGGGCTCGACGATCCTCGTTCCCTAGGCGGGCCTGGCCGGTCCGCGGGCTTGATTCCGCCGCCGGGCGGGTCTAGCCTCGATCCTCCTTCCAGCGAAAGGAGGGTCCCATGAGACTGCGCATGTACGTCACCCTTCCCGACGTCGCCAGCGCCCGCAGCGTGGCCAACGACCTGCTCCTCGCCCGCGTCGAGGACCGCCACATGCACTTCCTCGCCCGCCGCGGCACCGACCTGGGCGAGCTGCACGAGGCTTCCTACCTGCAGAAGACCGACACGGTCCACGCCGCCTTCGTGGGCTTCGTGATCGGCGGCCTGATGGGCGTCCTTGTCGGGCTCGTGCTCGTGAACTACCCGCCCGAGGGCGCGACGATGCAGCTGGGCGCCGTGCTGGTGGCCGCGATCGTCGGGGCCGGGCTGGGCACGTGGGTCTCGAGCATGGTCGGCCTGCAGGTGCCCAACTCGCGCCTGAAGGGCTTCGACGGCGACCTGCAGCAGGGCAAGGTGCTGCTCATGCTCGACGTGCCCGCCGGCCGCTACGAGCAGGTGCGCGACATCATCGCGAAGGCGCACCCGGAAGCCGCCGACCGCGGCAACGAGCCGACGGTGCCGGCCTTCCCGTAGCTATTTCACGTCGTAGGCGACGAGGTCGTAGCGCTCGCGGGCGAGCGTCTTGCCGTCCGTGGTGACGTTCGCCTGCTCGGCGGCCACGAAGCGCTTCACCGCCGAGTTGTACCAGTAGGTCCACGTGTTCACGCCCCCGGACTTGCCGTTGCGCTGCTTCCAGGCGCTCTGGCGCTCGATGCGGATGCCGCGCAGCTTGCCCATGGGCGTATCCACTTCCTCCTCCGCGCCCACCTTGAGCTTCACCTCGAGGTCGAAACCGCGCTCGCCCGTCTTCTGGAACGCCTTCAGCGTCCAGGTCCCGCCGTTGCGAAGCGGGAAGACGTAGAAGTAGTTCGAC
This sequence comes from Usitatibacter sp., assembly GCA_035519515.1. GTDB lineage: Bacteria > Pseudomonadota > Gammaproteobacteria > Burkholderiales > Usitatibacteraceae > Usitatibacter. The sequence continues at coordinate 15,326 of DATIWC010000037.1, forward strand.
GGCTTGAAGTCGTCGGTGCGGCCCTGGCGAACGATGTGGGTGTAGTTGCCCACGAGGTCGCCTTTCACCTGGCCCTGGCCGTACACGATCTCGTCGCCGTGCACGGACGTGACCTTGAGGACGATCTTGCGCTCGGTATTGTCGAGCAGGTTGGTCACGCGGTAGGTCCAGGTGTCGCCGGCCGCGAAGGCGGGCGGCGCGCCGACCGGGGCCGGCGCGGACCTCGGTGCGGAAGCGGGCCTCGCGACCGCGACACGCATCGGCGCGCCCGGCGCGGCGGCCACGGCCACGGGCGCCGCGCGGAACACGAAGGCGGTCTCGAGCGAGGTGCTCTCCCACGGAACCTGCAGGCTCCTCGATTCGGTGCGCACCGCAGCGCGCGTGGCCTTGAAGACCTCCTCGATGGGCGCGCCCTGCCGCGCGATCTGCTGCACGAGATTCTCGGTGTAGAGGCCGTTGCGGCCCTTGCCGTCGGCCGCGGTGGAGCCGGGCGCGGTGGAAAACGCGATCAGCGTGCCCGGCGGCGCGTCCACCTGCGCGAGGCCCTTGGCGCTGGTGGCAAGCCGCGTGCCGAACGGATTGTTGCGGCAGGCATCCAGGATCACGATGTTCACCGGGTTCTTCGCCGAGTCGAGCTTGTCCATCACCGCGCCCAGGTCGAGCGCGGCGAACGCGACCTCGTCCTCGCGCGCGATGTCGGCGTCCACGGGAAGCAGGTAGTTGTGCCCGCGCACCTGCATGCCGTGGCCCGCGAAATAGAAGAGGCCCGTGGAGGTGCGCCCCAGCTTGTCGCCGAACTCGCGCAGCGCGAGGTGCATCTCCTTCAGCGTCGCGTTCTGGCGCTGGATCACCGTGAAGCCGCTCGCCTCGAGGGCCTTGGCCATGTCGGCCGCATCGTTCACCGGGTTGGAGAGCGGGGCATCCTTGTAGGCGCCGTTGCCGATCACCAGCGCGAGGCGCATGGGCTTGTCCGGGCCCTTCGCCTCGTCGGCGCAAGCCGCGCCTGTCGCGGCGCAGGCGAGCGCCACGGCGACCCAGGCGAGGGCGGCAATCCGCATGGCGCGATTGTATAGAATCGAGGCTCCGCGAAAGTCCCCTCCCCCATGGCGATCCTGCTGCGCGAATCCGACGTCGAGCGGCTTCTCACGATGCCGCGCACCCTCGAGCTCATCGAGCGGGTGCACCGCGAATACTCCACCGGCCAGGCGATCGACGTGCCGCGCGAGCGCACGCGCCTGCCGCGGGCGGCGCTGCACCTGCTGCAGGGCGCCGTGCCGTCGGCCAACGTCTTCGGCTACAAGGCCTACACGTCGAGCCGCGAGGGCGTGCGTTTCCTCGTGTACGCGTTCGACGCCCAGAACGGCCGGCTCGACGCCGTGGTCGAGGCCGACCGCATGGGCATGATGCGCACCGGCGCCGCCGGCGGCGTGGCCGCCAAGTGGCTCTCGCGCCCCGATTCGAAGGTGGTGGGGATCTTCGGCAGCGGCTGGCAGGCCGAAGGCCAGCTGGAAGCGCTCTGCTGCGTGCGCAAGCTCGAGCGCGTGAAGGTGTTCTCCCGCACCGCGGAGAAGGTCGCGAGATTCTGCGAGAAGATGTCGAAGAAGCTCTCGCTCGAGGTCGTGCCCGCGCGCAGCCCCGAGGAATGCGTGAAGGCGAGCGACATCGTCGTCACGATCACCACGTCCGCGACGCCGGTCTTCGACGGCGAATGGCTCGCGCCGGGGACGCACGTGAACGCGGCGGGCTCCAACTCGCTGCTGCGCCGGGAGATCGACGAGGCCACCGTCCGCAAGGCCGACCCGGTGGTGGTGGATTCGCGTCCCAGCGCCATGAAGGAGGCCGGCGACCTGCTTCCCGCCCTCGAGAAGGGGCGCCTGCACATGGGGATGCTCACGGAGCTGGGCGAGGTGATCGCCGGCACCCGGCCGGGGCGCACGAAGCCCGGGCAGGTCACCCTCTTCGAGTCCCAGGGCATGGCCATGCAGGACCTGATCATCGCCGCCGAGATGGCGCGGCTCGCCCGGGAGCAGGGCGCCGGGGAAGAAGTCCGCCTGGGGGCGTGAACGGTCACAAAACCCTAGGTATCATGGGGTCATAAAGGGGCTTGGGGGAGAGTTCATGAAATCCGCTTTCTGGAAGGCCGACTGGTTCTTCGGCCTGGTGATCACGGTGATCGTGTTCGCCTTCGCGAAGATGTCCGGCTTCATCCCGGGCGTCGAGCGCTGGGCCTACGACCTGGGCGTGCGCATGACCTCCAAGCCGCCCAGCGAGAAGGTGGCGGTGATCGCGATCGACGACCAGTCGATCCAGAACATCGGGCGCTGGCCCTGGCCGCGCGAGGTGCAGGCCAAGCTCATCGACCAGCTGGTCGCGGCCAAGGCCAAAGTGATCGGCAACACGATCTTCTACTTCGAGCCGCAGAAGGACCCCGGCCTCGCGTACGTCGAGAAGATGCTCGACGTGTACAACAAGGCCTATCCGGGCGCATCGCCCGAAGTGCCGGGTGTCGCGCCCATCGGCGGCCAGACGCCCGCAGCCAACCCGGTGCAGCCGCCGGCGGACGTGGCCGAGATCGGCAAGATCCTCAACGAAGCGAGCGTCGCGCTGAACAGCGACACGCGGCTCGCCGAGTCGGTGAAGAAGGCGGGCAACGTGATCGTGCCGATGGTGTTCGAGGCGAGCTACGGCGCTCCGCAGGGCAAGCCCGACAAGCCGCTGCCCGAGTACGTCGCGAAGAACACCGTGGGCGCGGTGACGGGCGACGGCAACGCGCTGCACGGGCTCACGGCCCAGGTCCCCATCGAGCAGATCGGCAACGCGGTGGCCGGCATGGGCCACCTCACCACCGTGCTCGACGACGACGGCGCCTCGCGCTTCGAGCCGCTCATCATCGACTACTACGGGCAGGCTTTCCCGTCGCTGTCGCTCATGCTGGCGGCCAAGAGCCTGAACCTCACCTCGAAGGACATCAAGGCGAACCTGGGCGAGAGCGTGAGCGTGGGCGGCAAGACCATCCGCACCGACGCCGACACGCAGATGTACACGTATTTCTACAAGGACCGCGACGGGCGCAAGGCCTTCCCCGAGGATTCGTTCTTCGACGTCTACTCGGGCAAGATCCCCGCCTCCAAGTACGCCGACAAGATCGTGCTGATCGGCGCCACCGCCGCGGGCATCGGCGCGAGCCAGGTCACGCCCATCTCGGCGGCCATGAGCCCGGTGCAGACGCTCGCGCACTCGGTCTCGTCCATCCTGCAGGAGCACTTCTTCGTGGTGCCCACGTGGGGCGGGCTCGCGACGCTCGCCGCTTTCCTGCTGGTCGCCGCCTACGTGGTCGGGCTGCTGCCGCGGCTTACCGCGGGCAAGGCCGCCCTCGTCAGCGCGGGCCTCCTCGCGGCGATCTTCGCGGCGCACCTCGCCCTCATGGCGAGCGCGGGCCTGTGGGTCCAGCTCATGCTGCCGGCCACGCTCCTGCTCGTGGGGCACGCGGCCCTGACCACCAAGCGCTTCCTGATGACCGAGCGGGGCAAGGAAGCCTCCGACCTCGCCGGCGCCGAGTCCAACCGCATGCTGGGGCTCGCGTTCCAGCAGCAGGGCCAGCTCGACATGGCGTTCGACAAGTTCCGCAAGGCGCCGTTGAACGACGAGGTGATGGAGAACCTCTACAACCTCGCGCTCGACTTCGAGCGGCGCCGGCAGTTCAACAAGGCCGAGAGCGTGTTCAGGTACATGGCGACCTACAACGCCAAGTTCCGCGACATCGAGGAGCGCCTCAACCGCGCGAAGAAGCTCTCCGAGACGATCATCCTCGGCGGCTCGGCGGCCGCGCGCACCAACGCCGGCACCATGATCCTCGAGGGCGGCGCGGGCAGCGAGAAGCCCATGCTCGGGCGCTACCAGGTGGAGAAGGAGCTGGGCAAGGGCGCCATGGGCGTGGTCTACGGCGGCAAGGACCCGAAGATCGGCCGCATCGTCGCCATCAAGACGATGGCGCTGTCGGCGGAGTTCGAGGCCGACGAGCTCGCCGACGCGAAGGAGCGCTTCTTCCGCGAGGCGGAGACCGCCGGGCGCTTGACGCACCCGAACATCGTGACCATCTACGACGCGGGCGAGGAGCACGACCTGTGCTACATCGCCATGGAGTTCCTGAAGGGCAAGGACCTCACGCCGTACACCAAGCAGCCCAACCTGCTGCCGCCCGACAAGGTGCTCTCGATCGTGGAGCGCGTGGCCGATGCGCTGGGCTACGCGCACTCCATGGGCATCGTCCATCGCGACATCAAGCCCGCCAACATCATGTACGAGCCGGAAAGCGACACCGCGAAGGTGACCGACTTCGGCATCGCGCGCATCACCGACTCGTCGAAGACCAAGACGGGCATGGTGCTCGGCACGCCGTCGTACATGTCGCCCGAGCAGCTCGCGGGCAAGAAGATCGACGGGCGCAGCGACCTCTTCTCGCTGGGCGTGACGCTCTACCAGATGCTCTCGGGCAAGCTGCCCTTCGAGGGCGAGTCGATGACGCAGCTCATGTTCGCGATCGCCAACAACCCGCATCCGCCGATCCGCGAGATCAACGCGGCGCTGCCCGCGTGGATCGACCCGATCATCGACAAGGCGCTCGCCAAGGATTTCGAGAAGCGCTACCAGACCGGCGCGGAATTCGCCGCCGCGATCCGCGAGGCGCGCAAGGCCGGAGTGGCCGCGTAGCGAGATGCCGGGGCTCGATCCGACCGTAGGCCGCGAGCCCCTGCACCGGCGCTCGATCGAGATCCACGGATACAAGCGCGCCGACGGCCTGTTCGACATCGAGGGGCATCTCGTCGACACGAAGCCCGTGGACTTCAAGCTCACCGCGGGCGTGCGCCCGGCCGGGGTGCCGATCCACGACATGTGGCTTCGCATCACGGTGGATCGCGAGCTGCACATCGTGGACGCGGCCGCCGCCATGGACGGCATGCCCTACGTGGGCTATTGCGACCGGATCGTGCCGGCCTACAGGGCGCTCGTCGGCATGGCGATCCGCCCCGGCTTCCACGTGCGCCTGAAGGAAGTGCTGGGCGGCGTGCGCGGCTGCACGCACATCACGGAGCTCGCGGGCTCGCTCGCCACCGCAGCGTTCCAGACGCTCGCCGGGCAGCGCGTGCAGGACCCGTCGCGCAAGCCCTTCCAGCTCGACCGTTGCCACGCGCTCGACGTCAGGAGCCCGGTGGTGGGCAAGTACCACCCGCGCTGGTACAAGGGCACCGAGCCGGTGGAGCCCGCGGCCGAGGAAGACCACCACTGATCGGTTTTCCCCGCCGGTTTAGAATGGCGGTTCGCTGCGCGCTCCCATCCCGCCGGAAATCCCTCCATGAACATCCACGAGTACCAGGGCAAGGAAATCTTCCGCAAGTACGGCGTGGCCACGCCGCGCGGCATCCCCGCGTTCTCGGTGGACGAGGCCGTCAAGGCGGCGCAGTCGCTGGGCGGCAAGGTCTGGGTGGTGAAGGCCCAGATCCACGCCGGCGGCCGCGGCAAGGGCGGCGGCGTGAAGCTCGCGCGTTCGGTCGACGAGGTGCGCTCGCTCGCTTCCCAGATGCTGGGCATGACGCTCGTCACGCACCAGACCGGGCCGCAGGGCCGCAAGGTGCGCCGTCTGCTGATCGAGGAGGGCGCCGACATCAAGAAGGAGCTCTACGCGGCGATGGTCGTGGACCGCGCGCTGCAGCGCGTGGTGCTGATGGCCTCCAGCGAGGGCGGCATGGACATCGAGGAGGTGGCGGCGAAGACGCCGGAGAAGATCCACCGCGTGGCGATCGACCCGTTCGCGGGCCTCGCCGACCGTGACGCGGAAGACATGGCGCGCAAGATCGGCGTGCCCGACAACCTCGTGGCGCAGGGGCGCGAGCTCTTCAAGTCCCTCTACAAGTGCTTCGACGAGTGCGATTGCTCGCTCGTGGAGGTGAATCCCCTCATCGTCACCGGCGACGGGCGCGTGGTCGCGCTGGACGCGAAGCTCAACTTCGACGACAACGCGCTCTTCCGGCATCCCGACATCGTGGCGATGCGCGACCTCGACGAGGAGGATCCCGCCGAGGTCGAGGCCTCGAAGTTCGACCTGAACTACATCCAGCTGGACGGCGACATCGGCTGCCTCGTGAACGGCGCGGGGCTTGCCATGGCGACCATGGACACCATCAAGCTCTACGGCGGCGCGCCCGCCAACTTCCTCGACGTGGGCGGCGGCGCCACGGCCGAGAAGGTCACCGAGGCGTTCAAGATCATGCTGAGGAACCCGAGGCTCGGGGCGATCCTCGTGAACATCTTCGGCGGCATCATGCGCTGCGACGTGATCGCCACGGGCGTGGTGGAAGCCGCCCGCCAGGTGAGCCTCAAGGTCCCGCTGGTCGTGCGCCTCGAGGGCACCAACGTGGACCTCGGCAAGAAGATCCTCGCCGACTCGGGTCTGCCCATCATCTCGGCCACCGACATGGGCGACGCCGCGCAGAAGGTCGTCGCCGCCACCAAGGGCAAGGTCGCCACGCACGCCTGATAGAGAACCCGGACATGTCCATCCTGATCGGCAAAGACACCAAGGTCATCACGCAGGGCATCACCGGCAAGACCGGCCAGTTCCACACGCGCATGTGCCGCGAGTACGCGAACGGGAAGAACTGCTTCGTCGCGGGCGTGAACCCCAAGAAGGCGGGCGAGGACTTCGAGGGCATCCCGATCTTCGGCACGGTGAGGGACGCGAAGGAGAAGACGGGCGCCACGGTCTCGGTGATCTACGTGCCGCCGCCCTTCGCGGCCGCGGCCATCGACGAGGCGGTGGACGCGGAGCTCGACCTCGTGATCTGCATCACCGAGGGCATCCCGGTGCGCGACATGGTGAGGACGCGCGCGCGCATGAAGGGGAAGAAGACGGTGCTCCTCGGGCCCAACTGCCCCGGCACCATCACGCCCGACGAGATCAAGATCGGCATCATGCCCGGCCACATCCATCGCAAGGGGCGCATCGGGATCGTCTCGCGCTCGGGCACGCTCACCTACGAGGCGGTGAACCAGGTGACCACGCTGGGCCTCGGGCAGTCTTCCGCGGTGGGCATCGGCGGCGACCCGGTGAACGGGTTGAAGCACATCGATGTGATGCGGATGTTCAACGACGACCCGGGCACCGACGCGGTGATCATGATCGGCGAGATCGGCGGCGGCGACGAGGAGAACGCCGCGCGCTGGGTGAAGGAGCACATGAAGAAGCCGGTGGTGGGCTTCATCGCGGGGCTTACCGCGCCGCCGGGCAAGCGCATGGGCCATGCGGGCGCGATCATTTCGGGCGGCAAGGGCACCGCGCAGGAAAAGCTCTCGGTGATGGAGGAATGCGGGATCAAGGTGACGCGCAACCCCGCGGAGATGGGCAAGCTGCTGAAGTCGGTCCTGGGCTAGCCGCTTTCCCCGCCCAGCATCCCGAACTCCACCGGGCTCTTCAGGTAGAAGATCCGCACGCCCTCGGCGGCGAGGCGCTCGAACAGCGCGTCGCATTCCGCGTCGCTCACCACGATCACGACCTCGCTCGGGCGGTCGGCCAGCTCGAAGAAGTGCGCCGAGTGCAGGCGCCCGTGCGCGCCGAATCCCTCGGTGGCCGGCACGACGGTGGCGCCGCGCAGGCCCATCTCCTTCGCGAGGTCCACCAGCCAGTGCGCCACGGGCTTGCCCTTGTGCTTGTGGTTCTCGACCGTGAGGAACGTGACCTGGTAGCCCTTCATCGCGTTTCCTTTCAGTGGGCCGCGATCCACTGCCACAGGGCGATGCCGAGGATCGTCGCGGCGAACGAGGCCGCGAGGTGCAGCCCGATGGCCGCCGCGGCGCGCACGACGTCGCCTTCCTGCAGCAGCGACACCACCTCGGCCGAGAAGGTGGAGAACGTCGTGAGGCCGCCGCAGAATCCCGTGATGATGAACAGCCGCCACTCCGGAGCGATATCGCGCGCGTCGGCGAAGTAGGCGATCGCGAAGCCGATCACGAATCCGCCGATCGCGTTGGCGGCGAGCGTGCCCGGCGGGATCGCGGGATAGAGCGCGTTCAGGCGCATGCCGAGCACCCAGCGAAGCACCGCGCCGAACGAGGAACCCACGCAAATCGCGACGATGGCCCGCAGCATGCGCGAGTCTATTCCGGAAGCACCGGCAGCGTCACGGTGAACTGCGCGCCGCGGCCGGGCCCCTCGCTCGCGGCCGAGACCGTGCCGCCGTGCAGCTGCGAGAGCACGCGCACCAGCGACAGGCCGATGCCGAGCCCGCCGCGCTCCCGCTCGATGGTGCTGTCCACCTGCGTGAAGAGCCCGAAGATTCGCTCCAGGTCCGCGGGGGCGATTCCCATGCCGTCGTCGCTCACGCGGACGATCGCCCGGCCGCCCTCCACGCGCGCGGCAAGGCCGATGTGGCCGCCCGGCGGCGTGAACTTGGCGCTGTTGCTGAGCAGGTTGGCGAACACCTGCGCGAGGCGAAGGGGATCGGCGTCGAGCCACACGGGCGCGGCGGGCAGCTCCACCTGGAGATGGTGTTTCGCGGCGTCGATGGCGGGACGCGCCGTCTCGATCGCCTGCTCGAGGACCTCGGCGAGCGCCGCGCGGCGCCGCGCGAGCACGATCTTGCCCGCGCGGATGCGGCCCGCGTCCATGAGGTCGTCGATCAGGCGGACCATCTGCGAGACCTGCCGGCCGATCATGTCGCGCGCACGCCGCTGCATCTCGGGCGCGAGGTCCGGATTCTTCATGAGCTCCAGCGAGTTCACCAGCGGAGCGAGCGGATTGCGCAGCTCGTGCGCGAGCGTGGCGAGGAACTCGTCCTTGCGGCGGTCGGCGTCGGCGAGCTCGGCCTCCATCCGCGAGCGCTCGGTGATGTCGCGGAAGACGAGCACGCATCCGGCGATCCGCTCGCCCAACCGGATGGGCGCGGCGCTGTCGTCGATCGGGCGCTCGGATCCGTCGCGCGAGACGAGCAGCGTGTGGTTGGCAAGGCCGACGATGACGCCCTCGGAGAGCGCGCGCGCCGCGGGGTTGGGAGCGGTGGCGCGCGTCTCGAGGTTCACGATGTGGAAGACCTCCTCGAGCGGCCGTCCGTGCGCCTCGGCGAGCTTCCAGCCGGTGAGCGCTTCGGCGACGGGATTGAGGAAGGTCACGCGGGCCCGCGGATCGGTGGTGACCACGCCGTCGCCGATGCTCGCGAGCGTGGTCTGCAGGAGCTCGCGCTGCGCGGCGAGGTCGGCGGCGGCGCGCTCCTGCGCCTGCTGGCTGCCGCGCAGGAGCACGAGATACGCGCCCACCAGCAGGCACGCGAGGATCCCCCCGGCGACCGCCGAGACCCGCGCCTCTCGATAGGCGCGCTCGGCTTCGCCGCGGCGCACCGCGAGCAGCGCGTTCTCCCGGGCGGACATCGAGCGGGCGATGACGCGCAGCTGGTCCATCTCGCTCCTGCCCAGGTGCGAGAGCACCGCGGCGCGCGCGGCCCCGTAGCCGCGGTCGCGCGCGAGCTGGATCGTGGCGTCGAGCTCGACGAGCTTGGCGCGCGCGTGCTCGCTTAGCTGCGCGAGGTCGGCCTGCTGAGCGGGGTTGTCGCGCGTGAGGCGCGTGACGGCTTCCAGGTCGGGCTCGACGCGCGCGAGCGCCGCCCGGTAGGGCGCGAGGTAGGCGTCGTCCTCCGTGATCAGGTAGCCGCGCTGGCCCGTCTCGGCATCGAGCATGTCGGACAGGGCCGCGGCGAGCGCCGCGGAGACGTCGTACGCATGGGCGACGGCATCCGACTCCTGCCTGAGGCGCCCGAGGTTCGATTCGTTGACCGCGACGTTCGCCGCGACGAATACGACCAGGAGCGCGGCGCCGGCGAAGGTCCAGGTTGCTGCGTTGTTCTTCACGGCCCTCGGCGCGGCTGCGGAGGAAAAATTCTAGCACCGGGCCGGGGCGGGCTTGACTCGCGTCAATCCCGCTCCACCCCCGCCTCCGGTAACCTGTTGAATCGAGGGCCGCTCATGACCGAGACCGCCATTCCCGTTTCGAAGATTCGCCGCACGCGCCCCACGCCGAAGGGGCGGCCGCTGGATCCGGCCGCGCGCGCCGAGGTCGAGGCGCTCCTCGCCGGCGCGCCGCTCGACGCGCAATACCTGATCGAGCACCTGCACCGCATCCAGGATCGCTTCGGCCATATCTCAGCCGCGCACCTCAATGCGCTTGCCGCCGTGATGAAGCTCGCGCAGGCCGAGGTGTACGAGGTCGCGACGTTCTACCACCACTTCGACGTGGTGAAGGAGGGCGAGGCGGCTCCTGCGAAGCTCACCGTGCGCGTTTGCGACACGCTCTCGTGCCAGATGGCGGGCGCGCAGCAGTTGCTCGAAAAGCTGCCGAAGCTGCTCGGGCCGGACGTGCGCGTGATTTCCGCGCCCTGCATCGGGCGCTGCGCCGAGGCGCCCGCCGTGTGCGTCGGCAAGAACGCATTCGGGCATGCGAGCGCGAAAGGCATCGAGACGCATGTGCGCGCCGGCGCCGTCACCGCGCCGCCGCTCGCGCCCATCGCCTATGCGGCTTATCGCGCGCAGGGCGGATACCGCACGTGGGCCGAATGCGTCACCGGCAAGCGCGAGCTGGAACCGGTCATCAAGGCCATGGAAGACGCGGGCCTGCGGGGCCTGGGCGGCGCGGGCTTCCCGGTCGGGCGCAAATGGCGCATCGTGCGCGCCGAACCGGCGCCGCGCCTCATGGCGGTGAACATCGACGAAGGCGAGCCGGGCACGTTCAAGGACCGCCACTACCTCGAGCGCGATCCCCATCGTTTCCTCGAGGGCATGCTGATCGCCGCATGGGCGGTCGGCATCGAGGACGTCTACGTCTACCTGCGCGACGAATACCACGCATGCCGCGAGATGCTGGAGCGCGAGATCGCCGCATTGCAGGCCGACCCGCCCGCGAAGCTGCCGCGCATCCACTTGCGGCGCGGCGCGGGCGCCTACATCTGCGGCGAGGAGTCGGCGATGATCGAGTCGATCGAGGGCAGGAAGGGCATGCCGCGCCTTCGCCCGCCGTACGTCGCGCAGGTGGGCCTGTTCGACCGGCCCACGCTCGAGCACAACATGGAGACGCTCTTCTGGGTGAGGCAGCTCATCGAGGAGGGCGCGGCCTCCTTCACGAAGCACGGCCGCAACGGGCGCAAGGGCCTGCGTTCCTTTTCCGTATCGGGGCGCGTGAAGAACCCCGGCGTGCACGTGGCGCCCGCGGGCATCACCGTGAAGGAGCTCATCGCCGAATACTGCGGCGGCATGCTGGAAGGCCACGAGCTCTACGCCTACCTTCCGGGCGGCGCCTCGGGCGGCATCCTGCCGGCCTCCATGGGCGACATCCCGCTCGACTTCGACACGCTGCAGCCCTACGGCTGCTTCATCGGCTCGGCGGCGGTCATCATCCTCTCGCAACACGACAAGGCGCGCGACGCCGCGGCGAACCTCATGCGCTTCTTCGAGCACGAGTCGTGCGGCCAGTGCACGCCGTGCCGCGTGGGCACCGCCAAGGCGGCGCACCTGATGGAGGCGAAGCACTGGGACAAGGCGCTGCTCGAGGAGCTTTCCGTCGCGATGGCGGACGCGTCGATCTGCGGCCTGGGGCAGGCGGCGCCGAACCCGATCCGCTGCGTCGCGAAGCACTTCCGGGACGAGATCTGACATGAAGATGAACGAGCCGGTCGCGGCCGAGACGATCGAATTCAAGCTGAACGGCGAGACGATCTCGGCCTTCGCGGGCGAGACCATCATCCAGGCGGCCAAGCGGCACGGCACCGACATCCCGCACCTCTGCTACAAGGAGGGCTACCGGCCCGACGGCAACTGCCGGGCCTGCGTGGTGGAGATCAAGGGCGAGCGGGTGCTGGCGCCCTCGTGCTGCCGCCAGCCCGCCAAGGGGATGGAGGTCTCGAGCAACAACGCGCGCGCCCTCGCCTCGCAGAAGATGGTGGTCGAGCTGCTGATGAGCGACGTGCCGAAGGACGATCTCAAGCCCGGCGGCAACGAGCTCTTCCACTGGGCGGGCGAGCTGGGCGTCACGCGCTCGCGGTTCGCGCCGCGCAGCCAGCCGGCTCGCGACGTGTCGCATCCCGCCATGGCCGTGAACCTCGATGCCTGCATCCAGTGCACGCGTTGCGTGCGCGCCTGCCGCGAGGAGCAGGTGAACGACGTGATCGGCTACGCCTTCCGCGGCCACGATTCGAAGATCGTGTTCGACTTCGACGATCCCATGGGCGAGTCCACGTGCGTGGCGTGCGGCGAATGCGTGCAGGCGTGCCCGACGGGCGCGCTCGCGCCGGCGAAGCTCGCCTACAAGGTGGTCGCCGACAAGCAGGTCGACTCGGTCTGCCCGTACTGCGGCGTGGGCTGCCAGCTCACCTACCACGTGAAGGACAACGCCATCGTGCGCGTGGAGGGCCGCGACGGCCCCTCGAACCACGAGCGCCTCTGCGTGAAGGGCCGCTTCGGGTTCGACTACGTGAAGCACCCGCATCGCCTCACGAAGCCGCTCATCCGCAAGCCGGGCGCGCCGAAGACGGCGGACTTCACCGTCGATCCCACGCGCTGGGGCGAGGTCTTCCGCGAGGCCACGTGGGAGGAAGCGCTCGACCTCGCCGGCGGCGGGTTGAGGAAGATCCGCGACCGCGACGGCGCCTCGGCGCTCGCGGGGTTCGGCAGCGCCAAGGGGTCGAACGAGGAGGCCTACCTCTTCCAGAAGCTCGTGCGAACCGGCTTCGGCACCAACAACGTGGACCACTGCACGCGCCTGTGCCATGCGTCCTCGGTGGCCGCCCTGCTGGAAGGCGTCGGTTCCGGCGCGGTCTCCAACCAGGTGAGCGACGTGGCCCACGCGGACGTGATCTTCGTGATCGGCGCCAACCCGACCTCGAACCACCCGGTGGCGGCCACGTGGATGAAGAACGCGGCCGAACGCGGCGCGCGGCTCATCCTCGCCGACCCGCGCCGCAACGACCTCGCACGGCATGCGTGGCGCTTCCTGCAGTTCAAGGCCGACATGGACGTGGCGCTGCTGAACGCCATGATCCACACGATCATCGAGGAAGGCCTCGCCGACAAGGAGTTCATCCGCCAGCGCACCACGGGCTACGAGGCGCTCAAGGAAAACTCGAAGGGCTTCAGCCCCGAGCTGATGGCGCCGCTCTGCGGCATCCCGGCGCAGACGATCCGCGAGGTGGCGCGCGCCTACGCCACGTCGAAGGCCTCGATCATCCTCTGGGGCATGGGCATCTCGCAGCACGTCCACGGCACCGACAACGCGCGCTGCCTCATCGCGCTCACGCTCATGACGGGGCAGATCGGCCGTCCCGGCACGGGGCTGCATCCGTTGCGCGGCCAGAACAACGTGCAGGGCGCCTCCGACGCGGGCCTGATCCCGATGATGTACCCGGACTACCAGCGCGTGGACAGCCCGGCCGCCATCGAGCGCTTCGAGAAGTTCTGGGGCCGCACGCTCGACCACAAGCCGGGCCTCACGGTGGTGGAGATCATGGACGCCGCGTGCGACGGCAGGATCAAGGGCATGTACATCATGGGCGAGAACCCCGCGATGTCGGATCCGAACGCGCACCATGCGCGCGAGGGCCTCGCGAAGATGGAGTGCCTGGTGGTGCAGGACATCTTCCTCACCGAGACCGCGTACCTCGCGGACATCGTGCTGCCGGCCTCGGCATGGCCGGAGAAGACGGGCACCGTCACCAACACCGACCGCATGGTGCAGCTCGGCCGCCGCGCCCTCGAGATGCCCGGCGACGCGCGGCAGGACCTGTGGATCATCCAGCAGGTCGCCAATCGCCTCGGTTGCGGCTGGAACTACACCGGCCCCGAGAGCGGCGTGGCCCAGGTCTTCGACGAGATGCGCGCGGCGATGAACTCCATCGGCGGCATCACGTGGGATCGCCTCGAGGCGCAGTCGTCGGTCACGTATCCGTGCCGCACCGAGGAAGATCCGGGCCAGCCGATCGTCTTCACCGAGACCTTCCCGACCCAGGACGGCCGCGGCAAGTTCGTGCCCGCCGACATCATTCCCGCCAACGAGCGCCCCGACCGCGAGTACCCCTTCGTGCTCATCACCGGCCGCCAGCTCGAGCACTGGCACACCGGCTCGATGACGCGGCGCGCCTCGGTGCTCGACGCGATCGAGCCGCAGGCGGTGGCCTCGCTCCACCCGCTCGAGCTCGACGCGCTCGGCGTGAAGCCGGGCGACGTCATCACCGTGGCCTCGCGCCGCGGCGAGATCGCGCTTGCCGCGCGCGCGGACGAGGGCACGCCGCGCGACACGGTGTTCATCCCGTTCGCCTATTACGAGGCGGCGGCCAACCTCCTCACCAATCCCGCGCTCGACCCGTTCGGCAAGATCGCCGAGCTCAAGTACTGTGCGGTGAAGGTGAGGAAGGGCGGCACGCTCAAGCCGCTCGCTTCCTTCGGGGGCGGGCAGTCGTACCGGCGCGAGGCCCAGCGGGGCTAGGGCGCCGTCGGGGCCGGGGAGGGTCCTATGACGCAGAACGCATTCGCGCCGCCGCGCGCGAACGTGGAGGTGCGCACCGGGCCCGAGGCGCTCTGGGCGATGAGCTACAAGGAGGTGCGCCGCCTCTACCTCGCCTCGTCCAACATCCAGGCCCTGGGCGGGCTCTATGCCCTGGGCGCGCTCCTGGATCTCTTCCTGGGCTACAGCTACTTCACGGCGCCCGAGACCTACCGGCGCGGGCCCGTCAACCTGGTTCCCTTCTTCATGGCGTTCGCCGTGCCCTCGATCGTGGCCGCCGTGACGAGCTTCACGCGCCCGGGCTGGGCGCGCTGGCTCGGCGTCGTCCTTTGCCTGCTGAGCCTGGTGGCCATTCCGCTGGGCACGCTGATCGGGATCTGGGGGCTCTTCGCGTACGGCAGGGGCGCGCGGCTCTTCGGGCCCGATCGATTCCGCCACCGCGAGGTGGTGGAAGTGTATAAGCAGCGCGAGAGGGATAAACGATGAACGAACGGGCAGGAGCGGCGAACATGGCGATTGCGGGAAGGAAATGGCTCGCGGTGCTGGCGATGGTCGCGGCCGGCGTGGCCCACGCGCAGCAGTGGCCGGCCAAGCCGGTGAGGATCATCTCGGTGTTCCCGCCGGGCGGCTCGGTGGACCAGGTGGCGCGCATCCTCGCCGCGCAGCTCGCCACGCAGACGGGCCAGCAGTTCATCGTGGACGACCGCGGCGGCGCCTCGGGTTCCATCGGCACGCAGGTGGTAGCCACCTCGCCGCCTGACGGCTATACCTTCGGCGTGGTCTTCGACACGCATGCGGTGAACCCGCTGCTCCTCAAGCTTCCGTTCGACACGCTGAAGGACCTGGCGCCCGTGATGCTGGTGGGCACCTCGCCGATGGCGATCGTCGCGAACGCGAAGGAGCCCTACAAGGATTTCCGCGAGGTGCTCGCGGCGGCGAAGCAGAAGAAGCCGCTGTCCATCGGCTCCATCGGCACGGGAAGCCTGGGCCACCTCGCGATGGCGCAGATCAACAGGTCGCAGGGCGTGGACATCGTGCACATCCCGTATCGCGGAGGCGGCCCGCTGATGATCGATGCCGTGGGCGGCCAGGTGCCGCTCGCGATCGGCAGCGTCTTCCTGGTGACGCCGCACGTGAAGGCCGGCAAGCTCAGGGCGCTCGCGGTCACATCGCTCAAGCCCTCGCCGCAGCTGCCGGGCGTGCTGCCCGTGGCCGAGCAGGGCATGCCGGGATTCCTGGCGCTGTCGTGGTGGGGGATCATCGCGCCGGCCGCCACGCCCAAGCCCATCCTGCAGAAGATGTACGACGAGCTCTCGAAGGCGCTGAAGGACCCGGGCGTGGCCCAGAAGCTCACCGACCAGGGCATCGAGATCTCGGGCGGCGGCCCGGACGAGATGGACAGGTTCGTGCGCGGCGAGATGGCGCGCTGGGCCGTCGTCGTGAAGGAAAACAACATCCGGGCGGGCGACTAGCCCAGCCCCACCAGCCTCGCCACGGCTTCGCGCGCGCTCATGCCCTCGCGAAGCTCGAGGCGCCGCGCGGACTCGTTGACGCGCGAGAGGACCCCGGTCTCGTAGGTCGAGCGCCCGTCGCCGATGCGCGCCGTGTTGTGGGACACGGTGCCCGCGGCCACGCCGCGCGCGTCGAGCACCGGCAGGCGCGCGAATCCCGCGTCGTCCTTGCCGCCGCCCGCGTCGTTGAAGAACGCGGCGAAGATATCCATCGGGAGGATCGCGTCGGCCTTGCCGCCGAGCAGCCCCCCGTGCGATCCCGTGAGCACGATGGCGCGCGCATCCGAGTCGCGCGCGAGCGACATCGAGTCGATGGCCCACACCGTGCGATGCCCCGAGTTGGCGATGCGCGCGCGCGCCTCGCCGATGTCGGGCACCTCGCCCTCGCTGCGCTCGGCATGCTCGAGCAGGCAATCGACCGCCTTGCGGCACGAATGGCCGGGCAGGCAGCCGTGGTGTGCCGCCGTCGCGTTCGCCACGGAGATCACGCCGTTGGCGAGCATGTCGGCGCCGTCGGCGATGCGCGCGCTGCGATAGTCCACCGCGCAGGCCGCGATGCCGAGCGAATCGAGCCAAGCCACGCCCGCTGTGCCCGCGGAGTGGCGGCCGATGCCCGCGTCGTTCAGCACGATCGCGCGCACGCCCGCTTTCGCGGCGAGCCAGCCCGCGTACACGCCACCGTGGGAGCCGCACACGGCGACCGCGCCGCGCGCCCCGGGCCCCAGCCTGGTGGCGGAATCGACCACGACCGGTGAGTCCATGGGCCGATTCTAGCCCCCCTTGACAAGCCCGCCCCGGTGTATCAAAGTGATATCACATCAATAGCAGCCGGGAGGCACCGGCAGGAGCGCGGCCATGACGACCGCATACCGCAAGGAAGGAACGTTCGAGAAGCCCTACCTCACCATGAACGGCATCGCGATGCTGCTGCTGTTGCTCGCGCTGATCGCCGTCGAGGCCGTGGGATTCCCGGCGATGTCGCGCGCCTTCGTCGTGCCGGGCATCGCCGCTGCCGTCGCCATCGTGTTCATCGCCGGGGGATTCTTCATGCTGCAGCCCAACGAGGTGGCCGTGCTGATGCTCTTCGGCGACTACCTCGGCACCGAGCGCGCCACGGGCCTGCGCTGGACGTGGCCCTGGAACACGCGCACGCGGGTGAGCGTGCGGGCGCGCAACCACAACGTCGAGACGCTCAAGGTGAACGACAAGCGCGGCAACCCCGTGGAGATCGGCGCGGTGGTGGTGTGGCGGGTGCAGGACAGCGCCCAGGCCACCTTCGACGTCGAGGATTTCCAGAACTTCGTGAAGGTGCAGAGCGAGTCGGCGTTGCGCCACGTGGCGAGCCGGTACAACTACGACGCCGGCGAGGAAGCCCACGAGGTCCACGAGGTGACGCTGCGCGGGGGCGCGGACACGGTGATCGAGGCGCTGCGCGAGGAGCTGCAGGTGCGAGTGCAGCTCGCCGGCGTGAAGATCGAGGAGGCGAAGCTCACGCACCTCGCGTACGCGCCCGAGATCGCCGGCGCGATGCTGCGCCGCCAGCAGGCCGAGGCGGTGATCTCGGCGCGCACCAAGATCGTGGGCGGCGCGGTGTCCATGGTCGAGATGGCGCTGAAGAGCCTCTCGGAGAAGAACGTCGTGCACCTGGACGACGAGCGGCGCGCCGCCATGGTGTCGAATCTCATGGTGGTGCTGTGCGCCGAGCGCGACACGCAGCCCATCGTGAACGCGGGCACGCTGTACAACTGAGGCAACGTTGACCGAACGCAAGGCCTTCCTGCTGCGCATCGACCCGGACCTCTGGGACCTGGTCGAGCGCCTCGCGCAGTCGGAGCTTCGCTCGGTGAACGGGCAGATCGAGTACCTGTTGCGCGAGGCGCTCGCCCGCCGCGGTATCCTTCCCGCGTCGGACGGGCGCAGGCCGCGCAAGCCCTGAAAAGGAGACGCATATGCAACGACGCAATTTCCTCGTGATGGCGGCAGTCGCCGGCGCGGCTCTCCTGCCGGCGGCCGCCGAGGACGTCATCGACACGGGTCCCGCCACCGTGGCCGCGCAGACCTGGCTCGCGACCGTGGATGCCGGCCGCTACGAGCAGAGCTGGGACGACGCGGCCGCGTACTTCCGCGAGAAGATCTCCAAGGAGAAATGGGAAGACGCGCTGCGCAAGTCGCGCGCTCCGCTGGGCGGCGTGCTCTCCCGCAAGGTGCGCACCGCCGCCTACGCGCGCGACCTTCCCAACGCGCCGCCCGGCGACTACGTGGTGGCGCAGCTCGACACGCGCTTCGAGAACCGGCCGCTCGCCGAGGAGATGGTCACCGCGATGCGCGAGGCCGACGGCACCTGGAAGGTGGCGGGCTACTTCATCCGCTAGGCGGCCGGCACCGATTCCTCGGGCGGCTTCACGCGGCGCAATTCGCGCCACAGGAAGACGTCGTAGGCGAGCTTGGTGCCGCCGGCCACCATGAGCGGCAGCCCCAGGCCGCCGGCCTCCATCAGCAGCCCCGCCAGCACCGGGGCCGCGGCCCAGCCCGCGGAACGCACGAGCGCCGTGATGCCGGCCGCGGCGAGGCGCTCCTCGGGCCTCACCACCGCCATCACGTAGCTTTGCCGCGTCGGCACGTCCATCTCGTTGAGGCCCTCGCGCAGCAGGAAGAGGAGCGCGGCCACCGTGAAGTCGCCCGAGGCGACGATGGTGAAGAGCAGCAGGCTCGAGGGCACGTGCGTGTAGATCATCGTGTTCAGGAGCCCGATGTGCCGCGAGAGCCACGCGGCCACGAGGTGCGAGAACGCCGACAGCACGCGGCCCAGCGTGAAGAGCACCGCGACCTGCGCGGCCGGGACCGAGAAGCGCTCCGCGAAGTAGTAGGCGAGGATCGCCGAGCCCACGAAGCCGCCGCCGAAGGCGTCGAGCAGGAAGAGCGCCGAGATCTTCGCCACGATGGGGCGGCTCGCAGGGGACAGGTGCTGCAGGCCCACGGGAGCGGAGCCCGCCACGTGGCTGGGAACGCGCGAGTAGAGCACCGCCACCGCCGCGTAGAGCACGCAGAAGAGCGAGAGGGTCGCGCGCATCGATTGCAGGGTCGAAAGCCCGAGCGCGGCTTCCAGCAGCGTGGGCAGCGCCGCGAGCAATCCCCCGGTCGCATAACCCGCGTCCAGCAGCACGTTGTACCAGGCGAAGACGCGCGTGCGGCCGCGGTCGTCGGTGGTGGCCGGGAAGATCGCCTGCTCGACGATGGGAATCGCGCCGCGGTCGCGCCCGTTCACGTTGAACATGCCCACGAAGGCGGCGGCCGCGAGGAGCGCGAACTCGTCGGTGCAGAGGAAGAGCGCGCCGCCCACGGCCGGCAGCGCCGCGAGCGCGACCAGCATCGCGCGCTGCGAGGCGCGCGGCCCGAACCACAGGGTGGCGAGCGCGGCGAGCGCCGCGCCCCACAGCGCGCAGGACAGGATCACGCCGATCTGCGCCGCGGTGAGCCCGAGGCGCGCGGCATACAGGCCGATCAGCACGGCCATCAGGCCCACGCCCAGGGCGCGCAGGAAGGCGCCGGCATAGAGGATGCGGCGCTGTCGCTCGCCTTCGCGGGGCGTCATCCCCGCATGATAACCGCCGGCGCCACGCGTTCGGCTCGTGGCGGCCGGGCCCCTTCAGGGCAGGAAGCTGGAGAGGGTCTCGGCGGTGGGGCGCGTCGGCCGGTACTCGGCGCTCACCCAGCCCTCGTAGCCCTGGGCATCGATCTGGGCGAAGAGCGGCGCGAAGTCGATGCGGCCGGTGCCCGGCTCGCCGCGGCCGGGCGCATCGGCGAACTGGATGTGGCGGATCCACTCGCGGCATTGCGCGAGGATCTGCGCCGGGTCGTCACCCATCATCACGGTGTGGTAGAGGTCGCACTGCAGGCCCGCATTGTCCGCGCCCACCTCGGAGAGGATCTCGACCGCCTCGGGCGAACGCGTCACGAAGAAGCCCGGGATGTCCGTGGAATTGATGGGCTCGAGGGCCAGTTCGAGCCCCGCGGCCTTGAATTCGCGCGCGGCGAACCGCAGATTGGAGACCAGGGTCTCGCGCAGCGCCGCGCGGTCCTCGCCGGGCGCGGCGGTGCCGCTGATGCAGTTCAGGCGCCGCACGCCGAGCGCATGGGCATACTCGATGCCCTTCGCCACGCCGGCGCGGAATTGCGCCTCGCGGCCCGGCCGGCAGGCGATGCCGAAATCGCCGCGCGACTTGTCCCCCATGGGCAGGTTCACGAGCACGCACCGCAAGCCGTGGCCGGCGAGGCGGGCTGCGATCTCGGCGGCGGGGTACGCGTAGGGCTGCGCGTATTCGACGGCCTCGAACCCGGCGGCACGCGCGGCCGCGAAGCGGTCGAGGAACGCGTGCTCGGTGAACAGGAATCCCAGGTTGGCGGCGAAGCGGGGCATCGGAAAGGCGGCGGGATGGCGACTGTTACTATAGCGAAGGACATGCAACCCCCCACAGCGCCGATCGCGCGCGGCGACCTGCCGGTGATGCGCCGGCTCTTCCCCTACCTCTGGCAATTCAAGGGCCGCGTGCTGCTCGCGCTCACGTTCCTGGTCGCCGCGAAGCTCGCCAACATCACGGTGCCCTTCGTGATGAAGCGCATCGTGGACGGGCTTTCGGTCGACAAGCAGCTCATTGCCGTGCCGGTGGCGCTCCTGCTCGCCTACGGGATCCTCAGGCTCTCCAGCACGGTCTTCAACGAGCTGCGCGACATCGTGTTCGTGAAGGTGGCGCAGCGCGCGATGCGCAACATCGCGCTCGAGGTGTTCCACCACCTGCACGCGCTATCGCTTCGCTTCCACCTGGAGCGGCAGACGGGCGGGCTCACGCGCGACATCGAGCGCGGCACGCGCGGCATCTCGACGCTGCTCTCCTTCATGATCTTCAGCGTGCTGCCGACGCTGCTCGAGATCGCGCTCGTCACGGGCCTGCTCATCTACAAGTTCGACATCTGGTTCGGCGTGATCAGCGTGGCGGCGCTCGTCCTGTACGTGGCGCTCACGTTCGTGATCTCCGAGTGGCGCACCGCGCACCGCCGGCGGATGAACGAGATGGACTCGAAGGCCAACACGCGCGCCATCGACTCGCTCCTCAACTACGAGACGGTCAAGTACTTCGGCAACGAGGCCTACGAGGCGCGCCGCTACGACTCCAACCTGGAAAGCTACGAGCGCGCCGTGGTCACCAGCGAGACCTCGCTCGGCCTGCTGAACGCGGTGCAGGCGGCGGTGATCGCCATCGCGGTCTCGCTGCTCATGTGGCGGGCGGCCGAGGGCATCGTGGAGGGCCACCTCACGCTCGGCGACCTGGTGATGGTGAACGCGCTGCTCATCCAGCTCTACATCCCGCTCAACTTCCTGGGCGTCATGTACCGCGAGATCAAGCAGGCGACCGTGGACATGGAGAAGATGTTCCGCCTGCTGGGCGAGAACCGCGAGGTCGAGGACAAGCCCGGCGCCCCGCCGCTCGCGGTTTCCGGCGGCGCCATCCGCTTCGAGCACGTCGACTTCAGCTACGACGGCAAGCGAGCGATCCTGAAGGACGTGAGCTTCGAGGTGCCCGCGGGCCGCAAGGTCGCGGTGGTCGGCGCGAGCGGCTCGGGAAAGTCCACGCTCGCGCGCCTGCTCTTCCGCTTCTACGACGTGAACGGCGGCCGCATCACCATCGACGGCCAGGACCTGCGCGACGTGACGCAATCGAGCGTGCGCGCGGCGCTCGGCGTGGTGCCGCAGGACACGGTGCTCTTCAACGACACGATCTACTACAACGTCTCCTACGGCCGCCCCGAGGCCACCCGCGAGCAGGTGGAGAACGCGGCACGCGTCGCGCACATCGCCGAGTTCATCCAGCGCCTGCCGGACAAGTGGGAGACCACGGTGGGCGAGCGGGGCCTCAAGCTCTCCGGCGGCGAGAAGCAGCGCGTATCCATCGCGCGGACGCTGCTCAAGAACCCGCCCATCCTCATCTTCGACGAGGCGACCTCGGCCCTCGATTCGGGCACCGAGAAGTCCATCCAGGCCGAGCTCGCCGAGATCTCGCGCGACCGCACGACGCTCGTGATCGCGCACCGCCTCTCGACCATCGTGGACGCGGACGAGATCCTCGTCCTCGACCATGGGCAGATCGTCGAGCGCGGTTCCTTCCGCGAGCTGGTGGCCTGCGGCGGGCGATTCGCGCAGATGTGGAAGCTGCAGCAGGAGAAGGGGCCGGACGCGGACCTGCCGAACGGCCGCGCCTCAGCCCGCGAGGAAGTCCCTCAGGGCGGCTAGCGTCTCGCGCGGGGCCTCGACCATCATCGAGTGGCCCGATTCGAGCATCACGAGCTTCGCGCCGGGAATCGCGGCGGCGAGCGCCTTGCCGGCGCGCGGTGGCGTCATCACGTCGCGGCGGCCGCACACCACGAGCGTGGGCACGGCGACCGACTTCAGCGCTTCCTGCGCCGGCCGCCAGGCGTTGCAGGCCCGCAGGTCGGCTTCGAGCACTCCGTTGCGCGAGCGGCCGTTCAGGGCGCGCGTGGCACCCAGGAGCGTCGCGCCGGGCACGGGGCTCGAGGCAAGCTGCGAGTTCTTCGCGTGGCCCCACACCGCTTCCATGTCGAAGGCGACCGGCGGGGCTTCCTTTGCAGCCGCGAGGAAAGCGTCGCTCACCGCCATCGGCACCGCGCAGGCCACGAGGGCCAGGCGCCGCACGCGCTGCGGCGCCGCGATGGCCGCCTGCAGCACGGCGAGCGATCCCATGCTGTGGCCCACCAGGGCGGCCTGCTCGATGCCGCCCGCGTCCAGCAGGCCCACGATCCAGCTGCCGAGCTCCTCGATGCGCTCGCGCGCGAGGCCGGGGCTGCGCCCGTGCGCGGGCAGGTCCACCGCGAGCACCGCGTAGCCGTGGTGCGCCAGGTAGCGCGATTGCCACTGCCAGACGCTGTGGTCCATGGCTGCGCCGTGCACCATCACCACGACCGGGAGCTTCGCGTCGAACGCCACGCCGCCTGTGTACGCGAAGGCGGGATAGCCCTGGACGATGAACTGCATCAGCGCTGCGCCGCGGCGAGCGCGCGGCCCAGGTCGTCGGCGAGGTCGTCGGGATGCTCGAGGCCGATCGACAGGCGCACGGTGCCCGGCGTGATGCCGGCCGCCTTGAGCGCCGCCTCGTCCATGCGGAAGTGCGTGGTGGTGGCCGGGTGGATCACGAGCGACTTGGCGTCGCCGATGTTGGCGAGGTGCGAGAAGAGCGAGAGCGCCTCGATGAACTTGCGCCCGGCCTCGCGCCCGCCCTTCAGCTCGAAGGCGAGGATCGCGCTGCAGCCGCGCGGGTAGAGCCGGCGCGCGAGCGCGTGGTCCGCGTGCGAGGCGAGATCGGGGTGGTGGACGCGCTCGACCTCGGGACGCGAGGCGAGGAAGGCCACGACCTTCGCGGTGTTCTCGATGTGCCGCGCCATGCGCAGGGGCAGCGTCTCCAGGCCCTGCAGGATCTGGAAAGCGGTCATGGGCGCCATGCACGCGCCGAAGTCGCGCAGCCCCTCGCGCCTCGCGCGCAGCAGGAACGCGGAGGTGGGCGACTCCTCCGTGAAGACCATCCCGTGGAATCCCTCGTAGGGCTGCGTGAGGGTGGGGAACAGTCCCGAGGCATCCCAGTCGAAACGTCCGCTGTCCACGAGCACGCCGCCGATCACCACGCCATGGCCCGAGAGGAATTTGGTCGCCGAATGCAGCACCAGGTGCGCGCCCAGGTCCATGGGCCGGCCCAGCGCGGGCGTGGTCACCGTCGCATCCACCAGCAACGGGATGCGGTGCTCCCGCGCGATGCGCGCGACCTCGGGAATGTCCAGCACGTCCACCGAGGGGTTGCCGACCGACTCGCCGAAGAGCAGGCGCGTGGAAGGCTCGATGGCGCGCCGCCAGGCTTCGGGGTCGCGGCCGGCAACGAAGGTCGCGTTGATGCCGAAGCGCGGCAGCGTGTAGGCGAGCAGGTTGTGGGATCCCCCATAGAGGCTCGAGGAGGCCACCACGTGGCCTCCCTGGCCCATCAGCGTGGCGATGGCGAGGTGCAGCGCCGCCTGGCCGCTCGCGGTCGCGATGGCCCCCACGCCCCCCTCCAAAGCGGCCATGCGCTCCTCGAAGACCGCTGCCGTGGGGTTCGAAAGACGGGAGTACACATGGCCGGGCGTCTCCATGTCGAAAAGCGCCGCGGCGGTGTCCGTATCCGGAAGGACGTAGGAGGCCGTTTGGTAGATGGGGACCGCCCGGGCGCCGGTGGCTGGATCCGGCGATTGCCCGGCATGCACGGCCAGCGTGTCGGGATGGGGGGTTTTTGGCCCGGAATGCGCCATCAATCAATCGTTTAGGATGTAATTTTAAGATCTTGTCATGGATGGGGGTTGTTTGCTATGGTGGCGACTCGCTTTTCGCCTGGTGACCCGTGATCCGCGCCCTCGCCGTTGCCCTCATCGCCACCCTGCCGTTTGCGGCCCCCGCCGCCGACAAGGTGGCCAAGTCGCCCAAGGTGAGCGTCGCCGAGTTCACGAGCGAAGGCGAGCCGAATGTGCGCTCCACCGGCGTGCTCGTGCTCGACCCCACCACCGGCCAGACCCTCTATTCGAAGAACGCGGACCAGCCGGCGCCCATCGCGTCGATCACCAAGCTCATGACGGCGATGGTGGTGCTGGACGCCAACCTGCCGATGGACGAGGCGATCGAGATCGGCAGCGAGGACATCGACACCGTCAAGAACACGAAGTCGCGCCTGCCCGTCGGCACGCATTTCCGCCGCGACGACCTGCTGCGCCTTGCGCTCATGGCGAGCGACAACCGCGCGGCCGCCGCGCTCGGGCGCAACTATCCGGGCGGCATCACGGCGTTCGTCGAGGCGATGAACGCGAAGGCCGCCGCGCTCGGCACCACGCAGACGCACTACGTCGATTCGTCGGGCCTTTCGCCCGCCAACGTCTCGAGCCCCGCGGACCTGGGCAAGATCGTCGCCGCCGCGGCCGCCTATCCCGCGATCACCGAGTACACCACCACGGGCGCGGTGAGCGTCACGCTCCCGGATTCGCGCCGCAAGCTCACCTTCGTGAACACCAACGCGCTGGTGCGCCACTCCGATTGGAAGATCGGGCTTTCGAAGACGGGCTACATCAACGAGGCCGGCAAGTGCCTCGTGATGCAGGCCACGATCTCCAACCAGCCGATCGTCATCGTGCTGCTGGACTCGTGGGGGCGCCTTACGCGCATCGCGGACGCGAACCGCATCCGCAAGTGGCTCGAGCGCAATCCCTCCCGGCTCGCCGGCGCCACCCTGCACCCGGGCTGACGTAACCCGCATCCTGAAGTGGCGCGCCATTTGAGGGCGCGCCGTTTTTCTTTGCACCGTCGCGGCGCATTCGCGCCGTTCACGCCCGCGCGATGCGCATCGGCGCGCATCTTTTCTCCTGTCAGATCAAGTCGCTTCGCCTTGCCGGCACGATCTGGCACGGACGTCGCTATCTGTCTACGCGAGGCGCGCCACCCGTGGCGCGCCGTCGACCATCCATAAAAGGGGAAGACAGATGAAACGACGTTCCGTCATCAGGGCACTCGCATTGAGCGTGGCGCTCGCGGTCGCGCCGGCCGCCGCCTGGGCACAGGCCAAGACCATCAAGGTGGGCGTGCTGCATTCGCTCTCCGGCACCATGGCGATCAGCGAGACGGTCCTCAAGGACACCGCCCTCATGGCGATCGACGAGATCAACGCCTCGGGCGGCGTGATGGGCTACAAGATCGAGGCCGTGGTGGTGGACCCCGCCTCGAACTGGCCGCTGTTCGCCGAGAAGGCGCGCCAGCTCATCACGCAGGACAAGGTCGCCGTCGTGTTCGGCTGCTGGACGTCGGTGTCGCGCAAGTCCGTGCTGCCGGTCTTCGAGGAGCTGAACGGCCTGCTCTTCTATCCCGTGCAGTACGAGGGCGAGGAGCTCTCCAAGAACGTGTTCTACACGGGGGCGGCGCCCAACCAGCAGGCGATCCCCGCGGTCGAGTACCTGATGAGCAAGGACGGCGGCGGCGCCAAGCGCTTCGTGCTGCTGGGCACCGACTACGTCTACCCGCGCACCACCAACAAGATCCTGCGCGCCTTCCTGCACTCCAAGGGCATCACCGACGCCGACATCATGGAGGAGTACACGCCGTTCGGGCATTCGGACTACCAGACGATCATCGCCAAGATCAAGAAGTTCTCGAGCGAGGGCAAGAAGACCGCGGTGGTCTCCACGATCAACGGCGACTCCAACGTGCCGTTCTACAAGGAGCTCGGCAACCAGGGCCTGAAGGCGACCGACGTTCCCGTCGTGGCCTTCTCCGTGGGCGAGGAGGAGCTGCGCGGCGTCGACACCAAGCCGCTGGTGGGCCACCTCGCCGCGTGGAACTACTTCATGTCGGTGAAGAACCCCGAGAACGAGGCGTTCAAGGCGAAGTGGGCGAAGTACGCCAGGGACCACAACCTGCCGGGCGCGGACAAGCCGCTCACCAACGACCCGATGGAGGCCACCTACATCGGCGTGCACATGTGGAAGCAGGCGGTCGAGAAGGCCAAGAGCTTCGACGTGGACAAGGTGATCGTCGCCATGTCCAACCAGTCGTTCAAGGCGCCTGACGGGTTCACGGTCAACATGGACGCCAAGAACCACCACCTGCACAAGCCGGTCTTCATCGGCGAGGTGAAGGCCGACGGCCAGTTCAACGTCGTGTGGAAGACGCCCGGCCCGATCAAGGCGCAGCCGTGGAGCCCGTTCATCGCGGGCAACGACAAGAAGAAGGACGAGCCCGAGCTCGTCGCGGTCGCGAAGAAGTAGGGGATTGCCGGGCATGATGGGAACGCGGCGGCCGGGGCGGGCCGCCGCGGCCCGGCTGCGCACGTCCATGCTTCGCTCGCTCCTCGCCATCGCGGGGTTCCTCTTCGCCGTTCCGTGCGCGTTCGCGCTCGACCCCGCGCTGGTCGCGAAGCTCGCCTCGGGCGACGGCGACGAGAAGGCCGCGGCCGTGTCGGCGATCGCGGCCTCGGGCGATCCGCGCGCGCTGCAGGTGCTGAAGGCCGTGTCCGACGGCGATGCGCAGGTGGCGAACGGCCGCGTGCTCATCGTGAAGGACGGCAAGGGCGTGGATGCGGCCACGGGAGAGGCGCTGGGCGCGCTCCCGGACTCGCGCGACGACGTGGTCGTCAACAACCGGATGCGGGGCGAGATCGAGGGCGCCATGGCGGGGCTGAAGCTGCTGGCACCCGAGCGCGCCGTGCGCGAGGCCGCCGTGAAGGACCTCGCCAACGGTGCCGACGATTCCATGCGACCGCTGGTGAAGGCGGCGCTCGCCCGCGAGACGGATCCCGACATCAAGGCGTCGCTTGCGCTCATCTCGGCCGGCATGGACCTCAAGTCGGGCGACAAGGCCACGCGCATCGCGGCGGTGCAGCTGCTCGCCACCTCCGGCAGCCCCGCCGTGAAGACGATGCTGCTGCCGCTCGCCACGCCCGCCGAGGCCGACCCGGAAGTGCGCCGCGAGGCCGCCGCGAGCCTGCGCGTCGTGGAGGCGCGCCTCGCGCGCTCCCAGTTCGCGGGCCTCGCCTTCGCGGGGGTGAGCCTCGGGTCGATCCTGCTCCTCGCGGCCCTCGGGCTCGCCATAACCTACGGCCTGATGGGCGTGATCAACATGGCGCACGGCGAGCTCATCATGATCGGCGCCTATACGACCTACGTGGTGCAGAACCTTTTCCGCGCGCACCTGCCCGCCGCCTTCGACTGGTACCTCGCCCTGGCGGTGCCGGCGGCCTTCGTCGTGTCGGGGGCCGTGGGCATGGCGCTCGAGCGCAGCGTGATCCGCTGGCTGTACGGCCGGCCGCTCGAGACGCTGCTCGCCACCTGGGGCATCAGCCTCGTGCTGATCCAGGGCGTGCGCTCGATCTTCGGCGCGCAGAACGTCCAGGTGGAGAACCCGGCCTTCATGTCGGGCGGCCTGGAGATCCTGGCGGGCGTGGTGCTTCCCTACAGCCGCATCGTGATCATCGGGTTCGCCGCGACGGTGCTGGGAGCGATGGGATTGCTGCTCGCGCGCACGCGGCTGGGCCTCTTCGTGCGGGGCGTCACGCAGAACCGCGCCATGGCCGCGTGCGTCGGCGTTCCCACCGCGCGGGTCGATACCTGGGCGTTCGGGTTGGGCAGCGGCCTCGCGGGCCTTGCCGGATGCGCGCTCTCGCAGATCGGCAACGTGGGGCCCGACCTCGGCCAGTCGTACATCGTGGACTCGTTCATGGTGGTGGTGCTGGGCGGCGTGGGGCAGCTGGCGGGCACCGTGTACGCCGCGCTCGGGCTGGGCTTCGCCAACAAGCTGCTCGAATCGTGGTCGGGCGCCGTGCTCGCGAAGATCGCGGTGCTCGTCTTCATCATCGTCTTCATCCAGAAGCGGCCGCAGGGTCTCTTCGCGCTGAAGGGCCGGGCGGTGGAGTCATGATCCCGCGCCTCTACGGACCGAAAGGCTGGATCGTCCTCGCGGCGTGCGCCGCGGTGGTCTTCGTCGTGTTCCCGGTGCTGAACCTCGTGGTTCCCGAGGGCAATCCCCTGCACGTGACCGCCTTCGGCGTGACGCTCGGCGGCAAGATCATGTGCTACATGATCGTCGCGATCGCCATGGACCTGGTGTGGGGCTACGCGGGGATCCTGTCGCTCGGGCATGGTCTCTTCTTCGCGCTGGGCGGCTACGGCTTCGGCATGTACCTCATGCGCCAGATCCATGCCGACGGCCAGTACCACGTGGACATGCCCGACTTCATGGTCTTCCTCGACTGGAAGAGCTTCCCGTGGCACTGGACGTGGACCGAGCATTTCTGGTGGGCGATGGTCCTGGTGGTCGGCGTGCCGGGCCTGCTCGCCTTCGTGTTCGGCTACTTCGCGTTCCGCTCGCGCGTGAAGGGCGTGTACTTCTCCATCATCACGCAGGCGCTCACCTACGCGGCGATGCTCCTCTTCTTCCGGAACGCGACCGGCTTCGGCGGCAACAACGGCTTCACCGACTTCAAGCGCATCCTCGAGATCCCGGTCACGACGCCGCAGATGCGCATGGCGCTCTTCGCGATCACCGGCGCCACGCTGATCGCCACGCTCCTGCTGGGGCGCTTCCTCGTCACCTCGCGCTTCGGCCGCGTCCTCGCCGCGATCCGCGACGCCGAGGCGCGCGTCATGTTCTGCGGGTACGACACGCTCTGGTACAAGCTCTTCGTGTGGGTGCTCTCGGCCATCCTGTGCGGCATCGCGGGCGCGCTGTACGTGCCTCAGGTGGGCATCATCAACCCCAGCGAGATGTCGCCCGCCAACTCGATCGAGATCGCCATCTGGACCGCGGTGGGCGGCCGCGGGACGCTGGTGGGGCCCATCATCGGGACGGGGCTCGTGAACGGGGCCAAGAGCCTCTTCACGGTCGCGTTCCCGGAGTATTGGCTCTACGTCCTCGGGCTCATCTTCATCCTCGTCACGCTCTTCCTGCCCGACGGCGTGGTGGGGCTCGCGAAACGCTGGAGGAAGGCGTGAAGATGGACGAGCCGCCCGCGGTCGCGCTCGATCCCGACCGTCCGCGCCCGTGGCCCTGGTGGCCTCCCGCGCGAAGGCCCGGGGCCGCGCCCCAGCCGCCCGGCGACGCGAGCTACGGCCGGCGCGTCGAGGCCGACGAGCTCGACCTCACGCACGGCGTGGTGCTCTACCTCGAGGGCATCTCGGTGAGCTTCGACGGCTTCAAGGCGCTGAACGACCTGTCGCTCGCCATCGACGCGGGCGAGCTGCGCTGCGTGATCGGCCCCAACGGCGCGGGCAAGACCACCATGATGGACGTGATCACCGGCAAGACGCGGCCCGACACGGGGCGGGCCTTCTTCGGCCAGACCATCGACCTCACCCAGCTTTCGGAAGCGCAGATCGCCCACGCGGGCATCGGCCGCAAGTTCCAGAAGCCCACCATCTTCGAGCGCCACAGCGCGTTCGAGAACCTCGAGCTCGCGATGAAGGCGGACAAGCGCGTGCGCCGGACGATCTTCGCGAAGCTCTCCTCGGCCGAGCGCGACCGCATCGCGGCGACCCTCGACCGCGTGCGCCTCTCGGGCAGCGCCGACCGCCCCGCGGGGCTGCTCTCCCACGGCCAGAAGCAATGGCTCGAGATCGGCATGCTGCTCATGCAGGAGCCGCAGCTGCTGCTGCTCGACGAGCCGGTGGCCGGCATGAGCGACGAGGAGACCGAGCGCACCGCGGAGCTCTTCGTCTCGCTCGCGGGCCAGCACTCGCTCGTGGTGGTCGAGCACGACATGGCGTTCATCGCGCGCATCGCCCGCAAGGTCACCGTGCTGCACGAAGGCAGCGTGCTCGCGGAAGGGCCGCTCGACGCCGTTCAGAACGACCCTCGCGTGGTCGAGGTCTACCTGGGGCGATGATGAAGGCCAAAGCATGAACCACGGAGACCACGGAGACCACGGAGGAAAGCAAGGCCCTATGGACGTGTGTGGCGCGATGCCCGCGATCATCGAGAACAACTGGATAGCCTTGGTTTTCTCCGTGGTCTCCGTGGTCTCGGTGGTTCCTTCGCTTTAGAGCGCAGCGGACAACACATGCTGACCGTCACCAACCTCAACCAGTACTACGGCGGAAGCCACATCCTGCGCGACGTGGGCTTCGAGCTGCCCGCGGGCAAGGTGACGGTCCTGCTGGGGCGCAATGGCGTCGGCAAGACCACGCTGCTGCGCACGCTGATGGGCCTCGTGCCGGCGGCCACGGGCAGCGTGAGGTTCGGCGAGCGCGACCTCACCCACGCGCGGCCCGACGAACGGGCGCGCGCGGGCATCGGCTACGTCCCGCAGGGGCGCGAGATCTTCGCGCGGCTCACGGTCGAGGAGAACCTCGAGATGGGGCTCGCGACGCGCGGGCGCGGCGCCGCCATCCCGCCGCGCATCTTCGAAATGTTCCCGGTGCTGCGGCAGATGCTGCGCCGGCGCGGCGGCGACCTCTCGGGCGGGCAGCAGCAGCAGCTCGCCATCGGCCGCGCGCTCGCCATGGGACCGAAGCTGCTCATCCTCGACGAGCCCACCGAGGGCATCCAGCCGTCGATCATCAAGGACATCGAGCGCGCGATCCGTTCCCTCGCCGCCACCGGCGAGCTCGCCATCCTGCTGGTGGAGCAGTACTACGACTTCGCCCGCTCGCTCGCCGACCAGTACCTCGTGATGGAGCGCGGCGAGATCATCGCCCGCGGCGAGGGCGCCAACATGGACCGCGACGACGTGCGCGGGAAGCTGGCGGTATGATCGACCCATGCCCCGCGACGACGCGATCGCCACCCGCTGGCGTGCCCGCCTCGCGCTCGAATTCGAGCGCCGAGCGGCGCGCACGGTCCTCGCGTCGCGCCGCCACGACGGCCCGCTCGTCGTGCAGAAGGCGCTCCATCCCGAGGGCGACGCGGTATGCCACGCCATCGTCGTGCATCCTCCGGCGGGCGTGGCCGGCGGAGATGAGCTTTTGATCGACGTGGCGGCACGCGAGGGCGCGTGCGCGCTGCTCACCACGCCGGGCGCGGGCAAGTGGTATCGGTCCAGTGGCCCGTGGGCGTCGCAGCGCGTGAACCTCGAGGGCCGCGCGGCGAGCTCGATCGAATGGCTTCCGCAGGAGACGATCGTCTACGACGGCGCGCGGGCGGACATCGGCTGGGAGGCGCGCCTCTCGGGCAACGCCACGCTGATCGCCTGGGACATCGTCTGCCTCGGGCGCACCGGATCGGGAGAACGCTTCGACGACGGGAGGCTGCGCACCGCAGCGCGCCTCGTGCGAGACGGACGGCTCGCCTGGCTCGAGGGCGGCCGCATCGAGCCGGGCGGCGCGCTCGCGCATTCGCCCGCGGGGCTCGCGGGTCGCAGCGTGTTCGGCACGATGATCGTCGCCGCGCCCGCCATCGACGACGAGTGGCTCGCGCTGGCGCGCGCGCAGCGTCCGCGCGAAGGCGAAGCGGCGGCGACCCGGATCCCCGGCGTGCTCGCCGCGCGCTACTGCGGCGATTCGAGCGAGGCCGCGCGCGAGCATTTCGGCGCGATCTGGCGCGAGCTGCGCGAGCCGGTGACGGGGCGCGCGCCCGTCGAGCCGCGCATCTGGAGGACGTAGGGGAAGCGATGGAGCTCACGCCGAGGGAAAAGGACAAGCTGCTCATCTTCACCGCGGGCCTGGTGGCCGAGCGACGCAAGGCGCGCGGCCTGAAGCTCAACTATCCCGAGGCAGTCGCGTTCATCTCGGCGGCGCTGCTCGAGGCGGCGCGCGACGGGCGCAGCGTTTCGGACCTCATGAGCTACGGCACGACGCTGCTCACCCGTGCCGACGTGATGGAGGGCGTGCCCGAGATGATTCCCGAGATCCAGGTGGAGGCCACCTTTCCCGACGGCACGAAGCTCGTCACCGTGCACCACCCGATCGTATGAAAAGGGCTCTGACCCCATGATCCCCGGTGAAATCAAGGTCGCCGCAGGCGACATCGAGATCAACAAGGGCCGCGAGCGCGTGACGGTCGAGGTCACCAACACCGGCGACCGTCCCGTGCAGGTGGGATCGCACTACCATTTCTTCGAGGTGAACGAGGCGCTCGCCTTCGAGCGCGCGAAGGCGCGCGGCTTCCGCCTCGACATCGCCGCGGGCACCGCCGTGCGCTTCGAGCCGGGGCAATCGCGCACCGTGCAGCTCGTGGCGCTCGCGGGGGGCCGCGCCGTGTACGGCTTCCAGGGCAAGGTGATGGGCAAGCTATGACGAGGATCTCGCGCCAGGCCTATGCCGAGATGTTCGGCCCCACGACGGGCGACCGCGTGCGGCTCGCCGACACGGCGCTCTGGATCCAGGTCGAGCGCGACCTCACCACCTACGGCGAGGAAGTGAAGTTCGGCGGCGGCAAGGTGATCCGCGACGGCATGGGGCAGGGGCAGCTCGTTTCGGCGAGGACCGCCGACACGATCATCACCAACGCGCTCATCGTCGATCACTGGGGCATCGTGAAGGCCGACGTGGGCCTGAAGGGCGGGCGCATCTGGAAGATCGGCAAGGGCGGCAACCCCGACATCCAGCCCGGCGTGACGATTCCCGTCGGCCCCGGCACCGAGGTGATCGCGGGAGAGGGCATGATCCTCACGGCCGGCGGCATCGACAGCCACATCCACTTCATCTGCCCGCAACAGATCGAGGAGGCGCTGATGTCGGGCGTCACCACGATGATCGGCGGCGGAACCGGCCCGGCCACCGGCACCGCGGCGACGACTTGCACGCCCGGCCCGTGGCACCTGCATTCCATGCTCGCCGCGGCCGACGCCTTCCCGATGAACCTGGGCTTCCTCGGCAAGGGCAACGCGAGCCGTCCCGAGGCGCTGCGCGAGCAGGTGCGGGCCGGCGCGATCGGCTTGAAGCTTCACGAGGACTGGGGCACGACGCCCGCGGCGATCGACTGTTGCCTCACGGTGGCCGACGAGATGGACGTGCAGGTGGCGATCCACACCGACACGCTGAACGAATCGGGCTTCGTCGAGGCGAGCGTGGCGGCGTTCAAGGGCCGCACGATCCATACGTACCACACCGAAGGCGCGGGCGGCGGCCACGCGCCCGACATCATCAAGGTCGCGGCGCTGCCCAACGTGCTGCCCTCGTCCACCAATCCCACGCGGCCGTACACCGTGAACACCATCGCCGAGCACCTCGACATGCTGATGGTGTGCCACCACCTCGACCCGGCCATCGCGGAGGACGTCGCGTTCGCCGAGTCGCGCATCCGCCGGGAAACCATCGCCGCCGAGGACATCCTCCACGACCTGGGCGCGTTCTCCATGATGTCCTCGGACTCGCAGGCCATGGGGCGCGTGGGCGAGGTGGTGATCCGCACCTGGCAGACGGCGCACAAGATGAAGGTCCAGCGCGGTCACCTGGGGGACAGGGCGCATCGCTCCTCGAGCGACAACTTCCGCGTGAAGCGCTACATCGCGAAGTACACCATCAACCCGGCCATCGCGCACGGCATCTCGCACGCGGTGGGCTCCATCGAGGAGGGCAAGATCGCCGACCTCGTGCTGTGGAAGCCGGCGTTCTTCGGCGTGAAGCCTTCGCTGATCCTGAAGGGCGGCATGATCGCGGCCGCCGCCATGGGCGATCCCAACGCCTCCATCCCCACGCCGCAGCCCGTGCACTACCGGCCGATGTTCGGCTCGTTCGGCGGCGCGCTGCGCACGAGCGTCACGTTCGTCTCGCAGGCGGCGCTCGACGACGGCGCGGTGCGCGGGCTGGGGCTCGCCAAGCCGCTCGAGGCCGTGCGCCGCACGCGCGGCATCGGCAAGAAGGACATGGTGCACAACGCGTGGCAGCCGAAGCTCGAGGTGGACCCGGAAACCTACGAGGTGCGCGCCGACGGCGAGCTCCTCGCCTGCGAGCCGGCGAAGGAGCTGCCGCTCGCCCAACGCTACTTCCTCTTCTGAGCGCCATGGTCGAGATCCGCTCGCGCTTTCCCCTCAAGCCCAACGCCGCCTACGGCGTGCAGGTGCGCGGGCAGCTGCGGCTTCCCTTCGACCGGCGCCAGAAGACGCGGCAGCGCGCGCAGCTCGTGTCCGGCGAGGAGGTGGCCATCGCGTTGCCGCGCGGCATGGTGATGCGCGGCGGGGATTGGGTGGTCGCCTCCGACGGGCGCGTGATCGAGGTGGTGGCGGAAGTCGAGCGCGTCCTGCACGTCGAATGCGACAACGCCGAAGCGCTCGCGCGTGCCGCCTACCACCTCGGCAACCGGCACGTTCCCGTGCAGGTGGGCGCGGGCTGGCTGCGCTTGTGCGCCGACCACGTGCTCGAGGAGATGCTGATCGGGTTGGGCGCGCGCGTGTCGCCGCTCGAGGCGCCGTTCGAGCCCGAGGCGGGCGCCTACGGCCACCATCACACGCACGACAACGAGTCGGGCCACGGCGGGCGCATCCACGAGTTCGGGGAAACGAAGTGAACGTGAAGCTGCTGCAGCTCGTGAGCCCCGCGTTGCCCGTCGGGGCCTACAGCTATTCGCAGGGGCTGGAAGCGGCCGTCGAAGCGGGCACGGTGCATGATGCGGCGAGCGCCGAGCGCTGGATCGGCGGGGTTTTCGCGCTCGCGCTGTCCGGGATGGAGGCGCCCGTCCTGCTGCGCCTCATGGAAGCGTGGGCCGCGGGCGACGAGCAAGCCGCGGCGCGCTGGAACGAGCATTTCGTCGCGAGCCGCGAGGGGGCGGAGCTGCGCGCCGAGACGCTCCAGATGGGCTACTCGATGCGCCGGCTCGCCGGCGAGCTGGGCCTCGCGGGAGCGCAGGCGCTCGACGGGATCGACGAGCTCGCGTATCCCACCGCCTTCGCATTCGCCGCGGCCGCCTGGCGGCTCGACGCGCGCGAGGTGGCCGGCGCCTACCTCTTCGCGTGGCTCGAGAACCAGGTGCTCGCGGCGGTGAAGTGCATCCCGCTCGGGCAGGCGGACGGCCAGCGCATGCTGCTCGCACTCGCCGCGCAGGTCCCGGCCGCCGTGGAGCGCGCGGCGGCGCTCGCCGACCACGAGCTCTGCAACCTCGCGCCGGGCCTCGCGCTCGCCACGGCGCGCCACGAGACGCAATACAGCAGGATCTTCCGCTCATGAAGAAAGAATCCCCGCTGCGCGTGGGCATCGGCGGGCCGGTCGGCTCGGGCAAGACCGCGCTCACGCTGGCGCTGTGCAAGGCGCTGCGCGACAAGTACGAGATCGCGGCGGTGACCAACGACATCTACACCGAGGAAGACGCGCAATTCCTGGTGCGCAACGAGGCGCTCGCGCCCGAGCGCATCCTCGGCGTGGAGACGGGGGGCTGCCCGCACACCGCGATCCGCGAGGACGCCTCCATCAACCTCGAGGCGGTAGCGCGCCTGAATCGCCGCTTCCCGCAGCTCGAGGTGATCTTCATCGAGTCGGGCGGCGACAACCTCGCGGCGACCTTCAGCCCGGAGCTCTCGGACCTCACGCTCTACGTGATCGACGTGGCGGCCGGCGACAAGATCCCGCGCAAGGGCGGGCCGGGCATCACGAAATCGGACCTGCTGGTGATCAACAAGATCGACCTCGCGCCCATGGTGGGCGCCTCGCTCGAGGTGATGGAGCGCGACGCGAAGCGCATGCGGGGGGCGCGCCCCTTCGTCTTCACCAACCTCAAGACGGGCCAGGGGCTTGGCACGGTCGTCGATTTCATCGAGACCGAGGGGCTGCTCGCGGCGCGCGCCGGGGCCTAGGAGGCCCTGCGTTCAGTCCTCGTCGTCCTTCCACTTCTTCATCTTCGCGGGATCGATCTTCTTGTCGAGCTCCTGGCTCTCCTTGAAGAACACGCGCATCACGAGCAGGTAGCCCGCCACCACGAAGACGGCGACGGCCACGGCGATGGTCACGGTAGGGCTCATGGGCGGACCTCCTTACGCTTCGACAAGCTCCGCGCGCACAAGTGCCGCGCCCGCCCCGAGCGCTGCGAGCTTCCCGGCGGCCACGTCCCGCGTGAGGGGGACCATCCCGCAGTTGGTGCACGCGTAGAGGCGCTCGCGCGGCACGTGCTTCAGGGCCTCGCGCAGGACCTTCGCCACGTCCTCGGGCGTCTCCACGCGCGGGTTGGCCACGTCGATGGCGCCCACCAGCACGTCCTTGCCCTCCAGCAGCGCGATGAGGTCGATGGGGACGTGGGAGTTGGCGCATTCGAGCGAAACCTGGTCGATGGTGGATTTCGCGAGCAGCGGGAAGGTCTGCTCGTACTGGCGCCATTCGCTGCCCAGCGTCTCCTTCCACTTGATGTTGGCCTCGATGCCGTAGCCGTAGCAGATGTGCACGGCG
The DNA here is from genome assembly GCA_035519515.1 of Usitatibacter sp. Lineage (GTDB taxonomy): Bacteria > Pseudomonadota > Gammaproteobacteria > Burkholderiales > Usitatibacteraceae > Usitatibacter. The sequence goes on from DATIWC010000037.1 coordinate 52,238, forward strand.
CACTTGGTGGGCACGTCCTTGCGCGCGCGCTCGAGGGCCGCCACGCCCCAGTCGCGCACCTCGTCGAAGTACACGTTGAACGCCGGCTCGTCGAACTGCACCACGTCCACGCCCAGCGCGGCGATCTCCTTCGCCTCCTGGTTCAGGATCTCGGCGAACGCAAGCGCGAGCTTCTCGCGCGAGCCGTAGTGCTCGTCGGCGAGCGTGTCCACCATGGTCATCGGGCCGGGCAGCGTGAACTTGATGGCGTGCGAGGTGTTCGCGCGCATGAACTTCACGTCCTCGGAATGCACGGGAAACGGCCGCGCCACCGGGCCCACCACGCGCGGCACGTTGGCGTCGTAGCGGTTGCGGATGCGCACGGTCTTCAGGTTCTTGAAGTCGATGCCCTGCAGCTTCTCCATGTAGCCGTTCACGAAGTGGCGGCGCGTCTGTTCGCCGTCGCTCACGATGTCGATGCCGGCTTTCTCCTGCAGGGCCAGCACGAGGCGCACGGCGTCGCGCTTGCCTTCGGCGAGGGCGGCGCCCTCGAGCTTCCAGGGCGCCCAGAGCTTGCCGGTGTCGGCGAGCCACGAGGGCTTGGGCAGGCTCCCCGCGATGGTGGTGGGAATGAGGGGCAGCATGCGCGTCATCCCTTGCGGCGGTTGCGCACGAGCCAGCCGTCCACGAGCGTCACGATCTCGTCGACCTCGGCGAGGCGCATGCCGCGCTGCGCGGCCACCGATTGCACGAGCCGGTCCACGCGCTCGATGCGCGGGGCGCCGGCCGCGAGCGCGCGCGCCGCCGAAGAGGGGCTGCCCAGCGACTGCGCCGCGGCGGCGTATTTCTCGAAGGGCACCATGTCATCGCGGCTCGCGCCCAGCGACACGCACAGGTCCACGACCCACTCGTAGATCGCGCGGGACCTGGCGACGTCGCCGTGCACCGCCTCCTTGATGGGGATCACGGTGTCGGCCTTCACGCAGCGGTAGTTGCCCGCGATCAGCATCGCCCACTTGGCGAGCGGCACGAACACCGAGTCGTGCACCTTGAGCTTCACGGGCAGCTCGATCTTCCCGCCACCCGCGTCGTAGCGGATCGCCTCGATGCCATCGGCCAGCTCGCGCAGCATCCGCGTATGGGCGTCGGAATCGAAGCGCGCGGCCTTGAAGTTGGTGGGCAGGCGCACCTGCAGGACGTTCACTTCCTCATCGGGCGGTCGGAAGGCCTGCGGGTCGGGGCTGCAGAGGGTGACCAGCTTCGGATCGAAGCCCGCCCACACCGCGGGATCGGTGAAGCTCTCGGCGCATTTCTTCGGGTCGATGCCGGGAATGCGCGCGAGGTAAGGCAGCGGCGGCATGTTCATGATGGACATGCAGGGCACCTTCGACTTCGCCACGCGGTCGAGCAGCTCGCGAACGCCGGGCGAGCCGTACTGCGGCTCCTGCATGGCGAGGCCCACGAGGTCGTAGCCCGCGGGGTCCACGTCGGTGCCCGCGGCGCGCAGCTTCCCCGGCGTGTCCTTCGAGTTGATCTCGACCAGCCCTTCGCGCCCCTTCACCGGCAGGCGCACGATCGCGCCCTTCGCGTTGATGAGCGCCGCTTCCTGCGGCAGGCAGACGAGCGTGAGGTCGTGGCCCGCGAGGGCGAGCTTCACGCCCAGCAGCGAACCGTAGGAAGCGCCCAGGATGAGGATCTTGCGTGTCATGAGATCACCTCCTTGCGGACCAGCATAGGCGCTTCGCCCACGCCGCGCGCGCCGCCCCCATCCAAGGTCTTGATATTCCCGCTACGCCGGGTAGGTCCCGGGCAGCAGGATCGAGCGGTCCACCTTGCGGATGTCGGTGCGCCCGCAGAAGGCCATGGTGAGGTCGAGCTCGTTGCGGATCAGCTCCAGGCACTTGGTCACGCCGGCCTCGCCCAGGGCGCCCAGGGCGTACACGTAGGCGCGGCCGATCAGCGTTCCCTTCGCGCCGAGGGCCACCGCCTTGAGCACGTCCTGGCCGGTGCGGATGCCGCCGTCCATCCAGACCTCGACGCGCGAGCCCACCGCCTCGGCGATCGAGGGCAGCACGCGGATCGACGAGGGCGCGCCGTCGAGCTGGCGCCCGCCATGGTTGGAGACGATGATCGCGTCGGCCCCGCTGTCGGCCGCGATGCGCGCGTCATCGACGTCCATGATGCCCTTGAGGATCAGCTTGCCGCCCCAGCGCTTGCGGATCCAGTCGATGTCCTTCCAGTTGAGCGTCGGGTCGAAGTTCTCCTTCGACCAGGTGGCGAGCGTGGTCATGTCGGTCACGTTCTTCGCGTGGCCGACGATGTTGCGGAAGGTGTGCCGCCCGGTCCCGAGCATGCCCCAGCACCAGCGCGGCTTGGTCATCAGGTTCACGATGTTCGCGAGGGTGGGCCGGGGCGGGGCCGTCATGCCGTTGATCAGGTCCTTGTGGCGCTGCCCGATGATCTGCAGGTCGAGCGTGAGCACCAGGGCCGAGCAGCCGGCCGCCTTCGCGCGGTCGATGAGCGCGCCGGAGAATTCGCGGTCGCGCATCACGTAGAGCTGGAACCAGAACGGCTTGTCGGTGTTGGCCGCGACATCCTCGATCGAGCAGATGCTCATGGTGGACAGGATGAACGGTACGCCGAACCTCGCCGCCGCGCGCGCGGCGGCGATCTCCCCGTCGGGATGCTGCATGCCGGTGAGCCCGACGGGCGCGAGCGCCACCGGCATCGCCACGTCGAATCCGGCCATGGTGGTGGCGACGTTGCGGTGCTCGATGTCCACCGCCACGCGCTGGCGCAGCTGGATCGCCGCGAAATCGGCCTCGTTGGCCCGGTACGTGGACTCGGTCCAGGACCCCGAATCGGCGTAGTCGTAGAACATGCGAGGCACCCGGCGCTTCGCCAGCCGCCGCAGGTCCTCCACGCAGGTGATCACAGGCATTCCGAGCCCCCTCCCTGGGGTAATTAGGAGAGCATCCTAACCCGTTGACTGCACTCGTAAGGATTCCATGTGACCTGCGGCATATTCTCGGCGCGCGGCCTGTTGTATCGTGGGACGGTCATCGTTGGTGGAGTACCCCATGAGGGTTACATCGGTAGTCTTGCTGGCCTGGCTCGCGGGCGCCCAATGGGTCGCGGCGGAGGAGCCGCGCGCCGGCCTGCCGTGGGACTGGAGCCACCGTCACGTGATCTACAACCCCGAGACCGCCGAGGAGGCGATCGCCAACGGGCGCTACGACGAGTGGCTGCAGAAGTCGGCCGATCCGCGCTTCGTCTCGCAGCTCCTGCGCAAGATGGATGCGCGCATGGACCAGCAGGCCGCCATCGACAGCGCTGCCACGGGCGTGGCCAAGTCCCTCCTCAAGGAACCCACCGCCAACGGCAAGGGACCGGCGCTGCCGCCCGCCGCCAAGCCGGGCAAGCAGGGCGGCAAGCTCGTTCACCGCGACTGGTCCAACGTGCTGGGCGGCGTCTCGGGCGTGGGCTTCAAGGGCACCTATCCCGCCAAGTATTCGTTCGACATCAACGCCACGCCCAGCTGCACGAGCGATTTCCTCGTCTACGTGACGGCGTCCTCCGGCGTGCTCGATCCGGGCGGCGGCGTGTTGGCGAGCCGCAACGGCACGATGACCGCCGCCAACGCGGGCGTGGGCAACACGGTGACCATCACCAACGGCACGCAGGTCCTCACGATCACGGCGAGCAGCAGCTCCAACACGGGCCTGAACTTCCTCGCGCCCAACGGCGCCACGGCCGCCACCAAGGCGACCAACCTCGCCGCGGCGATCAACCGCAACGGCGGCACGGTGGGCGTCACCGCGACGGCGGCGGCCGCCGTCGTCACGGTCAAGGCGATCACCAAGGGCACGGGAGCCAACAGCATCGCGCTCGCCGAAGGCCTCGGCGGCTTCTCGTGGGCGGGCACCACGCTCTCCGGCGGCAGCGGGACGGCGGCGCAGCCCACCATCGTCGCGTTCAACCAGCTCTACTCGTCGTGCAACAACGTGGCGGGCTCCACGCAGCCGGTGCCCGCGACGTACTGGTCGTACTCGACCGGCGCCGCCGCGTTCGCCGAGCTCTCGCCGGTGATCTCGCTCGACGGCACGCAGGTCGCGTTCATCGAGCGCACCGGCACGGCGGCGAGCCTGGTGCTGCTCAAGTGGAGCTCGAGCGCCCCGGGCACCATCGGCGTGCCGACCACGCCCGCGACGGCCGCCTCGGCCGCGGCGTACAAGACCTGCACCGCGCCCTGCATGTTCAAGATGGCGCTGGGCGCCAACGACACGCGCTCGGCCCCGTACTACGACTACACGGGCGACACGCTCTTCGTCGGCAGCGACGACGGCAAGCTGCACAAGTTCACCGGCGTCTTCACCGGAACGGTCGCCGAGTCGGGCGCGCCGTGGCCGGTGACGGTGGCCGCGGGGTTCCTCCTCTCGCCGCCGGTGTACGACCAATCCACGGGCTACGTGTACGTGGGCAGCAACCGCGACGCCGGCACGGTGGGCGGGCGGCTGCATTCGGTGAGCCCGGCGGGCGTGCTCGATTCCAGCGTGCAGATCGGCGGAGACCCCGAGGCGGGCCAGCCGGCCGGCAGCACGGGAGTGGCCGACGCGCCGATCCTCGATTCCTTCGCGCAGCGCATCTACGCTTTCGTCGGCAGCGACAGCTCGACCAACTGCGGCGGCGTGCAATGCCAGGGCGTCTACCAGTTCAAGAGCAATCCGGCCACCAATGGCGCGCTCAGCACGCAGGCGCCCGCCGTGGCGCAGGTCGGCCGCGGCCAGTTCTACGACCGCATCCTCTTCGCGGGGGCCTTCGACAATGCCTACTGGCTGAGCACGCCGGCGAGCCCCACGGGCGCGCTCTACGTGTGCGGCAGCCTCGCCGACGGCACCAGCTCGCGGCGCCCCACGCTGTGGAGGATCCCGATCACGAACAACGTGATGGGCGCGCCGGTCGTCGGCCCGCAGATCGTGAGCAACACCGACACGCTGGAATGCTCCCCGATCACCGAGGTGGCGAACGGCACGCACGACTACCTGTACGTGAGCGTGCCCGCGAACGGCAACGACACCGGCTGCGCGGGCTCGTGCGTCTACGTCTACGACCTGTCGACCGCCGGCGCGTGGGGCACGGGCGTGGCCGCGGCCGCGGGCCTCGCCGCGGCGGGCGGCACGGGCGGCATCATCATCGACAACATCTCTTCGTCAACCGGGGCTTCGCAGGTCTACTATTCGACTTTGACCAGCCCCGGGGTGGCCGTCCAGGCAAGCCAGGCCGGCCTCAACTGACGATGAGCGAGCGAGATTCCAAGACCCCCGAGACGCGCGACGAAGACGGCGCGCCTCGCGCGAAGAAGGCGTACCAGAAGCCCGCCTTCCGCTACGAGAAGGTGTTCGAGACCATGGCGCTTGCCTGCGGCAAGATCAGCGGCACGCAGGCGAGCTGCAGGGCCAACCGGCGCAATTCGTAGCGTGATCGACCTGGCCGCGGCCTCCCTCGCCCGCACCGGGCGGCTGCGCCTTCGGGTCACGGGCTCGTCCATGCTGCCCGCGATCCGTCCCGGCGACGTGCTGCGCGTGGAGCGCTGCGATGCGGGCGCGTTGTCTCCCGGCGAAGTGGTCCTGTACCGGCGCGGCGAAAGGCTCTTCGCCCACCGCGCCGTGCGGCGCGGCCCGCCATCGCTCGCGCTGCGCGGCGACACCCTCGATGCGGACGACGCGCCGGTCGAGGCCGGCCAGGTGCTCGGCCGCGTCGTCGCCATCGAGCGGCGCGGGCGCGAGATCCACCCTGGGCATTCCCGGGGCGCGCTGCAGCGTGCCGCCGCGCGCCTCTTCGCGGCTTCGCCGCTCGCCGGCCGCCTTTTCACGCGTCTCGAGGCGTTGCGGGAACGATGACGACGACCACCACGGCCGTGAACGTCGGCGGCGTATGCATCGGGCTGCGCACCTCGAGCGCGCGTTACGTGGACCTGCTTCACGAGCGGTTCGCGGGCTACATCGAGCCGTCGTCGCGCCCCGACTACGAATTCGAGGTGGAGCTCGTCGAGCCGCGCGAGGACGCGCCGGATCGCGACGTGCGCGTGTACCGCGAGGGCGGCCACTGGCGCATCGAGCGCGGCGACTTCGAGGCGGCGCTGGACCCGGTGTCGCGGCGCGGCCGCATACGGCAGGATGCCAACCCCTATTCGGTCGACTCGCTCCTGCGCATCGTGCACACGCTCGCACTCGCGCCGCAGGGCGGCTTCCTCCTGCACGCCTCGAGCGCGGTGCGCCATGGGCGCGCCCACGTCTTCGCCGGCGTCTCCGGCGCGGGCAAGACCACGATGGCGCGCCTGGCGCCGCCCGATGCCCTCGTGATGACCGACGAGGTCTCCTGCCTGCGCCGCGAGGGCCGCGGCTACGTCGCGCATGGCACGCCGTTCGCCGGTGAGCTGGCGCGCCCGGGCGCGAACGTGAGCGCCCCGGTCGAGGCGATCTACATGCTGAAGCACGGCCGCGAGAATCGCGTCGCGGCGCTGGAGCCGGCGCAGGCCGCGCGTGCGCTGCTCTCAACCATCCTCTTCTTCGCCGAGGACCCGGCGCTGGTCCGGCAGGTGTTCGCATCGGCGCTCGAGCTCGTGGAACGCATGCCGGTGCGCCGCCTCACGTTCGTGCCCGAAGCGGGCGCCTGGGATCTCATATGACCGATCGCTACATCGCACGGGCGCCCGACGTGGCCGCGCGCACCATCGGCGACGAGCTGATGATCATGTCGGGGCGCGACTCGTCGCTCTTCAGCCTGAACGAGACCGCCGCGGCGCTCTGGGACCTGGCCGACGGCACCACCCCGCTCGCCGAGATCGTCGAGCGCCACATCTGCGCCGAATTCGACGTCGATCCCGAGGAGGCGCTCGCCGACGCGCAGGCGCTCGCCGACGAGCTCGCGGCGCACGGCATCCTCATCGTCTCCGACGCGCCGATCCGCCGATGACGAGCCTCATGCACGAGATGGGAGCCCGGGCGCTCGCGCTCGGCATCCCGCTCTCCGTCCACCTCGACCTCACGTACCGCTGCAACGAGCGCTGCGTGCACTGCTACCTCGACCACGAGGACCGCGGCGAGATGACCACGGCCGAGATCGTGCGCGTGCTGGACGAGCTCGCCGATTCGGGCGTGTTCTTCCTCACGCTCTCCGGCGGCGAGGTCTTCATGCGGCGCGACTTCTTCGAGATCCTCGAGCACGCGCGCGCGAAGCTCTTCGCCGTGAAGGTCAAGACCAACGCGGTGATGGTCACGCGCGCCAAGGCCGAGCGCGTCGCCGGGCTCGGCGTGGAATCGGTGCAGGTGAGCCTCTATTCGCACCGCGCGGACGTGCACGACCGGATCACGAAGCTTCCCGGCTCGTTCGGGCGGACGATCGAGGGCGCGCGGCTGCTGCGCGAATGCGGCGTGAAGGTGAGCTTCGCCAACGTGCTCATGAAGGACAACGCCGACGATTATCGCGAGGTGAGGGCGCTCGCCCTCGCAATGGGCGTCGAGTACAAGGTCGATCCCACCATCACCCCGATGATGGACGGCGGCCGCGGGGTGCTCGCGCTCAACATCGACGAGGCGCGCCTCGCGGCCGTGTACGCGGACGAGGAGCTCACGAGAGGCGCCGCGGTCTCGCGCGCCGCGCCCGGGGGCCCCATGCCGCGCGAGGAAGCGCTCGATTCCGTTCCCTGCAGCGCCGGCCACACGCTCGCGTACATCTCGCCCTACGGCGAGGTCTTTCCCTGCGTCCAGTTCCCCTACGCCTGCGGCAACGTCCGCGAGAAGCCCTTCGCCGAGATCTGGCGCAACTCGCCGCAATTGCGGGAGGTGCGCTCCATCAGCCTCGCCGACGTCGAGGGATGCTCCACGTGCGTGCACGGCGGCAGCTGCTCGCGCTGCCCGGGGCTCGCGTACACCGAGGGCAACCTGCGCGGCCCGTCGATCCAGGATTGCGAGCGCACGTACGCGATCACGGGCGTGCCCTCGGAGAACCTGAAGCGCCGCAAAGGGGTGATCTGGCTCGTGTCGGTCTAGAATCGCGGGCATGGCGGCGTACCAACCCGTGATGCTGGGCCCAGTCCCGGTCGATTTCATTCTGTTCGCGCTGGTCCTCGTGGGCATCGCCGTCTTCCAGCGCCACACGCTGCAGGTCGCCTTGACCGGGCTCGCGGCGGTCATCGCCTACAAGCTCGCGTTCACCGGTTTTCGCCACGGTCCGGGCCTCGCGGGCCTGGTGGCCACGCTGGGGCACGAGTGGGTGATCCTCGCCAACCTGTTCCTCCTGTTGATGGGCTTCGCCCTGTTGTCGAAGCACTTCGAGGATTCGCACGTGCCGCTCGAGCTGCCGAAGATCCTTCCCGACGACTGGAAGGGCGGATTCATGCTGCTCGCCATGGTCTTCGTGATCTCGTCCTTCCTCGACAACATCGCCGCGGCACTGATCGGCGGCACGATGGCGCGGGTCGTCTATCGCGACAAGCTGCACATCGGCTACCTGGCCGCGATCGTGGCGGCCTCAAACGCCGGCGGCTCGGGCAGCGTGGTCGGCGACACGACCACGACGATGATGTGGATCGACGGCGTGAACCCCCTCGACGTCCTGGAAGCCTTCGTTGCCGCCGGGACGGCGCTGGCGATCTTCGGGGTGATCGCCGCGCGCCAGCAGCAGGCGTTCTCGCCGATCATGAAGGATCCGCCGCGCGGCACGAGGGTGGACTGGGCGCGCGTGGCGATCGTGGCCTTCATCCTGGGCGCCGCGGTCGTCGCCAACGTGTGGGCGAACGTGAGCCACCCGGAGCTGCTCGACCGCTATCCGGTGATCGGGCTCGCGATCTGGGCGGCGATCCTCGTGGCCGCGCCGCTGCGCCAGCCCGATTGGCCGCTCCTTGGCCCCGCGTTCCGCGGCACGATCTTCCTGCTCGCCCTGGTGACCACGGCGGCGATGATGCCGGTGGAGAAGCTGCCGGCCGCGTCCTGGCAGACCGCGTTCGGGCTGGGATTCCTCTCGGCAGTGTTCGACAACATCCCGCTCACAGCGCTCGCCCTGCACCAGGGTGGCTACGACTGGGGCTTCCTCGCCTACGCGGTGGGCTTCGGCGGCTCCATGATCTGGTTCGGCTCCTCGGCCGGCGTAGCCCTCTCGAGCATGTTCCCCGAATCGCGTTCGGTGCTGACGTGGCTGCGCGGCGGCTGGCACGTGGCGGCCGCCTACGTGATCGGCTTCTTCGTGATGCTGGCGGTGCTCGGCTGGCACCCCGATCCGCCGCGCGGGCGGGCAAACCCGTCCGCTGCGGCGCAGCACGAGCGCTCCCCTTAGCATCGCGGTATGCGCGCTTGATATCGGGATTGACCCCGGTCTATTGCTTTGCCCCTCCCCCGAGACTAGGATTTGGCGGTTCCGGCAGTCCCCGCTCCGTCACGCCCTGAGCGAAATAAAACCACGAGGAGGAAAAGCATGACCGACAAGACGACGAATTCCGCCCGGACCCCAAGCCCTACCCGCCGCAAGTTCCTCGCGGGCGCGGCCGGCGCGGGCGCGCTCGCATTCCCGATGATCTCCAAGGGGCAGGCGGGGCCGATCACCTGGCGCTGGCAATCGACCTGGCCCACCAAGGACATCTTCCACGAGTACGCGCTCGACTTCGCGAAGAAGGTGAACGACATGACCGGCGGCGACCTCAAGATCGAGGTCCTGCCCGCCGGCGCCGTCGTGAAGGCCTTCGACCTGCTGGATGCCGTTTCCAAGGGCACCCTCGACGGCGGCCATGGCGTGCTCGTGTACTGGTACGGCAAGAACTCCGCCCTCGCGCTGTGGGGGTCGGGGCCGGCCTTCGGCATGGACGCGAACACGCTGCTCTCGTGGCACAAGTACGGCGGCGGCAAGGAGATCCTCGCCGACATCTACAAGGCGATCGGGATGGACGTGGTCTCGTTCCCGTACGGGCCGATGCCCACCGAGCCGCTGGGCTGGTACAAGAAGCCGATCCGCAGCGTCGCCGACTTCAAGGGCCTGAAGTTCCGCACCGTGGGCCTGGGCATCGAGATGTTCACGGCGATGGGCGCGGCGGTGAACGCGCTGGCCGGCCCGGACATCGTCCCGGCGCTCGACCGCGGCCTCATCGACGCGGCGGAGTTCAACAACCCGTCCTCGGACAAGGCGCTGGGCTTCCCCGACGTCTCCAAGGTCTACATGATGAAGAGCTTCCACCAGTCGGCGGAAACGCTGGAGATCCTCTTCAACAAGAAGAAGTACGACGTGCTGCCGGACAAGATGAAGAGCATCATCGCCAACGCCGTCGAGGCGGCGTCCTCCGACATGGTGTGGAAGGCTTACGACCGCTACTCGCAGGACTACATCGAGATCCAGGCCAAGGACAAGGTGAAGGTCTACAAGACCCCGGACTCCGTGCTGCAAGACCAGCTCAAGGTCTGGGACGAGACCATCGCCAAGAAGGCGGGCGAGAACCCGTGGTTCAAGAAGGTGCTCGACTCGCAGAAGGCCTATGCCGAGCGCGTGGGGCGCTGGCAGTACGACCAGATGGTGGATTCCAAGATCGCATGGGACCACTACTTCGCAGGCAAGAAGGCATAAGCGCCGCCGAAGCTCCACAAGCCACCCCGCCTCTCCGCGGGGTGGTTTTTTTGGCGCACCCGCGAAGCTGAATCCGAACTTGCGAGAAGGACCGAAATGAAGCTGCAACGCCTCCTGCTTTTCGTCGACAACATCAGCACCTGGAGCGGCAAGGCCACCTCCTGGCTGATCCTCGTCCTCACCACGGCCGTGTGCTTCGAGGTGGTGAAGCGCTACGCGCTCAACGCCCCGACCGCGTGGTCCTTCGACCTCGACTACATGCTCTACGGCACGCTCTTCATGATGTGCGGCGCGTATACCCTGTCGCAGGACGGGCACGTGCGCGGCGACTTCCTGTATAGCTCGATGAAGCCGCGCACGCAGGCCTCCCTCGACCTCGTGCTCTACATCGTCTTCTTCCTCCCGGGCATCGCGGCGCTCGCCTACGCGGGGTGGGACTTCGCGCACGCTTCCTGGGCGATCGACGAGCACGTGAACGACGCCGCCGACGGCCCGCCCGTGTACCACTTCAAGGCGATCATCCCGATCGCCGGCACGCTGGTACTGATCCAGGGAATCGCCGAGATCGTGCGCTGCATCGTGTGCCTGAAGACGGGCGAGTGGCCCGCGCGCCTGAAGGACGCCGAGGAGATCGACGTGGTCGAGGAGCAGCTCGCCCACAGCCAGTACGTGGACGAGGAATCGCGCCAGCGCGCCATCGCGAGCGTGCACGACATCGACGAGGCGGCGCGGCAGCGCTCCACCACGCAGGGCGCGGAACGTTCGGAGGGCCCGCTATGAGCGATCCGGCACTCGGCCTCACCATGCTGGCGCTCATCGTGGTCGTGATCATGATGGGCTTCCCGACGGCCTTCACGCTGATGGGCCTGGGCATGTTCTTCGGCTTCTTCGCGCTGCACGACCCGACGCAGCCGTGGACCCAGAATCACATCTTCGACCTGATCGTCCAGCGCACCTACGGCGCGATGACCAACGACACGCTGATCTCGATCCCGCTGTTCGTGCTGATGGGGTACGTGATGGAGCGCGGGGCGCTGGTGGACAAGATGTTCTACAGCGTCCAGCTCGCGTTCCGCAGGGTTCCCGCCTCGCTTGCCGTGGCCACGCTCGTGATCTGCACCTTCTGGGGCATCGCGAGCGGCCTGGTGGGCGCGGTGGTGGTGCTGATGGGGGTGATCGCGTTCAACCCGATGCTGCGCGCGGGCTACGACGTGCGCCTCGCCTCGGGCGTGATCACGGCCGGCGGCACGCTGGGCATCCTCATCCCGCCCTCGGTGATGATCATCGTGTACGCAGCGGTCGCGGGCCAGTCGGTCGTGAAGCTCTACGCCTCGGCGATGTTCCCGGGATTCTTCCTGTCGTTCCTCTACCTGCTCTACATCGTGGGCTGGGCGATGATCAACCCGAAGATCGCCCCGCCGCTGCCGGAGGAAGAGACCAAGGTGCCGGTCACCGAGTGGGTCGCGAAGATGCAGCGGGCCTACTCGCCCAACATGCTGGTCACGCTCACCAAGGCGCTCTTCTCCCCGGGCAAGGGGCTTGCCGCGGGCGGCGTGACGTACGGTTCCATCGTGAAGAACTTCACCGCGGCGATCTTCCCGGCCGTGATGACGGTCGCGACTTTCTACCTCATCTGGTGGTACGTGGTGATCCACCAGCAAGCCACCGTCGACGTGGACACGCCGCAGAAGGCGAAGGCCGCGGCCACCGCACCCGCGAAGGCGACCGGCGCCGCCGTGGCGCCTGGCGCCCCGCCTGAAGAGAAGCTCGAGGAGCTGGGCGCCGGCAGCACCGAGCGGTCGTCGGCGAACGCGCCGTCGAAGGACGAGCCCCTCGAGGAGCTGGGCACGCCCGAGCTCGCCCAGGGCCCGCTCACCGCCGCGGAGCAGGGCCCCGACCCGCAGTTCTACTGGTGGTTCTGGGGTCTCGCCGCGGCGAGCGTCGTCACGCTCGCCTGGTACTACCGGAAGATGCAGGCCGAGCAGTTCGAGATATTGAAGCTGCTCACCTCGTCCGTGATGCCGCTGGGCATCCTCACGGTGATCGTGCTCGCGGTGATCCTCTTCGGCATCACGACGGCGACCGAGTCGGCGGCGGTGGGGGCGGCGGGCGCCTACATCCTCGCGATCCAGGCGGGCACCCTCGACTGGAAGCGCGTGAAGGAATCGGTGTTCCTCACCGCGAAGACGACTGCGATGGTGTGCTGGCTCTTCGTGGGTTCGGCCCTCTTCTCGGCGGTGTTCGCGATCCTCGGCGGCCAGCAGCTCGTCGAGCGGTGGGTGCTGTCGCTCAACATGACGCCGGTGCAGTTCATGCTGCTCTCGCAGGCGATCATCTTCGTGCTCGGGTGGCCGCTCGAATGGACCGAGATCATCGTGATCTTCGTGCCCATCTTCCTGCCGCTGCTCAAGCACTTCAACATCGACCCGATCCTGTGGGGCACGCTGGTGTTCGTGAACCTGCAGGCGGCGTTCCTGTCGCCGCCGGTGGCGATGTCGGCGTTCTACCTGAAGGGGGTGTCGCCGTCGCACGTGACCTTGAACCAGATCTTCAGCGGGATGATGCCGTACATGCTGATCGTGATCATCTGCATGGTGATCATGTATCTCTGGCCGGGCATGACGCTGTGGCTGCCGAATTACCTCTACGGGGGATGACGCCGTTCCCGTGAATGCGGGCATGAAGAAGGTCCTCGTCACCCGCGGCATCTTCCCCGAGATCGTCGCCGCGCTCTCGGGGAGGTTCGAGGTCGAGCACAACGCCGAGGACCGGCCCTGGCCGCCCGAGGAGCTGGCGCGCCGGCTTGCGGGCAAGGAGGGCGCGATGTCCACGATCATGGACCGCATCGACGAGCCGATCCTCGCGCAGTGCCCGGGGCTGCGCGTGATCTCCAACATCGCCGTGGGCTACAACAACATCGACGTGGCCGCGTGCACCCGGCGCGGCATCCGCGTGACCAACACGCCCGGGGTTCTCGACGACACGACGGCCGACCTCACGTGGTCGTTGCTCATGGCGGCCGCGCGCCGCATCGCCGAGGGCGATGCCTTCGTGCGCCGCGGCGAATGGAAGGTCGCCTTCGGCGTGCAGTTCTTCCTCGGCCAGGACATCCACCACGCCACGCTCGGCATCATCGGCATGGGCCGCATCGGGCAGGCGGTCGCGCGGCGCGCGCGCGGCTTCGACATGCGCGTGATCTACCACAACCGCAAGCCGCTCGAGGCCGCCGAGGAGCAACGCCTCGGCGTCCGGTGGGTCGAGCGCGACGCGCTCCTCGCGCAGGCCGACTTCGTGGTCCCGATGGTTCCCTACTCGCAGGCCACGCACCACCTGATCGGCGCGGCGGAGCTCGCGAAGATGAAGCCCACGGCGATCCTCGTGAACAGCGCGCGCGGCGGCGTGGTCGACGACGCGGCCCTGGTCGAGGCGCTGCGGGCGAAGCGCATCGCCGGCGCCGGGCTCGACGTGTTCGAAGGGGAGCCGAAGCTCGACGCCGCGTACGCGAGCCTTCCGAACGTGGTCCTCACGCCCCACATCGGCAGCGCCTCGCGCGCCACGCGCGTCCTGATGTGCAACACCGCGGCGGCCAACATGACCGCGGTGCTCGAAGGGCGGGAGCCGCCGAATCCGGTAAATTAACCGTCGGCTGGATTCCCGCCTTCGCGGGAATGACATCTACGGGAGCGAACGCAATGTCAGGCAAGGTTGCATTCATCGGCCTCGGCGTCATGGGCTTTCCCATGGCCGGCCACCTCAAGGCGAAGGGCTACGACGTCACGGTCTACAACCGCACGGGCGCGAAGGCCGAGGCCTGGGTCGCCAAGCACGGCGGCAGGTCGGCGCCCACGCCCGCCGCCGCGGCGAAGGACGCCGATTTCGTGATGCTGATGGTCGGCAACGACAACGACCTCTACGAGGTGGCCATGGGCAAGGAGGGAGCGCTCCCGGGCATGAAGAAGGGCGCGATCCTCGTGGACCACACGACCGCTTCGGCGGACGCCGCGCGCAAGGTCGCCGCCGCGGCGAAGGAGAAGGGCGTGGACTTCATCGACGCGCCGGTCTCGGGGGGCCAGGCGGGCGCCGAGAACGGCAAGCTCACGGTGATGTGCGGCGGCGATGCCGCGCCGTTCGGGCGCGCCAAGCCGGTGATGGATTCGTACGGCCGCGCGGTCACGCTCATGGGCCCGGCCGGATCGGGCCAGCTCACCAAGATGGTGAACCAGATCTGCATCGCCGGGCTCGTGCAGGCGCTCTCCGAGGGGATCGCGTTCGCCGAGAAGGCGAAGCTCGACCCGCTGCTCGTCCTCGACGTGATCTCCAAGGGCGCCGCGCAATCGTGGCAGATGGAAAACCGCGGCAAGACCATGGCCGAGCGCAAGTTCAACTTCGGCTTTGCGGTGGACTGGATGCGCAAGGACCTCGGCATCTGCCTGGACGAGGCGAAGCGCAACGGCTCGAAGCTGCCCGTCACGCAGGTCGTGCTCGGCTATTACGACGAGATCTCGAAGTCCGGCGGCAACCGCTGGGACACCTCTTCGCTCATCACGAGGCTCTAGACATGTCGATCAAGCTCTACTACGCGCCCGGCGCCTGCTCGCTCGCTTCCCACATCGCGCTGGAAGAGGTCGGGCTGCCGTACGAGACGGTGCGCCTGAACCTGCAGGCGGGCGACCAGACGAAGCCCGAGTACCTCGCCCTGAACCCGCGCGGGCGCGTGCCCACCGTGATCGTGGGCGGCGAGATCCTCACCGAGAACGTGGGGATCATGGCGTACTTCGCGGGCGGCTACCCGCGCGCCGGCATCTGGCCGAAGGACACGTGGCACCAGGCGAAAGCCCTTTCCACCATGGCGTGGCTTTCCAACACCGTGCACGCCACCTACGGGCACCTTTTGCGCCCGCAGCGTTACGTGGACGGCGAGGGGCACCAGGAGGCCGTGAAGGCGAAGGCACGCACGATGTACGGTGCCCAGCTCGAGGAGATCGACCGCCTGCTCGCGGGGCGCCAGTGGTGCATCGGCACGTCTTACTCGGTCGTGGACGCGTACCTGCTGGTGTTCTACCGCTGGGGCAACCGCAACCAGTTCCCGGTGAAGTCCCTGCGCAACTACACGGCGCTCATGGACAAGGTGCTCGCGCGAGCGGCGGTGAAGAAGGTCATGGCCGACGAGGGCATCACGCTCGACTGATCGGCGAGCGCGCCGGAATTTCCGGCGCGGCGCCCTGTTCTCCTGCGTGTTGCCATTTCAATCACGAGGAGAACGCATCGATGAACCGCATCGCCTTTGCCGCGCTCGCCGCGGCTGCCCTGGGTGCTGCCGCTTGCGCGCAGGTTCCCACGCACACCGACGGCGGCGTGCTCACCAACGAGAGCGGCATGACGCTCTACACGTTCGACAAGGACGCCGGCGGCAAGAGCGCGTGCAACGGCCCGTGCGCGAAGAACTGGCCGCCGCTCGCGGCTCCCGCGGACGCCATGCCCACGGGCGACTACACCGTCGTCTCCCGCGAGGACGGCACGAAGCAGTGGGCGTACAAGGGCAAGCCGCTTTACGCCTGGTCGCGCGACCAGAAGCCCGGCGACAAGACGGGCGACGGCTTCCTCAACGGCGCCTGGCACGTCGCCATGCCGTGAGCGCGGCCCCGGCATAATGCGGGGCCATGGCGCAGGAATTCGACCACCTCGTGGTAGCGGCGCGCTCGCTCGAAGAAGGCGCGGCGTGGGTCGCGGCGCGCCTGGGCGTGGCGCCCGGGCCGGGCGGCAAGCACGCCGAGATGGGCACGCACAACCGGCTGATGTCGCTGGGGCCGGGGCGCTTCCTCGAGGTGATCGCCATCGACCCGCAAGCCGCCGGCCCCGCGCATCCCCGCTGGTTCGAGCTGGACACGCCGGCCATGCAGGCGCGTCTCGCCGGGGGCGCGGCGTTGGTCCATTGGGTCGAGCGCACCGATGACCTGCAGGCGGCGGTGGGCGCCTATCCCGCCGGCCTCGAGATCCGGCCGTTCTCGCGGGGAGCCTTCCGCTGGCGCATGGCGCTCATGCCCGATGGCTCGTTCCCGGCCCGAGGCACGCTGCCGACGCTCATCCAGTGGGACGGAGCGCACCCGGCGGACTCGATGGCCGAATCCGGGTGCCGGCTGGCCGGTTTCAAGCACGAAAAAGGCGCCCTGGAAGCCCGCTTTTCGACGCCCGGGGGAGAACGTACGATTTGGGGGGCGGAATAGCCGCCGCGGGCGGTTGTTAGCGTGAGTATAAGCAACCACTGATAAAGAGGGCAGGGGGCCGTTGGATTACAACCAGATCGTGCCGTTCATCCCCAACCTGCGCCGCTACGCGCGCGCGCTGGTGGGCGACCGCGACGCGGCCGACGACCTGGTGCAGGACACGCTCGAGCGCGCGGTGCGCAAGTTCCACCTGTGGCGCCCCGGCGACCTGCGGGCCTGGCTCTTCTCCATCATGCACAATGTCTTCGTGAACCAGCTGAAGGGCCGCAAGACGGGCACCCACGTCGAGATCGACGAGAACATGGTGGCCGCGCCGATTCCCACGGCGACCAGCGTGGACGTCCTCGACATGCAGCGGGGCCTCCAGGCGCTCGTCCCGGAGCAGCGCGAGGTGGTGCTGCTGGTGGCCCTCGAGGACATGAGCTATGCCGACGTGAGCCGGGCGCTGGGCATTCCCATCGGCACGGTGATGTCGCGGCTTTCGCGCGGGCGCGAGAAGCTGCGCAAGTTCATGGCGGGCGACGTGACGCGCACCAACCCGTCGCTCAGGATCGTCCAGTGACCGAAGCCGAAGACCGCGCCCAGTACGCGGACCAGAACGCGGCCCTGCACCGGCTGTTCGATCCGGTGCTCACGGAGCCCCTCCCGGCGCGCATGTACATGCGGCGCCCGGCCTGGCACGGCTACGCGCGCGCCGCGGGGCTGCTGGTGGCGGGCATCGCCATCGGGCTCGCCCTTCCCCTGCTGCGCCCTGCGCAGGGGGTGACGGTCGCCACGGCCGCGCCGCTGCCCATCCGCGCCGCGCGCGCGCACCTGGTGTATTCGCCGGAGGTTCGCCACCCGGTCGAGGTGGACGCGAAGGACCAGGACCATCTCGTGAAATGGCTCTCCAAGCGCCTGGGCCTGCCGCTCAAGGTGCCGGTGCTCGCCACCGAGGGATTCGAGCTGCTGGGCGGGCGCCTGCTGCCCGGGCCGGACGGCCCCGTGGCGCAGTTCATGTACCAGGACGCCTCCGGCAAGCGCCTCACGCTCTACGTCTCGCGGCCGCATGCGGGCGACAAGGTCACGGCGTTCCGTTTCGCGCAGGACAACGGCGTTTCGGTCTTCTACTGGATCGACGACGATTGCGGCTACGCGCTGTCCGGCGAGGTCGACAAGCCCACCCTCGCGCGCGTCGCGAACTCGGTCTACCACCAGATCGAGCAGTAGGTTTCGGTTGTAACGCGGGCCGGTGGGCCGCCGCATTGCGGGGCGGGTGCAAGTGGCACTACCCTGCAACACAGTCTTGCGCAGTGCCGCCGATGCCCGATAACAGCAGACAAGCCACCGCTTCCCGCGGGCCCTGGCCCGAGCCGCGCCTGCGCGCCATGGAAGTGGAGGAGGTATACCGGTTCGCGCCGATGGCGACCGGCTACTCCTATTTCGGCGCCCTGCTCACCCTGGGCGTGCTCATCGAGAGCGGCGACATCGGCCGCGGCGCCGTGTGGTTCCTGTGGGCCACCGCGGTCACGTTCTACCGCTCCACCTGCATCGTGGCCTATCGCCGCCGCACGCTCGGGTCCGACGCGCAGTACTGGGGCCGCCTGATGGTGGCGGGCAACTTCCTTTCCGGCGTGCAATGGGGCGTGCTGGGCACGCTGCTCTTCCCCAGCGGCCCGGTCTTCCTGCAGCTCTTCACGCTGATGGTGATCGTCTGCTACGTGGCCGGATCGGTCACCGCGTGGTCGGCGGTGAAGGGCGCGCACGACGCGCTCTCGCTGCCCGCGACGATCCCCACCGCCGTGTACCTCTTCTTCCTGCGCGACGGCGCGCACTGGTACGCGGGCGTGATGGCGCTCTTCTTCTCCTTCGCGGTGCTCTACTACTCGCGCAAGCTCCACCGCCACCTGGAGGAGGGCTTCCGCCTGCAGATCGAGCGCGACGACCTCCTCACGCTCACCGGGATGCTGAACGAGAAGCTCGCGCGCGAGAACCGCGACCTCGCCCATCGCGCCGCGGTGCGCGGCGTCTCGGTCGAGAGCGCGCGCGGCCGCGCGGAGCGCCTCGAGGCGCTCTTCCAGCGCTCGGCGCTGCCGCAGGTCGAGTGCGACGCCGCCGGCAGCGTCGTGGCCTCGAATCCCGCCGCCGAGCGGCTCTTCGGGCTGCGCCGCGACGAGCTCGTGGGCGTTTCGCTCACCGCGCTGCTGGCGCTGCCCGAGTCCGACATGAAGTCGCTCGCCTCGGCGGCCCACGCCGAGGTCTTCGAGGTCGAGGCGCGCGGGCGCGACGGCACGCGCGTGTCCTGCCGCGCGAGCTTCACGCCGCTGCCCGACGGCGAGGGCGAGCCGCACGGCTTCGGCGTGACCCTCACCGGGATCCCGGTCATCGTGGCCTAGAATGGCGCCTGCGGGCCGAGTCCCGCGCGCCAGATGAGCCGCGCCTCCCCCGAAAACTTTCCGCGCCTCTCGTTTCCCGAGGACCTGCCGATCGCGCAGCACCGCGAGCGCATCGGTGCGCTCGTGCGCGAGCATCCCGTCACCATCGTGTGCGGCGAGACGGGCTCGGGAAAGACCACGCAGATCCCCAAGATCTGCCTCTCGCTGGGGCGGGGAACCGAGGGGCTGATCGGCTGCACGCAGCCGCGCCGCATCGCGGCGCGCAGCCTCGCGCACCGCCTCGCGCAGGAGCTGCCCGGCGCGCCCAAGGGCTTCGTGGGCCACAAGGTGCGCTTCCAGGACAACACCCGCGCCGAGACCGTCATCAAGGTGATGACCGACGGCATCCTGCTCGCCGAGACGCATTCGGATCGCTCGCTCTCGGCCTACGACACGATCGTCGTGGACGAGGCCCACGAGCGAAGCCTCAACGTGGATTTCCTCCTCGGGTACCTCAAGCGCCTCCTCGTGGTGCGCCGCGAGCTCAAGGTCGTCGTGACCTCCGCCACCATCGACACCCGGCGCTTCTCGGATTTCTTCGGCGGCGCGCCCGTGATCGAGGTCTCGGGCCGCACCTATCCCGTCGAGGTGCGCTACCGGCCCGAATTCTTCGAGGTGGAGGAGGAAGACGACGAGCCCGTGGACATGAACGAGGCGATCGCGAAAGCGGTGGATGAGATCGGGCGGGTGAGCCGCACGGGCGACGTGCTGGTGTTCCTCCCCGGCGAGCGCGAGATCCGCGAGGCGGCCGAGGTATTGCGCAAGATGCCGTTGCCCGCGGGGCAGAAGCACCACCCCGAGATCCTGCCGCTTTACGCGCGGCTCACCGCCGAGGAGCAGGACCGCGTCTTCGAGCGAAGCGCGCACCGGCGCATCGTGCTCGCGACCAACGTGGCCGAGACGTCGCTCACCGTGCCCGGCGTGCACTTCGTGGTCGACACGGGCCTTGCGCGGGTGAAGCGCTACTCGCCGCGCCAGAAGATCGACCAGCTGCGCATCGAGCCCATCTCGCAGGCGGCGGCGCGGCAGCGTGCGGGCCGCTGCGGCCGCGTGGCGAGCGGTGTGGCGATCCGCCTCTACTCCGAGGAGGACTTCAACGAGCGGCCGGAGTTCACCACGCCCGAGATCCTGCGCACGTCGCTCGCCTCGGCGATCCTGCGCATGGCCGCGCTCGAGCTTGGGCATATCGCCGAGTTCCCGTTCCTCGAGCCGCCCACGCCGCGCCAGGTCGACGACGGCTACCGCCAGCTCTTCGAGCTGGGCGCCATCGACGATTCGCGCCGCCTCACGCGCCTGGGCCGCGAGCTCGCGAAGCTGCCCGTCGATCCGCGCATCGGGCGCCTCCTGCTCGCCGCGCGCGAATACCATTGCCTCGCCGAGATGGTGATCCTCGCCGCGGCGCTCTCGATCCCGGACCCGCGCGACCGGCCCCAGGCCCTTCGCGAGCAGGTGGACCGCGCGCACGAGGAGTTCCGCGACGAGGCGTCCGACTTCATGCAGCTATTGAACCTCTGGAAGTTCTTCGACGCCGAGTTCGTCCACAAGAAGTCGAACCGCAAGCTCTACGAGACGTGCCGCGAGCATTTCCTCTCTTACGTGCGCATGCGCGAATGGCGCGACCTCGCGGGCCAGCTGCGCGAGATGGCTTCCGAGCTCGGCATCCGCGACAACGCCACGCCCGCCACCTACGAGCAGGTGCACCGGGCGCTGCTCACGGGCCTCATCGGCAACGTGGGCATGAAGGCGCTGGACGGCGACCACTACAACGGCCCGCGGGGGCTGCAGTTCCACGTGTGGCCGGGGTCGGGCCTGAAGAAGAACCGCCCGCGCTGGGCGATGGCGGGCGAGCTGCAGGAAACCTCGCGCGTCTTCGCGCGCAACGTGGCGCGGGTCGAGCCGGACTGGATCGAGAAGGCCGCGGCCCACCTCGTGGAACGCACGCACGTGGAGCCGCACTGGGACGCGGCGCGCGGCGAGGTGGTCGCCTACGAGAACGTGTCGCTCCATGGCCTCACGCTCGTGGCCCGGCGCAAGGTCTCGTACGGGCGCATCGACCCGCACCGCGCCCACGAGATCTTCGTCGAGGGCGCGCTGGTGGCGGGCGAGTTCGAGTCGAAGCAGCCCTTCTGGGCGCACAACCGCAAGCTCATCGCCGAGATCGAGGAGCTGGAGCACCGCGCGCGCCGTCCCGACGTGCTGATCGAGGACGCCGCGCTCTTCGCCTTCTACGACAAGCGCGTTCCGAAGGACGTGCGCGATTCGCGCTCCTTCGAGGCCTGGTGCCGCACGGCGGCGGCGAAGGACGCGAAGCTGCTCTTCCTCACGCGCGAAGACCTGATGCGCCACGGCGCCGAGTCGGTCACCGAGGAGCTCTTCCCGCGCGAGCTGAAGATGGGCGAGGCCACGTTCCCGCTGGGCTACCGCTTCGAGCCGGGACACCCGCTCGACGGCGTGACCATGACCGTGCCGCTCGCCCTGCTCAACCAGGTGGACGACGCGGCCATCGACTGGCTCGTCCCCGGCATGATCCGCGAGAAGGTGGGCTGGACCTTCAAGGCGCTCCCGAAGCGCATCCGCTCGCAGCTCGTGCCCGTGCCCGAGCACACGACCAACCTGCTGTCGTCCCCGGCGCCGCAACGCGGCAATGATCGGGGATCCAGGCCCACGGTGAAAGGCGCGGTGCTCGACTACGCATCGCGCCTGGTCGGCGAGCGCCTCGACGACTCCGTCTGGTCCAGGGACGATCCGCCGCCGCACCTGCTCATGAACATCCGCGTCGTGGACGACGCGAAGCGCGAGCTCGCCATGGGCCGCGACATCGGCGAGCTTCGCAAGCGGCTGGGCGAGGCGGCGAGCCTCACGCTCGCCAAGGCGAAGCCGGGCATGGAGCGCGAGAACATCACCGCGTGGGACTTTGGCGACCTTCCCCCGCAAGTCACGTTCACGCGCGGCCACCAGACGCTCACGGGTTATCCCGCGCTCGTGGACGAGGGGGCGAGCGTCTCGATCCGCCTCCTGGACACGAAGGACAAGGCCGGCGAGGCGCATCGCGGCGGCGTGAAGCGCCTGATGGCGCTCGACCTCAAGGATCCGGTGCGCAGCCTCGACCGCTCGCTTCCCGGCTTCAACGCGCTCGCGCTCAAGCTGAACGCCGTCGTCACGGCCGACAAGCTCAAGGCCGACCTCATCGAGGCGATCGTCGACCGGGCGTTCATCGGCGAGGACGAGCCGCCGCGCACGGCGAAGGCCTTCGAGGAGCAGAAGAAGCGCGCCAAGGCGCGCCTGCCCGCCGTCACGGAAGGCGTTTCGCGCTACGCGGCGGCCATCGCCGAAGCGAACCAGCAGGCCATGCAGGCGATCTCGCAGTCGGGCTCGCTCGGGCGGGTCGCGCAGGACGCGAAATCGAATCGCGAGCGGCTGGTCTATCCCGGCTTCATCGCGCGCACGCCCTGGGAGCGCCTCGAGCACCTGCCCCGCTACCTCAAGGGCTACGCGTTGCGCCTGCAGAAGTACCGCACGAACCCCGAGCGCGACCAGAAGCACGCGGGCACGGTCGCGGGCCTGTGGGCGCAGTACGAGGCGCGCGCCAAGACCGATCGCGAGGCGGGAATCCACGATGCGAAGCTCGAGGAATTCCGCTGGCTCATCGAGGAGCTGCGCATCTCGCTTTTCGCGCAGGAGCTGCGCACGCCGTTCCCCGTCTCGGCCAAGCGCCTGCAGCGATTCTGGGACGAGAACGTGCGCTAAGGCGCCCCTGTCACCGCGTTGTCACGCGGCTGCGATATCGAGGAGTCTTTTCCCATCCCGGGAGCCCCTCGTGGACCAGCCCGCTGAACGGCGCCGGCACGCCCGGACCGAGTTCTTCCTCGTTCCCACGGACAAGGAGCGCCAGCGCGTCTGGGTCTTCAAGCCCGAGGACGCGGCCCACGCGCGCGGCGCGCTCGTGCTCGAATCCAACGCCGAGGGAATGCGCGTGCTGGTCGATCCCAGCGAGCCGCTGCATCCGGGCCGCTACCGGCTCGCCTTCCTTGCCAAGGACGCACCGCCGCGCGAGGTGGAGCATTGCATCGTCACGGCGCTTTGGACCACGCCCGACGGCGCGCTGGGGCATTTCGCGGGCCTGCGCATCGACGAGCGCGCCGAGGAGGCCTGGCGATTCCTCGCGGAGCACCGTCCCGATCCCGAGGCGCGCGCCTGGCCGCGCTGCACGATCCAGGAGATCGCCGAGTAGATAGAATGGGCGTCCAAGTGAACGACGCCCGCCGCCTTCCCCACCTCGCCGCCCGGATGGCTTTCATCGAGCCGTTCGAGGTGATGGAGATCCAGACCCTCGCGCGCGAAGTGGAGGCGCAGGGCCGCGACGTGATCCACCTGGAGATCGGCGAGCCCGATTTCCGCACGCCGGCGCCGATCGTCGAGGCCGCGCGCCGCGCGCTCCTCGACAAGCCCATGTTCTACACGTCTGCGCTCGGCCTGATCGAGCTGCGCGAGGCGATCTCGCGGTTCTACGCGGCGCGCTACGGCGTCCAGGTCCCCGCGAGCCGCATCGTCGTGACCGCCGGATCGAGTGCCGCGCTGCTGCTCGCCTGCGGCGTGCTGCTGGATGCGGGCGACGAAGTGCTGCTCACGGACCCGGGCTATCCGTGCAACCGCCACATCGTGGGGGCGCTGGGCGGCGCGCCGAGATTGATTCCCGTCGGGCCCGAAAGCCGCTACCAGATCAACGCGGCGCTCGCGCGCCGCCAGTGGAGCGGGCGCACGCGCATCGCCATGGTGGCCACGCCGTCGAATCCCACGGGCACGATGGTCACGGCCGCGGAGGTGGCCGAGCTTGCCACGCTCACGCGCGAGAAGGGCGCCACGCTGCTGGTGGACGAGATCTACCACGGCCTCGTGTATGACGGGGCCGCGCCGCACACGGCCGCCGCCGCGGGCGACGACGTCTTCGTGATCAACAGTTTCTCGAAGTACTTCCAGATGACGGGATGGCGCCTGGGCTGGATGGTCGCGCCGCCCGGCTACGTGCGGGAAGTGGAGAAGCTCGCGCAGAACCTCTACATCTCGCCGACCACCGTCGCGCAGCATGCGGCGCTCGCGTGCTTCGAGCCCGCGACGATCGAGATCGTCGAGCAGCGCCGCGCAGAGCTCGATGCGCGCCGCAAGTTCCTCATTCCCGCGCTCGAGTCGCTGGGCTTCAAGGTGCCCGTCGTGCCGCAGGGCGCGTTCTACATCTACGCGGATTCCTCGGCGCTCGCGCCGGACAGCTTCCAGCTCGCGCGGCGCATCCTCACCGAGGCCGGCGTGGCGGTGACTCCCGGCAAGGATTTCGGCCACCACGAGCCGCAGAAGCACATCCGCATCGCCTACACGCAACCCGTCGCCCGGCTCGAGGAGGCCGCCGCGCGCATGGGCAAACTCCTGGCACGCTGACGTGGCGCTCGACGCTTTCCTCGCCTACCTGCACTTCTCGGCGATCTTCGTGCTGTTCGGCTACCTCATCACCGAGGCGATCCTCATCAGGGGAACGCTGAGCGCGGAATCCATCCGCCGCCTGGGCCGCATCGACATGTTCTACTTCGGCGCGGCGATGGCGGTGCTCGCGACGGGCCTGCTGCGCCTGTCCTTCGGCGCGAAGGGCTCGGACTACTATCTCTCGTGGTGGCCGATCTACGCGAAGCTCATCACGTTCGTGCTGATCGCGATGATCTCCGCGGGACCCACGCTCGCGTTCGTGCGCTGGCGCAGGATGCTGGACCACGATCCCGCCTGGCAGGTCCCGGCGAACGAGCAGCGCCGCGTGCGCCGCTTCATCATGCTGGAGCTGCACCTCGCCGCGCTGATCCCCGCGTTCGCGGTGATCATGTCGCGGGGGTTGCTGCGCTAGCGGCGGCTCGAGCCCTTCACGTTCGGGTTGAGGCGATCGATGTCGGCCTTCACCTGGTCGCGGCTTCGCTCGTAGACGATCTCGCGGCCCATGACGCTGCCCACGTAGGCGAGCGCGTTGCGCGTGGGCGAGAGCGTGCACTTCACGCTGTGCACGCCTTCGCCGAGGACGACCGTTATGGACTCGGGGCGCTTGGTGAGCACCACCACGTCGAGGACCTGCCCGTTCTCGGTCTTCACCTTGATGCGTTCGTCGTTCACGGCCTGGGCTCCTCGAGGGGCGCTGCCATGGCGGCCGGCCAGGGATTGGCGCGGCGCCAGCGGATGAGCCCGATCGCGTAAGTGGTGTAGTAGGCGGCGAGCATCCCGAACACGAGGAGCGTCAGGGGACTGCGGCCGAAATCCTGCATCTGCGTGCCCTTCATCGCCGCGGTCATCCGCGAGACCTCGTAGAAGCGCCAGCCGATGCGCGCGATGAAGAGCAGCGAGAGCGCGATGCCCAGGTGCGCGTTGGGCGTGTAGAAGTGGCCCTGCGGCAGCACCTCGAAACGCGTGAGCCGCAGCCCGTAGATCGCGAGCCCGATGCCGATCGCGAGGCCGCCGGCGAGCGCGGCCTGCGCAACGGGATGCGCGAGCGCGCCCAGCCCCAGCATCGCGACGAGGCTCGGGAAGAGGATCGCCTGGATCCAGTGGCGCGTGACCTTCGAGCGCTGCCGGCCCACCAGGCGCCGGAAGCGCGAATAGAGGCGCCAGAGGACGAGCGCGCCGATGCCGACCCAGAGCAGCGCGGACGCGGGAGTGGCGGTCATGGCGATTCCATCTCGAAGTTGAGCTCGACCCCGTTGCCGCCG
>DATIWC010000038.1:0-3543 GCA_035519515.1 Usitatibacter sp.
GCGAGGTTCAGGCCCTCGACGCCCGGATAGCGCGTGCGCCACTCGGGCATGCGCTGGCGCAGGTAGCCCTCGATGTCGCTCGCCAGCTCCTGGAAAACGGTGGAGGTGGTGCGGCCGCAGCCGGGGCAGGCGGCTACGATGGGCACGAACGACCGCAAGCCCATGGTCTGCAGGATCTCCTGCGCCACCTTCACCTCCAGCGTGCGGTCGCCGCCGGGCTCCGGTGTGAGCGAGGCGCGGATGGTGTCGCCGATGCCCTGCTGCAGCAGCAGTCCGATGCCGGCGGTCGAGGCGACGATGCCCTTGGAGCCCATGCCGGCCTCGGTGAGGCCCAGGTGCAGCGCGTAGTCGCAGCGGCGCGCAAGCTCGCGATAGACGCGGATCAGGTCCTGCACCGCGGAGACCTTGCACGAAATCACGATGCGCTCGGCCGGAAGGCCGATGCCCTCGGCGAACTTCGCGCTCTCCAGCGCCGAGACGATGAGCGCCTCGCGCATCACCTCGTCGGCTTCCAACGGCCGCGCGAGCTTGTGGTTCTCGTCCATCATGCGCGCCAGCAGCTCCGGGTCGAGCGAGCCCCAGTTCACGCCGATGCGCACCGGCTTGCCGTGCTCGATGGCCTTCTCGACCATCGTGGAGAACTGGTCGTCGCGCTTCGAGCCGTGGCCCACGTTGCCCGGGTTGATGCGGTACTTGTCGAGCACCGCCGCGCATTCGGGCACCTGCGTGAGGAGCTTGTGGCCGTTGAAGTGGAAGTCGCCCACCAGCGGCACCTGCACGCCCATCTTCTCGAGGCGGTTGCGGATCTCCGGCACCTGGCGCGCGGCTTCCAGCGTGTTCACGGTGATGCGCACGATCTCGGAGCCCGCGCGCGCGAGCGCCGCCACCTGCGCGGCGGTGGAGGCGGCGTCCTCGGTGTCGGTGTTGGTCATCGACTGGACGAGGATCGGGGCATCGCCCCCGATGGTCTTGTCCGCGACCCGCACGGGGCGCGATTGGCGGCGCTGTGGCATGGCTATTCGACGGTGAAGCGGGCGACGGCGACCTTGGTGTGCGGCTCGAGGTCGAACTCTTGGTCGTTGTAGAAGAGCTGCACTTCGGGCGCGTTGCCGACGATCACGTTGAACGGCGGCGTGCCCGCGACCTCGGTCTCGCTGCCCGCGGGATTCAGCTTGGAGTAGAGCACCTTGCCGCGCGAGTCGCGGATCTCGACCCAGGACTCGCCGTGGAAGCGGAAACGCAGCACGTTGCCGTCGGCCGCGGCCCTGGCCGCCGCGACCTTCGGCGCGGGCGCGGGCTCGGCCTTCGCGGGCGCCGCCCTGGCCGTGTCGGCCTTGCGGGCATCGGCTTTCGCAGGCTCGGGCTTCGCGGGCTCGGGTTTCGCAGGCTCCGCCTTCGCGGGCTCCGCCCCGGGCGGCGCGCTCGCCGGGGCGGCGGCGGCGACCACGGGCGGCGCGGGCGCGGGCGATTCGGCGCGCGGCGGCTCGGCGGCCTTGCGCCCCGCCGCCGGCGGCGAGGGCTTGATGAAGAGGAACCAGTACATCGCCGCGAACCCGATCGCGACCACGACCATGGCGAGCGCCGAGGCCCTCACGTACGGGTTCTGCAGCCGCTCGCCCAGCGGGTCGAAGCGGATGTTCTGCGTCGGCACGACGATGCCGGGGCGGCCGTGGCGCGGCGCGTCCTCGGTGAGCAGCGGCAGCACGTCGTCGGCCTTGAGGCCCAGCACCTTCGCGTAGTTGCGCACGAAGCCGCGCAGGAACGTGCCCTTGGGCAGCCGCTCGTAGTCGCCCGCCTCGAGCGCCTCGACCTGGTAGGCGCTCATGTGCAGTCGCTGCGCGGCGTCGGCGCGCGACAGGCCCTGGCGCTCACGCTCGGCGGCAAGCGTCTGCCCCAGCGTCCTGCGGGGCGAACCGTCGGGGGTCGACGCTTGCATGTCCACGGCGGGGTCCTACGATTTCTTCTCGAGCTCGGCGAGCTCCGGCGAGTCCGGGAAGCGCCGGCGAAGCTGCTGCAGGTAGCTTTGCTCGGCGCCCGAGTCGCCGTTGGCGCGCGCGATGCGCGTGCCGAGCACGAGCGCATCCAGGGGCGGCAAGGTGGTGAGGCGCATGTAGCGCGTGAGGTAGTTCTCGGCGTCCTTGTACGCGCCGCGGTCGTAGGTGAGCGCCGCGAGGTTGTAGAGGGCGCCGATCATGTCGGGCCGGATGAGGACGGCGCGGCGCAGCTTCTCCTCCGCTTCCTGCGTGCGCCCGAGCCGTCGCAGGCACAGGCCCGCGGAGAGGTAGGCCTTCTCCGGCGTGGGATAGAGCGGGTCGGAATAGGCGCGCTGCATGAGGTCGAGGCCGCGGTTGCCGTCGTTGCGCGTGCAGAGGAACCAGCCGTAGTTGTTCAGGACCTCGGCGTTGTTGGGGCTCAACGCGAGGGCGCGCTCGAAGGCCTCGCGCGCCGGGCCGTCCTCGCGCAGCTCCATGAACACCAGCCCCTGCATGTTCCACGCGGCGAAGTACTTGTCGTCGTCCTGGATGGCGAGCCGCGTCTCGGAAAGCGCGACGGCGTAGGCGCCCCGCGCGTAGTACTCGCCGGCGAGCGCGGTGTGCACTTCCGCGCGGTGGCGCGCCGAGGAGATCTCGTTCTCGGTGACGGGCTTGCTCTGGACGCTGCTCTGGGAAGAGCACGCGGCGAGCAGGACGGCGGCGATCGCGAGCGCTGCGCGCATCAGTGGGCTCCCCGGGCGTGCATCCTCACGGTCTTCGGCTTCATGCGGTTCACCACCTGTCCCGCGAGCTGGCCGCACGCGGCGTCGATGTCGTCGCCGCGCGTCTTGCGCACCGTGGCGACCATCCCCGCGTCGAGGAGCACCTGCTGGAAGCGGCGCACGCGCACCGGATCGCTGCGCGTGAACCCCGACTCGGGAAACGGGTTGAAGGGAATGAGGTTCACTTTCGCGGGCGTGCCGGCGAGCAGCTTCACCAGCTCCTCGGCGTGCCCCGTGGCGTCGTTCACGCCGTCGAGCATCACGTACTCGAAGGTGATGAAGTCGCGCGGCGAGACCTCGAGGTAGTCGCGGCACGCCTGCAGGAGCTTCGCGATCGGGTAGGCGTCGTTCACCGGCATGAGCCGGCTGCGGATCGTGTCGTTGGGGGCGTGCAGGCTCACCGCGAGCGCGACCGGCAGCGTCTCGGCGAGCTTGCGGATGTTGGGCACCACGCCGGAAGTGGAGAGCGTCACGCGCCGGCGCGACAGGCCGTAGGCGAAGTCGTCGAGCATGATGGCCATGCTGTCCACCACCGGCCCGAAATTGTTGAGCGGCTCGCCCATGCCCATCATCACGACGTTGGAGACGGGGCGAGGCGAACGAGAGGCCCCGGGCGCGAGGCGCGAGGCATCGTGCGCGGCGTCGTCATCGGCCGGCGGCAGGCGCGAAGGCTGGCCTTCGGCTTCCATCTGCTCGAGGCGCCGGTTGGCCACCCAGAGCTGGCCGATGATCTCGGAGACGGCGAGGTCGCGGTTGAAGCCCTGGCGCCCGGTCGAGCAGAACTTGCA
>DATIWC010000039.1:0-61539 GCA_035519515.1 Usitatibacter sp.
TACCGCCCGAGGCGAGGGCGCCCATCGCGACCTCCTCGTGGCCCGGCACGCCCAGCTTGCGAACCAGGAAGACATCCAGGGGCAGGCGCAGGATGCGCGCGACCTCGCAGGCGACCGGGACGCCGCCGCGCGGAAGCGCCAGCACGACGGTATCGGGCTTGTCGGCGTAGGCGCGCAGGCGCTCGGCGAGGATCGCGCCGGCAGCGCCGCGATCGCGAAACAGGTTCACGTCGCGGCGCGCAGCGCCCGCGATTCGAGGCACCGCGCGAACCAGTCGACCGCGTACTGCGTCACGGTCTCCATCGCCCCCACTTCCGGGAAGAGATGCGTCGCATTGGGAATGACGACCATCTCGCGCTCGCCGCCGAGGCGCGTGAGGGCGCCGCGGTTGGCGGACACCCCGGCCGTGTCCGCGCCGCCCACGATCAGCAGCGTGGGCGATTGCACGCGCCCGATCGCGTCGCCCGCGAGGTCGGGGCGGCCGCCGCGCGCGACGACGGCGCGCACGCGGGCCCCCAACTCGGCGGCCGCGACCAGCGCGGCGGCGGCGCCGGTGCTCGCGCCGAAGTAGGCGGGCGCGAGCCCCGCGATCGCCTCCTGCCGCGTGACCCAGCGCGTCGCCTCGAGCAGCCGCCGCGAGAGCAGGCCGACGTCGAGGCGCAGCCCCTCGCTCGCCTCCTCGGATGGCGTGAGCAGGTCGAAGAGCAGGGTCGCGATGCGGGCCGCGTTCAGCGCATCGGCCACCTGCACGTTCCCGGGGCTCGTGCGGCCGCTGCCGTTGCCGTGCGCGAAGAGGACCATGCCGATGGGGCGCGGCGGCACGGCGAGGGCGGCCTCGAGGCGCCCGCCGGGCGAGACGGCAATCGTTACAAGCTGGGTGGGGGCGGGCTTCATCGCCGGAACCCCTACGACGCCGCGGAACGGCCGAGGTTCGCGTCCGCCGGCCCGCGCTCCGTCAGGGTGGAGCGGGTGAAGGGAATCGAACCCTCGTCGTAAGCTTGGGAAGCTTCTGCTCTGCCATTGAGCTACACCCGCGCGGTCGGCGCCATTTTACCGGTGATTGGCGAACGCCGGCCGCCACCCGTCGCAGGGGCCGTTGTTCCCCCCCGGCCCACGCCGTAGCATCCCCCCATGACCACCGACGCCGCCTCCCGGGCCAGCGCCACCCTCGCCGAGACGGTGGACGGCCGGCATTTCCACCCGCTGGAGATGATCCCGTTCTTCCGCCGCTGGCCGTGCAGCTTCCGGCGCGACCTCGCGTACACCTTCATCTGGAACTGCAGCTTCGCGCTCTTCTTCTACGGCATGAACGTCATGTTCAGCGACCGGGGTGCGAACGTCGGGACGTTCCTGGGCTACCTCATCGTCTCGCAGGTGATCGGCTACTCGATCCATGCCTTCTTCGGCGTGGGCGCGGCGCTCGGCCTGGAAAAGCGCGCGCGCCACGCCGGCTTCGTCGCCAAGGTCCTGTACTACTCGGGCGTTCCCCTGGCCGGCGTCTTCGTCGGTTTCGCGGTGGCCTCGATCTTCATGGACGTGGGTTTCCGCGGCTGGACGACGAGCCCGGAGTGGGTGCTGTCGATCGTGTTCCTGAGCCTCGTCGTCTCGACCATCCTCTCGACGGTGTTCTTCTGGCGCGAGCGCACCGCGGTGGCCGAGGCGGTGCTCGCCCGCGAGCGCGAACGCGGCGAGCGCATCGAGCGCGAGGCGGCGCTCGCCAACCTGCGGGCCCTCCAGGCGCAGATCGAGCCGCACTTCCTTTTCAACACGCTCGCCAACGTGCAGCACCTCGTGGAGAGCGACCCGCCGGAAGCCTCGCGGATGCTGGAGAGCCTCATCCAGTACCTGCGCGCGGCGTTGCCGCAGATGCGCGAGAGCAGCACGAGCCTGAAGCGCGAGGTGGACATGGCCCGCGCCTTCCTCGAGATCCAGCGCATCCGCATGGGCGCGCGGCTCGACTTCGCCATCGACGTGCCCGAGTCGCTCCAGTGCCGCTCCTTCCCGCCGATGATGCTGATCTCGCTCGTGGAGAATGCCGTGAAGCATGGCGTGGACCCCTGCTGCGAGACGGGCACCATCGCCATCCGCGCCGCGGAGGCCGGCGGCGTGCTGCGCGTCTGGGTCGAGGATTCGGGCGAGGGCATCAAGCCGAAGAAGGGCGGCGGCGTGGGGCTTTCGAACATCCGCGACCGGTTGAAGGCGCTGTACGGGACTTCGGCGCGCCTGGTGATCGAGGAGCGCGAGCCGCGCGGCGTGGTGGCCTCCATCGAGGTTCCCGCGGGGATCCCGGCGTGAGCGCCCGCGCGGTGAGGGCGGTGATCGCCGACGACGAGCCGCTGCTGCGCGCGCAGCTGCGCATGCGGCTCGCGCGCGCGTGGCCGGAGTTGCAGGTCGTCCACGAGATGGAAAACGGCCGCGACGCGGGGCAGGTGCTCACGGCGCACGCGCCCGAGCTCTTCTTCCTGGACATCCACATGCCGGGCGCCACGGGCCTCGAGGCGGCGCGCGAGATCGGCAGCCGCGCGCACGTGGTCTTCGTGACGGCCTTCGACCAGTACGCCATCGAGGCTTTCGAGCGCGGCGCCATCGACTACATCCTCAAGCCGTTCAACGAGGAGCGCCTCGCGATCACCGTCGCGCGCCTGAAGGAGCGCCTGGGCGAGCGGCCCCCGCGCATCGAGGAGCTGGTGGAGAGCCTCGCCGCGCGGCTGCAGACCCAACCGGCGGAGCACCTGCGCTGGGTGAAGGCCTCCGTCGGATCCAACGTGCGCCTCATTCCCGTGGAGGAGGTCCTCTTCTTCCAGTCCGACGAGAAGTACACGCGCGTGGTGACGTGCGATTCGGAAGCGCTCATCCGCAAGCCCATCCGCGAGCTCCTCGACGAGCTCGACCCGGCCAAGTTCTGGCAGGTGCACCGCGCCACCATCGTGAACGTGGACCACATCGCCACGGTGCGGCGCGGCATGAAGGACCAGGCCGAAATCGAGCTCCGGGACCATGCCGAGAAGCTCGTCGTCTCCCGGGCTTTTACCCACCTTTTCAAGCAGATGTAGCGCCCGGAAGGGGCTGCGGGGCGGTCTTTTCGTCCCCGCGGCCGGCATTTCGCCCCCCGGTTTCTGCAATTCGGGCCGCCCGGCATGGCCCGGGCGCCCGGCCTTCGTTACATTCCGGTCATGAAATCCGTTTCGAAGCTCATCCACGGCACGCCCTGGTGGCTCCTCCTGCTGGGGGGCTGCGGCCTGTTCGTGGCGCTCGTGCTCTACGCGATCCCGTTCAACATCGCGGCGCTCGAGCACCGTGGCGCCACGGCGGAGGAGAACCGCGCGATCAAGAGCGAGATCAACTCCGCCTTCTCGGAGAGCGCATTGGACATCGCGCGCGGCGTCGTGCAGGAGATGCGCGAGCGCACCCGCGATCCCGACCGCCGGCAGGAGCTCGACCAGGCCCTCGAGGAAATCGACAACGCGAAGGACGCGATGAGGGAAGCGGGCGCCGAGGCGCTGCGCGCCAAGCGCGACGCCGCCGACCAGGTTTCCGAAGCCGTGCGCCAGGCGCACCGCGCGATCGCCGACGCGCGGCGCGAGGCCGAGCCGCTGCCCGTGCCTCCCCCGGCACCCACGCCCCCGGCGAAGAAGAGCGAGCACGTGGCGAACATCAGCCCGGGCATCGAGATCCACGTGGACACCGACGCCGACAAGGGCGGCGCCGTCGTGGCCGTCCCGCTGCCCCCGGAGCTCAAGGACGAGATCCGCCGCTCGGTCTCGGGAGATCTTTATCGCATCGGCATGGGCGCGGCGATGATCCTCATCTTCATCCCGCTCTTCATCCTCACGATCATCGCGAAGTTCTTCATCGACCGTTCGCATGCCGCGCAGGCGCTTGCCGAGACCAAGCGGCGCGAGGCGGACTACGCGCGCATGAGCCAGCAGGTGACCGAGGCGAAGCTCTCCGCGCTCCAGGCGCAGGTCGAGCCGCATTTCCTCTACAACACGCTCGCGAGCGTCCAGGCGCTCACCGAGGTGGATCCGCAGCAGGCCAACGCGATGACGGGCCACCTCATCCAGTACCTGCGCAACGCGCTGCCCAAGATGCGCGAGTCGGTCTCCACCGTGGGCCAGGAAGTGGAGCTGGTGCGCGCGTACCTGAACATCCTGCAGATGCGCATGGGCAAGCGGCTCACCTTCGAGATCGACGTGCCGCAGGAGCTCATGGACGCGCCCTTCCCGCCGCTCATGCTGCCCTCGCTCGTCGAGAACGCGATCAAGCTCGGCCTCGAGCCGCAGCGCGAGGGCGGCAACGTGAAGATCGCCGCCGCGGCGGCGGACGGGACGCTGCGCGTGAGCGTGGCCGACACCGGCCGCGGTTTCGCCGAGGCGCCCGGGGCGGGCGTGGGGCTCGCCAACATCCGCGAGCGCCTGGCCGCGCTCTACGGCGATGCGGGGCACCTCACGCTCGAAGCGCGGGAGCCGCACGGCGTGGTGGCGACCATCGAAGTGCCGCGCGACGGCGCTCGTGCGCCGGCCCCCGTGCCGCCGGGCGCCGAGCCCGCGGCCCCGCCGGCGCCGCAGACCGCGACGGCGCGCACCCTCGCCGTCATCGGCACCGCCGAGCGCGCCTGGCGCAAGGGCCTTTCGTTCGCCTTCATCGTGCTGGTCGTGATCGCGGCCGTGTTCGCGGGCCTTGCCGTGATGGGCATCGTGACCGGCATGATTCCCGTGCACCTCGGCGAGGACGTGGTCGGCGGTCCGACGGGCGCGGTGGTCGGCACGGTCGGCATCGCGGTGGCCTTCGCCGTCGTGGTGATCGCGATCGCCATCGTGCTGGCGGTGGTCTACGGGCTCGGCTTCCTCATGGTGGGGCTCGCGATCTTCATCCCCGTGATGATCCTCGTCTCGCTCGCGCCGGCGCTGGCGCCCCTCATCCTCTGCGGGCTCGCCATCTGGTGGATCTGGCGCCGCCAGAAGGAGAAGAAGGAAAGCGCGGGGCCGGCCCCGTAGAATGGCGGCCATGCCGACCGCCATCCTCGCCGAAGACGAGGCGATCCTGCGCCAGCAGCTGCAGGGCAAGCTCGCGAAGCTCTGGCCCGAGCTGGAGATCATCGCCTCCGTGGAAGACGGCGCCGCGGCCCTCGAGGCGCTCGAGGACCGCGTGCCCGACTTCATGTTCCTCGACATCCAGATGCCCGAGATGACGGGCGTGGAGGTCGCGCGCCACGTGGCCGGCCGCTGCCACGTGGTCTTCGTGACCGCCTACGACCAGTACGCGATCCAGGCCTTCGAGACGGGGGCCGCCGACTACGTCCTCAAGCCCGCCACCGACGAACGCCTCGCGGTCACCATCGAGCGGCTGAAGGCGAAGCTCGCCACGCCGCCCGTGGACCTGAAGGCCCTGCTCGCGAGGCTGGGCGAGCAGGCCGGCGGCCGCAAGGAGCGCCTGCAGTGGATCCGGGCGACCGTGGGCCAGAGCCTGCGCCTGATCCCGGTGGCCGAGGTGCTCTTCTTCCAGTCCGACGAGAAATACACGCGCGTGGTCACCGCCGAGGGCGAGGCGCTCATCAAGACGCCGATCCGCGAGCTCCTCGACGGGCTCGACCCCGATGCGTTCTGGCAGATCCACCGCTCGACCGTGGTGAACGTGGGCGCCATCGCGGGCGTCACGCGCGACTTCCGCGGCCAGGCGCACGTGAAGATCAAGGGCAAGGACGAGTCGCTGGTCGTCTCGCGGATCTACTCCCACCTCTTCAAGCAGATGTAGCCGTTCGTCGCCGTTTCCGGCGGCCGGTCGCGATTTCCCCGGGCTCGTCGCCGGGGCGCTGCGCGGATTGCGCGCTGGGGTAGGCTCTCGCAGATGAACTTCCGCCAATACGTGAGCCGGTGCGTCGCGCGCATGTCGCCCGACGAGTACGCCGACGCGAAGGCGCTCGACCGCGAGCTCAAGCAGCACTGGCCGCGCTGGCTGGGCTGGTACGTCCTGGCGATCGGCGGGGTGGCCCTGGGCGTGGTGCTGCTGAAGTCGAAGATCGGCTGGTGGGACGCGTTCATCGCCGCCAATGCGCTGGGCGGTTGCGCGCTCGCCTTCTTCCTCAGCGCCTGGTATGGCTACCGCAAGTGGACCGGCGCCGGGGCGCGGCGCCATTTCGCGAGCTTCATCGGATGGCTGGTCCTGGGCGCCGCCGGCGTCGTCGCCATCGACCTCGTGACGCCGGGCCCCTCGATCTACGGCGATCCCGAGAGGATCAAGATGCTCCTGGGCGTGATCCTGCTGATGGCCATTGCGGCCTTCGCGGTGATCACCGCGGTGGCCACGCTGCGCAATCGCGAGGTCGCGCAGCGCCTGGCGCTGCTCAAGGGCGAGGCCGAGCGCGAGCGCCTCGAACGGCGCACGGTCGAGGCGGACTTGAAGCTCCTGCAGGCGCAAGTGGAGCCGCACTTCCTTTTCAACACCCTCGCCAACGTGCGCCACCTCATGGCGACCGGCTCGCCGCAGGCGGTCACGCTGCTCGACCACCTCATCAGCTACCTGAGGACGGCCCTTCCCGAGATCCGGGCGGAATCGACGACGCTCGGGCGCGAGGCCGAGCTCGCCACGGCCTACCTCGAGATCATGCGCATGCGCATGGGCGGCGAATTGCGCTTTTCGTTCGATATCGGGCCCGGTCTCGCAGGCCACGCATTCCCGCCGCTCATCCTCATGACGCTCGTGGAGAACGCGGTGAAGCACGGCATCGTCCCGCGCGGCCGCGGCGAGGTGCGCGTGCGTGCGTCCATGGAAGGCGACCGCCTCGCCGTCGAGGTGGCCGACGATGGCCGGGGCTTCGGCGGCGCGCTGGGCCAGGGCGTGGGGCTTGCCAACGTGCGCGAGCGGCTGAAGGCGTTGTACGGCGAGCGCGCGCGCCTCGTGCTCGAGAGCGGCGGCGCGGGGGGTGCGCTCGCGCGCGTCGAGGTGCCCGCTTGAGCGCGCCGCGCGCCGTCATCGCCGACGACGAGCCGCTGCTGCGCGAAAGCCTGCGCACGGCGCTCGCGCAAGCGTGGCCCGAGCTCGAGGTGGTCGCCGAGGCCGCCAACGGGGCCGATGCCGTGCACGCGGCGCGCGAGCACCGCCCGGATTTCGTTTTCCTCGACATCGAGATGCCGGTGATGACGGGTCTCGAGGCGGCCCGCGAGATCGGCGAGGCGGCGCACGTCGTTTTCGTGACGGCCTACGACCGCTACGCGGTGGAGGCCTTCGAGCGCGGGGCGGTCGACTACATCCTCAAGCCCGCCACGGCCGGGCGCCTGGCCGAGACCGCGCGCAGGCTGCGCGAGCGGCGCGGCGCCGCGCCCGCGCAGGTGGATCGGATCATCGACGAGCTCTCGCGCCGTTTCGCCCCTGCCGCCGCGCCGCTGCAATGGGTGCAGGCTTCCATCGGCAGCACGATCCGCCTCATCAACGTGGACGACGTGCTGTATTTCCGCTCCGACATGAAGTACACGCGCATCGTGACCGCGGAGGCTGAGGCGCTGGTGAAGACGCCGCTGCGCGAGCTCTGCGCGCAGCTCGACGCGCGGCACTTCTGGCAGGTGCACCGCAACACCATCGTGAACATCCGCGCCATCCAGTCGGTGGCCGTGGACGGCGAGGGCCGACGCGAGATCGCCCTGCGCGCGCGCCCTGAGCGCCTCGAGGTAAGCCGCGCGTTCTCGCACTTGTTCAAGGCCTCCTGAGATAATGGCCGGGAATGGCGAGGGAGGCAAAGTGATCTACCAGCTCGACGACCGCAAGCCCGTCATGAGGGGCGACTACTACGTGGCGCCCAACGCCGCGGTCATCGGCTCCGTGGTGCTCGAGCACGGCGCGAGCGTGTGGTTCAACGTGACGATCCGCGGCGACAACGACGTGATCACGCTGGGCGAGAACGTGAACGTGCAGGACGGCTCGGTGATCCACACCGACGGCGGCGTTCCCGTCATGCTCGAGAAGGACGTGAGCGTAGGCCACCTCGTGATGCTGCACGGCTGCACGATCGGGCAGAACTCCCTCATCGGCATCGGCGCCATCGTGCTGAACGGCGCGGTGATCGGCCGCAACTGCCTGGTGGGCGCGGGCGCCACGGTGACCGAGGGCAAGGTCATCCCCGACAACTCGCTCGTGCTGGGCGTGAACAAGATCATGCGCACCCTCTCCGCCGAGGAGGTCCGCATGAACACCTGGATCGCCGGGCATTACGTCGAGCGCGCGGGGATCTACCGCAAGGGCCTCAAGCCCATCGGATGACCTCCGGGCGCTTCCGCGGCTCGACGGCGGTCTGGCTCGCGCTCCTCGCCTACGCGAGCCTGTATCCGTTCGCGCCGCTGCACGCAACTTCCGCCGAGGCCGTGGCGGGCGCCTTCAGCCGCCCGCACCACCTCGCGAACTTCGATTTCGCGGCCAACGTGCTCGCATACATCCCGCTCGGGATCCTTGCGTGCCTGCATTTTCGCCAGTCGGGCGCGCGCCATCCGGCGCTGAAGGCCATCGTGGCCGGCACGGCTTTCAGCATGGCGATGGAGGGCCTGCAGCTCTTCATTCCCGGGCGCATCTCGTCGGCATACGACACGCTCGCCAACAGCGTGGGCACGGCGCTCGGCACGCTGGCGTTCGCCGACCCGCTCTATTCGCTCGTGTCGCTGCCGCTCGCGCGCCGGCGCGAGGCGCTCGTGATCGGCGGCGCCTGGGGCGACGCGGGCCTCATGCTGCTGGTGCTGTGGATGATCGCGCAGCTCAACCCGGCGCTGCCCTTCTTCGGCGCGGGCAATATCGTCTTTTCCGACCTCGACACGCGCGACCTCGCCATCCTGCAGGCCGCATCCGTCGCGATGGGCATCTGGGGCTTCGGCCTCTTCGTCTCCACGCTCCTTGCGCGCGAGAGCGGCGCGCTCCGCGCCACGCTCGTGCTCCTGTCCACGGCGCTGTGGCTCAAGTTCGTGGCGGCCTCGGTCATGCTGCAGCCGCATTTCGCCGAGGAATGGCTGAGCCTCGCGCGGGTCGCGGGCCTCGTGGCGGGCGTCGCCCTGCTCGTGCCGTCGCGCCGCTTTCCGCGCATGGGCCGCATCTACCTCGCGCTCGTGCTGGTGCTCGCCGGCGCGCTGGTCTCAAAGATCGCGGGCGCCTACTCGGGCCTGGACGAGCTGCTTCGCGTCTTCCGGTGGCCCTATGGCCAGCTCGCCAACTTCACCACGCTCACGCGCTTCCTGCACGAGCTGTGGCCGCTGCTCGCCGTGGCCTTCCTGATCGCGCTCTTCTTCCATGCGAGGCGCACGGTAGAATCGAAGCCATGAGCTTCTACAAGCACCACGTGTTCTTCTGCACCAACCGGCGCGACGCGCCCGAGACATGCTGCGCGACCCACGACGCCGAGGCGATGCGCAAGTACGCGAAGGGGCGGGTGAAGGAGCTCGGCCTCTCCGGGCCCGGCCAGGTGCGCGTGAACCAGGCGGGCTGCCTGGACCGCTGCGAGGAAGGCCCCTGCATCGTCGTGTATCCCGAGGGCGTCTGGTACACGTACGTCGACAAGCAGGACATCGACGAGATCGTGGAGGAGCACCTGGTGAACGGCCGCATCGTCGGGCGCCTGCGCATCTAGATGGCCGTCACGACCGCTCGCGAGCTGATCGATGGCGACGCGGGCCGCATCGAAATCGCCTCGTCGATCCCGGATTCGCCGCATGCGCTCGCCGTCGTCGCGCACCCGCATCCGCTCTACGGCGGAACGATGGACAACAAGGTGGTGACCACGCTCACGCGCGCGCTGGTCGAGGCGGGGGCCGCGACGTGGCGCCTCAACTTCCGCGGCGTAGGCGCCACCGAAGGCGCCCACGATGAAGGACGCGGCGAGACCGACGACCTGGTGCGGGCCATCGAGCACGCGCGCGCGAAATCCGGTCCGCTTCCGCTCTACCTGGCCGGCTTCTCGTTCGGCGGCGCGGTGGCGGTGCGCGCAAGCCTGCGGGTGGATTTCCAGCTCCTCGTGCTGGTGGCGCCGGGCTTCCGGCGCATCACCGCGCAGGGCTTCGGCGCGCCGCCCGATCCCAACGACGCAACGCTGGGCCCGCCGGGGCGGCACACGCCGTACAACACGGTCGTCGTCCACGGCGACCTCGACGAGACCGTTCCGCTTGCCGATTCGATGGCGTGGGCCGGTGCGCGCGACGTGCCCGTGGTCGTGGTGCCGGGCGGCGAGCACTTCTTCCACCGCAAGCTGCACGTGCTTCGCGAGATCGTCAGCCGCTGGGTGTCGTGACCGGCCGCGCGCGGTGCGCAAGACTGTCGGCACCCGAGTGCTCTATCCGCGTCTTTTCCTGTTTCCGTTCCAATGGACCCGGGTGTCCACTGGAACGATTTCCGGAAAAGTCCTTTTCGCGAATGCTCCGTAGCGAGGGAAGCGTCAGGACAACTGCGCGATTCGCGCCGCGGCGACCAGCAGCGCGTACGACAATTCGTGCAGGGATTGCGCCGCGATCGCGCTGCCGTCGAACGTGAGCTCGGCGCGCGCGAAGATGACCGCGGCCGACATGACGTCCCCGATGTCGGCCCGCAGCAGGGCCTGGCAGGGAAGCGGAAGCGCCGCCAGTTCCGAGGGAAGGATCGAGGCGAAGCACTCGCGCACGAGCTCGGCCACGGCGCTGCCATCGGTGGCCGCGCTGATCTCACGCAGGTAATCCTCGAATCGCGTCATGGGGGCCGTGGGAAATCTTGCCGCCGGTTGGAGCCCCGGTATGTAGGAATCGTCCTACAGGGGGGCGGTCACGGCTCGGCCCCGAACCGGCGAAGCTTCTCGAGGGCATCTCGCGCCACGGCGATGTCCCGGCCCGCGATCGAATCGGCGATGTGCCGGATCGCGGACGTCTTCGCAAGCCGCTCGCCGTAACGACGCGCGACCCAGATCGCGACCGGGATCGCCGCGACGCCGAGGGCCACGTTGAAGAGGGCGAACTGCACGAACCACGGATTCGAATAGAGGTTCACGCCGAACAAGCCCTCCACGAACACGACGAAGAAGGGAATCCACCACACGACCTGGCCGGTGAGGAATGCCACGTTGAAGGCACGGATGCGCGCGATGCGAAGCGATTCGACCTGTGACTGCAGCACCGTGAGCGGAAGGCCGTAGTCGAGGTTGCGCACGGCCTGTTGCTGCCGGATCGCGGTCACGCCGGTCGCGATCACCCAGGCGTCGATGAGCGCGGCGGTGGCGAAGAGCAGCGGCTCGGCATAGTGCGTGGCGAGGAAGCGCCCGAGCAGCGCGAGCGCCGCGATCCACACGGCGATCTCGAACCCGCGGAACGGGCCCGCGGAGCGCACGCGCTCGCGCTGCCGCTCGATCCAGTCGTCGCGGGCAATCTGCCGCGTGATGCGAAGCTCCTGCTCAAGGCGTTGCGCGCGGCCCATCCATTCGGAACGAAGGTCTTCCAGCGTGGCGCTCATGCGGTCTTCTCCAGGGGTTGCTCGAGGCGCGCGAATCCGGCCTGAAGCTCGCGCTTCACGCGGTTCACGCGGGTGGTGACGTTGGCGGTGGTGATGCCGAGGATCTCGCCGATCTCCTCGCCCGAATGCCCATCGAGGTAGAGCAGGATCAGCGCCCGGTTCAGCCCGTCGAGGCCGTCGATGAGGCCGCGCAGCACGCGCATGTTGTCGCTCGCCTCGTCGAAGACCTGGTCCGTGGCTTCGATCTCGCGCTCGAGATCCTCGATGGGAACCGTGTCGCGCGGGCGGCGATGCTCGCTGCGCAGCCACGAGACCGCGACGTTCATCGAGACCCGGTATGCCCAGGTCGAGAACTTCACGCGGCCGTCGAAGCGCGGGAACGAGCGCCACAGCTGGATCGCCATCTCCTGCACGAGGTCGCGGCGATCGTCGGCGTCGTGGCAATACGCGAAGGCGACCTTGTGCAGGATCGCCTTGTTCTCCCGCAGGAGGGGGGCGAAGGAGGATGGATCCGGGGCGTTCATGACACGTTATTCGCTCCCGGCCGCCAAAAACTCACAGCCCCGTCTCCACGGGGACGACGGGCCCGGCCCCCTTCAGCGTTGCGTGACCGCGGTCGGGCCTTTCGCGGACGGCAACCGGGAGACCTCGGAAATCACGATGGAGGGCGTGAGGACTTCGGGCAACAGGCGCGGCTTGTCCTCGCCCGGGACGTAGAGCGCGTAGACGGGCACGGCGTTGCGGCCGAGCCCGGCGAGCGCGGCGGTGATGCGCGGGTCCTGGCGGGTCCAGTCGGCCTTGAGCTTCACCACGTCGCGCGCGGCGAATGCCTTCTCCACGCCCTCGTCGTGAAGCGCGATGCGCTTGTTCACCTGGCACGTCACGCACCAGGCGGCCGTGAAATCGACGAACACGGGCTTGCCGACCGCGACCAGGTTGCGCACCCGTTCGGGCGACCACGGTTGCCATTCGCTTTCATCGTTGGCGGCGGCCGCGGCCTCGGCGATGTGGGTGGGCGAGGGCCAGGCGAGCAGGAGGCCCGCCGCGGCGAGGATCGCCGCAACGGCCGTGCGCCACGCGCCCGGCGCATGCAGCGAGCGGCCGTAGAGCCAGGCGCCCATCGCGACCAGCACGAGGCCGCCCAGGAGCGCGAACACCGCGTCGTTGCCCGCCTGCGCGCCGAGCACCCACGCGAGCCACGCGACCGTCGCATAGAGCGGGAAGGACAGCACCTGCTTGAAGGTTTCCATCCACGCGCCGGGCTTGGGCAGCACGCGAAGCAACGACGGGAAGAACGCGAGCGCCACCACCGGCGCGGCGAGGCCGAGCGCCAGCATCCCGAACACGGCGATCGAATGCGCCGCGTCCTGCGTGATGGTGAAGCCCACCGCCGCTCCCATGAAGGGCGCGGTGCACGGCGTGGCCACGACGGTCGCCAGGACGCCGGCGAGCAGGGCATCCGCGTAGCGCCCCTTCGCGCTCACGTCGGAAGTCATCGATTGCGCGAAGGCGCCCCACTCGAACACGCCCGAGAGGTTGAGCGCGAGGATGAAGAAGAGCGCGGCGAGCACCGTGACGAAGGCGGGCGACTGCAGCTGGAAGCCCCAGCCCAGCTGCGTGCCGCCCGCGCGCAGCGCGAGCATGAGCCCGGCGAGCACCAGGAAGGAGAGCAGAACGCCCGCGCCGTACACGAGGCCCTGCACGCGCATCGCGCGGCGATCGCCGTGCGCGTGCTCGACGAATCCCATCACCTTGATGCCGAGCACGGGAAAGACGCAGGGCATGAGGTTCAGGATCATGCCGCCGATGAATGCGAAGGCGAGCGCGGCGAGCGTGCTGCCGCCGACCGTGGCGCCGATCGCATCGCCGCCGCCCGCGGGCGCGACGCTCGCGGCCCCCGCGGCCAACGCGCCGACCATTGCGCTCACGTTGATCGCCTTGCGCCCGTCGGAGCCGGGCCAGCCGTCCTGCGTGACCGCCACGCCTTCCACCGACTGCACGCCGGGAAGCGGCGGATCGGCGAGCTTCATCTCCACGGTGAGCGTGCGGCTCGAGCGCGTGGCCTTCTCGGGTGCCGCGGGCTCGATCAGGTTTTCGCGGGCGGGGAAGAAGCGCACGTTCGCCGGCGGCTCGATGCCCTCGGGCGCGGTGAGGCGCACGATGAGCGACCTGGCCTGCATCGACGCCTCGTACTTCCAGCCGGAGAGGTCCACGGGAAGCTGGTTGCGCGCGCGGTCGATGCTCGCCTGGAAGCGCGAGTCGTCGGCGGGCGCGGCCGCGGCCAGCGGTATCGAGAGGTCTAGCTCGCCCTTCTCCGGAACGCAGATGTCGCGGCACACCAGCCACTCGGCATGCGCGTGGATGTTCGCGGGGCCGGCGG
The DNA here is from genome assembly GCA_035519515.1 of Usitatibacter sp. GTDB lineage: Bacteria > Pseudomonadota > Gammaproteobacteria > Burkholderiales > Usitatibacteraceae > Usitatibacter. Next base: position 13,823 of record DATIWC010000039.1, read on the forward strand.
GCGCGTCCGCGGGCGGCGTGAGCGGCGAGAGGAGCACCACCTCGTCCTCGTAGCCGTAGTTCATGAGCGGCCCCACGGGCAGCGGCCGCGGGTAGGGCCACTGGATCTCGCCCGCGGTCCAGCCCGTGGGCAGCGTCCACTTGATGCGCGTGGGAAGCCCCGAGTCGCCGGGATTCTTCCAGTACGTATGCCACTCGGGCGCCATGCGCAGCTTGAGGCCCACCCATGCGGGCCTGCCCGGCTGCGCGCCCGCCTTGTCCATGACGAGCTGGGCTTCGACGTGCTCGGTCTTCACCTGCGGCGCGGCATGCGCGGCGGTGAATGGAAGGGCCAGCGCGGCGAGCGCGAGGGCGAATCGGAGGGGGTATCTCGACATCACTGTAAAATTATAGGCCCATGCTGTGGATCAAGTCCCTGCACGTCATATTCGTGGTCGCGTGGTTCGCGGGCCTTTTCTATTTGCCGCGCCTGTTCGTCTACCACGCCCAGTCCACCGATGACGTTTCCCACGACCGCTTCGTGGTGATGGAGCGCAAGCTCTATCGCGGCATCATGTGGCCCGCCATGGTGCTTACGATCGTGTTCGGCGCGTGGATGTGGCTCCACTACGGCATCGCCGGCGGCTGGCTCTACGCGAAGCTGGTCCTGGTCGCGCTCCTCGTCGCTTACCACTTCTGGCTGGGGCACTTCGTGCGCACCTTCGCGCGCGGGGCCAACGTGCACGGCCACGTGTTCTACCGCTGGATCAACGAGCTGCCCACCGTGCTGCTCTTCGCGATCGTGGTGCTCGCCATCGTGAAGCCCTTCTGATGCCCGCGGACCGGCCGCGCGTCCTGGTTAAACAGGACACGGGCCAATATTATTTCTTCGCCCCCTGCCCGCGCGGCCTCGCTCCCGCGCTCGCCGAGGAGCTCACGGCGCTGGGCGCCAGGCACTGCGCGGCCGCGGAAGCCGGGGTGGCCTTCGACGGTCCCTTCGACCTCGTCTACACCACCAACCTGCATTCGCGCATCGCGAGCCGCATCCTGTGGCGGGTCGCGCAATTCCCCTATGCGAGCGAGGAAGACGTCTACAAGGCCGCGAACGGGGTGCGCTGGCACCACTATTTCACGGCCGACCGCACGTTCAAGGTGGAGACCAACGCGCACCGCAGCCCGGTGAAGAGCCTGGATTTCGTCACGCTGCGCGTGAAGGACGCCATCGCCGACCATTTCCGCAGCGCCACCGGGCGGCGCCCCTCGGTCGAGCCGCGCAACCCGGACTTGCGCGTGCACGTCTTCCTCGACGCGAAGACCTGCACGCTGTACGTGGACACCAGCGGGGAGTCGCTGTTTCGCCGCGGGCGGCGCGACCACGTGGGCGAGGCCCCGCTCAAGAAGAACCTCGCGGCGGGAATATTGCGGCTGGCCGGCTGGCGCGCCGGCATCCCGCTGCTCGATCCGATGTGCGGGGGCGGCACGTTCCTCTCGGAGGCGGCCGAGATCTGGCTGGGGCGCGCCGCGGGAAGGCAGCGCGCTTTCGCCTTCGAAAAGCTCGCGCGCTTCGACGCCTCCGCGTGGGAGCGCATGCTCGCCAACGCGAAGAAGGCCGAGAAGCCGCTGGAGCGCCTGCCCCTCTTCGGCTCGGACCTGTACGGGCGCTCGCTCGGGCATGCAGCGCTGAACCTCAAGGAGGCGGGGCTCGAGGAGGCGGTCACGCTCAAGCAGGCGAACCTGCTGGAGCTCTCGGCGCCCAGCGGCCACGGCATGGTGATCACCAACCCGCCCTACGGCGTTCGCCTGGGGGAGAAGGAGAAGCTCGCCGAGTTCTACCCGGCCCTGGGCGACGTGCTGAAGAAGAAATTCACCGGCTGGACGGCGTTCATCTTTTCCGGGGATCCGGATCTCGCGAAGCTGATCCGCCTTCAGCCCGCGCGCAAGACCGTGCTCTTCAACGGCGCGCTCGAATGCCGGCTGTACGAATACCGCATGGTGCGCGGCGGCAACCGGCGCGAGGACCAGCGCGCCAGGAAGTGAGCGCGGCGACGCTCGCAAGGCTGCTGCTCGTTCCCGCCGCGGTGTGGCTCGCGAGCCTCGCCGCGCGCCGCTGGGGCCATCGCGTGTCGGGTTATCTGGGCGGCATGCCGATGATCGGCGGCCCCATCACGCTCTTCCTCGCGCTCGACCATGGCGGGGAGTTCGCGGCGCGCTCGGCGGTCTACACCGCGGCCGCGGTCGCGGCGCAATGCGCGCACCTCACGGCTTTCGCGTATGCCTCGCGGCGCCTGCGATGGCCCGGCGCGCTCGCCGCGGGTTGGGCCAGCTTCGCCGCCGTAGCGTTCCTCGTGGCGTGGGCCGCCCCGACGCTCCCATGGGCAGCGCTGCTCGCGTACGGAAGCCTCGCTGCGGCCTGGCTTGTGCTCCCGCATCCGCAGCACGCAGCCACGCTGCCTGCCGTGCCGCGCATGGAATTGAGGCTTCGCCTCGTCGCGGCCTTCGCGCTCGCCGCCGCGATCCTGTGGGCCGCGGCGAACTTCGGGCCGGTGGTGAGCGGGGTGATGCTCTCGCTGCCGGTGACCGGCTCCATCATGCCGCCCTTCACGCTCGCGCTCTACGGGGCCGACTCGGTGGCCCGCCTGATGCGCGGCTTCGTGGCGGGCCTCACCGGTTTCACCTCGTTCTTCCTGGTGCTCGCATGGGAGCCCGGCGGCATCGGGATGACTTTCGGGCTCGCCGTCGCGGCCGCTCTTGCCGCGCTGTTCGTGGCTTCCCGCGTCCCAGGAATTGGGCGGCGGCAGGCCGCCTAGTTTCCCGCGCGATCGACGATCGCGCCGAAATCCGTTCCCGAAGCGAGCGTCCCGAACGACCGCGTCCCGCAGCCGCGCGCCTCGAGCCGCGACTCGACGAACGCGTTCGCCGCCGCCGGGGCGGACTCGCGTGCCATCAGGCAGGCCTGCATGCAGGTGGCGAGCGTCTCGACGAGCGTGCGCGCTTGCGCTTCCGCGAGGGCCGGGTCGGCGGCCATCCGCATCGCGCCCGCAAGACATGCGTCGATGCGCGGGTCCTTCGCAGCCGCGATCTCGTCGCGCAACGCCTGCATCGAGCGCGGCGCGCGCGCCATGGCGCGCAGCACGTCGAGGCAGATCACGTTGGCGCTTCCCTCCCAGATGCCGTTCAACGGCGCCTCGCGATACAGGCGCGCGAGCGGCGCTTCCTCGACGTAGCCGTTGCCGCCCAGGCACTCCATGGCCTCGACGGCCACCGGCGTCATGCGCTTGCACAGCCAGTACTTCGCGATCGGCGTGAGCACGCGCTGCAGCTCGCGCTCGCCTTCGTCGCGGGCCGAGGCGTCGAACGCGCGCGCCAGGCGCAAGGCGAGCCGCGTGGCCGCCTCGCTTTCCAGCGCGAGGTCGGCGAGCACGTTGGCCATCAGCGGGTGCGATGCCAGGCGCTTGCCGAACGCCTCGCGGTGGCGCGCGTGGTGGATGGCCTGGCGCAGCGCCGCGCGCATCATGCCGGCGATGCCCACCACGATGTCGAAGCGCGTGTGGTGCGCCATCTCGATGAGGGTCGCGATCCCGCGGCCCGGCTCGCCCACGAGCTGGGCGAACGTCGCGTCGTACTCGATCTCGGAGGAGGCGTTGGAACGGTTGCCGATCTTGTCCTTCAGGCGCTGGATGCGCAAGGCATTGCGCGTGCCGTCCGGCAGCGATCGCGCCACGAAGAAGCAGGTGACGCCCTCGGGCAGGCGCGCGAGCGTGAAGAACGCATCGCTCATGGGCGCCGAGCAGAACCATTTGTGGCCCGTGATGCGATAGCCGTCCGCCGACTTCTCCGCGCGGCTTTGCACGGCACGCAGGTCCGAGCCGCCCTGCTTCTCGGTCATCGCCATGCCGATGGTCGCGCCGGGCTTGCTCGCGACGGGCAGCGGCCGCGGATCGTAGGCATCGGCGAGCACCTTCGCGCGCCACTCGCGCTCGACGGCCGGCGCATGGGCCATCACCGGAATCGACGCGAACGTCATCGTGACGGGGCAGGCGGTCCCCTGCTCGAGCTGGTTCCAGAGGTAGAAGAGCACCGCGCGCGCCGAGAAGCCGCCCTCCTCGCGCTTCCAGGCGAGCGAGTGCACGCCGGCGCCGATGGCGCGCCCCATGAGCGCGTGGTACGACGGGTCGTACTCGACGAAGTCGATGCGGTTGCCGAAGCGGTCGTGGGTGCGCAGCTCCGGAATGCGGCGATTGGCCGCGACCGCGAGTGCCTGCCCTTCGGCCGAGCCCACGAACTTTCCGAGGTCCGAAGCGGCCGCGGCGACCCATCCCACGCGCGCGCGTTCCACCGCCGAAGCGAGCCACGCATCGGCCGCGTAGGCGTCGTAGCCTTCGAGGGGCGGCGGCTGGTTGGCGGCGAGGTCGTTCATCGCGCTCCCTTGAACACCCACTCGACCAGCGCGTCGAGGGCGGGCTGCGCCGCGTTGGCGTTCGCGTGATTGGCCATCATCACCACGATCCAGCGCTTGCCGCGCGCATCGATCACGAAGCCGGCGATGGCCTGGACGCCGTCCAGCGTACCGCCTTTCAAGTGCGCGTGCCCGGCGGCGCCCGCGGCGGGGCGCAGCTTGAGCGTGCCGTCGGTCGCGAAGACGGGCAGCGACGCGGCGAGCTCCGGCATGAGCGGGCTCGCCCAGGCGCTGCGCAGCAGCGCGGCGAGCGTCGTTGCGCTGATCCGCGAATCGCGCGACAGCCCCGAGCCGTTGCCGATCACGAGCCCGCGCGCGTCGATGCCCTTGTCGCCCAGCCAGCGCATGACGATGTCGCGGCTCGCCGCCTCGTTGCCGGGCCCGCCCGCGAGCTCGGCCGAGAGCGCGAGGTAGATGTGGCGCGCCATCACGTTGTTGGAGAACTTGTTCATGTCGTGCACGAGGCTCGCGAGCGGCTCGGATTCGAACCGGTAGAGCAGGCGCGCGTCGGCGGGCGCCGGGGCGCTGCGCACCTTGCCGCGCAGGATTCCGCCCGCCTCGCTCCATGTCCAGCGCAGCATCGCCTCCGCGTTGGCCTGCGCATCGAGCACCGAGAGCGTGAACGTGCGCGCGGGGCACTCGGCCGGGATCGTGCCGGCGAAGCTCACCTGCGAGAGCAGCCCGTTCTGCTCGACCTCGTAGCGAAGTCCGCGCCGCCACCAGCCGCACGGTCCGGGGACTGCCCGCAGCTGCGTCGTGATCTCGATGTTCGGAAGGTCGGGCTCGGCGGTGACGCGCACGCCCTGCCCCGAAGGCTCGAAGGTGAACTGCACCGACTGGAAGTTCACGAGGAAGGCGTCGGGACCCACGTTGTAGGCGCGGCGCGGCTCCGAATCGAAGGGCGCCGCCTCCTTCGCGGGCGGTGCGAAGTAGCCGCGATCGATCACGATGTCGCCGCGGATCTCGCGCAGGCCCCGCGAGCGCAGCTGGTGCATGAGCTGCCAGAGGCGCTCGTAGGTGAGCTTGGGGTCGCCGCCGCCGCGGATCACGAGGTCGCCGTCGAGGCTGCCCTCGGTGAGCGTCCCGGTGACGAGGGCGTCGGTGTGGAACGTGAACGCGGGGCCCAGCAGGTCGAGCGCCGCGTACGAGGTCACGAGCTTCATCACCGAGGCCGGGTTCATCGCGAGGTCCGCCTGGTGCGTGACGACGGGCGCCCCGCCCTCCACCGGCTCGACCACCGCGCCCACCGCTTCGACCGGCACTTTCGCCTCGGTGAGCGCGGCGCGCACCGGCCGGGGCAGGTCGCGCGCGAAGCCCGGCAGCGTGAGCGCAAGCACGACGGCGGCGAAAGCGCGCCTCATCGCGCGAGGGTCTCCACGACGGCGAGCGCGCACTCGACGAGCTCGCCGAATTGCGCCTCGTCGATCACGTAGGGCGGCATGAAGTACACGGTCTTGCCGATGGGCCGCAGCAGGACGCCGCGAGACAGCGCGAGCTCGAAGGCGCGCGAGGCGAAAGCGGCATCCGAGGTGTCCGCCTCGAACGCCCAGATCATGCCCCGGCGCCTGAAGCTGCGCACGCGCGGGTGCCGGGCGAGCGGCGCGGCGATCTCGTCGAACCGGCGCGCCTTGCGCGCGTTCGCCTCGATCACGCGGTCGCGCTCGAAGATGTCGAGCACCGCGCACGCGGCGCGGCAGGCGAGGGGATTGCCCGTGTACGAGTGCGAATGCAGGAATCCGCGCCGCACGTCGTCGTCGTAGAACGCGCCGAACACCGCGTCGGTGGCGAGCACGCACGAAAGCGGCAGGTAGCCGCCGGTGATGCCCTTCGACAGGCACAGCAGGTCGGGCGCGATCGAGGCCTGCTCGCACGCGAACATCGTTCCCGTTCGCCCGAAGCCCGTCATGATCTCGTCGGCGATGAGCAGCACGTCGTGGCGCGTGCACAGCTCCCGCGCGCGGCGCAGGTACTCGGGATCGTAGAAGCGCATGCCGGCCGCGCCCTGCACCAGCGGCTCGACGATCAGGGCGGCGACCTCGTGCCCGCGCTCGGCGAGGATGCGCTCGAGCGCCTGCGCCGCGCCTGCCGCGTCGGCCGGGAAGGGCGCGAGGATGGAGCCTTGCAGCAGCGGCGCATACGCGTCGCGGAACACCGGCACGTCGGTCACGCCGAGCGCCCCCACGGTCTCGCCGTGGTATCCGCCCTCGAGCGAGACGAAGCGGCGCTTGGCGGGCTGCCCGCGGTTGGCCCAATGGTGGAAGGCCATCTTGAGCGCGATCTCCGCGGCGGATGCGCCGTCGGATGCGAAGAACGCGTGGCCGAGCTTGCCGGGCGCGAGGCGTGCCAGCCGCTCCGCGAGCTCGACCGCCGGCGCGTGCGTGAATCCCGCGAGCATCACGTGCTCGAGCTTGCCCACCTGGTCGCGCACGGCCGCGTCGATGTCGGCGTTGGCGTGCCCGAACAGGTTCACCCACCACGAGCTCACCGCATCCAGGTAGCGGCGCCCGTCGAAGTCGTAGAGCCACATGCCTTCGGCGCGCGCCACCGGCACGAGCGGGAAGCGCTCGTGCGCCTTCATCTGCGTGCACGGATGCCAGACGGCCGCGAGGCTGCGCGCGACCATCTCCCGGTTGTCCATCGGGTCAGGAAGCGGCGATGCGGTTGATCTGCTGCGCGGCCGCGCTGGTCGCCTCGGTGGCGAGCGTCTCGAGGGAGTCTGGCGGCAGCGCCGTGGTGCCGCCCGTGATGTAGCACAGCGCCGTGAAGAGCGAGCGCACCTCGACCGCGGCGAGCGGGTCCCGGGTCTCGCCGACGTCGATGGCCACGCCCTCCACCGTCACCACCACCCGTACGCCCTCGACCAGCAGCGCTCCCGGGCCGTTCCTGCCGTAGTACTCCGTGAGGCGGTCGAGCATGAGGCGCTCGAGCTCCCCCTTTTCGGCATTTCCCAGCAGCGGCAAGGCCTTCGCTCCTCCTTGGTAAACCGGCCCATTTTATATCCGCTTCCGGGGATCTCCATGTTTTCAAGGCCATGGCATCCACCCGGGGGGAGTGCTAACAACACGCGCGCCGGTTTTCGTGCGAGAAGTTGCGGCGTGCACATTGTTTGCTTGCGGTAATTGCACCGCAGGCCTGAACGACGCGGAGGACATCGAATGCATCTGCTGGACCGCATCGAGACGCAATTGATCTCCAACCGCCTGCCCCTGGTGGCCATCACCGTGGCGGCGGTCCCGTACGCGAACACCCCCGTGGTCCTTACGCTGCATTGGCACGGGTTCGTCGAGGCGCGGCTCGCCGAGACGGCTGATGCGGAGGTGGTCGCCTACCAGGCGGTGCCGAGCTCGGCGCTGCAGCTGAACGAGCGCTGGGACCGCCTGGAGACGCTCGAGAACGAGGTGCTGGATGTCGCATGGGAGCTGGGGTCCTGGGATCTCGCGCGCACCGAAGCGCTGCCGTTCGTGCGCCCGGGCGCGCCCGAGCAGGAGTCGCTCGAATGCATGAGCGCGTTCGGCTCGACGCCGCTCACCCTCGACGGCCAGGCGCCGGTGGTGGCCGAGGTTCCCGATGCCCCCGATCTCATCGAGGCGGCTTCGCGCGCCGGATATGTGCAGTGGCTGTTCAGGCCGGTGCGCGGGGGCGTGTGGGCGGAGGTCGCGGACGACGCGACGCTGCAGGAAGGCGGCTACCGCAATCCGCCCTGCCCCTACCTGGCGGCGCCGACCCGCGCCAGCCGCTCACGCCGCCCGCGGCGCATCGTCTACCAGTTCGGCCGCGCGGCGAGGCTCGCCCGCTAGCCCAAGGCTTCACCGCTGGCCGGCTTCTTTAGTCAGCTAGCGCTAACTCCCACTTGAAGTTCGGGGCGTACGGGCCTATTATTAGCACTCGCGGCCAGTGAGTGCCAGACGCTCCCGGCCGGCCCAATTCAAACCGAGGCCAGGCTTCCAGCACACCGGAAACGGGCCCCATCTCAACTGAGGAGTGGAAACATGAAACTTCGTCCGCTGCACGACCGCGTGATCATCAAGCGCCTCGAGGAAGAGCGTAAGACCGCCTCGGGGATCGTCATTCCCGATACCGCCGCCGAGAAGCCCGACCAGGGCGAAGTGCTCGCCGTCGGCCCCGGCAAGAAGAACGAGGACGGCAAGGTGAGCCCCGTCGACCTCAAGGTCGGCGACAAGGTCCTCTTCGGCAAGTACTCGGGCACGACCGTGAAGATCGACGGTGACGAGCTGCTCGTGATGCGCGAAGAAGACATCATGGCCGTCGTGAACTGACCGGCACACCAAACGAATTCGAGAGGAAATCAACATGGCAGCCAAAGACGTCAAATTCAAAGAGAACGCGCGCGTTCGCATGATCGCGGGCGTGAACATCCTGGCCGACGCGGTGAAGGTCACCCTCGGCCCCAAGGGCCGCAACGTGGTCCTCGAGCGCTCGTTCGGCGCCCCCACCGTCACCAAGGACGGCGTGTCGGTCGCGAAGGAGATCGAGCTCAAGGACAAGTTCGAGAACATGGGCGCGCAGCTCGTGAAGGAAGTCGCCTCCAAGACCTCCGACGTGGCCGGTGACGGCACCACGACCGCGACGGTCCTCGCGCAATCCATCGTCTCCGAGGGCATGAAGTACGTGGCCGCGGGCATGAACCCGATGGACCTCAAGCGCGGCATCGACAAGGCGGTGCACACCGCGGTCGAGGAGCTCAAGAAGATCAGCAAGCCCTGCACCACCAGCAAGGAGATCGCCCAGGTGGGCGCCATCTCCGCCAACGCGGACGCCGAGATCGGCAAGACGATCGCCGACGCGATGGACAAGGTGGGCAAGGAAGGCGTCATCACCGTGGAAGACGGCAAGGGCCTCGAGAACGAGCTCGACCTCGTCGAGGGCATGCAGTTCGACCGCGGCTACATCTCGCCCTACTTCATCAACAACCCCGACAAGCAGGTCGCCGTCCTCGAGGACCCGTTCGTCCTCCTGCACGACAAGAAGATCTCCAACATCCGCGACCTCCTGCCGGTGCTCGAGCAGATCGCGAAAGCCGGCCGCCCGCTGCTGATCATCGCGGAAGACGTCGACGGCGAGGCGCTCGCCACCCTCGTGGTGAACAACCTGCGCGGCATCCTCAAGACCTGCGCCGTGAAGGCCCCGGGCTTCGGCGACCGCCGCAAGGCCATGCTCGAGGACATCGCGATCCTCACCGGCGGCACCGTGATCGCCGAGGAGCTGGGACTCAAGCTCGAGAACGCGCAGATCAAGGACCTCGGCCGCGCCAAGCGCGTCGAGATCGCCAAGGAAACGACGACGATCATCGACGGCGCCGGCAAGGAAGACAACATCAAGGCCCGCGTCGAGTCGATCCGCAAGCAGGTCGAGGAAGCCACCAGCGACTACGACAAGGAAAAGCTGCAGGAGCGCGTGGCGAAGCTCGCCGGCGGCGTGGCGGTGATCAAGGTCGGCGCCGCGACCGAAGTCGAGATGAAGGAGAAGAAGGCCCGCGTGGAAGACGCGCTGCACGCGACCCGTGCCGCCGTGGAAGAGGGCATCGTCCCGGGCGGCGGCGTTGCGCTGCTGCGTGCCAAGGACGCGGTCTCCAAGATCAAGACCGACAACGAGGACCAGGCCGCGGGCGTGAAGATCATCGTGCGCGCCCTGGAGCAGCCGATGCGCGAGATCGCCCGCAACGCGGGCGACGAGCCCAGCGTCGTCATCAACAAGGTGACCGAGGGCAAGGGCAACTTCGGCTACAACGCCCAGACGGGCGAGTACGGCGACATGGTGGCGATGGGCGTGCTGGACCCGACCAAGGTCACGCGCTACGCGCTGCAGAACGCCGCTTCCGTGGCCGCGTTGATCCTCACGACCGACGCGATGGTCGCGGAGCTGCCGAAGGAAGACAAGCCCGCGATGCCCGGCGGCGGCGGCATGGGCGGCATGGGCGACATGGACATGTAAGTCTGCTGGCGACCCAAAAAAACCCCGCTTCGGCGGGGTTTTTCTTTTGCGCGACAATCCGCGCATGCCCCACGTGATCGAGCCCGCGGCGAGCGGGCGCGCGAAATGCCGCGGGTGCGGCCAGGCGCTTCCCAAGGGCGAGCTGCGCCTGGGCGAAGCGCTGCCCAATCCCTTCGGGGAGGGCGAGGTCACGCACTGGTTCCACCTCGCATGCGCCGCGTACAAGCGCCCCGGGGTGCTGCTGGAAGCCCTCTCCGGCGCCCCGGCGGAGCTGCCCGGGCGAGAGGGCCTCGAACGCATCGCGCGGGCGATGCTCGAGCAGCACCGGTTGCAGCGCATCGACGGCGCCGAACGCGCTCCCTCGGGTCAGGCCAAGTGCCGCCAGTGCAAGGAGGCGATCGAGAAGGGCGCCTGGCGCATCCGGCTGGTGTTCCACGAGGAGGGCACGTTCTCGCCGGGCGGTTTCATCCACCTCGCGTGCCGCAAGGCGTACTTCGAGCGCGAGGAGATCCTCGAGCAGCTCCTGCATTTCAGCCGCGCGCTCGCCGCGGACGAGCGGGCGGCCCTGCGCGAGGCCATGGGCGGCTAGCGCTTCTCTTGCGCCTGTAACGCGCGGCGTGAGGTAGAACACAGCCCGCGCGGCGGTTTCTTGCGATCATGCGCCGCATGGAACTCACTCCCGGCGACCACGACCTGCGCGTCGCGCAGCCGCGCTCGCTCGGGCCCCGCATCGGCAAGGCGGCCCTGATGGTCATGTTGCCGGCGCTGCTGGTCCTCGAGTGGACCTCGGGAAACGCCTTCTCGCTCACGCTGCTCTATCTCCTGCCGGTGGCGCTCGCCGCCTGGAGCTTCGGCTACCGCGCGGGCTTCGCCATCGCCGGCGTGGCGGCGGGCTACTGCGTCTTCGTGGCGTTCGCCATGCGGCCCGCCGGAATGTCCATCGCGCCCGTCGTATGGCAGTCGGCCACCACGCTCACCATGTTCGCGCTCTTCGCCTGGGCGGTGGCCTATCACCGCGCCTTCATCGATCGCGTCACGCAATTCTCGCGGGTCGACGCCGAGACGGGCGCGCTCTCGGCCCGCGAGTTCCTTCGATTCCTCGACGCCGAGATCCGCCGCGCGAAGCGCTATTCGCATCCGCTGGGCGTGGTGATCGTGGAAGCCAACGGGCCGCGGCCGGTGCTCGCCCACAATCGCGCGCTGCCCGCGCGGCTCGCCGAGGCGCTACGCGGCAACGTGCGCGAGGGCGACGCGGTGGCGCGCCTGGGCCCGCGCAAGTTCGCCCTGGTGCTGATCGAATGCCCGGCGGCCGAGGCGATGAACGTGGCCACGCGCACGCTGCAGCTGGCCGAGAGCAAGTTCGACCGGCGCATCGGCTTCTGCTTCAGCGTGGCGGCCTACGGGGCGCAAAGCCCCACGAACGCGCAGCAGCTGCTGCAGCGCGCCGAGCGCCGCCTCGACATCGCGCGCGCCGCGGGCGGCCACGGCATCGAGCAGGTTGCCTTCGCCTAGGCGCCCCGCCGACTAGTGGATGTCCGGCTCGGGCGAGCCGCTTCCCTCGAGGAAGTCGAAGTCGCAGCCCTTGTCGGCCTGGCTCACGTGCCTCATGTACAGCGCGCCGTAGCCGCGGTGGAAGTGCGCGGGCGGCGGCGACCACGCGGCCTTGCGCCGGGCGAGCTCGGCATCGTCGACCAGCACGTCGAGCTTGCGAGCCGGCACGTCGAGCGCGATGCGGTCGCCCGTGCGCACCAGCGCGAGCGGCCCGCCCACATACGACTCGGGCGTCACGTGCAGCACGCAGGCACCGTAGCTCGTGCCGCTCATGCGCGCATCCGAGATGCGCACCATGTCGCGCACGCCCTGCTTGAGGAGCTTCTGCGGGATCGGAAGCTGTCCCCATTCGGGCATGCCCGGCGCGCCCTGCGGCCCCGCGTTCTGCAGCACGATCACGCTGTCGGCGTCGATATCGAGGTCCGGCGAATCGATGCGCGCGGCCATGTCGTCGTAGCTCGAGAAGACGACGGCGCGACCGGTGTGGCGCTGCAGCCGCGCCTGCATCGCCGGGGGCTTGATCACCGCGCCGCCGGGCGCGAGGTTGCCGCGCAGCACCGCGAGCCCGTCGCTCGCCACCAGCGGATTGGCGCGCGGCCGGATCACGTCCTCGTTCCACGCCTGCGCGCCGGCGATGTTCTCGCCGAGCGTGAGGCCGTTGGCGTTCAGAGTGGACGCATCGAGGAGGTCGGTGATTCGCGAGAGCAGCGCGCGCAGCCCGCCCGCGTAGAAGAAATCCTCCATCAGGTACTGGCCGGCGGGCCTCACGTTGGCGAGCACCGGCGTGCGGCGCGCGAGCGCGTCGAAGCGGCCGATGTCGAGCGGCACGCCGGCGCGGCGCGCGAGCGCCACCAGGTGCACGAGGGCGTTGGTCGATCCGCCGAGCGCGAGCACGGTGGTGGCCGCGTTGTCGAAGGCCGCGGCGGTCGCGATGTCCGAGGGCTTCAGGTCTTCCCACACCATGTCCACGATGCGCCGGCCGCAGAGCGAGGCCATTTGCGCATGGCGCGAATCGGGCGCGGGAATGGACGAGGCGCCCGGCAGCGCGAAGCCGAGCACCTCGGCCGCCGCCGTCATGGTGGAGGCCGTGCCCATCGTCATGCACTGGCCGGGCGAGCGCGCGATGCCGTCTTCCACGCCGCGCCATTCGGCCTCGCCGATGTTGCCCGCGCGAAGCTCCGCCCAGTATTTCCAGACGTCGCTCCCGCTGCCGAGGTACGTGCCGCGATAGTCGCCGCGCAGCATCGGCCCCGCGGGCAGGAAGATCGCCGGCAGGTTCATGGAGATCGCGCCCATCAGCAGCGCGGGCGTGGTCTTGTCGCAGCCGCCCATCAGCACGCAGCCGTCGGCCGGATAGCTGCGCAGCAGCTCCTCGGTCTCCATGGCGAGGAGGTTGCGGTAGAGCATCGTGGTGGGCTTCTGGAAGATCTCCGCGAGCGCCATCGCGGGCATCTCCACCGGGAAGCCGCCGGCCTGCCACACGCCGCGCTTCACCTCCTCGGCGCGCTGGCGGAAATGCGAGTGGCACGCGTTGATGTCGCTCCACGTGTTGATGACCGCGATCACCGGCTTGCCCTGGTAGTCGGCGCGCGTGTAGCCCATCTGCGCGGTGCGCGAGCGGTGCCCGAAGGAGCGCATGTCCTTGGCGCCATACCAGCGGTGGCTGCGCAGCTCCTCGGGCTTCTTGCGGTTCTTCACGGCAGGCTCCGTCCTCGCGTGGGCTTCAACATATCATTCGCGGCGCTCGCGCGGGCGCAGGAACAGGCGGTAGACAGGGATCGTGAGCAGCACCACGATCGCGTAGCGGATCACGTGCGCGGCGGTGACGAACGCCACGTTGATGCGCAGGACCTTCGCGGTGATCGACATCTCCGCGATGCCGCCCGGCGCTGCGGCGAGGATGCCGCCGCCGAGATAGGCCCCGCTGCCCCACGAGAGCGCGAATCCCACCAGCACGGCGAGTACCAGCGTGACCAGCACCGCGGGAACCACGGCGAGCAGGAAGCGCGGCGCGGCCGCGATGAAGTCGCGCTCGAAGCGCGCCCCGAGCGCGCAACCCAGGAACACCTGCGCGATGTTCGTGAAGTAGGTCGGCACCGAGGAGAACGTGTGCCCCGTCGCCGTGAGCGCGATGCTGGTGGCGAGCGCGCCCATCATGAAGGCCGTGGGGATGTGCAGCAGCCGCGCGATGACGCCGACCGAGCCCGTGATGGCGAAGAGCACGGCGAGCTGGGGGCCGTCGAAGGGGATCGTGACGGCGCGGTAGTCCTCGGTGGCATGGAAACCCGCGAGCGTGATGCAGACCGGGTAGAGCGTCACCACCGTGACCAGGCGCACCGAGTGCGAGAGCGCGACGCGGTCGGGCAGCGCGCCGTAGCGCTCGCCCATGAGCGCCATCTCCGCCGCGCCGCCGGGCATGCTGCCGAAGTACGCCGTGGTGCGATCCACGCCCGAAAGGCGGGCAAGGACCCAGGCGCTCGTCGAGCCGAAGCCCAGCGCCGCGAGGCCGAGCGCCAGGAACCAGGGCCATTGCCGGCCCACCTCGGCGATGACCGGCGCGGAGAAATACAGGCCCAGGGACGTTCCGATCACGATGAAGGCCAATGGCCGCGCGCCCGGCATCGGCTCGATCTTCGCCCCCGCCACCTGCGCGACGGCGGTGGCGAAGATGGCGCCCAGCATCCACGGCAATGGCGTGCGGAGCCACGCGAAGAGGGCTCCGCCGATCGCCGACACCGCGACGCCGCCGGCGATGGCGAGCGCCCTACGCTGGGTTTGCACTCGGGGAAACTGGCTAAGGGAGGGTCGAAAACGCTATAATTTATAGCTTTCCAAGGCCTGGTAGCTCAGTTGGTAGAGCAGTGGACTGAAAATCCATGTGTCGGTGGTTCAATTCCGCCCCAGGCCACCAAATTCCGCAGGGGGTCTACGGACCCGCCCGACCCCCCGATTCCCGGTTTCTTGCGCCCACGACGCCTGTGCCACAATAGGCCGCCCGCCGCTCCCGATTCCGAGAACAATGAACGTCTCGTCCCGGCGTTTCGCCAACGCAGTCGTGCTCCGAGTCGAAGGGCGGCTCGACCAGGACACGTGCGCGGCGTTCACGCTGGACCTGATGAAGCACGTGGAGGCCATGGCCCACGACGGGGGCGCGATCGTGCTCGACCTGGCGGGGCTCGAATACATCTCCTCGGCGGGGCTGCGCTGCTTCATGCTCGCTTCCCGCCAGGCCAAGCAGAACCACGGGCGCATCCTCGTGGCGGCGCTGCAGCCGATGGTCACCGAGATCTTCGAGATCTCGCACTTCAACCTCGTGTTCGCCGTCTTCCCCACCGTGCGCGAGGCCCTGGCGACGGTGTCCGTCGAAGCCGCGGCGGCGTTCGAGAAAGGATAGCCATGCGCGTGCGATTCTGGGGTACGCGCGGCTCGATCCCGGTGGGGCTCACCGCGGCCGACGTCCGCGACAAGCTCGCGCAGGCGCTGGTGCAAGCCTCGGGCCGCACCTTCGGCAGCTACGAGGAAGCGCACAGCTACGCCACCTCCGAGCTCGACTTCAGCCTCACCCACACCTTCGGCGGCCACACGCCGTGCGTCGAGATCGAGCTGCCCGGCGACGAGTACTACGTGTGCGACATGGGCAGCGGCGCGCGTCCCTTCGGCGTGCACGTGCTCGCGCGCCAGGCGCGCAAGCCGGCGACGGTGAACGTGTTCATGTCCCACGTGCACTGGGACCACATCATGGGCTTCCCCTTCTTCGGCCCGGCCTACGTGCCCGGCACGAAGATCCACATCCACGGCTGCCACGACGTGCTCGAGCATGCCTTCCGCCTGCAGCAGTCCCCGCCGTGCTTCCCGGTCACCTGGGAGCAGCTGGGCGCGACCATCGACTTCGTGAAGCTCGAGCCCGACAAGCCCTACGACATCAACGGCATGACGGTCACGCCGCACCTGCAGCTGCACGGCGGCGATTCCTACGGCTACCGCTTCGAGCACCAGGGCAAGAGCGTGGTGTACTCGACCGACTCCGAGCACAAGCTGGAGAACCGCGCCGAGGCCGAGGCGTTCGCCAACTTCTTCCGCGAGGCCGACGTGGTGATCTTCGACGCCATGTACGCCCTGGCCGAGGCGATCAGCGTGAAGGCCGACTGGGGCCACTCGAGCAACATCGTGGGCGTGGAGCTCTGCCAGATGGCGCGCGCCAAGCACCTGGTGCTCTTCCACCACGAGCCCGCCAACAACGACGCCACGCTGGAGGGCCTGCTCAAGGAGGCGCGGCGCTTCGAGGAGCTCACGCGCGGCGACCAGGCCTTGCGCGTGTCGGCCTCCTACGACGGCATGGAGATCGATCTCTGAGCGGGCTGAGGGGATTCAGGCTCACCGCCCTGGTCCTCCTCGTGGCACTCACGCTCTTCGTCACGCAGGTGAGCTCGTTCCCGGACGCGCTGCGCAGCTTCGTCTTCGACGGCTACCAGCGCCTCATCCCGATGGAGCGCGAGGTCGACCCGGTCGCCGTCGTGGTCGTGGACGAGGAATCGCTCGCCGCGTACGGGCAATGGCCGTGGCCGCGCACGCGCATCGCGGAGCTGGTCGACAAGCTGGCCGAATACCAGCCCGCGTCGATCGGCTTCGACATCCTCTTCAGCGAGCCCGACCGCTTCTCGCCCGCCGCGGTGGCCGCGCAGATGCCGATCCTGCCCGCCGACCTTGCGCGCGCGCTGCAGGCGCTGCCCTCGAACGACGAGCAGCTCGCACGGGCGATGAAGGGCCGCAACGTCGTGCTGGGAATCGGCGGCGACAACGCGGCGCATTCCCCGCCGCCGCGCGCGACGCCCATCGTGACGAAGGGCGAGCGCGTCGCGCGCCTCGCCCAGTTCTCGGGCTACATCGGGAACGTGGAGGTGCTCGATGCCGCGGCCGCCGGACGGGGCCTGCTCAACTCGTGGCAGGCCGACCAGGTCGTGCGCGTGGTCCCGCTCGTGCAGCGCGTGCAGGGCGCGATCATTCCCTCGCTCGGCACCGAGTGCCTGCGGGTCGCGGTAGGAGCGGGCCTGCGCATCGAGGACGCGCCGGGCGGGCTGCTGCAGATGCGCTTCGCCGACATGGCCTCGCGCCTGCAGGAGGACGGCAACACGTGGCTGCGCATGACCACGCCCCAGCGTCCCCTGCTGAGCGCGAAGGCGGTGCTCGAGGGCAAGGTGGACAGGGACGCCCTCGCCGGCAAGGTCGTGCTGGTGGGCATGTCGGGCCTCGGCGTGCAGGACTGGAAGTTCACGCCGCTGGGCGACCTCGTGCCCGGCGTGACCCTCCATGCGCAGGTGATCGAGGACCTCTACAACGGCGTGTCGCTCGTGCGCCCGGCGTTCATGCTCTACGTCGAGGCCGCGATGCTCGTCGCCGCGGGGCTGCTGCTCATCGCGTTCGTGCCGCGCCTGTCCGCGCTCCAGGGCATCAACCTCGCGGTGGCGTTCGTGTTCCTGGAGATCCTCGCGGGCTTCGTCGCGTTTCGCCAGTTCAACGTGCTGCTCGATTTCGCGTGGCCCGTGATCGGCACGCTGGCGGTGTTCGGCAGCGTCGTGGTGGGGACGCTCTCGGAAGCCGAGCGCCAGCGGCGCGTGCTGCGCGAAGAGGCGGCGCACATGGCGGGCGAGGTGGATGCGGCCCGGCGCATCCAGATGGGCCTGCTGCCCGTCCCGCAGGAGGCCCTGGGGATCGACCGGCGCTACGGGCTCGCCGCGCTCCTGGAGCCCGCGCGCACCGTCGGCGGCGATTTCTACGACTGCTTCCTTATCGATCCCACCCACCTCTTCTTCGTGGTCGCCGACGTGTCGGGCAAGGGCCTGCCCGCGGCCCTCTTCATGGCCTCGGTGAAGTCGCAGATCAAGAGCGCGGCGCTGCGCGGCGGCGAGCTGGGCGCGGTGTTCAGGCGCGCGCAATCCGAGATCCAGCACGAGAACCCGGAGCAGCTCTTCGTGACCGCGTTCGCCGGCATCCTCGACATCCAGTCGGGCGAGCTCGAGTACAGCAACGCGGGCCACGAGCCGCCGATCGCGCGCACGGCGGGCGGGGCGCCGGCGCGCTTCGAGAATCCCGACGGGCCGCCGCTTTGCGTGATCGACAGGTTCGAGTTCCCGACCCGCCGGCGGCCCCTCGCGGCGGGCGAGTGGCTGTGCGTGGTGACCGACGGCGTGACCGAGGCGATGAACCCGGCGCGCGAGTTCTTCGGCGGCGAGCGGCTGCGCACCTCGCTTGCGTGGATGCCGGAGGACGTCCAGCCGGGAGAGCTCATCGCGCGCCTGCGCGAGGACCTGAACCGCTTCACCGCGGGTGCGGAACCGGCCGACGACATCACGCTGCTGGTGGTGCGGTGGAACGGCGCGGGGAGCGCGACTAGCGGACGTTGATCTCCACGCGGCGGTTGCGCGCCTCGGAGACGTTCTCGTCGGTGGGCACCAGGAGCTCGCGCTTGCCGCGTCCGGCGGCGGTGATGCGATCGGCCGGGATGCCCATGCCGATCATCATGTCGCGCACGCGCTCGGCGCGCGCGAGCGAAAGCTTGTCGTTGTAGGTGAGGCTGCCCACGCTGTCCGTGTGGCCGATCACCACGATGTCGGGCAGCGGGCGGCGCTTCAGCTCCGCGAGCACCTTGTCCATCTCGACCTTGGATTCGGGCGTGAGCTCGTCGCGGGCCTCGAGGAAGTAGAGGACGAACGTGGCGGGCTTTCCGGGAAGGGCTTCCAGCGTGGGGCCGAAGCTTTCCTTCACCTCGGCGGGCGTGAGCGTGGCCTCCTTCATCGAGCCGTCGGTGCCGATGCGCTCGGCGCCGTACGCGGAATGGATCACGCGGTCGTCGCCATGGGAGTGCACGACGATCGTCCCGACGTGGCCGTCGGAGGCCGGGACCACCGCGAAGAGCTCGGGCTTCACGGGCGCCGGCGGGGTCGAAGCGCACGCGGCGGCGAGGATCGCCGCCGCGAGGGACGCGAGGACTCTCAAGGCAACGCCCGGCTACTTCTCGTCGACCTGGACGAGGAACTCCGTGCCGCGCACGCCCATGATCGCCGACGGCGTGCGGATCTTCATCGACTCGGGCGTCTGCTTCACCATCTTGCCCGACACCGCCGCCAGGCGCCCCTGCTTGAGGTTGCCCTCGAACTCGCCCTGGTGCGTGGTGCTGTCGAAGCTGTACTTGTCGATCGCGAACACCGTGTTCGGGCCGACGGAAACCAGGCTGTTGTCGGTGAACGTGACGCCCGCCGAGCCGTCGGCGCCGGTCACGATCGTGTCGGAGGCCTGCAGGCCCATGCCGACGGAAGCCGGCACGCGCGCCCCGGCGCGCTCCACCTGCACGTTACCCCTGGAAACCTTGATGAGGCCGACATCGGCCGCCATGGCCGGGCCCGCTACTGCCAGGACGGCCGCCAGGATCATCGCCTTGCGCATGATCTTCCCCTTAGTGGTTTGGGTGCCTCTTACGACGATGCCTATAATGCCAAATCCCGGGGAGGCCTGCCTGTGAACCTTGTCACTACAAGAATGGCGATGTTTCCGTCCCGGCTGGAGGAATGGAAGCACGCCCGGGCCTTCGTGGACGACTTCTGCGCCGGGGCGGGCGTGGCTCGCGGGCGCTGCCTCAAGGCAAGCCTCGTCCTGGAGGAGCTCTTCCTCAACACCGTGAAGCACGGCCATCGCGGCGGGGCCGATGCGCCGGTCTGGATCACGTTGAGCGCGAGCGACGGCGAGGTATCGCTCACCTACGAGGATTTCGCGGGCCCGTTCAACCCGTTCTCGCAGGCCACCCGGGAGATGCTGGAGGCGCTGGCCGAGACCCGCCGCGAAGGCGGCCTGGGCGTGCTGCTCGCGCACGGGCTCACCGCCACCGCCGACTACGCCTACCTCTTCGGGCGCAACCGCATCCGCCTCACGCTCGCCTAGCCTTCAGGCGAGGCCGAAGAACGCGCGGATGCGCGCGTGGATGTCGGCGTGTTTCTGCGCGGCATGCGCGGACATGTCCGCGTGGCTGCGGCGCTCCTCGAGCTCCACCTCGCGGCGCGCGAGCACGTGCGCCATGGCATCGGCGACGTCGGGCCGCGCGCGGATGATCTCGGCGAACCCCGACTTGTCGAGCCGGTAGCAAACCACGTCGGTGCGCGCGCCCACGCTGGCGCGCCGCGGCTCGCCGGTCATCATGCCCATCTCGCCGAACACGCTGCCGGCCTCGAGCGTGGCGATCGGCTTGCGGCCCCCGGGGGTGTCGATCCATACGTCGGCGCTGCCCGAGACCATCAGGTAGAGCCAGTGGGCGGTCGCGCCCTGCCGCGTCATCACGTCGCCCGCCACGAACGGCGCGTACACGAGGTGCCCCGCGAGGGACTCGCGCTCCGCGGGCGTGAGCGGCGCGAAGAGCTCCACGGCTCCCAGCGCCGCGATGCGCCGGTCGCGCTCGCGGCGCACCCGCTCGGCGCGATGGCCCTCGTCGTCGCGAACGTCGAACTGCTCCTGGAACGGCACGCCCAGGCGCATCTCGTTGCGCTCGATCGCGGCGAGCATGTGCGCGCGCACCTGGCTGTCGGTGGGGTCGTCCACTCGCGGGTCATCGAGCCAGTAGCGCAGCGCGTAGGCGCCGTGGCGCGGGCCGAAGTCGAGCAGCACCGCGGTGGGCTCGGGTTGCGGCGCCACGTGCGCGATCTCGCCGTCGCGCACCGCGGCTTCGAGCGCCGCGATGACGCGCGAGGGCGGGGCTTCCAGGTCCACGTTGATGCGCACCACGCGGCGCCACAGCGGGCGCTCGGCCCCGCGCGAGCCGATCACCGTGAACCGGTTCTGGATGAGCCAGCCGTTGGGGATCACCACGGTCTCGCCGTTGCGGGTCTCGATGGAAGTGTGGCGCCACGTGACGTCGACCACCACGCCCGAGGTGGCGTCGTCCAGGCGCAGCCAGTCGCCCGTGCGCAGCGACCGGTCGAACTGCAGCACGACGCCGCCCAGCACGTTGCCGAGCGTGTGCTGCATCGAGATGGCGACCACCGCGGTGATGACGGCCGAGGTGGCCACGAGGCCTCCCGGATCCACGCCCTCGAGGCGCAGCCACAGCAGTCCCCATGCCAGGTAGAGCGCGCCGGCGGTGAGCTCCTCGACGATGTTGGCGGGGCGGGCGCCGGCCGCCTCGAGGACCACGCGAAAGACGAAGAGCACTGCCAGGCGCAGCAGGACGATGCCCGCGAGCCCGATCGCGCCTTCGGCGGCCAAGGCTGCGGCGGCATGCGCGCCCATGGTGTCGGTGAGTTCGATCGCGACCACCGCGATCGCGCAGGCGCCCAGCAGCAGCAGCGCGTTGCGCACGCTGCGCCGCTCCGCCGGGCGCAGCGCGAGCAGGGCGAGGGCGAGCGCCAGCGCGGCGCCGAGCGCCCACGCGATCTCCAGGCGCGGCAGGGCGCCTGCGCTCATCGCGCGGCCGCTCGCCTCAAAGCGCTTCCTCGATGCGCTCGGCCAGCCGCTCGATCGTCTCCATGCGCGCGAAGAGCTTGTCGTCGGAGGCGACCACGTTCCACGGCGCGACGTCCGAGGAGGTGCGGTCGATCATGTCGTTCACCGCGCGCTCGTACTGGGGCCACTTCTCGCGGTTGCGCCAGTCCTCGGCGGTGATCTTGAAGCGCTTGTAGGCGATTTCCTGGCGCGCCTTGAAGCGCTTCAACTGCTCGCGCGGCGTGATGGCGAGCCAGAACTTCACCACGATCGCGCCGGCTTCGGTGAGCTGCTCCTCGAAGTCGTTGATCTCGTGGTAGGCGCGCGTCCAGTCGAATTCCGTGGCGAAGCCCTCGACGCGCTCCACGAGCACGCGCCCGTACCAGGAGCGATCGAAGATCACGGCTCGGCCATGGCCCGGGATGTGGCGCCAGAAGCGCCACAGGTACGGCTGGGCGCGCTCCTCGTCGCTGGGCGCGGCGATCGGGATCACGCGGTAGAAGCGCGCGTCCATCGCCTGGGTGATGCGCCGGATCGTGCTGCCCTTGCCGGCCGCGTCCATGCCCTCGAAGACCATGACGATGGAACGCTCGCGCATCTTCTTCGAGCGCGTGAGCTGGTTCAACCGGCCCTGCGCCCTCACCAGGCGGCGCGCGTATTCACGGCTGTCGAGCTTGCGTGTGTAGTCGAACGAGGCGAGCAGCGTGCGCCCGTCCAGCGGCGGGGCGGGCGGCGGCGGCGGGGGCGAGATCACCGGCGGGCCGCTCTTCAGGCGCGCCGCGAGGCTGTCGTAGAGGAGCTTGCCGGCCGTGAGCGAGCGGTAGTAGGGGTCGCTGCCCTCGATCACCTCCCAGGGCGCTTCGCCGGTGCTCGTCTCGCGCAGGGCATCCTCGCAGATGTCCACGAACTGGTCGTAGTGCTTGTAGTGCTCCCACTCCTCGGGGCCCACGCGCCAGGCCGTCTTCTTGTGCGCGGAGAGCTGCTCGAGGCGCTTCTTCATCGTCTTGCGCGAGAGGTGGAACCAGTACTTGAGCAGGAGCGTGCCCTCGGAAGCGAGCATGCGCTCGAAGTGGCGGATGCGCTCGAGGCGGCGCGCGAACTCGGCGCGCTTCTCGTGGCCCATCACGCGCTTGAGGATCGGGTCGGTGTACCAGGAGCCGAACAGGATCCCGATCCGGCCCTTGGGCGCGAGCGCCTGCCAGAAGCGCCACATCTCGGGCCGGTCGCGCTCCACGTCGGTCATCTCGCCGAACGCGTGCGTGTGGATGTGGCGCGGATCCATCCACTCGTTGAGCAGGTTGACGGTCTCGCCCTTGCCGGCGCCGTCGACGCCGTTCACCAGGATGATCGTCTGGAAGCGTCCGTCCTTGAGCAGCTTGTACTGCAGGTCGAGGAGCTCCCGGCGCAGCTTCGGGACCTCGCGCCTGTAGACGGACTTCTCGAGCTTGTGGCCGATCTCCGCGGATTCGAACACGTGGCAATCCCCCTTTTCGGACGCAGCTTGCGCTCCCGCGCGGGCCCGCGCTTGCGCGCCGTCAAATCTGCGCTATCCCGCCTACGCCTTCCTGAGCCACTCCCCGCGCCGGCGCGTGAGGTCGGCGACGATCGGCTCGAGGAGGGCCGCATCGGAGCGCGCGCGGGCGCCGAACCAGCCGCGCGCGAAATCGACGAAGGGCTGCGGCGCGTCGAGCTGGGCGAGCAGGCGCGTGGCCGTGGCCGCGTCGTTGCAGTCCCCCAGCGCGTCCTGCAGCGCTTCGACGGTCGAGGAGAAGGTCTCGAGCGGCTCGGGCTTGAAGAGCGAGCCCAGGGCGTCCAGCGCGTAGCGCAGCCGTTTCGCGTCGATGCGCACGCGATGCTGCTCCTCCACCGTGAGCGTGGCGAGCATCAGCGCGCCGGCGAGCAGGTCCTTGCGGCGCTTGCGGATCACGCGGGCGGCGAAATCCACGAGCGCCTCGAGCGAGGGCGGGTCCTCGCCCGGGTCGGCGTGGGCGAGCCACTGCGACAGCTCGAGCACCGCCACCGCATGGTTCGGGGAGCGCAGGGCCTCCCGCGCGGCTTGCCGTTCGTGGCGCCGCCGCCGTGCGACCTTGCGGCGCAGGCTCGCCGCCAGGGCGGCGTCGCCGTAGGCCTCCAGGGCGGCGGGCAGCGTGTGCAGGGCGAAGACGTCCCAGTCGCGCGAGTGCCCGAGCGCGCGGCTCGTTTCGCCGAAGGTGCCGCGCCATGCCTTCGCGCGCGTGAGCCCGATCTCGCGCCGGAACATGCGCAACGCCGAGCGCATGCGGCGCATGGCCACGCGCGCCTGGTGCACGTACTCGGGGTCGCTGCTCGTCTCGAGCCCGGCGTCGTTCTCCAGCAGCTGGTCGAGCCCGGCGCCCACGATGGCGCGCGCGGCGTCGGCGGGCGTGAGCGACGCATCGAGGCGCAGCTTGCGGGCCTTGACGGGCTTGGCGCGCTCCCCGCGCAGGAGCCGGTAGCCGCGCTCGGCCTTGGATACGCGGCTCGCCCGCAGCTCCACGTGCGCCATCAGCCGGCCGGCGAGCTCGAAGGCCTGCGCGGGCGCGCCTTCGAGGCACTCGATCTCGACTTCCGCGATGGGGTGCTCGCGCGTGCCGGCGTGCACGGCGCCGAGGTCGAGCGCCACCTCGAGCTTGCTGCCGGCGGCGGGCTCGACGTTCCACGCTTCGCGCGTGAACAGCACCTCGAACCGCGGCGCCAGCTGCGCCGCCACCTCGCTTCCCAGGCTCGCGAAGGGCGTGCCCGCGAGCAGGCTCGTGTCCAGCGTGGGCCCGCGCCGCCCGAACTCCCACTCGCCGCGCGAATGCACGCCGCCCGTGCCGCCGGCGCCCGCCTTGAGCGTCTGCACCCAGCGGCCCGCTTCGCGCCGCAGGCGAAGCGCCATGCCGTTCTTCTCGAGGTCGCCGGCGGGCGTGTCGAAGTAGATGCTGCGCATGCGCGTGCGGCGTGGCTTGCCCGGAAGCGCCGCGAGGGCCATCAGCGCGCGCCGCGCGGACGGCGAGACGTCGAACTTGAGCTCGAACTCGTTCACGATCCTAGAGCTGGGTGCGCGCCCGCCAGAGCTCCGGGAAGAGCTCGACCTCCACCGCGCGGCGCAGGTAGGCCGCGCCCGAGGTGCCGCCGGTGCCGCGCTTCATCCCGATCACGCGCTCGACGGTGGTCGCGTGGCGGAACCGCCACTGGCGGAAGGCATCCTCCAGGTCCACGAGCTTCTCGGCGAGCTCGTAGAGCTCCCAGTGCTCCTGCGTGGCGCGGTAAACCTCCACCCACGCCCGGCACACGGATTCGTCGTAGGCGTGCCTCGTGCCCCAGTCGCGCTCCGCGCAGGACGGGTCGATCGTGAATCCGCGGCGCGCCAGCAGCCGTATGGATTCGTCATAGAGCGACGGCGCGCGGTGCAGCTCGTCCAGGCGCGCGAAGAGGTCGGCGCGGTGGCGGTGCGGCTCCATCATCAGCGCGTTCTTGTTGCCGAGGAGGAACTCGATGGCGCGGTACTGGTACGACTGGAACCCCGACGAGGCGCCCAGCTCCGACCGGAAGGACGAATACTCGGCGGGCGTGAGGGTCGAGAGCACGTCCCACGCCTGGTTCAGCTGCGCCATGACGCGCGCAACGCGCGAGAGCATCTTGAAGGCCGGCTGCAGGTCGCCGGCGCGAACGTGGTCGCGCGCCGCGGTGAGCTCGTGGATCACGAGCTTCATCCAGAGCTCCGTGGCCTGGTGCTGGATGATGAACAGCATCTCGTTGTGGTCGCGCGAGCGCGGCTTCTGCGCGCCCAGCACCGCGTCGAGGCCGAGGTAGTCGCCATAGCTCATGGCGCCCGAGAAATCCAGGCGCGCGCCGTCGGCGTCGGGGGGCTTGCGGTCGTTGGCCATGTGTTCCTAGTCTAGCCGCAATCATCCATTAAGATGGCCGTAGCAAGCACGCAAGGATCCCATGCACGCAACGCTCCCGCTGCTTCTCGACACGAGCTTTCCCCCGATCCGCCGCGCCCGCCTGGAGACCCTGCAGGTGAACGTGGGCTACGTGTGCAACCAGTCGTGCCTGCACTGCCACGTGAACGCGGGGCCCACGCGCACGGAGGCGATGACGCGCGAGACGGCCGACCACGTTCTCGGATATCTCGAGGCGAGCGGCGCGGCCACGCTGGACATCACGGGCGGCGCGCCGGAGCTGAACGCGCAGTTCCGCCACCTCGTGCGCGGGGCGCGCCGGCGCGGCGCGCGCGTGATCGACCGCTGCAACCTCACGGTCCTGCACGAGCCCGGGCAGGAGGACCTCGCCGCCTTCCTCGCCGCCGAGCGGGTCGAGATCATCGCGTCGCTGCCGTGCTACACCGAGGAGCTGGTGGACCGCCAGCGCGGCAAGGGCGTCTACGAAGCGAGCATCCGCGCGATCGCGAAGCTGAACGCCCTGGGCTACGGGCGCGAGGGCTCCGGCCTCACGCTCGACCTGGTGTACAACCCGCAGGGCCCGAGCCTGCCGCCACCGCAGGCCCCGCTGGAAGCCGACTACAAGCGCATCCTCGGCGAGGCCTTCGGCATTGCGTTCAACCGCCTCTACACGCTCGCCAACATGCCGATCCAGCGCTTCGGCTCGACGCTCGTCACGCGCGGCGAGTTCAACGGCTACATGGACCTGCTGCGCGCGGCGCATCGCGACACCAACCTCGGCTCGGTGATGTGCCGCTCGCTCGTCTCGGTGGATTGGCAGGGCTACCTCTACGACTGCGACTTCAACCAGATGCTGGGCCTGCCGCTCAGGGTCGCCGGGCGCGCACGCACCCACCTCACGGAAGTGCTCGGCCGCGACCTCGAAGGCAATCCGATCGTGGTGCGCGAGCATTGCTACGGCTGCACGGCCGGGCAGGGCTCGAGCTGCGGCGGGGCGCTCGGCGCATGACGCCTTCGCCCGCACGCGCCGCGCGCGAGGCCGAGGCCGAGACGCAGCCGGGCCGCGCCTGCCCGGCCTCGTACCGCTACTCGCCGCGCGTGTTCCGCCGCGCGCCGCAGATCGTGGCCGACACCGTGTACGTGATCGGCGGCCTCTACGGCAACGTCGAGGCGCTGGAGGCGATCGACGCGATGGCGGGCGCCGAGGAGCGCCGGCCCACGCTCGTCTTCAACGGCGATTTCCACTGGTTCGACGTCGCGGCCGGGGATTTCGAGGCGATCAGCAAAGGTGTCGCCGCGCACCCGGCACTGCGCGGCAACGTCGAGACCGAGATCGCCATCGGACACGAGGGCGCCGGCTGCGGCTGCGCCTATCCGCTCGACGTGAGCGACGCCGAGGTGTCGCGTTCGAACGAGATCATCGCGCGGCTGCGGCGCACCGCGCTGGATGTTCCCGAGCGGGCCGCGCAGCTCGCCGCCCTGCCCATGACGCTCGTGGCGCGCATCGGCGGGGCGCGCGCGGGCATCGTGCACGGCGACGCGACTTCGCTCGCCGGCTGGGGCTTCGCCCACGACCGCCTCGACGATCCGCGCCACCGCCGCTGGATCGATTCCGTCTTCTGCGAGGCGCAGGTCGACCTCTTCGCGAGCAGCCACACGTGCCTGCCGGCGCTGCGCGCGTTCACCGTGGATGGCGCGCCGCGCGTCGTGGCCAACAACGGGGCGGCCGGCATGCCCAATTTCGCGCGGCGGCGCGAGGGGATCGTCACGCGCATCGGCACGCGCCCGTACGCGGGCCGGCGCGTCGCGGGCATGCAGGTGGCCGGCGTCCACGTGGAGCTCATCGAGGTGGGCTACGACGCGGATCGATGGAACGCGCGCTTCCTCTCGAGCTGGCCGCCCGGCTCGCCCGCGCACGATTCCTACTGGCGCCGCATGGCCGGGGGACCCCGCCACACGGTGGAGCGGGCGGCCCGGTGACCCGCGGGAGGATCGCCGCGCTCGCCGTGATCGCCGCGCTGGTGATCGCGTTCTTCGCGCTGGACCTGCGCCGCTACGTGAGCCTCGAGTTCTTCCAGGCGCAGCGCGCGTCGATCGAGGCGTACCGCGCGAGCCACCCCTTCGAGGC
Organism: Usitatibacter sp.; assembly: GCA_035519515.1. Lineage (GTDB taxonomy): Bacteria > Pseudomonadota > Gammaproteobacteria > Burkholderiales > Usitatibacteraceae > Usitatibacter. Next base: position 41,258 of record DATIWC010000039.1, read on the forward strand.
GGCGGCGGCGTTCTTCGCGATCTACGTGGCGGTCACGGGCCTGTCGCTGCCGGGCGCGGCGATCCTCACGCTCGCCGCGGGCGCCATCTTCGGCCTCGCGTGGGGCGTGGTGATCGTCTCGTTCGCCTCCTCCATCGGGGCCACGCTCGCCTTCCTTGCCTCGCGATATCTCCTGCGCAACTGGGTGCAGGAGCGTTTCGGCGAGAAGCTGAAGGCGATCGACGCGGGATTCGAGCGCGAAGGCGCCCTGTACCTCTTCGCGCTGCGGCTCGTGATCGGCTTTCCCTTCTTCGTGGTGAACCTCGCCATGGGGCTCACGCCGATGCGCACGGCCACCTTCTACTGGGTGAGCCAGCTCGGCATGCTGGCGGGCACCATCGTGTACGTGTATGCGGGCACGCAGCTGGGCGAGTTCCGCGTGTCGCCGGGGCTCGTCGCCGCGCTCCTGCTGCTGGGCCTCTTCCCGCTCGTCGCCAAGCGCGCGCTCGAGTCGGTGAAGGCCCGCAGGATCTACGCGAAATGGCCGCGACCCGCGCGCTTCGACTACAACGTGGTGGTCATCGGCGCGGGCTCGGCGGGGCTGGTGACGGCCTACATCGCCGCGGCCGTGAAGGCGAAGGTCGCGCTCGTCGAGAAGCACCGCATGGGCGGCGACTGCCTCAACACGGGGTGCGTCCCGTCGAAAGCGCTCATCCGCACGGCGAAGCTCGTCGCCCAGGTGCGCCGCGCGCGGGAGCTCGGCATCCGCTCGGCCGAGGCGCATTTCGATTTCGCCGAGGTGATGGATCGCGTGAGGGACGTGGTGAAGCGCGTCGAGCCCCACGACTCGGTCGAGCGCTACACGAAGCTCGGCGTCGAATGCATCGCCGGCAACGCGCGCATCGCCTCGCCATGGACGGTGGAGACGACGCTCGCCGACGGCTCCAAGCGCACGCTCGCCACGCGCGCCATCGTGGTCGCCGCGGGCGGCCGGCCCTTCATCCCGCCGATCCCGGGGCTCGGCGAGGCGCAGCCGCTTACTTCCGACACGGTCTGGGACCTGCGCACATTGCCGCGGCGCCTCGTCGTGTTGGGCGGGGGGCCGATCGGCTGCGAGCTTGCGCAATGCTTCGCGCGGCTGGGCTCCCAGGTCACGCAGGTCGAGATGCTGCCGCGCCTGCTCCCGCGCGAGGATCCGGAATTCTCCGCGCTCGTCGCGCGCCGCTTCCGCGAGGAGGGCGTGCAGGTGCTCACCGGGCACAAGGCGCTCGAGGTGCGCCTCGAAAGCGGCGGCAAGTCCGTGCTGGTGGAGGCCGGCGGCCTGCAGGAGCGCATCGCGTGCGACGAGATCCTGTGCGCCGTGGGCCGCGTCGCCAACACCGAGGGCTACGGCCTCGAGGAGCTCGGCGTGCGCACGACGAAGCAGCGCACCGTCGAGGTGAACGAGTACCTGCAGACCGCGTATCCCAACATCTTCGCGTGCGGGGACGTCGCGGGCCCGTACCAGTTCACGCACACCGCCTCGCACATGGCGTGGTACTGCGCGGTCAACGCGATCTTCGGCCGGCTGCGGCGCTTCCGCGTCGATTGGTCGGTGATTCCCTGGGCCACCTTCACCGACCCCGAGGTGGCGCGCGTGGGACTCAACGAAACCGAGGCGCGGGAGCGGGGCATTCCGTACGAGGTGTCGGTGTACGGCCTGGATGACCTGGATCGCGCGATCGCCGACGGCGCGGCCGAGGGGATGGTCAAGGTGCTCACGCGCCCCGGCTCCGATCGCATCCTCGGCGCCACCATCGCCGGCGAGCATGCCGCCGACATCCTCGCCGAATACGTGGCCGCGATGCGCCATGGCTTCGGCATGAACGCCATCCTCGGCACGGTGCACACATATCCCACGATGTCCGAGGCGAACAAGTACGCGGCGGGCGTCTGGAAGCGCCGGCATGCCACCCGCGGGCAGCTCGCCTTCACGCAGGCCTTTGCGGCGTGGTCGCGCGGCGAGGGGAGCCTTGCCGGCGTGCTGGGCCGTGGCTGGGACCTCGCCACCGACAAGGCGCCGGCTTACGGGCCCAGGGACTAGCGTCGTGGAACCCCTGCGCGTGTCCATCGTGATCCCGGCCCTCGACGAGGCGGCCGTCATCGGCGCGACGCTCGCCGCGTTGCGCGAGGAGCGCGCCGCGGGCACCGAGGTGATCGTCGCTGACGGAGGAAGCCGCGACGCCACGTGCGCGATCGCCGCGCCGCTCGCCGATCGCGTGCTCACCGCGCCGCGCGGGCGAGCCTCCCAGATGAACGCAGGCGCGGCGGCGGCGCGCGGCGACGTGCTGCTTTTCCTGCACGCCGACACGATCCTTCCGCCGCGCGCGATCGATGCGGTGCGCGAAGCGCTCGGGACCCGCCACGCCTGGGGCCGCTTCGACGTGGCGATCGATCGCGGCGGCGCGATGCTCCTGCTCGTTGCGGCGATGATGAACGCGCGCTCGCGCCTGACGGGCATCGCCACCGGCGACCAGGCGATCTTCGTGCGGCGCACGGCGTTCGAGGCTGTCGGCGGCTTTCCCGCGATCCCCCTCATGGAAGACGTGGCGATGAGCCGCGCGCTGCGCCGCGTCTCGCGGCCCGCGTGCCTGCGCGAGCGCGTCGTGACCTCGGCGCGGCGCTGGGAGTCGCGCGGCACCCTGCGCACCATCGCGCTCATGTGGCGCCTGCGCCTCGAATTCGCGCTGGGTTGCGACCCGGTCGCGCTCGCCCGCCGCTATGACGGCCGCTGAGCGCGCGGGCGTCGCGGTGTTCGCGAAGGCACCGGTCGCCGGCGAAGTGAAGACGCGCCTTGCGGCGAGGCTCGGGCCTCGCGAGGCCGCGTGCCTGCATTCGCTCCTCGTGCGCCGGGCCGTATCGACCGCGGTCGCTTCGGGCCTGGGCCCCGTCGAGATCTGGTGCGCGCCCGACGAATCCCACGAGCTCTTCCGGCGCTGCGCGGCCGAGCACCGGGTCGCCCTGCGCCGCCAGCCCGGCGGCGACCTGGGCGCGCGCATGGCCGCCGCATTCGCCGTGGCGCATGCACGCGGCGACGCGCTGCTCGCCATCGGCAGCGATTGCCCGGCCCTGGACGCGGGCCTGATTCGCGAGGCGTCCGCTGCGCTGGCCACCCACGACGCCGTCGTGATCCCGGCCGAGGACGGCGGATACGTGCTGCTGGGCCTCGCGCGGCCGAGCCCCGGCCTCTTCGAAGGGATCGCGTGGGGCGGTGGCGAGGTGATGGCCGAGACGCGCGAGCGGCTGCGCGCGTCCGGCTCGCGCTGGATCGAGCTCGAGACGCTGTGGGACGTCGATCGCCCCGAAGACTACGACCGCCTGGTGCGAGAGGGCCTGCTCGAGGAGGTTCGCGCGTGAGGCGCGTTGCGGCGATGCTGGCGCTCGGCTTCGCGTCCATGGGCCTTGCGGCCGATGAGGCGGCGATCCCGCCCTTTTCCACCGCGACCCCCGGCGAGCGAATGCCCGCGGGCTGGTCCACCATCACGCTGCCCTACGGCCCGAAGCCGCAATTTCGCGCGGTGCGCGAGGGCGACGCCACGGTGGTCCGGGTGGCCACCACGGATTCCTTCGGCATGGTCTCGCACGTGATGTCCGCGGACCCGAAGCGCACGCCGTTGCTCGCGTGGCGCTGGAAGATCGACCGCGTCGTGGACAAGGCGCGCCTCGAGGCCAAGGACCGCGAGGACTTCGCCGCGCGCGTGTACGTGGCGTTCGACTATCCCGAGTCCCAGCTGCCGCTCTCCGAGCGCACCAAGCTCGCGGCCGCGCGCGCGTTCTACCCCTTCGTCCCCGCGGCGGCGATCTGCTACGTCTGGGACAATACGCATTCCCCCGGCACCGCCGCGTGGAGCCCGCACATGGGGCACGTTCGCGTGGTGGTGGTGGAGAGCGGCGCCGCACGGGCCGGGCAATGGATCGAGGAGCAACGCGACGTGGAGGCCGACTTCGTGGCGGCTTTCGGCAGGCAATGGACGGGGCGCGTGCCGCGCGTCGTGGCCGTGGTCGCGGGCAACGACACGGACCAGACCGAGGAGAGCGCGACCGTGTGGTTCGGCGATTTCCGCCTGGGCGCGCGGCCGTGAAGCGCCTCGTGCTGCTGGGCGGCGGCCACGGCCACGTCGAGGTGCTGCGCGGGCTGGCCGAAAGCCCCATCCCCGGCGCCGACGTGACGCTCGTCACGCCGCACTCGAGGCTCGTCTATACCGCGATGGTGCCGGGCGTGATCGCCGGCCACTACGCGCTCGCCGACAGCGCGATCGACGTGGCCGCCCTCGCGCGCGCCGCCAACGCGACCCTGGTGCTCGCCAACGCGATGCGCGTGCGTCCCGAGGCGCGCGAGGTGCAATGCGCCGACGGCACGGTCGTGGCGTACGACGCGCTCTCGCTGGACGTGGGCTCGTGCCCGGTGTACGGCGAGGCGCAGGGCGCCGCGCAGCACGCCATTCCCATGCGGCCCCTGGAGAGCCTCGTGCGCGGCTGGGTGGACATGCGGGCGCGGGCCCGCGCCGGCAAGGTTTCGTCGGTCACGCTGGTGGGCGGCGGCGCGGCCGGCGTCGAGCTCGCGCTCGCCATGGAGCACGGCCTTCGCCGCGAGATGCAGGGCGATGCGCCGCACGTGCGCGTCATCACGGATACCGAGGTGCCGCTGCCCGAATTCCCGCCGCACGCGCGCGCGAAGCTTCGCAAGCACCTCGCGCGGCGCAACATCGGCATGCACGTCTCGAGCCCCGTGAAAGAGGTGGGCGAAGGCTTCGTGCGCCTGCAAAGCGGCATCGAGTTCGCCTCCGACGCGACGTTCTGGGCCACGGGCGCGGGAGCGCAGGAGTGGATCCGCGCCTCGGGCCTCGCGACGGACAAGAAGGGCTTCCTCCTCACCAACGACAGCCTGCAGTCGGTCACCTACCGCGAGGTGTTCGGCATCGGGGACTGCGCCTCGCAGGAGCATCGCCCGGTGCCCAAGGCCGCGGTGTTCGCGGTGCGCGCCGCGCCGGCGCTGGAGGCGAACCTGCGCGCGATCCTTGCCGGCGGCGAGCTCGGCCGGCACGTGCCGAACCCGCGTTACCTCGCGCTCGTCTCGACGGGCCCGCGCCATGCGATCGCCGTGTGGGGCGACTGGTCGTTGCAGGGCCGGTGGGCCTGGCACTGGAAGGATTCCATCGACCGGCGCTTCGTCGCGCGCTATCGCGTCGCGCCGGCTGCGCCGGGGGTCGCGGCCCGCGTGCCGGACTAGGTCAGGCCGCCGCGCGCTGCGCGCCGGCGTGCCGCGGCAGGATCTTCACCACCTTCACCATGCGGTCCTGCACCTGCAGGATCTCCACGGGATGGTCCGCGAGCATGATCGCCGTGCCCGCCTCGGGGATCGCCTCGAGCCGCTCGAGGAGCAGCCCGTTGATCGTCTTGGGCCCGTCGAGCGGGAAGGTGAAGCCCGCCTTGCGATTCAACACGCGCAGCGAGCACGCGCCGTCGGCGATCACGCTGCCGTCGGGCTCCGTGTGGAAGAGGGCGGCGCTGCCGATCGCCTGGCTGGTGAACTCGCCCACGATCTCCTCGAGGATGTCCTTCATGGTGACGAGGCCGAGGATCTCGCCGTACTCGTCCACCACGAGCCCCAGGTGACGCTGGTTTTCCTGGAAGTTCGACAGCTGCGTGAGCAGCGCCGTGCCCTCGGGAACGAAGTACGGCTCGCGCATGATCGCGCGGATGCCCTCCACGTCGATCTGCTCGCGGCGCGTGGCGCCCAGCACCTTGCGCACGTGCAGCACGCCCACCACGTTGTCCAGGCCGTTCTCGCACACCACCAGGCGCGTATGGTGCGCGGTGGCGAGCGCGTTGCGCACGTCGTTGATGTCGTCGGCGAGGTCGATGGATTCCACCTGGCCGCGCGGGGTCATGGTGTCGTCGACCGTCATGTCCTCCAGCTCGAAGAGGTTGAGGAAGATCGAGCGGTGCTTCTTGGGGATGAACTTGCCGCCCTCGAGCACGAGCGTGCGCAGCTCCGCCATGTCGAGCGGCTGCGCGTGCCCGCCGGTGGGGCGGATGCGCATGAGCCTCAGGATCACCCTCACGAAGAAGTTGATGAGCCACATCGGCACGCGCGTCACGCGGATCAACGGCGTGAGGATGTAGGCGGCGCCGAGCGCGATGGGCTCCGCGTAGGTGGCGCCGATCACCTTCGGGATGATCTCGGCGAACACCAGGATGAAGAGGCCCGCGGCGAGCGTCTCGATGGCGATCACGTAGTCGCCCGCGCCCAGCAGGCGCGTGCAGATCTCGGCCATCAGGATGGTGATCGCCGCGTTGATGAGCGTGTTGCCGGCGAGGATGAACGCGAGCAGCTCGTCGGTGCGCTCGAGCAGCGCCCCCGCGAGCTTGGCGCCGCGGCTGCCCTCGCGGATCAGGTGCTTCAACCGGTAGCGGTTCACCGCCATCAGGCACGTCTCGGACATGGCGAAGAACGCCGAGGCGCCCAGCAGCGCGAAGAGCAGGTAGAACAGCCAGTTCAGCGGGACGTCGGTCACGCGGGCGCTAGAGCGTGAACTCGAGCAGCGCCTTGCTCCCCACGTAGGCGATGAGGAGCGCCGTCGAGCCGGCAAGCGTCCAGCGCACGGCCTTGCGGCCGCGCCAGCCGCGCAGGTAATGCCCCAGCAGCAGGCCGCCGAAGATGAACCACGACACGATCGCGAACACCGTCTTGTCGGAGAGCTGGAAGGGCTTGTGGAACAGGCGCTCCGAGAAGAACACGCCGCTCAGGAGCGTGAGCGTGAGCAGCACGAACGCCGCCTGCAGGATGCGGAAGAGCAGCGCCTCCATCTCGAGCAGCGGGGGCAGCGCGCGCAGGAACGGCGGCAGCACGCCGCGGTGCAGCCACTTCTCCTCGGCGAGCATCACCACCGCGTGCACGGTCGCCACGATGAAGAGGCTGTAGGCGAGCATGGCGATCACGAAGTGCAGCGTGAAGAACGGGTCGCCGCCGTACGTGACGACGTGGTGGCTCGTCACCACGAAGTGGAGCAGCACGGCGGCGAGCGCGATGGGCGCCATGAGCCCGAGGATGCCGGCGAGCCCCGGGAACGCGAGGCCCGCGAGCCAGTAGATGAGGACCGTGAGCCACACGAGCATCGACACCGCGTTGGCCACGCCGAGGTCGAGCCCGTCGGCCACCACGACGCGCCGGTAGAGCAGCACGGCATGCAGCACGAGGGCGACCGGGACCAGCGCGATCTCGACGCGCACCTCGGGGCGGGGCTCGGGCCCGCCGGCGAGCGCGGGGCGCGAAGCGCGCCACGCCAGGGCGGAGAGCGCGAGCCAGCACCCGACGGTGCTAAAATACAGCAGCAAATCAGGCATTTCGGTGCCGTTCTCGCATCAGACATCCAGTTTACCAATTCCCCATGCTCGACGCCCTGACGCAACGCCTCTCCTCGGTCGTGAAGACCCTGCGCGGCCACTCGCGCATCACCGAGGAGAACGTGCAGGAAATGCTGCGCGAGGTGCGCCTCGCGCTCCTCGACGCCGATGCGGGCCTGCCGGTCGTGAAGGACTTCGTCGCGAAGGTGAAGGAGAAGGCGCTCGGCCAGGAAGTGGCGGGCAGCCTCACGCCGGGCCAGGCGCTGGTGGGCATCGTGCACGCGGAGCTCGTCTCGCTGATGGGCGGCGCGAGCGAGGGGCTGTCCTTCGCGACGCAGCCGCCGGCCGTGATCCTGCTCGCGGGCCTGCAGGGCTCGGGCAAGACCACGAGCGCGGGCAAGCTCGCGCGCTTCATCACGCGCACCACGAAGAAGAAGGTGCTGCTGGTCTCCACCGACGTGTACCGCCCGGCGGCCATCGACCAGCTCGCCACGATCGCGAAGAACCTCGGCGTGGATCTCTTCGCCTCGGATCCCTCGCAGAAGCCGGTGGACATCGCGCGCGCCGCGGTGGACTACGCCAGGCGCCACTTCCACGACGTGCTCATCGTGGACACGGCCGGGCGCCTTGCGATCGACGAGCAGATGATGGCCGAGATCCGCGAGCTGGAAGCGGCGGTGGATCCCATCGAGACGCTCTTCGTGGTGGATTCCATGCAGGGCCAGGACGCGGTGAACGTCGCGCGCGCCTTCAACGAGGCGCTGCCGCTCACCGGCATCGTGCTCACCAAGCTCGACGGCGATTCGCGCGGCGGCGCGGCGCTCTCGGTGCGCCACGTGACGGGCAAGCCCATCAAGTTCGTGGGCGTGTCGGAGAAGATGGACGGGCTCGAGCCCTTCCACCCGGACCGGATGGCCTCGCGCATCCTCGGCATGGGCGACATCCTCTCGCTGGTCGAGGAGGCCCACGCCAAGGTCGATGCGAAGGAAGCCGAGCGCCTCGCCGAGAAATTCAAGAAGGGCAAGAATTTCGACCTCGAGGATTTCAAGGCGCAGCTCGTGCAGATGAAGAAGATGGGCGGCATCGCGAGCCTCGCCGACAAGCTCCCGGCGCAGGTCACCGCGGCCGCGCAGTCCTCGCCCGAGCTGCAGGAGAAGGCGTTGAGGCGCACCGAGGCGATCATCAACTCCATGACGCCGCTCGAGCGGCGCAAGCCCGAGCTCCTCAAGGCCTCGCGCAAGCGCCGCATCGCGGCGGGCGCGGGCGTGCAGGTGCAGGAAGTGAACCGCCTGCTCGCGCAGTTCGAGCAGATGCAGAAGATGATGAAGATGATGCGCGGCGGCAACCTGGGCAAGATGCTGCGCAACATGAAGGGCATGATGCCGGGGATGCGATGAAGACCACGCTCGTTCTCGCCGCGGCGGCCGCCGTGGTTTCGCTTTCGGTGGGCGCCGCCGACACGGTGAGCGCGCGCTTCGGATGGTTCGGCTCCCTTGCCGGCTCCTGCTGGAAGGCCGAGCACGCCGACGGCAAGACCTCCGACACCCAATGCTTCGAGACCCAGTACGGCCGCTTCATCCGCGGCACGATCAAGGTCTACGAGGGGCCGGCGCTGCTGGTCGAGAGCGACTCGGTGTTCGCGGTGGACGCGAATACGGGGCGCATCGTGTTCACGCAGTGGGCGGCCAACGGAAACTACGGCAGCGGCGTGATCACGGTCGAGAACGCCACCGTCCTCACGTTCGAGCCGCAGCCGGCCGCGGGCTCGCGCGGCCAGGTGCGCTACCAGTGGATCAAGACGAGCGCGGATGCCTTTCGCGCCATCCGCCAGAAGCACGTGGGCGCCGACTGGACCGAGGAGAGCTCGGTCGTCTACAAGCGGGTGCCGTAGCCGCCCGGCGCGGGGTTGGCTCGCCGAGTCCTTTTCGGCTATAATTCAAGGCTTTCCAGATCAACCGTTACCCGTTCACAACGGGAGAAAGCTGCCTACGACATGGTCGTGATCCGCATGGCTCGCGGTGGTGCCAAGAACCGCCCCTTCTACAACATCGTCGTCGCCGATTCGCGCATGCCGCGCGACGGGCGCTTCATCGAGCGCATCGGCTTCTACAATCCCAAGGCCGCCGAGAAGGAAGCGAAGTTCCGCCTCCAGCTCGACCGTGTCGCGCACTGGGTCGACAAGGGCGCCCAGCCGTCGGCCGCCGTGAAGAAGCTGATCAAGCTTGGCAAGCACCAAGTCGCCGGCGCGCCGGCCGCCGGCAAGTAACGACGCGGGCTGGGACGCGGACGAGTCGCGGCTCGTCGTGATGGGCCGCATCGTGGGCTCGTTCGGCGTGCAGGGCTGGGTCAAGGTGAAATCCTTCGCCGAGGCGGCCGATGCGCTGGGCGGCTACCCGAGCTGGGTCGTGCGCACGCGCGAAGGCTGGCGCGTCATGCAGCTCGAGGAGTTCGAGGTGCACTCGAAGGGCCCGGTGGCGAAGCTCGCCGGGTGCAGCGACCGCGTCGCAGCCGACGCGTTGCGCGGCGCCGAGGTGGCCGTACCGCGCGAGGCCCTCGGCGAGGCGGGCGAAGGTTCGCTTTACTGGGTCGACCTGGTCGGCCTGGAAGTGGTGGAGCAATCGGGCGAGTCCCTCGGCACGATCGAGGGCCTGTTCGAGGCGGGCGACACGAGCGTGATGGTGGTGCGGAAGGCCGCGCGCGAGACGATGATTCCCTTCGTGCCGGCCTACGTGAAGGCGGTGGACCGCGAGGCCCGGCGCGTCACGGTGGACTGGAAGGCCGAGGACGTCGAATGAAGCACTACGACGTGGTCACGATCTTCCCGGCGATGCTCGACGCGCTCGCCGACCACGGCATCACGGCGCGCTCGCTGGACGAGAAGCGCTTCGAGCTGAAGGCGTGGGATCCGCGCGATTTCACGCAGGACGCCTACCGCAGGGTCGACGACCGGCCCTTCGGCGGCGGTCCTGGAATGGTGATGATGGCCGAGCCGTTGCAGGCCGCGATCGAGGCGGCCAGGCGCCGCCAGCGCGAGGCGGGAGCGGCGAGGACGGTCGTGGTGCTGATGTCGCCGCAGGGCGAGCGCCTCGACGAGGCGCTGGTGCGCGAGCTGGGCGAGGCCGACGGCCTCGTCGTGGTCGCGGGGCGCTACGAAGGCGTGGACGAGCGCGTGGTCGAACGCTCGGTCGATCGGGAGGTCTCGATCGGCGATTACGTGACCTCGGGCGGCGAGCTGCCCGCGATGGTGCTGATCGACTGCCTCGTGAGGCACCTGCCCGGCGCGTTGAACGACGGGCAGAGCGCGGTGCAGGATTCGTTCGCCGATGGATTGCTGGACTGGCCGCATTACACGCGACCGGAGGAGTGGCAGGGATTGCAGGTGCCCGGCGTGCTGATGTCGGGCAACCACGCGGCCATCGCGCGCTGGCGCCGCAAGCAGGCGCTGGGGCGCACGTGGGAGCGCAGGCCGGACCTCGTGGACGAGGCGAGGCTCGGCGCCCAGGACCGCGAGCTTTTGCAGGAATACCGCCGCGAGAAGCAGGCGGCGCAGCAGCAGCAGTAGGAGTCACAACAAACCACGCGCATCCCCGGGAGGGCTCTGCGCCATAGGCGGCCGAAGGCCGCGGACGAAAGGGAAACGAAGATGGACTTGATTCGCAAGCTGGAGCAGGAAGAGATCGCGCGGCTCGACCGCAAGATTCCCGAGTTCGCCCCCGGCGACACCGTGATCGTGAAGGTGACGGTGGTCGAAGGCGACAAGAAGCGCGAGCAGGCCTACGAGGGCGTGGTGATCGCCCGGCGCCACCGCGGCCTCAACTCCTCGTTCATCGTGCGCAAGATCTCGAGCGGCGAGGGCGTGGAGCGCACGTTCCAGCTGTTCTCGCCGTCGCTCGCCTCCATCGAGGTGAAGCGCAAGGGCGACGTGCGCCGTGCCAAGCTCTACTACCTGCGCGGCCTCACCGGCAAGGCGGCGCGCATCCGCGAGAAGCTCGAGACCACCACCGAGGACGTGATGGCGGAAGCCGCTCCGCAAGCCGAAGGCGACGGCTCGGCGATGGCGGCCCCGGGCGAAGCCAAGCCCAAGAAGGTCAAGGCCAAGAAGAAGCGCGTCGACAAGGAAGTCCGGCAGAAGAACCGAGGGACCTGAGCGCCCCTACAAGTCGCGGGTGGAGAACGTGTCGCAGTCCCGGACGCGGCCGCTCTCCATGCCGCGCTTGAACCACTTCACGCGCTGCGCGGAGCTGCCGTGCGTGAAGGAATCGGGCACCACGTAGCCCTGCGACTGGCGCTGCAGGCGGTCGTCGCCGATGGCGGTGGCCGCCGTGATCGCCTGTTCCGCGTCCCCCGCATCCAGCAGGCCCTCGGCTTGCGCGAAATGGCCCCAGACGCCCGCGTAGCAGTCGGCCTGCAACTCCATCCTCACGGACGTGCCGCTCTCCCCCGCCCCGCCGCCCGGCGCGGCCTGCAGCTTCGCGAACGTGCCGGTGAGCTTCTGGACGTGGTGCCCCACCTCGTGGGCGATCACGTAGGCCTGCGCGAAGTCGCCGGGCGCGTGGAAGCGCCGCCGCAGGTCCTCGTAGAACGCGAGGTCGATGTACACCTTCTCGTCGTTCGGGCAGTAGAACGGGCCCATGGCAGCCTGGCCTACCCCGCAGCCGGTGCGCGTGCCGCCCGTGTAGAGCACGAGGGTGGGCTTGCGATAGGTGCGGCCCGAGTTCTGGAAGATCTGGCCCCAGACATCCTCGGTGCTGCCCAGCACCTTCGCCACGAACGTTCCCATCGCGTCCGCGGGCGTTCCATGCGGCGCCTGCTGCACCTGGGCCTGCGGCGCTTGCTCCGTATCCTGCATCACGTTGATGATGTCGCGCGGGTCGTAGCCCAGGAGCGTGGCCACCACCACGATCACCAGGCCGCCCACGCCGATACCCCCGCCGATGGGGCCGATGCCCATGCCGCGGCGGTCTTCGACGTTCTCGCTCGCCCTCTGGTCGCCCAGTTCCATCCGCTGCCTCCGTTGGCCGTTCGGGAAATGACCGCGCGCGGCGGCCCGAGCTGCATTCTCGCGCCATTCGGCGCGCCGTTCAGGCCGGTACCGACATCCAGAACGGGATCGTAACCATCGAGAGCACCGTCCCCACGGTGATCTGGGTGGCCACCGCGCGCCCGTCGCCCGTCATGCGCACGGCGAGGATGTAGGCGTTCGACGCGGTCGGAAGCGCGGCGCAGAGCAGCAGGACGCGGGCGTCCGTTCCGCCCAGGCCGAGCGCGCGCAGGAGCAGCCACGCGATCGCGGGCACCCCGGCGAGCTTCACCGCGAGCCACCAGGCGTGCGCGCCGGGCGGGCCCTGGCCCTGCTCGAGGCGCATGGCGGCGCCCACCGTGAGCAATCCCGCGGGCAGGGCGGAGCCGCCGAGCAGGTTGAGCGTCTGGTCGGCGAAGCCCGGCAGCGGCAGGCCTGCCGCGTTCCACGCGAGGCCGATCACCGACGAGACGAGGAGCGGATGCGTGGCGAGCTCGTGCCAGTAGCCGCGCTCACCGTGCGCCGCGAGCATCGCCACCGCGAGGACGTTCACCAACGGGATCATCGTGCCCAGCAGCAGCGCGGCGGTGGCCACGCCCGCGCTGCCCGCGAGGCTTCCCGCGATGGCGAGGCCGATGTAGGTATTGAAGCGATAGCCGCATTGCGAGGCCGCGGCGTTGAGCTTTCGCCCGAGGCCGAAGAGCGGGCCCGCGGCGACCGACAGCGCGAATCCCGCCACGGTGGCCGCCAGCGCGACGGCGATGGCGAGGCCCTGCGCGGCGAAGTCGATGTGCGCGACCGCGAGCGAGCGGAAGAGCAGGGCCGGGAAGAGCACGTAGTAGACGAGGCGCTCGAGCCCCTCCCAGAAGCCGCGCCCGAAGGCGAAAGCGCGCGCGAGCACGAGCCCGATCACGATCAGGGCGAAGTTGGGAAGGATGAGCAGCGCGGTCTGCACGCGCTCACATCTCCTTGCCGAGCGTGTTGTGGTAGTCGTGGCGGGCGGTGTTCACCTGCGAGAGCCTCAGCTCCACGGGGCGGTCGCGGAACGTGAGGGCCACGCGGCGGATTTCCAGCAGCGGCGCCCCGGCGGCGAGCTCCAGGGCCTGCGCGACGTCGCGCTGGGCGGGCACCACGCGCAGGCGCTCGTCGGTGCGCAGCACGTTGATGCCGTAGCGGCTCTGGTAGAGCTGGTAGATGGTGTTCTCGCGCGCGAGGAAGATCTTCTCCGTCAATCCGGGGAAGAGCTCGGCGGGCAGGGTGATGTCGTCCACGATCACGGGCGCGCCGCCGAGGCAGAGCACGTTGCGGATGCGGATCACCTTGTCGAGCGGCGAGATGCCGAGCGCCGCGGCGGCGGACGCGTCGGCGCGGTCGCGGCGGAATGCGAGCGTGCGCACCTCGGGATAGATCTTCGCGCCGTCGCGCGGCACCACGTGGAAGAAGTGGAACATGAGGCGCCGCCCGTCGTGGGCGGCCACGTAGGTCCCCTTGCCCTGCCGGCGCACCAGCGCCCGCTGGGCCACCAGGCTGTCCACGGCCTTGCGCACGGTGCCGATGGCCACGCCGAAGCCTTTCGCGAGCTCGGACTCCGTCGGGATCGGCTCGCCGGCGCGCCACTCGTTGGCGGAGATGCCCTCGATCAGCCGCGCGCGCACCTGCTCGTAGAGATGGGCCACGGATCCGACGATAACATGCAACTCATCTAGTTGACCCGACCGGAGCGCCGCGCCTAGGATGGGCCTTCCCCGCAGCAGCACATTCCCGGAGGCGCGATGATCCATTTCGTGGTCCACGACGAGAACGACTCCGTCGGCGTCGTGGTGGTGGAGGGCGTGAAGTCCGGCCAGGAGCTCACCGGCTGGATCATGGACCAGGACAAGGACCTCAAGGTGAAGGCGATCTCCGACATCCCCATCGGGCACAAGCTCGCCATCAAGGCGCTCGCGAAGGACTCGACGGTGATCAAGTACGGCGTGGACATCGGGCGCGTGGTGGCGCCGATCCAGGTGGGCGAGCATGCGCACGTCCACAACATCAAGACGAAACGGTGGTGACCATGGACCTGGCCAGGGCGACATTCCGGGGCTACAAGCGCGAGAACGGGCGCATCGGCGTGAGGAACCACGTGGTGATCCTGCCCGTGGACGACCTCTCGAACGCGGCGTGCGAGGCGGTCGCGAACAACATCAAGGGGACGCTCGCGATCCCGCATCCCTACGGGCGATTGCAGTTCGGCGCCGACCTCGAGCTGCACTTCCGCACGCTGATCGGCACGGGCGCCAACCCGAACGTGGCCGCGGTGATCGTGATCTGCATCGAGGAGGGCTGGGCGAAGAAGGTGGCCGACGGCATCGCCGCCACCGGCAAGCCCGTCGCCTGGTTCGGCATCGAGCAGCACGGCGACCACGAGACGGTCATGCGCGCCTCGAAGAAGGCGAAGGAGTTCGTGCAGTGGGCGAGCGAGCTCACGCGCGAGGAGCGCCCGCTGAAGGACCTCTGGGTGTCCACCAAGTGCGGCGAATCGGACACCACGTCGGGCTGCGGCGCCAACCCGACGGTGGGCAACGCGTTCGACAAGCTCTACCCGCACGGCGTGACGCTCGCCTTCGGGGAGACCACGGAGCTCACCGGCGGCGAGCACCTGGTGATCCAGCGCTGCCGCAACGACGAGGTGCGAAAGAAGTTCCAGTTCATGTTCGACCGCTACCAGAAGGTGGTCGAGGCGCACAAGACGAGCGACCTGTCCGATTCCCAGCCCACCAAGGGCAACATCGCCGGCGGCCTCACCACCATCGAGGAGAAGGCGCTGGGCAACATCCAGAAGATCGGGCGCAAGTGCATGGTCGACGGCGTGATCGACAAGGCCGAGGCCCCGACGCACCCCGGCCTGTGGTTCATGGACTCGTCCTCGGCCGCGGCCGAGATGCTGACGCTGCTCGGGGCGGCGGGATTCGCCGTGCATTTCTTCCCCACGGGACAGGGCAACGTGGTGGGCAACCCGATCCTGCCGGTGATCAAGCTGTGCGCCAACCCGCGCACGGTGCGCACGATGTCCGAGCACGTCGACGTGGACGTCTCCGGGCTGCTGCGCCGCGAGATGACGCCGGACCAGGCGGGCGACGCGTTGCTCGAGTGCATGTTCCGCACCGCCAACGGGCGGCTCACGGCCGCGGAGGCGCTGGGACACCGCGAGTTCGTGCTGACGCGCCTTTACGAGAGCGCCTGAAGGCGCGGCGTGCCTTCGGCGCGAGGCGCAGGATGAAACCGGAGGGCGGCCGTCGCGTCGTGGTGGCGCTCGCTTCGGTGGGCGCGGCGCTGGTGCTGTGGTACGCGCTCACGGCCACCGGCGTGATCGCGGCCTCGCGCTTCGCCTCGCCGCGCGAGTTCTGGGCGGCGCTGGTGCAGATCGACGTGCAGGGCTACGCCGACGCGAAGCTCTGGCAGCACGCGCTGCAAAGCTGCAAGCTCGTGCTCATGGGCTTCGCCGTCGCGGTGGCGGTGGGCGTGCCGCTGGGCCTGGCGATGGGATGGTCGCCCCGGGTCGAGGCGTTCTGCAACCCGGCCTTCCTGCTCCTGCGCCCGATCCCGCCGCTCGCGTGGATCCCGCTCGCCATCGTCTGGCTCGGGCTGGGAGACGCCGCGAAGGTGATGGTGATCTTCGTCGCGGCCTTCGTCCCCTCGGTGATCAACAGCTACACCGGCGTGCGCACCATCGAGCCCTACCTGGTGGAAGCGGCGGCGATGCTGGGCATCGGGCGCGCGTCCCTGGTGCGCGAAGTGGTCGTGCCCGCGGCGCTGCCGCACATCTTCTCCGGGCTGCGCCTTTCGCTGCAGGCGGCGTGGACCACGCTCGTGGCGGGCGAGCTGGTGGGCGCGCTGCGCGGGCTGGGGCAGGTGCTGAACGCGGCGGCGCAGGACATCTACCCCGCGATGATCCTGGTCGGCATGGTGGCCGTCGGCATCTGCGGCGGGGCGATGACCTGGATGCTCGGCCTGGCCGAGAAGCGCGCCATGCCGTGGCGCGGCGCCTGACCATGGCCGCGGCGCGCGCAACGATGGGACGGGCGCAAGGGTGGATGCTGTCGCTCGCGGGTTTCGCGTCGCTCTTCGTCGCGTGGCAGGCGATCGCCTCCTCGGGGCTCGTGCCCGCGCCGTTCCTTCCCGCGCCGCTCGCGGTCGCGCAGCGCTTCGCCGAGCTCACGCAGCGGCCCTTCGTCGGCTACACGATCCAGCAGCACCTCGCCTCGAGCGTGCTTCGCTATCTCCTGGGCTTCGGGCTCGCGGCGGCGATCGGCGTGCCGCTCGGCCTCGCGATGGGCTGGTTCCGGTGGCTGGACGAGATCGTCTCGCCGCTCTTCGAGGCCGTGCGCTTCGTGGCGCCCATCGCCTGGGTCCCCTTCGCCGCGCTCTGGTTCGGCACCGGGGTAGGGGGGCCCACGCTGGTGATCTTCATGGGGGCGTTTCCGCCGGCGCTCGTCAACGCGTATCGCGGCGCGCGCTTCGTGGAGCCGCGCTACATCGAGGCGGCCCAGACCCTCGGCGCGGGCAGCTGGCGCGTGATCACGCAGGTGCTGCTGCCCGCCTCGGTGCCCTCGATCGTGGCCGGCCTGCGCATCAGCGCGGGCCTGGGCTGGCAGTCGCTGGTGGGCGCGGAGCTCATCGTCGCCTCGAGCGGCATCGGCTACCTCATGGTGAAGGGCCAGAGCAACATCAGCACCGCGACCGTCATGTCGGGCATGATCGCGATCGGTGCGGTCGGCTTCGCGATCGACGCGATGCTGCGCCGGGCCGAGGCCGCCATCCACGCGCGGCGGGGACGATGAGCGAGATCGTGTTTTCGGGAGTGGGGCGCATGTTCCGTCGCGACGGGCGCGAGGTGCCTGCGCTCGACGGCATCGACCTCACGGTGGGCGAGCGCGAGTTCGTCGCGATCGTGGGCCCGTCCGGGTGCGGCAAGACCACCTGCCTGCGCATGGTGGCGGGGCTGGAGTTCCCGAGCCAGGGCGAGGTGAAGGTGGGCGGGGCGGTCGTGCGCGCGCCCGGCCCCGACCGCGCCGTCGTCTTCCAGCAGTTCGCGCTCTTCCCGTGGAAGACCGTCGCCGAGAACATCGAGTTCGGCCTGAAGAGCAAGGGCGTGGCGAACGGCGCGCGCCACGAGACCATCGCGCGGTTCGTCGAGCTCATGGGCCTGCAGGGCTACGAGAACGCGTTCCCGCACCAGCTCTCGGGCGGCATGCAGCAGCGGGTGGCGATCGCGCGCGCCTACGCGCTCGACCCCGCCGTGCTCCTCATGGACGAGCCCTTCGGCGCGCTGGACGCGCAGACGCGCACCGTCATGCAGGAAGAGCTGGTGCGCCTGGCGCGCCGCAACCCGCGCACGGTGCTCTTCATCACGCACGCGGTGGAGGAAGCGGTCTACCTCGCCGACCGGGTCGTGGTGATGACGCGGCGCCCGGGCCGGATTCGCGAGATCATCGACGTGGGCTCGGTCCGGCGCTCGGAAAAGTGGGACCGCTTCGAGCGCATCGAGGAGGTGATGGACCAGGCCTCCTTCGTCCACCTGCGCACGCACATCTGGAAGCTGCTTCGCGAGCAACAGCAACCCAACGAGCACTGACCCGAGGAGGAAAACATGAAGAAGACGACGCAGATCCTGGCCGCGCTGGCGGCGGCCTTCGCGCTCACCGGCGCCCGCGCCCAGGCGCTGGAGGAAATCAAGGTGAGCTACCAGCCGGCGCTCTACTGGGCGCTGCCGTTCTACATCGCCACCGAGAAGAACTGGTGGGCCGAAGTGGGCCTGAAGCCCGCCTTCAGCACCTTCCCGGCCGGCGTGCCGCAGATCGCCGCCTCGGCGGCCAAGAGCTGGGACGTGGGCGGGACGGGCTCGGTGCCCGCGGTGCTTGGCGCCGTGCGCTTCGGCATCGTGACCATCGGCATCACCAACGACGAGTCGCGCGGCAACGCGCTGCTCGTGCGCGGCGACAAGGCGGCGGCGTACGCGGCCAACCCGGCCTCGATGAAGGGGCAGACGATCCTGCTCACGGCCAACTCCACCGGCGACTACGCGGTGCAGGCGTGCCTCGCCAAGTACGGACTGAAGAAGGCCGACGTCACGCTCAAGAACATGGGCCAGGCCGAGATCATCTCGGCGATGTCGTCCAACAACGCGGAGCTCGTCGGCGTCTGGGCGCCCAACACCTACACGCTGGAGGAGAAGGCGGGCGCGAAGACGATGTGCGACGGCAAGGACGGCGGCGCCATCGTGCCGGGCGCCCTCATCGCCCGCGGCGACTACGCGAAGGAGAAGCCGCAGAGCGTGGCGAAGTTCCTCGCGGTGTACATCCGCGCGCAGCAATGGGCGCTCGCGCATCGCAAGGAGGCCATCGCGATGATGAAGGCGTTCTACGAGCAGGGCGGCGTCACGATCTCGGAGGCGGCCATGAACAAGGAGTTCGATACGCGCCCGGTGTTCGACCTCGACGGGCAGCTGAAGGCCATGAACCGCGGCGCCTCGGGCTCCGACATGGACCGCTGGTTCGCGAAGATCGGCGACTTCATGAAGGCCGCGGGCTCGATTCCCGAGGCGCCCGCGCCGGCGTCGTTCATCACCGACGCCTACATGAAGAGGGTCGAGGCCGATCCGAAGCTCAAGGCCGTCGCCGGCAACACGCACTGACGAAAGGCAGGGGCTCGCCATGGCCACCACGTTCCTGAAGAAAGCGCAGAAGACGCCCGAGACCGAGTCGGGCAACGCGCAGGCGGTCGCCTCCGCGATGCTCGGGGAGATCGAGCGCCGGGGCGAGGCGGCCGTGCGCGAGTACGCGTCGAAGCTCGACAAGTGGGACGGCGAGATCGTCGTCGCGCCGGCCGAGATCGAGCGGCGCGCGAAGCAGGTGCCGGACACGGTGAAGGCCGACATCGAGTTCGCGACCGCGCAGGTGCGGCGCTTCGCGCGGGCGCAGCGCGAGTCGATCCACGAGTTCGAGGTCGAGGTGCATCCGGGGCTGGTGGCCGGCCAGCGCCTCGTCCCCGTCAACACCGCCGGCTGCTACGTCCCCACCGGCCGCTACGCGCACATCGCGTCGGCGTACATGAGCATCGCCACGGCCAAGGAGGCGGGCGTTCCCACGGTGGTGGCCTGCTCCACGCCGTACAAGGGCGAGGGCATCCATCCCTGCGTGCTCTACGCGATGAAGGTCGCGGGCGCCGACCTCGTGATGACGCTGGGCGGCGTGCAGGCGATCGCGGCGATGGCCTACGGCCTGTTCGGCGCTACGCCCGCGGACATCATCGTGGGGCCCGGCAACAAGTACGTGGCGGAGGCCAAGCGCATGCTGTTCGGCCGCGTGGGCATCGACGTCTTCGCGGGGCCCTCGGAGGTCGCCGTGATCGCCGACGATTCGGCCAACGCGGAAATGGTCGCGGTCGACCTGGTGGGGCAGGCCGAGCACGGGCACGAGTCGCCGGCGTGGCTGTTCACCGATTCGCGCCGGCTCGCCGAGGCGGTGATGAAGCGCGTGCCGGAGCTGATCGAGGCGCTGCCGCCCACCGCGCGGGACGCCGCGGGCGCGGCGTGGCGCGACTACGGCGAGGTGATCGTCTGCGATTCGCGCGAGGAGGTCGCCGCGACGTCGGACCGGTACGCGAGCGAGCACCTCGAGGTGCACGCGCGCGACCTGGACTGGTGGCTCGCGAGGCTCACCAACTACGGCTCGCTCTTCCTGGGCGAGGAGACGACGGTCGCCTTCGGCGACAAGGCCTCGGGCCCGAACCACATCCTGCCCACCAAGGGCGCGGCGCGCTATTCGGGGGGGCTGTCGGTGCACAAGTTCGTGAAGACGCTCACCTGGCAGCGCATGACGCGCGAGGCGAACCGGCAGATCGGCCAGGTGACCGC
>DATIWC010000040.1:0-46293 GCA_035519515.1 Usitatibacter sp.
TGTTGAGGTATGCCTCGGCAAGCTCGACTTCCTGGCCGAGAGTCGTGCTCGCGCGCCGTAATTGCGGAAGTGCGGCGCGCAGGTACGCGAGCAGGTGGCCCAGCATCTTCGACGCCTGCGGCGGGTCGGTCTCCGTCAGGAACTGAACGGAGGCGAGCGTGTTGAAAAGGAAGTGCGGCTCGACCTGCGCCTGCATGAGCTGCAGCTTGGCTTCCAGCAGGTTCTTCTCGAGCCGGTGGCGCTCGCTCTCGGCCCGGTGGAAGCGCGCCTGGTCGCGGGCGTGCTTCTCGCGCAGGATGAACATCGCCACGACGACGCAGCCGAAGCCGATGCCCAGCGCCATGGTGATCATCACGCCGTAGAGGCGCTCGCCCAGCATCTCGGCGAGGCCCCGGCCCTTCACGAAGCCCGCGAGGATCGTGCCCAGGAGCGACCCGACCACGATCGCGCCCAGTTGCATGGCCTCCCTGGGCACCCGCGACTGGCGCACGTTGCCCGCGACCGTGAAGAACACCATGCTGGTGTAGCCCACGCACAGCGCGCTCAGCAGCAGGTCGTTGTACGTGTTGAGGAAGTACCCGACCAGCAGCAGCGGCGCCACGGCGCACAGCGCGGTGACGGCCAGCACGCGGCGGACCGTGAGGCCTTCGAAAAGGTGGGCGTATCTCAAGCCACCTAAATTACCGGATGCCCCCCGATGTGACAAAACGGTTGCGACGAAACGCGCAATCGGGGGCCTGGAACGCGCCGGCCCCCCGGAAAGAAAAACCCGGCGCACGAGGCGCCGGGAAAGGGGAATGCCCTGGGAGTAGGCAGGGCGACCCTGCTGTCCTTCAGGCGGCCGTGCGGCGCGCCTGGACGGTGATCGTGTAGCGCACGGCGGGAACCACCAGGCTCGCGGGCTGCAGCCCTTCTTCCATGCGGGCCGTGGTGACGGGCGCCGCGCGGTCGGTGCCGGCCGTCTTGATGGGGGACGCCGCTTTCGCGTCCCGCTGCGTATAGGGCGAAGCGGGATCCGCGAGGATGGCGCCGGCAGCCACCAGGAACCAGGCCGAGACCAGCAGCGTCACGCCGGACGCGATGGCGTTGTTGCTCGGATAGGCGGCAAATTTGAAAGCGTTCATCTTCGTGTCTCCTTGGGTTCGGTTCCGGGGCCGCGAGACCACCAGTTGCAGGTTGGGTCGGGTGGCGGAAATCGCGGCGCGTCGGAACATGGGCGCAGATTAAGGATCGGCCCGGCCCCGCGGAAGCCGAAAGCGACGAAATGCGGAAATGGGGGCCTGAAACGCCCGGGATCAGCGGGTGGTGCGACGAGCGGGGAGCAGGGAACCGGCCACCATCCCGGCGACTCCGGCGGCGAAACCGGCCAGCGCCGGGGGCATTGCGGCTTCCGGTGCCATCCATTCCAGCGCGATCCAGGTGAGGAGTCCCGCGAAGAATGAAAGGTGGGCGCCGAGCGCGTTGGCGCGGCGCCAGTACAGGCCCGCGGCGAGCGGCACGAACGAGGACACGAGGACCACCTTCCCCGATTCGTTCACCAGCTGGTAGATCGAGAGCTTCGATGACAGCGCCATGACGGTCACGGCAACCGCGACCCCCAGGACGGTGAGCCGCATCATCGCGAGCACGGCACGGTCGTCGCGCGGCTTCACGATCGGCCGCACGACGTTCTCGGCGAGCGCCACCGCGGGCGCCAGCAGCACGGCGGATGCCGTGGAGAGGATCGCGGAGACCAGCGCGCCGAAGAAGAGCACCTGCACCGCGAACGGCGTGCGCTCGAGGATCAGCGTGGGCAGGATCAGCTGCGAGTCGTCGTCGATGAGCTTGCCCACCAGCCGCGCATCGATCACGAGCGCGGCGCAGATGAGCAGGATCGGAAGCGACGCCACCGCGAAGTAGACGACGCCGCCCAGGAAAGTCGAGCGCACCGACGTGCCCTCGTCTCGGGAGCTCGTGATCCGCTGCAGCACGTCCTGCTGCGGAACGGAGCCGAGCACCACCACGAGCGCGGCCGAGATCCACGCGAGCACCGAACGCAGGTCCGCCTCGGGAAGCAGGCGCATGCGCCCCGAATCCGCGGCGGCTTCCAGCACCGGGGCCGCGCCGCCCGCGAGGTCAACGACGACCCACGTCACGTAGCCCAGGCCCGCGACGATCACGGCGGCCTGGAAGAAGTCGGTGAACGCGACCGAGAGCATGCCGCCCGCCATCGTGCAGGCGAGCACCACCGCGGCGCCGGCGAGGATGCCGGTGCGCGTATCGATCATTCCGCCCGAGAGCACGTTCATCGCGAGGCCGAGCGCCACCAGCTGGGCGGCGATCCAGCCGAGGTAGGAGAACGCGATGGCGAGCGTGAGCGCCACCTCGGCCGCCCGCCCGTAGCGGCCGCGGAAATAGTCGCCCAGCGTGATGAGGTCGAGGCGAAAGAGCGGCCGCGCGAAGGCGAGGGCGACGAGCGCGAGGCACGCGAGCGCGGAGAACGGATCGGCGACGAGCCCGCGCAGGCCCTCCTTCACGAAGGTCGCCGGGATGCCGAGCACGGTCTCGGCGCCGAACCATGTCGCGAAGACGGTGGCGGTGACCAGCGCCGTGCCGAATCGCCGGCGCGCCGACGCGTAGTCGGCGGCGCCGCGCACGCGCGTGGCCGCATACGCGCCGACGGCGAGCGAAACGGCGAGGTAGGCGACGACGAAGCCGGCGAGCGCTCCGTGCGCGGGCGCCGCCACTACGTCAGGTGGTGGCTTCGCGCTGCTGCGTGCGAAGCGCGAGCGAGCCCACGATCATGCCGCCGAAGGAGGCGATGAGCCCCGCGAGCTGCGGCGGCACCAGGCCGTCCGGATTCACGTTCTCGAAGACGATCCACACGATGAGGCCCACGACCACGGAAAGCATCCCGCCCAGGTTCGTCGCGCGCTTCCAGTACACGCCGCACAGCAACGGGACGAAGGCGCCCACCAGCGTCACCTTGTAGGCATTCTCGACCATGTGGTAGATGTCGGAGCTCGTGCTCATCGCGACGTAGGTGACGACGATGGTGAAGCACACGAGGACCACGCGGTTCAACAGCAGGAACTTCTTGTCCGAGAGGTGCGGCAGGAAGGGCTTGAGGATGTTCTCGCTGAAGCTCACCGAGGGCGCGAGGAGCGTGGCCGACGCGCAGCTCTTGATGGCGGAGAGCAGCGCGCCGAAGAACATGATCTGCGCGAACACCGGCACCACCGGCGAGAGGATCAGGTTGGTGAGGATCTTCTGCGGGTCCTTGTCGAGGTTGGCCGCCACCATGTCGGGCATCACGAGGCTCGCGGAGTAGGCGAGGAACATCGGCACGAAGGCGAAGACGAAGTACATCGCCCCGCCCAGGATCGAGGAGTTGGCGGCCGTGTTCTCGTCCCTGGCCGATTGCACGCGCTGGAACACGTCCTGCTGCGGCACGGAGCCCAGCATCATGGTGATCCACGCGGCGATGAACCCGAGGATTTCCTTCAGGTCGAGCGGCGGCAGGATGTGGAACTTGCCGCTCTGGGCCGCGTGCGACACCACCGCGGCCACGCCGCCGGGGACGAGGCCGCTCACCTCGAAGCCGATGTAGAGCATGCCGAGCACGATGATGATCATCTGGATGAAGTCGGTGATGGCCACCGAGAACATGCCGCCCAGCATCGTGTAGACGAGCACGGTGGCGGCGCCCACGATCATGCCGGTCGCCTGCGAGATGCCGCCGTCGGAGACCACGTTGAAGACCAGGCCCAGCGCCTTGATCTGCGCGCCCACCCAGCCCAGGTACGAGATCACGATGCACAGGGTCGTGAGCATCTCCACCGGCCGGCTGTAGCGGCGCCGGTAGTAGTCGCCGATGGTGAGCAGGTTCATGCGGTAGAGCGGCCGCGCGAAGAACAGGCCCACGATGATCAGGCAGAGCGACGAGCCGAACGGGTCCGCGATGATCCCGGAGAACCCGTCCTTGATGAACGTCGCCGGGATGCCCAGCACCGTCTCCGAGCCGAACCAGGTCGCGAACACGGTGGCCGTCACGATGTACATGGGCATGCGCCGGCCGGCCACCGCGTAGTCCTTGGTGCTGTGCACCCAGCGCGCGGCGTAAAGGCCGATCCCCACCGAGATGATCCAGTAGATGATCACGAACCAGAGGAGCATGGGCGGGCTTTCTTCGGGGCAATGGGCGCGTGGGGTCCCATTTTAGGAGAAAATCCGCCCGTGTCGGCCATCCAGCTCGAGAACGTTTCCAGGCAGTGGGGCGAATCGCGCGCCCTAGAGGGGGTGAGCTTCGAGGCGCCCGAGGGCACTTTCGTGGTGCTGCTGGGCCCGTCGGGCTGCGGAAAGTCCACGACGCTGCGCCTCATCGCGGGGCTCGACCTGCCCACCGCGGGCACCATCCGCATCGCCGGGCGCGACGTGACGCACCTGCCGCCCGCGCAGCGCGGCATCGCGATGGTCTTCCAGTCCTACGCCCTCTTCCCGCACCTCACGGTGGCGGAGAACATCGTGTTCGGGCTGCGCGTGCGCAAGGTGGCCGACCGCGAAACGAAGCTGAAACGCGTGGCGGGCATGCTGGGCCTCGAGAACCTGCTCGAGCGCAAGCCTTCCCAGCTCTCCGGCGGACAGCAGCAGCGCGTGGCCCTGGGCCGCGCCATCATCGCCGAGAAGCCCGTGTGCCTCATGGACGAGCCCCTTTCCAACCTCGACGCGCAGCTGCGCGGCGAGATGCGCCGCGAGATCCGCGCCCTGCAGCGGCGCCTGGGCATCACGATGGTATACGTGACCCACGACCAGACGGAAGCCATGACCATGGCCGACCGCGTGGTGCTGCTGCGCGCCGGGCGCATCGAGCAGGTGGGCTCGCCCGAGGAGCTCTACGCGCGGCCCGCCACGGCGTTCACCGCCGGCTTCATCGGCGCGCCGCCCATGAACCTGCTGCGCCTGAACGGCGCGGGCGTGCTCACCGGCGTGCGGCCCGAGGACATGCGCCTTGCCGGCGACGGGCTCGAGGCGACGGTGGAGTCGGTGGAATACCTGGGCGCCGATTCGCTCGTGGCGGCGCGCTCGGCGGCGGGCGGCGTCGTCGTGCGCATGCCGGGCCGCGCGGCCTGCCAGGCGGGCGAAGCCGTGCGCATCGCGTGGGAGGCCCGCGCGGAACATCATTTCGACGAACAAACCGGAGGGAGAAAACCATGAAGAAGATGTGGCGCTGGATGGCGGCGGCGTTCGCCGCGGCGGGACTCGCGGCGATGGCGGACACCGAGGTCACGTTCTATTACCCGGTCGCGGTGGGCGGGCCGATCACCAAGATCATCGACGGCTACGTCGAGCAGTTCCAGAAGGAGAACCCCGGCATCACCGTGAAGCCCGTCTACTCGGGCACCTACCAGGACTCGATCGTGAAGGCGCTCACCGCGCACAAGGGCGGCACGCCGCCCACCACGGCGATCCTGCTCTCCACGGACATGTTCACGCTCATCGACGAGGACGCGATCGTGCCTTTCAACGAGCTCGCCACCTCCGCCGAAGACATGGCGTGGATCAAGAGCTTCTACCCCGCGTTCATGGCCAACAGCCAGACCGGCGGCAAGACCTGGGGCATCCCGTTCCAGCGCTCGACGATCGTGCTCTACTGGAACAAGGAGCTCTTCAAGGAAGCGGGGCTCGACCCGAACCGCGCGCCCGCCAACTGGGACGAGATGCTCGCCTACGCGCAGAAGCTCACCAGGCGCGACGCCTCGGGCAACGCGACGCAGTGGGGCGTGCAGATCCCCTCGTCGGGATTCCCGTACTGGCTCTTCCAGGGCCTCACCACGCCCAACGGCGTGGAGCTCATGAACGCCGCGGGCACCGAGACCTACTTCGACAAGCCGCAGGTGATCGAGGCGCTGCAGTTCTGGACCGACCTCGGCCGCAAGCACAAGGTGATGCCCGCCGGCGTCGTCGAGTGGGGCACCACGCCCAAGGACTTCTTCGAGAAGAAGATCGCCATGATGTGGACCACCACGGGCAACCTCACCAACGTGAAGGCCAACGCCAAGTTCGATTTCGGCGTGGCGATGCTGCCGGCGAAGGCGCGGCGCGGCTCGCCCACGGGCGGGGGCAACTTCTACGTCTTCAAGAAGGCGCCGAAGGACCAGCAGCTCGCGGCGGTGAAGTTCGCCAAGTGGATGACGCAGCCCGAGCGCGCCGCGCAATGGGGCATCGACACCGGCTACGTCGCCGTGCGCCCCGACGCGTGGAAGACCGCGAAGATGGAGGAGTACGTGAAGGGCTTCCCGGTCGCGGCCGTCGCGCGCGACCAGCTCGAGTTCTCGGTCGCCGAGTTCTCCACCCACGACAACCAGCACGTCACCAAGGTGCTCAACGACGGCATCCAGGCGGCGCTCACCGGCGCCAAGACGCCCGAGCAGGCGATGAAGGACGCGCAGGCCGAGGCGATGCGGATCCTGCGCAGCTACAAGTAACGTGAACCGCCAGGCAATCCACGGCTGGCTGCTGCTGCTGCCGGCCGCGGCATTGCTCGCGCTCTTCACGCATTGGCCCGTCGCGGCGACGATCTGGGCGAGCTTCCATGCCACGCCCAGGAGCTCGCACCCCGCGCCGTGGGTGGGGCTCGAGAACTACCAGGTGATGTGGGCCGACGAGGTGTTCTGGAAGTCGCTCGCCAACAACCTCTGGTACGCGCTCGCCACCGTTCCGGTCTCGATCGCGCTCGCCCTCGTGATGGCGCTCTGGGTGAACGGCGCCATGCGCGGGCGCACGTGGCTGCGCATGGCGTTCTTCACGCCCACGATCCTGCCCATGATCGCGGTGGCCAACATCTGGCTCTTCTTCTACACGCCGCAGTACGGGCTGCTCGAGCAGCTGACCGGCGCGCTCGGCATCGCGAGCCACAACTGGCTCGGAAGCCCCGACACGGCGCTCGCGTGCGTGTCGATCGTGGCGATCTGGAAGGAAGCGGGCTTCTTCATGATCTTCTACCTCGCCGCGCTGCAGTCGATCCCGCCTTCGCTCGCGGAGGCCGCGGCGCTCGAGGGCGCCTCGCGCTTCTACTACTTCCGCCGCGTGGTGTTCCCGCTGCTCGCGCCCACGACGCTCTTCGTGCTCGTGAACGCGGTGATCAACTCCTTCCGCCTCGTCGACCACATCGTGGTGATGACCAGGGGCGGCCCGAACAACGCCACGTCGCTGCTTCTCTTCCACATCTACCAGGTGGGATTCAGCTTCTGGGACACGGCCTACGCCTCGGCGCTCACGGTGGTGCTGCTCGCGATCCTGGGAACCGTGGCGCTCGTGCAGTTCCTGCTCGTCGAGAGGCGGGTGCACTACCAGTGAGGAAGCTCGAGACCGTGGCGGCGTGGGTGCTGGGGGCGCTGTGGATCCTGCCGCTCGCCTACGCCTTCTGGACGGCGTTCCATCCGCCCGAGTTCTCCACGCGCCTCGCACTCGCGGCACCGCTCACGCTCGACAACTTCCATCGCGCGTGGGACGCGGCGCCCTTCGCGCGCTACTTCGTGAACAGCTTCCTCCTCGTGACGATGGTGCTCGCCGCGCAGCTCGTGCTCTGCACGCTCGCGGCGTACGCGTTCGCGCGCTTCGAGTTCCCGGGCAAGCCGGTCGCATTCGCGCTGGTCCTGGTGCAGCTCATGATCATGCCCGACGTGCTGATCGTCGAGAACTACAGGACGCTGGGCCGCCTGGGCATCCTCGATTCGATTCCCGCGATCGGGCTGCCCTACATGGCTTCCGCGTTCGGGATCTTCCTGCTGCGCCAGACCTTCAAGACGATCCCGCGCGAGCTGGACGAAGCGGCACGCGTGGAAGGCGCCGGGCCGCTCGAGGTGCTATGGAGGGTGTACGTGCCGCTCGCGCGCCCCGTCTACCTCGCGTTCGGCCTGGTCTCGGTGAGCTACCACTGGAACAACTTCCTGTGGCCGCTCATCGTCACGAGCTCGGTCACCTCGCGCCCCGTGACCGTGGGCCTGCAGGTGTTCTCCTCGGGCGACCAGGGCATCGATTGGTCGGTGATCACCGCGGCCACGCTCATGACCTCCGCGCCGTTGCTGCTCGCGTTCCTGCTGTTCCAGCGGCAGTTCGTGCAGTCGTTCCTGCGGGCGGGAATCAGATAGTCAGGACGGCGGCAGCGGGAGCGCGCCTGCCTCGGCGAGGATCGCGCGCGCGATCGCGAAGCGCTCCTCGTACGCCATCTTCGGCCGCGGCATGTAGTTCATGGCGAAGTAGGCCGAAGGCTTGCCCTTGCGCTCGATCCAGCCCACCCACCACGCGACCGGGTTGTTGATCTGGCCCGAGGTGCCGGTCTTGCCGTAGAGCGTGTACGAGGACGTCTTCTCGAGAACGAGCACCTCGCGCACGAGGCGCTGCGAGCGCTGCGTCATCGGCAGCTCCCCCTCCGCGAGGCGGCGCAGGAAGTCCACCTGCTGCATCGCCGAGATGCGCAGCGACCCCTGCAGCCAGAAGAGGTCGATGCCCCCGCGCATGTCCTGGTTGCCGTACTCGAGGCGCGTGAGCCATTCCTTCATGCGCTCCTTGCCCGTGCGGCGCGCCACTTCCTGGAACATCCACACGCAGCTGTACTTCATGCCCGTGGCGAGCGTCTGGTCGCGCTCCCACTCGGCGTGCAGCTTGGGCTTGCCGTCCCAGCGGAACACCTCTTTCTCGTCGCAGATCGATCCCACCTCCAGGCCGATCAGCGCGTTCGGAATCTTGAAGGTGGAGGCGGGGATGAAGCCCTGCTTGGCGCGCGATTCGTTCACCACGAGGTAGCGGTCGTTGGCGGGCTCCAGCAGCACGAAGGTGCCGCGGACGCCGCGCTCCTCGAGGTGCTTCTCCCACTGCGGCCGCGCGACGACGTCCGCGGCGGCCGAGGAGAAGCTGGTGAGCAACGCGACAAGGGGGGAAACGAATCGGTCCATGGCTCGCACCCTCAAGGGTTGGGATGGTCCGATCGTGGGGGGCGATTCTGGCAGAATCCGGGCGATCTCCCGTTCAATTCAGGCATGAAGCTCGTCACCTGGAACATCCAATGGGGCCGGGGCCTCGACGGCCGCGTCGACCTCGCGCGCATCGTGCGCGAGGCGCGCGCCATGTCCGACTTCGACGTGCTGTGCGTCCAGGAAGTCGCGGACAACTTTCCCGGCCTCGAGGGCAACGACGAGCGCGACCAGTTCGCGGAGCTCGCGCGCCTGCTGCCGGGATACCGGGCCATCGAGGGCATCGGCGTCGATGTGGCGGCAACGGACGGCCGAAGGCGCCGCTTCGGCAACGCGATCTTCACGCGCTACACGGTGCATTCGGTGCGCCGCCACGCGCTGCCCTGGCCCGCCGACCGCGGCGTGAGCACGATGCCGCGCGTGGCGATCGAGGCCACGCTGCAGGCCCCCATGGGCGCCATACGCGTCACCACGACGCACCTCGAGTACTACTCGGACGTCCAGCGCCGCGCGCAGGCGCTGCGCCTGCGGGACCTGCACGGCGAGGCGTGCCGCCGCGCCTGCGAGCCGGGCGATCCCACCTCAGAGGGCGGGCCGTTCGACGCGACGCCCCAGACCGAACTTGCGATCCTCGTGGGCGACTTCAATTTCCCGCCGGAGCATCCCGCGTACGGCGACATCCAATCCACGAGCCCGGAGGGCGGTGCGCCCTATCGCGACGCGTGGGCGCTCGTGCACGGCCGCCACCCGCACGTGCCCACCTTCTGCGTCCACGACCACACCTATTCGAAGACGCCCTATTGCTGCGACTTCGTGTTCGTGAGCGAGGGCCTTGCCGCGCGAGTGCGTTCCATCGCCGTGAACTCCGAAACCCTCGCATCCGACCACCAACCCGTCCTCGCCGAGATCGACGACCGCTAGGAACACATGACCTCCCGCACGCTCAACCTCGACGACCGCCTCTACCAGTACCTTCTCGACCATTCCGCGCGCGAGCACCCCGTGCTCGCGCAGCTGCGCGCCGCCACGTCCGGCATGAAGCACGCCGGCATGCAGATCGGCTCCGACCAGGGCCAGTTCATGCAGCTGCTGGTGCGCCTGCTCAACGCGAAACGCACGATCGAGGTGGGCGTGTTCACGGGCTACAGCTCGCTCGCGGTGGCGCTCGCGCTGCCTTCCGACGGGCGGATCATCGCGTGCGACGTGAGCGAGGAATGGACCTCCATGGCGCGCAAGTTCTGGGCGAAGGCGGGCGTGTCCTCGAAGATCGACTTGCGGCTTGCGCCCGCGCAGCAGACGCTCGACGCGCTCGTCGCCGAAGGCCGCGCCGGCTCGTTCGACTTCGCCTTCATCGACGCGGACAAGCCCGCGTACCCGGGCTACTACGAGCGCTGCCTCACGCTGCTGCGCAAGGGCGGGCTGGTCGCGGTGGACAACACGCTCTGGTCCGGCGACGTGGCCGATCCTTCCAAGACGGACGAGAACACCGTCGCCATCCGCGCGTTCAACGACCTGCTGTGCAAGGACCCGCGCGTGGCGCTGTCCGTGCTGCCGCTGGGCGACGGCGTGACCCTGGCGCTGAAGCTCTGAGATTCCCGCCTACGCGGGAATGACCAGGAAGGCCGCGACCATCAGCACCGCGAGCAATATCGCGATCGCGCGCAGCACGTTGGCCTGGCGCCGCTGCTCCTCGGCGATGCGCTGCAACGCCTGCTCGATGCGCTCCGTGGGTTGCTCCTCGAGCGCGCGATGCACGAGCCTCGGCAGCTGCGGGATGATGGCCGACCAGCGGGGCGCCTCTTCGCGCATGCGGCGCAGGAACCCGCGCACGCCCACCTGGCGGCTCATGAAGCGCTCGAGCACCGGCTGGGCGGCCGAGCGCAGGTCGAGGTCGGGATCGAGCTGGCGCCCCAGGCCCTCCACCTGCAGGATCGTCTTGTAGAGGAGTACCAGCTGCGGCTGCACCTGCATGCCGAAGCGCCGGCCCACCTCGAAGAGGCGCACCAGCACCTTGCCGAAATAGATCTCCTTCAGCGGCTTGTCGAAGATCGGCTCGCACAGGGCGCGCAGCGCCGATTCGAATTCGTCCACGCGCGTGCCCTTCGGCACCCAGCCCGCGTCCACGTGCGCCTGCGCGGCCTTGCGGTAGTCGCGCTCGAAGAACGCGCGCATGTTGGTGGCGAGGTAGTCGCGGTCGCGGTCGTCGAGCGTGCCCATGATGCCGAAGTCCACGCCGCAATAGCGGCCGTCGCGCGCCACGAGGATGTTGCCCGGATGCATGTCCGCGTGGAAGAAGCCGTCGCGGAACACCTGCGTGTAGAAGATCTCGACGCCCTCGCGCGCGAGCTTCGGGATGTCGATGCCCGCGCGCCGCAGCTCCGCCACGTCGTTCACGGGGATGCCGTCCACGCGCTGCATCACCATCACCTCGCGCCGGCACCAGTCCCAGTACACCTCGGGCACGACGAGCAGCCGGCCGTCGGCGAAGTTGCGGCGCAGCTGGCTCGCGTTGGCCGCCTCGCGCACCAGGTCCAGCTCGTTGGCGATCGTATGCTCGAATTCCGATACCACCTCGCGCAGCCGCAGGCGGGATGCGTCGGGGAGCACGCGGTCGGCGAGCGATGCGAAGGCGTAGAGCAGGCGCACGTCCTTGCCGATCACCGAGCCGATGCCCGGGCGCAGGATCTTCACGGCGCAATCGCGCCCGTCCTTCAGCCTCGCGAAATGCACCTGCGCCACCGAGGCGCTCGCGACGGGGCCTGCGTCGAAGCTCGCGAACACCTCGCCCACGGGGCAGCCGTACGCGCGCTCGAGCGCGGCCCGCGCGGCCTCGGGCGCGAAAGGCGGCACGGAGTCCTGCAGCTTGGCGAGCTCCTCGGCCAGGTCTTCCGGGATGAGGTCGGGCCGCACGGACAGGAGCTGGCCGAACTTCACGAACACCGGCCCCAGGGATTCGAGCGCGAGGCGCAGCCTCTCGCCGCGGGGGCGCGAGGTATCGGCACCGAAAGAAGCGCACCACAGGGCGGCGCGGGCGAGCCGCGCGCGGGGCGGCAGGAACTCGCCGAGGCCGAAGCGCCCGAGGACGTGGACGATGCGAAGGAAGCGGGCGGCCTGCATGGAAGCGCGATTCTAAAGGGTTACGCCTGTAGCCTCCCGCGGCGGGCCCCCGCTACCGGTGTAGCGCCCAGGCCCTACAATATTCGCCCGCGCTGATCTATTCTCGGGTCGCCCGCGGGGCACTGCCCCCGCGGCGAGCCCTTGCCAGAGGAGTCGATGACGTACCACGCGGACCGGCCCTTCACGATCTACTTCGTGCGCCACGGCATCACGGAGCCGAATTTCCGCGGCTTTCGCTGCGGCGGCGACCTCGACCTGCCGATGATGGACATCGGCTGCGACCAGGCCTACCTGCTCGCCAAGCAGATCGAGAAGATGAACCTGCGCATCGGCGTGATCGTCGCGGGCTCGCTCATCCGCACGCGGCAGACGGCGTCGATCATCAGCGGCGTCCTGGGCACCGTGCCCGTGGAGGTCGAGCCGCTGCTGAACGAGCGGCGCCTGGGCCAGTGGAACAACAAGCCGATCTCGGAGACCGAGGAGATGCTCTCGCGCGGCGTGACGCCGCCGGGCGGCGAATCCGAGGAGCAGTTCGAGGCGCGCATCGCGCTCGGCCTCGACAACATGCGCCAGCACTTCGACCGCCGGCCGCTCATCGTGAGCAGCAAGGGCGTGGGGCGCGTCCTGAACAGCCTGCTGGGCGGCACCGAGCGCATGACCGTCGGCAACGGCGAGATCGTCGAGTTCTCGGTTTCGCAGGGCGTCGGCGAGCCCGCCCTGCGCGTCAGGCGGCCGCACCAGGCCTGATGCGCGAGGGCCGCAAGCCGCCCGAGGGGCGGCGCCCCCGCCACGATCCCGACTGGGAGCCGCCGATCGCAGGGCGCCGGCGCGTCCTCGAGTCCTGGGACGAGTACATGGCGATGGCCAAGCGCATCATCGAGCGCTTCGACCACCAGTTCGACCTGCGCCACTTCGACTACCAGCATCCGGCGCGCCTGCAGCGCTGCGCGCTGCGCTTCCGCAAGCCCTACCCGGTGAAGGTCGCCTACACCGATTGGGGCGATCCGCATGCGCCCATCGTCGTGTGCGTGGGCGGCGTGGCCAACACGGCGATGCGCTTCAACTACCTCGCCGCCGACCTCGAGAGCCACTTCCGCGTGGTGTGCATGGACTGGGTGGGCCGCGGCCGTTCGGGCTGGATGTGCGACCAGCGCGACTACTCCCTCGCCACTTACACCGAGCAGCTGCGCCAGCTCATCGACCACCTGGGCGGCGGCCCGGTGATCCTGCTGGGCTCCTCCATGGGCGGGAGCGCGGCCATCGCGCTCGCCGCGCAGCATCCGAAGATGGTGCAGAAGCTGATCCTGAACGACATCGGGCCGTACATTCCCAAGGCGCGGCGCAAGCGCCGCGCGGCCACGCTCGCGCGCCACTACGTGTTCCGCGATCCCTCGGACCTGCTGCGCAAGATCGGCGCCTCGCAGAAGAACGACGGGCCGGTGAGCGACGACATCCGCTTCAACGTGACCTTCCACCAGACGCGGTGGTCGGACGAGGAGGGCGGGCGCGTGTACCGCCATGACGTGCGCGCGCTGCAGGCCTTCGGCGCCGATGCGCAGGAAAGCCTCGACCAGTGGCGCCTGTGGGCGCGCGTGCGCTGCCCGGTGCTCCTCATCCACGGGATGATGTCCGACGCGCTGCTGCGCCCGACCATCAAGCGCATGCAGGAGAACCCGCGCGTCACCGTGATGCACGTTCCGCAGACCGGGCATACGCCGGTGCTCTCGGACCGCAACCAGAACTGGTTCATCCACGAGTGGCTGATGGGCCGCACCGACGCGCCCGAGTGGACCGTGCTGCACGCGCGCGCGCGCGAGGACGAGCATGCCCGCACCGCGGGCCCGATGCGCCTCGTCTCCTCGAAACCCTAGTCGGTCTTCGCGTCGTCTTCCGGCGGGCGGTCGAACCCGATCGAGGCGCCATGCCCCGAGCGCTCGCGCTCGCGCTGGCGCAGCACGTCGATCATCACGTTGAAGGTGCGTGCGAGCTGGCCGATCTCGTCGGCGGAGCGCACCTCCACGTTGGCGTTCTCGTAGTCGCCGCTCTTCAGCGCGTGCGCCGCGGCGGTGAGCTTCTCGATGGGCTTGACGATCGAGCGCGCGAAGATGATCGCCAGCGCGACGAAGATGCCGCCGGCGAGCAGCACGCTCACCACCACCTTCCAGAACAGCCGGTCGAGCGGCGCGGCGAAGTAATCGCGCGACTCGGAGACGCCCACCACCCAGTCGTTGCCGGGCACCGGCGCGTAGCCGGTGATCTCCTCGCGCCCGGTGACCGTGGAACGGTAGCTCACGCTGCCGCGGTCCTTCGCCTGGATCATCACCGCGGCGAGCTCCGGCTGGTCGATCGACGAGATGTCCCGGCGCCGGAAGCGCTGGTCCGCGACGATCTCGTCGAGCGCCTCCTTCTTCAGGGGCGCGAGGCTCTTGAAGAGCAGGCGGTCGTCGGGATGCCACACGATCACTCCGTCGCCGTCCACGAGGAAGGGCAGCCGGTTGTCCCCCGCGCGGGCCGCGGCGAGCATCCTGCCGATGGGCTCGGCCTTCACGCGCATCACGACGGCGCCCATCGGGGTGCGGCCGTCGGGCGCCAGCACGGGGCGCGAGAAGAACACCCCCGAGGCGCCCGCCACGGTTCCCACGATGATGCCGGTCATGTAGGCATTGCCCTGCATCGCCTGCTTGAAGTACTCGCGGAAGCGGAAGTTCTTGCCCATCACCTCGGGATCGGAGGCCACGAGCGCGTTGCCGTCGCGGTCCATCACCATCACGAACTGGATGTCGTTGCTCGCACCCACCAGCGAATCGAGCTTGGCGAGCGTGGCGCGCGTGCCCTCCGGCGTGGGGTGCCTGAGGTAAGCGACGAAGTCGTCGTCCGTGCCCACGTAGTCGGCCAGGCCCCGCATCGAGCCCACCATCTGCGAGATGCGCCCCGCGGTCGTCTGGGCGAGCTGCTCGAGGTTGCGCTGCTCGACCGCGGCGAGGTAGGCCTGCGTCGACGAGAGGTTGAAGTACGCGGTGATGATCATCGGCGCGAGCGCCGTGGCCACCATCGCGAGCGCCATCTTGACCGCGATGGGCCACGAGCCGGGGCGGCGGAACGCGCGGGCGAAGGTGCGCAGCCGCCCGCCCACGAACCGTGTCGCCCGGCGCGCGTGGCGGCTTTCGTCGGCGCCGGCGAAACCGTGCTCCTCGTCGGTCTTGGCGAGCGCCTCCTGCAGCCCGAGCGCGCCCGCGTGGGAGGCGAAGAGCCGCGGCCGCAGCTGCGCCACGCTCTGCGGCCGGTCCTCGGGATGCAGCTCCAGGCACCAGTCGATCGCGCGCAGGAACTCGGGGCTGTACCTGCCCTTGCCGAGCGACTCGGCGCTCGGCATGGCGTGCGGCTCCGACATGCGCGCCGGCGCATCGAGTGGCTTCTGCCCGGTGATGAGCCAGAAGAGCGTGGCGCCCAGCGAGTAGAGGTCGGTCCAGGGGCCCTGGCGCCCGCCGCCCGCGTACTGCTCGAGCGGGCCGTAGCCGGGCGTGACCACGACGCCGATCTCGCTCTTCTCCACCGCGGTCTGGCGCGCGGCGCCGAAGTCGAGCAGCACGAGGCTGCCGTCCTCGTCGCGCACGTAGATGTTGTCGGGCTTGATGTCGCGGTGCAGGTAGCCGGTGGCGTGCACGACCGCGAGGCCGTCGAGGAGCGGCGCGAGGAGCGAGGCGAGCGTGGCTTCCGGCAGCGTCTCGTGCTTGCGGCGGAACGACTTGAGCGACTGGCCGCGCTCGTACTCGAGCACCATGTAGGCCGTGTTGTTCGCCTCGAAGAAGCGCGCCACGCGAACGATGTTGCGGTGGCGGAACGTGGCGAGCGTGCGCGCCTCCACGAGGAAGCTGTCCAGCCCGTTCTGGTAGAACTCCTGGTCGATGTCGTCGCGCGCCTGCACCGTGTTGTCGATGGTCCGGTAGGCGAATTCCTCGGGCAGGTACTCCTTGATGACGACCCGGGCCGCGAGGTTCACGTCGGTGGCGGCATAGGCGATGCCGAACCCGCCCTGGCCGAGGATGCCGCCGATCTTGTACTCGAACAGGCGAAAGCCCGGGGGAAGGGCGAGGCTGGGCGCCGGCGGCCGCGCCTCGAGCACCCGGCGCGGGTCGTTGGGCGCGCGGCGGGCCTCCCCGGGGCGAGCCAGGGTCGGCGGGTCGAAAAGGGTCTTTTCGGTCCCGTCGCCGCTCGTCGCCTGCGGGTTTTCCGCCATCGCCTCCCCTCGCACCGGCCCCCGGCCGGACGGGCGAAATCTACCACAGTCCCCCCCAT
The DNA here is from genome assembly GCA_035519515.1 of Usitatibacter sp. Taxonomy (GTDB): domain Bacteria; phylum Pseudomonadota; class Gammaproteobacteria; order Burkholderiales; family Usitatibacteraceae; genus Usitatibacter. The sequence continues at coordinate 16,365 of DATIWC010000040.1, forward strand.
CCCCGGGGGACAGGAAAACCACTAAAAGCAAATACTTACGGGAAATACTTTAGGCTTTTGCGCAAGGGCCGTGGTACCATGCGCGAAAAGTCGCGTGCTTCGGGGGGCAGGGTCCACGAATGGGGACGATTCGCGTCCGTTTCATCATTGTCGCGCTGGTGGTGAGCTTCTTCGCCGTCGGCATGGCCGCGTTCCTGAACTACTTCAAGTACAAGAGCACGATCTCGGGGATCGTGAAGTCGCGCGTGCTGGTGATCGGGCGCAACATCGAGAACAGCGTGCAAGCCTCCCTGCAGGTGGGCCTGCAATTCATGGAGCTGGGCACGATGAACCAGCTCCTCGCGCGGGAGAAGGCGAGCGACAGGCTCATTCGCGGCATCGACGTGTTCGACCACACCGGCCAGGTGATCTACAGCACGGACCGCTCGCGCGTCGGCGAGAAAGTGCCCAATGCGTGGACGGAGGCGGCCGCGCGCGCGAAGAGCACCGAGTGGAGCACCGAGACGCCCGACGAGCACATCGCGGGGATCTCGCTGAAGAACAACTTCGACCTCACCGTGGGCTACCTCGCGATGCGCTATTCCGCCGACGAGGTGGACCGCGCCGCGAAGATCGCGGGCCGCGAGATCCTGCTCGCCTCCATCATCTCGTTCCTCGGCATCGCGCTCGTGGCCCCGCTCGCGCTCATCGTCGTGATCCGGCGGTTCGAGCGTGACTTGCGCGCGCTGGAGGCCGCGGCGAGCCACCTCGAGGACCGCGCCGACCAGCCGATGCCCGCCGCCGGCAGCGCCTTCGACGCCGCGATCGGCAACCTGCGCTCGTCGCTGCGCGAAGCCAACGTCGCGCTCGACGACCTGCGCGCGCGCCTGGACGCGGCGGGCTAGCCATGCTCGAGAAGAACTACCTCTGGCGCATCTACTGGCGGCTCGCGGGCGTGATCATGGTCTGCGTGGTGATCGCGCTGGCGGCGGTGTCCTACTTCTCGCACCGCGTGTTCGACCGCGAGCTGGTGCCCGAGACCGAGCAGAAGGCCGCCACCGTGGGCGCCTCGGTGCGCGCCCTCACGCTGAAGGCCACGAGCTACGGCATCGACTTCTCGCAGCTCTACGGCGTGGAGCAGACCTTCGCCGAGGTGTTCGAGGAGAACCCCGAGTTCGCCTACATGGCGATCACCAACACCGACGGCAACGTGCTCTACGCGCGCGGCAGCGAGCCCGTGGGCGCCCGCTCCCATTTCCGCAACCCCGTGGTGCTGCAGATCGCGCACGAGCCGGGCGAGGTCTCCAAGGCGGCGCGCGTGGGCCAGCAGTACATCGTCTCGGTCCCGATCAACGACGGCGGCACCCCGCTGGGCGTCCTGCACGTGGGCATCGACGCCGCGTTCGTGGACCACGTGCTCCTCGAGGTGCTGCTCGACGTGGTCGTGGTGCTCGTCGTGTCGCTCTTCTTCACGCTCGAGCTGCTCAACTTCATGGCGGGGGCGCGGCTCGCCTCGGGCCTGGGCGAGTTCGCGCGCCAGGTGGACCGCATGCGCTCGGGCGACTTCACCGCCACGGCGCGCATCCGCGCCAACGACGAGATCGGCCGGCTGCTGCGCCGCATCGACTCGGCCATCGACCACCTCAACGTGCGCTACGAGTTCCTGGTGGGCGAGCTGCAGGACAAGCTGCGCAGCGCGACCGGCGAGCGGCGCGAGTCGCTCAAGCCCGCGCAGCAGGCGCTCGAGCAGATCGGCAAGCGCTTCCGCTTCGGCTCGGCGCCCGAGGGCTCGGACAGCGACGAGATGAACCTGAACCGCATCCGCGCGCCGCTCTTCGCGTTCATCCTCGCCGAGGAGCTCACGCGCTCCTACCTGCCGAGCTACGTGAACCAGCTGCTGGTGGCCATCCCGGGCGTCTCCCCGCAGGTGGTGATCGGCCTGCCGATCATGCTCTTCATGCTGATCGTGGCGCTCGGCCAGCCCTACCTGGGCAGCTGGAGCGAGCGCGTGGGCCGGCGCAAGGCCATGCTGGTGGGCGCCATCATGGCGACCGTGGGCTTCACCGGCACGGCGCTCGCCTACAACCTCTACGACCTGATCCTCTGGCGGTCGCTCTGCGCGCTGGGCTACGCGATGGTGTTCGTGGCCGCGCAGGGCTACGTGCTCGACCGCACCGGGCAGCAGAACCGCGCGCAGGGCTTCGCGCTCTTCATCGGCGCCATCATGGTGGCGACGGTGTGCGGGCCGTCCATCGGCGGCATCCTCGCCGACAACATCGGCTACCGCGCCTCCTTCGGCGTCTCCGCGCTCATGGCGCTCGTCTCGATCCTCGCCATCAACCGCCTGCCCACGAACGAGGTCAAGACCGCGGCGCAGCGCCCGACGCGCGGCCCGCGCATGCGCGAGATCATGGCGCTCATCGTGAACCGGCGCTTCATGACGCTCACCGGGCTTGCCGCGATGCCCGCGAAGATCATCCTCACGGGCGTGTGCTTCTACCTCGTGCCGCTCTACATCGTCTCCATCGGCAACACCTCCGCCATGGCCGGCCGGATGCTGATGGTGTACGCGGTGATGATGGTGCTCATCGTGCCGCTGTCGGCGAGCCTTTCGGACGCCACCATGCGCCGCGACCGCTACGTGTCCATCGGCCTCATCATCTCCGGGCTCTCGGGCCTGCTGCTGCTGCTGTCCGACAGCTTCCTCGTGCTCTTCGGGGTCGTGTTCCTGCTGGGCCTGGGCCAGGCGCTCTCGATCGCCGCGCAAAGCGCGCTGGTGGCCGAGCACTGCCAGGAAGAGATCCGCATCTACGGCAATGACGCGGTGTACGGCGTCTACCGCCTGCTCGAGCGCCTGGGCAACGCGCTGGGCCCGCTCATCGCGAGCCTGCTGGTGATCCTGTGGGGATACCAGGGCTCGTTCGTGGCCCTGTCGGCCCTCGTGCTCTTCTGCGGGATCGCCTTCACGATCGCCACGCACGGCACCGAATGGCAAGGGGAGCCGGCGCACCCATGATGCGATCGATCGTGGCCATGCTGCTGGTGGCGGTGGTGCTCGCGGCCGATCGCGACGCCCAGGCGCAGCTCACCACGCGCCCCTACCGGATCTACGCGATCACGTTCCGCGGCATGACGGAAGTCGAACGCGGCTTCCAGGATTACTTCGCGGCACGCCACATCCCCGTGCAGATCACGTTCCGCGACCTCAACCGCGACAACTCGCGCCTGGCGGGCTTCATCGACGAGATCCGGCGCACCAAGCCCGACCTCGTCTATACGTGGGGAACCTCGGTCACGCTGGGAATCGCCGGCACCTACGACCAGGTGGACCCGCAGAACTACATCACCGACATTCCCGTGGTGTTCACGCTGGTGGCGGCCCCCGTGCTCGCGAAGATCGTGCGCGACCTCAAGAACCCGGGCCGCAACGTGACCGGCGTCTATCACGTGGCGCCCACCGAGACGCAGATCCGGGCCATGGCCTCGTACCGCCCGTTCAAGTCCATCGGCATCCTCTACAACCCCACCGAGCAGAACTCCGTGGTGGTGGTCGAGGAGGTGCGCGAAGTCTCCAAGCGGCTCGGCTTCTCGGTGGTCGCGAAGCCGCTGCGCCTGGACGCGAACAAGAAGGTCACTTCCGAGGGCGCGGCCGACATGGTCCGCGAGATGAAGCTGCAGAACAACGTCGAGTGGCTCTACCTGCCGCCCGATTCGTACCTCGGCATCATCGCGCAGAAGATCGTCATCCCGGCGGCGATGTCCGTGGGGCTGCCGGCCTTCGCCTCCACCGAGCAGCTCATGGAAACCGGCGCCCTCACGGGCCTGGTGAGCCGCTACCACTCGATCGGGCAGTTCACGGCGTACAAGGCCGAGCAGATCCTGGTGAACAAGGTGCCGCCCTCGAAGATCCCGGTGGAGACCCTCACGCGCTTCGCGCTGCAGGTGCGCATGGACGTGGCCGAGGCGCTCAACCTCCCGCCGCCGCTGCCGATGTTCAACTACGCCGAGCTGATCGTCCCGAAGCCCGAGGACCGGATCCAGGCGCAAACGGCCGCCGCCGCCGCTCCGCAGAAGTAATCCGTCATTCCCGCGAAGGCGGGGACGGCATTCACTTCATCAAGGCGGCGAGCAGCTCCCCCACGATCTCCACGGTCTCCTCCGACTTCGAGCGGAAGCGAAGGATCGTGTTGCCCACCGTGCGCTCGAGGCGAATGCCGTCGGAGTAGAGCGCGATCTGGGCCTGCGGCCCGTAGCGGACCTGCGCGATCTTCCCGTTCTCGGTCTTCAGCACCAGGCGCCGGTTGGTGATGACGAGGCTCGCGTCGCCCTGGGGCTTGGCGCCATCCTCGGGCAGGACGTGGGCCTTGGCCGAGCCCGAGTCGTAGGGCCGGTTCCATTCCGCCCGCACGCCGTCGTTCTGGCGGGTCGAGGGCAGGTCGAACACCTCCACGGTCATGCTGTAGTGGGCGCTCTCGCCCGGCTCGAGCTGCACGCCGCGCAGCGCCGCGTTGTTGGGCGGCACCGTGGGCAGCGTCCCGTGGCGGATCTCGGTGAGCGTGCGCAGCCGCGCGAGGTCCCACTTGGTCTTCTCGACCTGGTCGTCGCGCAGCGCGAGGAATTTCTGGATCTTGGCGAGCTCGTGCGCGTCGGTGCCGGAAATCTCGCCGTCCTTCTTCACGGCGGCCACCGCCTCGTTGTAGACCTCGCGCCGCAGCACCGTCCTGTCGTCGCCGGCGCCGGCGATCCCGAGCTCCTGGCGGGCCTTCTCAAGCTCCTTGAGGTCCTTGGAGTCCAGCCGCCCGTCGGCCACCGCCTCCTTGATCTTCTCGCGGAACGCCGCCTTCTTCTTGTCGCCGCCGAACCAGTCCTTGATGCCCATGGCCGCCCCCCGAACGCGTGAGACGTCATTTATGCCACAGCGTGCAATCCCGCGCTATTTCTTGAGGCGGCTCAAGTACTGCTTGCGGAACTTGGCTACCTTCGGGTCGATCACGAAGGTGCAATAGGGATTGCTTCCACCCACGCGAGCGTAATAGTCCTGATGGTATTTCTCGGCCGCGTAGAACTCGGTTGCCGGCACGATCTCGGTCACGATCGGCTTCGAGAAGAGCTTGTCGCGCTCCAGTTTCGCCACCACGTCCCGCGCCACGCGCTCCTGTTCCGGCGTGTGGAAGAAGATCGCGGAACGATACTGGGTGCCCACGTCGTTGCCCTGGCGGTTGAGCGTGGTGGGATCGTGGGTGGAGAAGAAGACGCCGAGGATCTCCTCGTAGGAGATCGTGCCGGGGTCGAAAGCGACGCGAACGACCTCGGCGTGGCCCGTGCGCCCGCCGCAGACCGCTTCGTACGTGGGATTGGGCGCCTTGCCGCCCATGTAGCCCGACTCGACGGACTCGACTCCGTCGAGCAAATCATAAACTGCTTCAAGGCACCAGAAGCAGCCGCCTGCCAGCGTGGCGACTTCACTCGTCATTTGGCTCTCCGAGGATCACAATAATAATCATGGCACACACCGCCAAACCCGCCGGCCCGGCGCCGGCCCTCAAGGCCCTCCCGGAACAGGGTATTTCCCGGGAAGTCCTGCTCGAGAAATACGCCCGGGACGGCGAAACGGATGCGGGGCAGGTCCGGGCGCGGGTCGCGCGCTCGCTCGCCCAGGCCGAGCCCGAGGCGAAGCGCGCCCATTGGGAAGCCCGCTTCGCCGAGGCGATGGAGCGCGGCTTCATCCCCGCGGGCCGCATCAACTCGGCCGCGGGCACCTCGCTCACCGCGACCCTCATCAACTGCTTCGTCCAGCCGGTGGGCGATTCCATCACCGAGGTGGTGGACGGCAAGCCCGGCATCTACACCGCGCTCGCCGAGTCCGCCGAGACGATGCGCCGGGGCGGCGGCGTGGGCTACGACTTCTCGTCGATCCGGCCCGAGGGCGCCTTCGTGAAGGGCACCGGGTCGCGGGCGAGCGGGCCCGTGTCCTACATGCGCGTCTTCGACCAGTCGTGCGAGACGGTGGAGTCCGCGGGCGCCCGGCGCGGCGCGCAGATGGGCGTGCTGCGCTGCGACCATCCGGACATCGAGCGGTTCATCCACGCCAAGGACTCCGGCGACCTCACCAACTTCAACATCTCGGTGGGCGTGACCGACGCGTTCATGGCCGCCGTCGAGCGCGACGAGGATTTCGAGCTCGTGCACAAGGCCGAGCCTTCGGCGCAGGTGAAGGAGGCGGGCGCGTACCAGCGCGGCGACGGTGCGTGGGTGTATCGCAAGCTGCGCGCGCGGGACTTGTGGGAGCAGGTGATGCGGTCGACGTACGACCACGCGGAGCCGGGGATCCTCTTCCTGGACCGCATGAACCGGGACAACAACCTGCACTACTGCGAGACGATCGAATCGACAAATCCATGCGTGACTGCAGACACATGGGTAATGACCAGCGATGGGCCCCGCCAGGTGGCCGATTTGATAGGAAGCCCGTTCGAGGCAGTTGTAGATGGCCGTCCGTACGAAGTGCAGTCGCAGGGATTCTTCAAGTCGGGCACGAAACCTGTGTATCGACTCTCCACGAAAGAAGGCCACGCGCTCCGGCTCACTGGGGACCACAAGGTCCTTCGCGTCTGGCACAACACGCGGTTTCGCCTGGAGACCGAGTGGGTGGAGGCGCAGAACCTGAGGCCGGGCGATACGCTCGCCATTCACAACCACCGGCTGACTGTCCGGTGGGAAGGCCCTCACTCGTTCGACGAGGGACTCCTGCTCGGAATGTTGATCGGCGATGGCCACATCAAGGAGGACGTTGCAGTCCTCGGGGCGTGGGATCGGGGCGCCGTGCGCGAAGCCAACGGCCGCGTCGTCCTTTCTCCAGGCGTTGCTTCCATGATGGACGCCGCGAGATGCGCGGCTATGAAGCTAGCGCACAGAGCGGACTTCAGCGGGTGGCTCGAGATCAAGGGGCAACCAGGCCACTACCGGCTGGTCCTCGTCGCCTTGCGCAAACTCGCCAATTCCCTCGGCATGCGCCATGGGCACAAGGTCGTCACGCCCGAGATCGAGAAATGCTCTTCCGACTTCTATCGCGGCTTCCTGCGCGGATATTTCGACACGGATGGGTCGGTGCAGGGCTCGCAGCAAAAGGGGGTGTCGGTCCGCCTTGCCCAGGTGGACCTCGCATCTCTCGAGGCGGTGCAGCGGATGCTTGGACGTCTGGGCATCGATTCGACCTTGTACAAGAATCGGCGCGTCGCTGGATTCCAGCGTCTTCCCGATGGAAGAGGCGGTTTGCGTGATTACCCGACCCAGGCCTCTCACGAGCTCGTAGTCAGCGGCGACAACCTGCGGCGATTCCAGGACCTGGTCGGATTCAGCGACGTCGAGAAGTCGACCCGGCTGGAAGCCGCGTTGGCGAGCTACACCCGGAAACTCAACGCAAGCCGTTTCCTTGCGACCTTCGAATCTCTCGAACCGGCGGGCCTCGAGGATGTGTACGACGTGAATGTTCCCGACGTACACGCGTTCGACGCGAACGGTCTCTACGTGCACAACTGCGGTGAGCAGCCGCTTCCCGCCTATGGTTGCTGCGACCTCGGTTCCATCAACGTGGCGAATTTCGTGCGCGAGCCGTTCTCATCTCACGCCTCGTTCGATTTCGAATCGTTCGCACGCGTCGTGGAGGACTCCGTGCGGATGCTCGATGACGTGCTCGAAATCACGCCATGGCCGCTGGAGCACCAGCGCGCGGAGGCGATGTCGAAACGCCGCGTAGGCCTGGGTTTCACCGGCCTGGGCGATGCGCTCATCATGCTGCGCCTTCGCTACGACACGAACGAGGCGCGCGTGATGGCGGCGAAGATCGCCGAGTTCATGAGGGATCGCGCCTATCTGGCCTCGATCGAGCTCGCGAAGGAGCGCGGCGCCTTCCCGCTCTTCAACAAGGACCTCTACCTCTCCGGCGGAAACTTCGCGTCGCGGCTCCCGCAGCCGATTCGCGACGCGATCCGCAAGCACGGCATCCGCAATTCCCACCTTCTATCGATCGCCCCCACCGGCACCATCAGCCTCGCCTTCGCCGACAACGCCTCCAACGGGATCGAGCCGCCGTTCTCGTGGACATACGCGCGCAAGAAGCGCATGGCCGACGGCACGCACAAGGAGTTTCGCGTCGAGGACCACGCGTGGCGCCTCTACCGGCACTTGCACGGCGCCAACGCCGCGTTGCCGGACTATTTCGTGACGGCCCTCGAGATTTCCGCGCAGGCGCACGAAGCGATGGTCGCGGCGGTCGCCCCCTACATCGACTCGAGCGTGTCCAAGACGGTGAACGTCGCCGAGGACTATCCGTACGCCGAGTTCGAGAACCTCTACCTCGAGGCGTGGAAGTCGGGGTTGAAGGGCCTCGCGACCTACCGCCCCAACAAGGTCCTGGGCGCCGTGCTCACGCCGGACACGCCGAACAATGCGAAGGAATCGCTGGCGGTCTCCGTGGACGGCGCCAATCGCCGCCTCGAGATCAAGTCGCTCCCGGTGCTGCGCAGCCTTCGCTGGCCGGGACGGCCCGAGCTGCCCGAGGGCAACCTCGCGTGGACGTACATGATCGAGTCGCCCTGGGGGCGCTTCGCGCTCTTCGTGGGGCAGGTCGAGGAAGCCGGGCGCGCATTCCCGTTCGAAGTGTGGGTGAACGGTGCCGAGCAGCCGCGTGGCCTGGGCGCGGTGGCCAAGACGCTCTCCATGGACATGCGCGCCGACGATCGCGCGTGGCTCAAGATGAAGCTCGACGTGCTCGCCGAGACCGTGGGCGACGATTCGTTCGACATGCGCTTCCCGCCGCACGGCGAGATGCGCAAGGTGCCGGGCGTGGTGTCGGCCATGGCGCAGGCCGTGCGCTTCCGCTGCGAGCAGCTGCACGCCCTCGACGCCGCGGGCCCGACCCCGGTGCTCGACCACATGTTCAGCATCGACGAGCCGCGCACGGGCACCGACGGCACGCTCTCGTGGACGGTGGACGTGGAGAACCCTGCCTCGGGCGACGAGTTCGTGCTGGGCTTGAAGGAGATTCGCCTTCCCGACGGCACGACGCGCCCGTACTCGATCTGGCTCTCCGGCCACTATCCGCGCGCGCTGGACGGCCTCACGCGCATCCTCTCGCTCGACATGCGCGTGGTCGATCCCGCGTGGATCGGCATGAAGCTTCGCAAGCTCCTCGATTACTCCGAGCCGCTGGGCGATTTCATGGCCTTCGTCCCGGGCGAGCGCCGCCAGCAGAACTGGCCCTCGACGATCGCCTACCTCGCGCGCCTCGTGATCCACCGCTACGCGATGCTGGGCGTGCTCGACGAGCGCGGCTATCCCACGCGGGAGATGGGGATCCTGGAGGCGCCGCGCGAGAGCGGCGAGCCCGCGCTCATGAAGGGCGCGCGCTGCCGCGAATGCGGCAACTACACGGTGATCCGCAAGGACGGCTGCGACTTCTGCAGCGCGTGCGGCTGGACGGGGACCTGCGGGTAGCGGCCTAGCGCCCGCGCACTCAGCGCGTGTTCAGGACGTCGCGGTGCACCGCCTGCGTCTGGGCCGAAGGGGCTACGCCGAGCTCGGCCGAGATGAGCTCACGGCAGCGCTCGTACACGAGCAGCGCCTCGGCGCGGTTGCCTGCCGCGGCATGGGCGCGCATGAGCAGCTGGTAGCCGGTTTCCCGGTAGGGTTGGATTTCCACCAGCTCGCGGGCCACGTCCATCGCCACCTGCGGCTCGGCGTTCCAGAGGTAAGCCTCCGCAAGGCACTCGCAAGCGCGCGCGTGGATGGCGGCGAGGCGCTCGCGCTGCGCCTCGACCCATGGCAGCCTTTCCCCGCCGAGGAAGGGGCGCCGCGCCACGTGGTAGGCGACCTGCGCCGCAGACCAGCAGCCGCGCATGTCGCTCGCGCGAAGGCAGCCCTCGGCCTCGTGGATCGCTTCCCCGGCCGCCTCCGCATCGACCCACGCGTCGCCCGGCAGCGTGAGCTGGTAGCAGCCGAGGGCGCTGGCAAGAGCCGACTTGTCCACGCCCGCCGATTCCAGCGCGCCGCGCAGCTTGCTCGCGAGCGCCTGCAGCGCGCTTTCCCACGCGCGAGGCAGGTCCTCGGGCCAGAGGGTCCGGGCGAGCGCTTCGCGGCTCGAGGCCTGGCGGCGTTCGAGCACGAGGCGCGCGAAGAGCACCACGCCCTGGCGCCCGGGAAATGCGTCCTCCCCGAGCACCCCTCCCGGCCCTTCCACGGCCACGCGCCCAGTCAGGTAGATTCGCAGCGTCATGTCGATCCCGTGGCGCGATTGTGCGCCAAGCTTTGTCCAAGCCCCGCCCAAGACAATCGGGCCATCCTGCCAACGCGTAAAGGAGGTGCTCCATGGTTGCGAAATTCGTGCAGTGCGATTGCGGCTTCACCGTCCGCTCCGGCAACGACGATGCGCTCGTCGCCGAACTGCAGAAGCACGCCAGCGAGCACCACAAGATGAACCTCTCGCGGGAACAGGTGCTCGCCATGGCGCGCCCCGACCCCGCGCCCTCCCAGGGCGAAAGGAAGACATGACGACGACGATCCAGGAAGCGCCGCGCTTCGATGCCGCGGCCTACAAGCAAGCGACGCGCGAGCAGTGGCAAGCCGCGGCGCGAGCGTGGAGCGGGTGGGGCACGTTCCTCAACGAGTGGCTGGGACCCTCGACGCAGCTCATGCTAGACCTCGCGCGGGTGGAATCCGGCTCGCGCGTGCTGGACGTCGCCGCCGGCGCCGGTGAGCAAACGATCCACGCCGCACGTCGCGCGGGCCCCTCGGGGCACGTGCTCGCCACGGACATCTCGCCGGCGATCCTCGACGAAGCGATGCAAAATGCCCGGCGCGCGGGGCTCGCGAACGTCTCGACGCGCACGGCCGACGCCGAAGACCTGGGCGTCGAGCCTGGCGCGTACGACGCGGCGATCTCGCGGCTCGGCCTCATCTACTTTCCCGCCCTGGCGCAGGCGCTCGCGAACGTGCGCGGCGCGCTGCGCGAAGGAGGCCGCCTCGCGGCGATCGTCTATTCGACGCCCGATCGCAACGAGTTCTTCTCCATCCCCGTCTCCGTGATCCGCCGCCGCGCCGGATTGCCGCCGCCCGCGCCCGGACAACCGGGACCTTTCAGCCTCGGCGGCGAGGGTGTGCTCGAAAAGCAGCTGCGCGACGCCGGCTTCCGGGAGATCGAGGTGCGTCGCGTGAACGCGCCGCTCAGAATGCCAAGCGCACAGGAGTGCGTTCGGTTCGAGAAGGAGTCGTTCGGAGCGCTGCACCAGATGGCGGCGAAGCTCGACGCCGCAGGCAAGGCGGCCGCCTGGGAGGAGATACTGCAGTCGCTCAGGCGCTTCGAAGGGGCCGGTGGCTTCGAAGGCCCGTGCGAATTGCTCGTGGCGGCCGGTACGCGCTGACGCGCCAGCCCGGAGCGGGCCCCGGTCGCACGGCGGCGTCACGATCGTGCGGCCGGGGGCCTCGCGCGCAGTTCAATCCGCATCACTTCAGCGTCCACCGCCACACGGCATCCAGGCCCGGCAGGTATCCCGCGCGCACCAGCACCTGGAACTGCCGCGACACGATGTACGTGAGCTTGAGGGTGGCTTCGGCATCGGCGAGGCCCTGCTCGTAGGCGAGGTGGAAGTTGCGGTTGAGACTCTTGCCCACGGTGACGACGTCGGCCGCGGCGGGCGAGCCGGTCTTGCCGGCCACGGTGCTCTCGGGCAGCACGCCCAGCACGCTGCCCGCATCCGACCGGCCGATGCGCACCTCGTCGATGCCGAACTTCTTCGCGTAGCTCTCGCCGCTGCCGCCCAGCAGCGCGCTCGCCGCCGCCGCGAGCACCGACATGTCGCCCGGGGCGGCATCGCTCGCGCCGCGCCCCAGCACGAGCCAGGAAAGCTTCTCGGACTCGGGCACCTCCGGGGTGGATACGAGTCGCACGCGCGGGCGGGCGACGCTGCCCGTCACGTCGACGCCCGCCTCCACCGGCAATCCCTTGCGCAGGGCCAGCACGTTGAGCTTCGGATTGTCGAGCGGCCCGGCGAAGACGAGCACGCCGCGCTCCACCGTGAGCTTCTGGCCGTAGCCCTCGTACGTTCCCTGCAAGGTGCGGATGGACCCGGTCGCGCGCAGCGGCCCGCCCACGTCCCCCGTGATGCGCAGCTCGCCGCCCAGGCGCGTGTCGAGGCCGCGTCCCTCGAACCACAGGCGGTCGTTGAGCGATGCGGTGAGGTCGAGGTGGATCGGCTCGCGCTTCTTCTCTTCGACGGGAGCGGGCTGCGAAGCGCGCACGACGACCACGTCGTCCGACGGCGTGGGCGGCGCTTCGGCGAGGGCGCCGATCCATCCGCCGTCCGCGGCGAACTTGCCCGTGACGGAGATGACGCCGCCCGCGGCCGCCTCGAGGCTCGCCTCGCCGCTCACCGCCACGAAGCGCCTCGGGAGCTGCGTGATGGGCACCTTGTCCGCCTTCACGCGGATCGCGCCCTGGCGCGACAAGAGGTCGATGGAACCCTCGGCGCTGATCGTGCCGCCTTCCGCGGGCACCTCGACACGGCGCAAGCGCTCGAGAGCCTCGGGCGGAGCGTGCCAGGGCGTGCGCGCGGAGAAACGCTCGATCACGAGCGACTGCCCCGTCATGCGCAACGCGATCTCTCCCTCGGACACTTCGAAACCGCTCTGCGGCTCGCGCACCGCGAGCTTCTGCGCGCGCGCGGTCCCGGAGAAGCGCGGGTCGGCCGCCGTGCCGGTGACGTTCACGTCGGCCCGCAGGCTGCCGGCGAGCCTCGCGTCGGGGCCGAGCCAGGGCGCGACCGCCGCGAGGTCGGCGAGCGACGCGACGAGGTGCGCGGTGACCGGTGCCGCCTTGTCGATCGACCACCCGGACTCGCCGCGGACTATGGCGGCGGCGCCCTCGCCGTCGATATTGCCGACACGCTCGCCTGCGATGTGCGCGATGGCGCGAGCCTGGCCGCGCACGGCGCGCGCGTGAAACTCGAGCTCGTCGAGGCCGAGCGGCGTCGGTGGATCGCCCACGCGCAAGTCGCCGCGCACGCGCTTCACGTCGAGCGTGCCCTCGAAGAATTGCGCGGCGTGGATGTCCCAGCCGCCCGCGAGCACGAGGTTCGAGCGCGGGATATCGCCCAGGCGCAGGTCGCGCGCGAGGGTGTGCATCTCGAGCCCTAGCGACGACCCCTTGAAGTCGAGCGTGCGCGGCGTCCAGCGCGTCGTCTGCAGGTGCGCCTCGCCCCATTCGCCGCGCAGCGTCGCGTCGCCCAGCTCGATGCGTTCCGCGGAAACGGCGAGGCTCGCGGGTGCGGTCAACGCGAACTTGCCGCGGCCGGTCATCTCGATCGACTCGATGCGGCCGTTCCATTCGGGCACCTTCGCCTTCGGATCGAGGCCGCCCTGCACCGCGGCGCGCACCGTGTTCTCGCGCGTCATCACGGCGCGCGCGTCCAGCCGGTGGGAGGCGCGCGTTCCCTTGAGCGTGGCCTCCAACGTCTGGGCCATGGGGGTCGGCGGTACATCCTTGCCCATGGCGATGCCGGTCGCCTTCAAGGTCGCCTCGATGGGGCTGTCGGCTGCCGCGCCCGCCTGCGCCGTGAGCGCGACCTGCTGGATGTACGTATTGGCGGGCAGCGCGAGGTTGGCGCCGTCGACGGTGAGGTTGCCCGCCGGCGAATCGAAGGTGCCCGTGAGGCGGCCGGTCGCGTCGAGCTTCCCGGCCAGCGCGACGTCGAAGGGTTTCGCGAGCGACGAGAGGTTCGGCGCATGCAGCGTGAGATCCATCGCGTCGCCGCGCGCCCCGAAGCTGCCTTTCGCCGTGAGGCGCGCTTCGCCCAGCGCGAGGTCCACGTCGGCGCGCGCTATACGCCGCTTGCTGCCGGCAACGTCGATGCGGCCCGACGCGGGCAGCCCCGCGTACGTGCTCGGCGCGATGTCCACGCGCGCATGGACCGTCGCTGGCTCCGCGGCCTTGCCATCGGCAGCCAGCGAAAAGTTCAGGTCGCCCCGCGACGTTTTCACGAACGCCGAAGGATCGAGGTGATGCGCTTCCCCCTCGAAGCGGAATTCCCGGGTGCCCGACAAGGCGATCGTGCCCTTGCCGGTGGCTGCGCCACCGCCGGTGCGCACCTGGGCCGACTCGATCGCCAGGCGCTCGCTCGCGAGCTCGGCGCGGGCCTCGACCTCGAAGCGCGGATCGGTGAGCGCCACCTCGAAGCGCTGCGCCGCGCGGTCGCCCGAGATCGATACCTTTCCGTCGAGGCGGGTTTTCTGCAGCGAACCGTGAAGCGCGGCGAGATCCACCGCGGCGATGTCGAGATCGGCCTGCGCCGTGCCGTCCCTGCCCATGCGCGCCGCGCCGCGCGCGGTACCGCCGCCCGCGAGCCGCAGGTCGAGGCCCGAGAGCTCCGCGCCCTGCGCGGAGGCCGCCACGTCGGCCGACGCGGACGAGAAAGGAAGTTGATGGCCATCCCAGGCGCCGGGCTGCGCGTTCTCCACGCGCACGGGCCCGGCGAACCCGTCGCCGCGCGGCGTGAGCTTCGCGTCCACCGCGAGCTGCGTCCTGGGCAACGACCCGGCCACTTGCGAGAGGTCCACGCCGGTGGCGGTGAGCGCGAGCGACTTCACCGGCGACTTCGAGAACGGCTCGAGCTTCGCCAGCACCGAGGCTCGGGCACCGGAAATCGTGCCTTCGGCGCGCGCCTCGAGCGACTTGAGCGAGCCGCCGAGCCTCGCGCTCGCGTGCACGGCGCGTTCCACGAGCGTGCCGTCGAAACCGCCTTCGATCGCCACGTCGAAGGGCGGCGAGCTTGCCACGGTCCCGGCGATGCGCGCCTTGCCGTAGGAAGTCACGGCTGCCGCTTCGTCGAGTGTCCAATGCCGCGCATCGCCCCCGCCGCGCAGCACGATGTCCTTCACCTCCACGTCCTTGTCGTGCGTGCCGATGGCGCCCCACAGGAAACGGCCGATCGCGCCATCCTCGAGGCGGATGGGGTAGGGCGGCTTGAACGAGGCCGGAAGGCTTGCCGCCGCCCCCGACGATGCCGTGCGCACCTCGACGTTTCGCACATGCAGCCTGCGGACCGTGAGCCGCCCTACGAAGAGCGGCGACGTGTCCATGTCCACGTCTTCCACGCGGATCGAAAGGTCGGGCAGGTCGATCACGATGCGCGCGATGCGAAGGCGGCCGCCGACCTGCCCCTCGATGCCTTCGATCGCCGCGCCCTTGCCGATCGCGCCCACCGCGCGCCCGAGGAGGAATTGCGCGCCGCTCGAGGTCGCGAGCAGCCAGTACGCGAGCACCGCGACGGCCACCAGGATCGCCAGCAGGACGGCACCCGCGATCGCGAGCACGCGATGCGAGCGCCGCGGCGGCGGGGGCGGCGTCGTGTCGAGCGTGGCCATGTCAGAACGCGACCGAGACCGAGAAGGCGAGGCGGAACTTGCGGTCGCGCTCCGCGTATGCGAGGTCGAGCGCGAACGGGCCGGCCGGCGTGCGGTAGCGCGCGCCCACGCCGTAGCTCTTGAGCGGCTCCCACTCCGACCACGAATCGGCGGCCGTGCCCACGTCGGTGAAGACCGCGCCGCCCCACTTCTCGTTGAACCAGTGCGTGTACTCCGCGGTGCCGGTGCCGAGATAGCGCCCGCCCACGACGGCGTCGCCTTCCCTGGGGCCCAGGCTCTGGTACGCGTAGCCGCGATTGGAGCGCGCGCCGCCGGCACGGAACAGGAAGTCGTCGGGCAACGGATCGCGGCTCGCGGCGAAGGTGCGGCCCAGCTCGGTGCGAAAGAGGAGCTGGTCGTTCGCGCCGAGCGGGAACCAGTGCTGGTACTGCAGGTACGTCTTCACGAAGTCCTCGCCCGAGGCGAGCGACTTGGACCCCGCGGCGAGCTGCACGTTGAGCACGCCGCCGCGGCGCGGGTCGAAGACGTTGTCCACGTTGCGCCACGTGGTGAAGATGATGGGGGCGAGCGCGCGCTTGATCATCACCTCGGAGCCGGTGGGGAACGAGCGCTGGATCTGGTAGGAAACGCCCGCCTGCAGCTCGAACCGGTCGAGCTTCCAGTGCCGGTAGCCGGCGACGGCGAAGCGGTTGTAGTTGTTGTTCTGGATCGTGTTGTGCTCGAGGAGGAATCCCAGGCTGTCCTGGAACGGGACGTTGCCGTGCGAGTCGCTCGCCCAGAGCCCGGAGGGCAGGTACACGTCCGCATAGCCGAACTGGCGCTTCTGGGAGAGCGTTGCCGAGCTCTGCAGGTCGAGCGCCCGGTCGAGGAAGTCGCGGTCGCGATAGGAAGCCTCGCCGCGCACCCCGTCGTCGGTGCCGTAGCCCGCGGAAAGTCCCACCTCGCGCGCCGCCCGCTCGGTGACGGTGACGATCACGGGCACGAGCAACGGGCGTTCGGGATCGCGCTCGACTTCCGCGGTGACGGTCGCGAACCACGGGCCCGTCTGGATGCGCCGCTGCAATTCCTCCAGGCGGTCGCGGTTGTAGGGCTCGCCGCGCTTGAGGTCCACGACGCGGCGCACGACCGCTTCGGGGTAGTTCTCGAGCCCCCGGATCACCACGTCGCCGAACGTGAACCGCGGGCCGCTGTCGAGGGCCAGCGTGAGCCGCGCCTTGGCGGCTTCGGCATCGACGTCGGCGCGCGAACGCCCGATGGTGCCCGCGGCGTAGTCGTAATCCGTGAGCGCCTCCTCGATCCGGGTCTTCGCGGCATCCCAATCGGCGCTGCGCAAGGGCTGGCCCGGCTTCATCGCGAAAGCCTGGCGCAGCCGCTCGCGGCGCTTCTCGCGCTGAGGGCCGTCACCCGCAAGGTCGCCCTCGAAAGTGATCTCCACGGAGTCCACCAGCGTGCGCGGCCCGGGCGTGACCTTCACCGTCGCGTGGTCGCGCGCGTCGTCCACCTGGATGTCGATCGAGGGCGAGAAGTACCCTTCGGCCGCGGCGATGTCGGGAACGCGCTTGCGCACGTCGCGGATCCACGAGCGAAGCGCCGAGACCGGGCGCTGCCCCGACTCGGCCTTGGTGGGCGGGAGGAACTTCTCGAAGAGCCTGCGCAGCTCCTCGGGCGCTTCCCACGTGACGGTGAACGAGCCGGCCGCCGCGCGGCGCTCGCTCTCGGGCCGCGGGCCGTTGCGCGTCTCGGCGGGGGCATTGGATTCCTGCGTCTCGTCCTGCGCGGGCGAAAGCGCGGGCCACGCCGCGAAGGCGAGCAGGAGAACGGCGAACGGCCTCACGGAGGTTCCAGCGGTCGGTTTGGCGCTGACCACCTCCGCTCGATGGAAGTTCCTAGCCGAGGCGTTCGACGCGCGCGACGAGCCGCTCGACGGCGTCGCCCAGCTCCGACACATCGGAGCGGAAGCGGCCGAGGTCGGTGCGCGAGGCGATGAGGGGCGCTTCCTCGGTCCAGTATTCGGCCGCACCCTGGCCCGCGCGCAGCAGCGCCTCGCGCGACCAGCGCGCGAAGGACCGTGCGGTGCCCGCCATGCGGTGCGCCGCGACGTCGCCCACGACGTGCGCGAGGTCTTCCTCCGCGTCCCATGTGAGGTTGCGCGCGAGGAAGTCCACGTCGCGCGCGAACTCGCTCTCGCGCTCCATGGCGATCTCGTCGAACGCGGCGGGATCGCGCATCGCGAGCCTCGGCACGAGGAGCGCCGGGATGCGCACCTCCAGGTCGTGCGCGGCGTCCGGGACCGCGGCGGCCACCTCGCCCGTCGTCTGCACCGTGAACGCGATCGTCATGGGGCCCACGTGGAATGCCGCGGTCTTGCCCGCGTGCCGCGCCAGGCGCTCCATGGCAAGGGGAGCCGAGCGCAGCACGTGGTTCAGCGCGCGGGTGGCCGGATGGAAGGCGGGGCCGATCATGCCTTGTAGCCGCGGTGCAGCGCGACCACGCCGGCCGCGAGGTTGAAGTAATCGACGCGCACGAGGCCGGCCTCCTGCATCATGCGCTTGAGCGTCTCCTGGTCCGGGTGCATGCGGATCGACTCCGCGAGGTAGCGGTAGGCGGCTTCGTCCTTCGCGACGTAGCGGCCGAGCGCCGGCAGCACCGAGAACGAATAGGCGTCGTAGGCGCGGCCGAGCGGCTTCCACGGGCGCGAGAACTCGAGCACCAGCACGCGCCCGCCGGGCTTCGCCACGCGCGTCATCTCGGCGAGCGCGCGGTCCTTGTGCGTCATGTTGCGCAGGCCGAAGGCGACCGTGACGCAGTCGAACGAGTTCGACGCGAACGGAAGCTTCTCGGCATCGGCAAGCGCGGGCGGCGCGAAGATTCCCGCGTCCAGCAGCTTGTCGCGGCCCACCCCGAGCATGGCCGCGTTGATGTCCGTCATCCACACCAGGCCCGTCGGTCCCGCGCGCTTCGCAAGCGCGAGGGCGAGGTCGCCGCTGCCGCAAGCCACGTCGAGCACCTTCGAGCCTTCGCGCACCCCGCTCATCTCGAGGGCGAAGCGCTTCCACACGCGGTGCAGCCCCAGGGACATGAGGTCGTTCATGAGGTCGTAGCGCGGGGCGACCGAGCGGAACACCTCGCCCACGCGCCCGGCCTTCTCCTCCTCGGGCACCTGCTGGTAGCCGAAATCCGTGGTCTTGTCGGTCATGGGTCGCGCGAGGCCCCCGCCTGCTGCAGGCGCGCGAGGTAGCTCTTCCAGTTGGAATCGCGCTTCGCGCCCAGCTCGTAGAGGTAATCCCACGAGTAGATGCCCGTGTCGTGGCCGTCCGAGAACACGAGCTTCACCGCGTACACGCCGACCGGCTCGATGGCGTTCACGGCGACGTTTCGCTTGCCGGCCTGCAGCACTTCCTGGCCCGGGCCGTGGCCGCGCACCTCGGCGGAGGGCGAAAAGACGCGCAGGTATTCGACGGGCAGCTCGAAGCGCCGGCCGTCGTCGAAGGCGATGTCGAGCACCCCCGAAACCTGGTGCAGGGTGAGGTCGGTGGGGCGGGGAGGCTTGCGATCCATGGCTCATTATAAGATTGGCGCCATGGTCGGCCTCCTCATCATTTCCCACGGCGCATTTGGCGAGTCGTTGATCCACTCTGCGAGCCACGTCCTGGGCCGCCGGCCGCCCTACCTGCGCCAGCTGGGCGTCACGGTCCACGACGAGCCGGAGGCCGCGCTCACCGTGGCGCAGGACCTGATCCGCTTCCTCGACCAGGGCGACGGCGTCCTCGTGATGACCGACATTTATGGCGCCACGCCTTCGAACATCGCGGCCAAGCTGTTGAAGCCCGGGAAGGTGGAGGCGATCGCCGGCGTGAACCTGCCGATGCTGATCCGCGCCCTCAACTACCGCGACGAGCCCCTGGAAGCGGTGCTCGCCAAGGCCCTCTCGGGCGCGACCGAGGGCGTGACCCGGATGCAGCCCGGATGATCCAGCGCACCATCCCCGTGGTGAACAAGCTGGGGCTGCACGCGCGCGCCTCGGCCAAGCTCACCCAGCTCGCCTCGAAGTTCGAAAGCGCCGTCTGGATCACGCGCAACGGCCGCCGCGTCAACGCGAAGAGCATCATGGGCGTCATGATGCTCGCCGCCGCCAAGGGAACGTCCGTCGAGCTCGAGGCCGAGGGGCCCGACGAGCAGAAGGCCGTGGAGGAGATCGAGGCGCTCTTCCGCGACAAGTTCGGGGAGGGGGAATGAGCCCCGAGGGCGCGCGCGAACCCGGGTTCGCCGTCTGCTTCACGATGCACGGCATCGGGGTGTCGGGCGGCATCGCCATCGGGCATGCGCACCTCTTCGCCGGCATGCATGCCGAGGTGGACCACTACGCGATCGGCGCGACCGACGTCTTCCGCGAGCAGCGCCGTTACGACCACGCCGTCGAGGTCGTGCGCGACGAGCTGAAGGAGCTCTCCGACAGCGTGCGCCACAGCCCCGCCGCGGAGCTGGCCCCCTTCGTGAACGTGCACCGCCTTCTCCTCGACGACGCCGCCTTCGCCGACGCCCCGCGCGAGATCATCCGCGAGCAGCGCTGCAACGCCGAATGGGCGCTGCGCATGCAGCTGGACGAGCTGCTCGCCCAGTTCGGCGACATCGAGGATCCGTACCTGCGCGAACGCGAGGAGGACGTGCGCCAGGTGGCCGAGCGCATCCTCGGCGCGCTCGCCGGGACCGAGCGGCGCATCACGATGAAGCCCGTGCGCGAGGATGCCTCCATCCTCGTGGCGCGCGACCTCTCGCCCGCCGACGTGATCCTCTTCCGCCAGCATCCGTTCGCCGCGTTCGTGACGGACCTGGGCGGCGCCACCTCGCACACCGCGATCATCGCGCGCTCGCTGGGCATTCCCGCGATCGTGGCGCTGCACCACGGCCGCACGCTGATCCACGAGGACGAGCTCATCATCGTGGACGGCACGCAGGGCGTGGTGATCGTCAACCCCGAGAAGCACGTCCTCGCCGAGTACCGCCTCAAGCAGAACCAGGCCAAGCTCGAGCGCGACAAGCTGAAGCGCCTGAAGACCGCGCCGGCGGCCACGCTGGACGGGGCACAGGTGCAGCTGCAGGCCAACATCGAGCTGCCCGGCGACGTGGAGGCGGTGAGGGCGAACGGTGCCACCGGCATCGGTCTGTATCGCAGCGAGTTCCTCTTCATGAACCGACGCGAGCTGCCCGACGAGGACGAGCAGTACGAGGCCTACCGCGAGGTGGTCGAGCGCATGAAGGGGCTGCCGGTCAGCATCCGCACCCTCGACATCGGCGCGGACAAGACGATGGAGTCCCAGCAAGAGCACGACGGCCCCGTGAACCCCGCCCTGGGGCTGCGCGCGATCCGCTATTGCCTCGCCGAGCCGCACGTGTTCAACACGCAGCTGCGCGCGATCCTGCGCGCTTCAAGGCACGGCAAGGCGCTGATCCTGATCCCGATGCTTGCGACATGGAACGAGCTCACGCAGGCGCTGGCCGCGGTCGAGTACGCGAAGGAACAGCTGCGCGAGGAAGGCGTGAAGTTCGACGAGTACATCCCGCTGGGCGGCATGATCGAGGTGCCCGCGGCGGCGATCGCGCTGCCGATGTTCATCAAGCGGCTGGATTTCCTTTCCATCGGCACCAACGACCTGATCCAGTACACGCTCGCCATCGACCGCGCCGACGACCGCGTGGCGCACCTCTACGATCCGCTGCACCCCGCGGTGCTGAACCTGATCGCCGGCGTGATCCGCACGGCGCAGCAGTACGAGAAGCCGGTGGCGGTGTGCGGCGAGATGGCGGGCGACGTGGATCTCACGCGCCTGCTGCTGGGCTTCGGCCTGAGGAACTTCTCGATGCATCCCGCGCACCTGCTCGCGGTGAAGCAGCGCGTGCTCTCGACGAGCCTGCCGGACATCGCGCCCATCGTGGCCCGGATCCTGAAGACCGACGAGCCGGACAAGATGCAGGCGCTGCTGGAGAAGCTGAACGCCTAGGCGGCGGCGCGTAGTTGCGATCGCGCAAGCGAGCTCACGATCTTGCCGAGAGTTGTCATGGCGTCGTCGAGCCGGGGTGACCACGAGAGGCCGTAGTTCAGGCGCAGGCAGTTCTCGAACTTGCCCCTCGGGGAGAACAGCGGGCCCGGCGCTACCGAGATCTTCTCCTCCAACGCGCGCCGGTGAACCTCGAGCGCGTCGACGGACTCCGGCAGCACGACCCAGAGGAAATAGCCGCCCGTGGGCGTCGTCACGCGCGTCCCGGCCGGAAAGTGCGCCTCGATCGCCGCCGACATGCGCAGCTGGTTCGCCTCGAGGGTGCCCCGCAACTTGCGCAGGTGATGGTTATAGCCGCCGTGCTTCACGAACTCCGCGACGGCGGCCTGGGCGGGAATGCTCGTCGCGACGGTGGTCGTGAGCTTGGCGCGCTCGACCTCCGCCACGTGGCGTCCCGGCGCGGCCCACCCTACGCGGTATCCCGGCGCGAGGCACTTCGAGAACGACCCGCAATGCAGGACCCGGCCGCCGCGATCGAAAGCCTTGGCGGGCGCAGGCCGCGTCTTGCCGAAATACAGCTCGGCATACGCATCGTCCTCGATCAGGGCCACGTCGTGGCGGGCGAGCAATCGCACGAGGTCTTTCTTGGCGTCCGTGGGCATGAGGCTGCCCAGCGGATTCTGGAAGTTCGTCATCAGCCAGCACGCCTTGATCGGATGCCGGTCGAGCGCGGCGGCGAGCGCCGGCACGCTCACCCCGTCGCGCGGATGCGTGGGCAGCTCGACCACCTTCAGGCCAAGCCGTTCGATCGCCTCGAGCGCGAGGTAGAACGCCGGGCATTCGATCGCCACCACGTCACCGGGCCGGGTGAGCGCCTGCAGGCACAGGTTGAGCGCCTCGAGGGCGCCGCTGGTGATGATGATCTCCTCCGGCGCGACATCGCAACCGGCTTCGAGGTAGCGCCGCGAGATGATGTGGCGCAAATCCTGGTTTCCCAGCGGCAGGCAGTCGTAGATGCTGTTCGGATCGAGGCAGCGCGCGCTCGCATGCATGGCTTTCGCGAGCTTCTCGCGGGGAAACAGTTCCGCCCCGGGATACGCCGATCCGAAGGATGTATAGCTGCCGCTTCTCGCGGAGGCCAGCAGGTCGAAGATGAGGTCCCTCACGTTGACGTGGCTGGAGGCGCCGGCGGGCCGGGTGGCCGGCGGCTCGCGCAGCGAATGCCTCCAGTGGGCGTCCACGTAGTGTCCTGAGCGCGGGCGGGTCCTGATCATCCCGCTGCCCTCGAGCGCGCGGTAAGCGCGCAGGACGGTATCGGGGCTCACGCGGCGGCTCGCGCTCACGCTCCTGACCGAGGGCAGCCTGTCACCCGGCAAGAGCACGCCTTCCTCGATTCTTCGCGAGAACTCGTCGACAAGCCTCTGGTAAGCCTTCATCGCGCGCCCTCAAAGCGGGCCTGGCCGTCGAGCATGGAACAAATCGACGGCAGAGGCAAACCGCGAGCAGTTCGCCTGATATGGCCGGAATTCGCACCAACTGCACCTGTAACGAGCCCGCGCCGCCCCAATCCAACGAATCGTGAACTCGCAAAACGACCCTGGAGCGCAATCGATGAACGCGGCATGCAACGTGCGCGGGGGAAGGCGCGCGTCCTGGCCGCGGATCGAGCTCGCGCTCGTGGCCTTCGGCATCGTGCTGGTGGCAGGCCTCTGGGTGCGCACCGCGATCCGGATCGACGGCGAGCACGAGGATGCGATCAACGACGCCACTCGCCAAGCCTCGGCGCTCGCGCTCGCCTTCGAGGAGCACACGACGCGCAACCTCGAGCAGATCGATCGCCAGCTGCTCGACACGACCCGTGCGTACCTCCATGACGGGAACCGCGTGGACCTTCCACGCGTTGCCGCAAGCATTCCGGCAGACGCAGTCCCCTTTCGCGACCTCGCCGTCGTGAACAAGGAAGGCAGGCGCGTGCTTGCCGTCGGCGGGACCATTCCCGGTGACGTCTCGACCGAGGAGTACTTCATCGCCCAGCGCGACGGCCGATCCCGCGCAACGTTCGTCGGCCGCCCGTCGCAGGATCCCCGCAGCGGCAAGTGGGCGATCCCCGTTTCGCGGCGCATCGACAACGCCGACGGGACCTTCGGCGGCGTCGTGGTCGCAACCATCGACGCGGCTCGATTCACGCGCTTCCTGCGCCGCGTCGACCTCGGCTCCGACGGCATCGTCGCGCTGGTGGGTGTCGACGGCTTCGCGCGGGTGCGCGAGACGGCCCGGGCAGTGAGCTTCGGCCAGGACATGCGCGAGAGCACGCTGTTCAGGGAGCTGCCACGGCGCTCGACCGGCGATTTCGCGGGTGAAGGCAAGCTTGACGGCGTTCGCCGCTTCTACAGCTTCCGCACGCTGGCCCACTTTCCCCTCGTCATCATTGTCGGAATCTCGCAGGCCGAGGCGCTCGCGCCGTTCCACGCGCGCGAGCTCAACTACATCCTGGCCGCGGTCCTCGGCACCGCCCTGATCGCGGCGTTCATCGCCGGCATCGCGGCCGCCCTGCGACGCCAGAAGCGCTCGATGGATCTCCTGGCCGAGGCGCAGTCACGCTATCAGGAGATTTTCGACAACACACGCGATTGCATCTTCGTCTTGGTGATCACGCCCGAGGGGCGCTTTCGCATCGAGGGCTTCAATCCCGCCGAGGAGGCCGCGACGGGTCTCTCGCTCGAGGCGTCCGTGGGAAGGTTCGTCGAGGAGGTGCTGCCGAAACCGCTCGCGCAGACGCTGGACGCCAACTATCGGCGCTGCCTCGAGCTGGGCGTCCCGATCAACTACGAAGAAACGCTCGACCTGCCGCGCGGCCGCAGGCATTTCGACACGACGCTGATCCCGATTCGCGATCACGGCGACGGCTTGCGGCGCATCGTCGGGGTCGCCCATGACATCACCACGCGCAAGGAATCCGAGGATGCGATCCGCGGCCTGAAGGATTCGCTCGAGGCGCGCGTGCGCGAACGCACCGCCGAGCTGGCGGTCGCCAACGAGGAGCTCGCCCGTCAGAAAGAGCGCGCCGAGCTCGCCTCGAAGGCCAAGGGCGCCTTTCTCGCCACCGTGAGCCACGAGATCCGCACGCCGATCAACGGACTGCTGGGCGCCCTCGAGCTGCTCGGGCAGGCCCGTCTCGAGCGGGCCGACGCGGAGCTGCTCGCGGCCGCGCGCGCCTCGGGGAACACGCTCCTCGCCTTGCTCAACGATCTCCTCGACATGGCCAAGATCGAGGCCGGCCGCGTCGAGCTCGTATGCGCACCGCATTCCCTGCAGGCGATCGTCGAACGGACGATGTCCACGCACCGCGTGAACGCCAGGCGCAAGGGCCTGCAGATCCGCTCCTCGATCGACGCGCTTGCTCCCGAGTGGGTGCTGATCGACGACCTTCGCGTCACGCAGATCCTCGGCAACCTCGTGAGCAATGCGATCAAGTTCACGTCCAAGGGCGACGTATCGCTCGATGTCGCCGTGCTCGGGCAACGGCCCGGCGCGTGCCGGCTGAGGTTCCGTGTCGCCGACACTGGCGCGGGCATGGACGCCGCAACGCTCGAGCGACTTTTCCGCCCATTCGAGCAGGGTGCCGCGGGGAGGAATGCGGGCGGCACCGGGCTGGGTCTCGCGATCTCGCACGGGCTGGCCGAGCTGATGGGCGCAACCATTTCCTTCCAGAGCGCGCCGGGTTCCGGAACGATTGCGGATTTCGAGCTGGAAGTCTCCCCCGCCCAGCGCGAGCCGGTGCCTCCCGTCCAGCCGGAGCTGATCCGGGTGCCGGTGGCAAAAGGCACGCGCGTTCTCGTGGTCGACGACCATCCTACCAATCGCATGGTTCTCACGCGCCAGCTCGAGCAGCTCGGCTGCATCGTCGAGCAGTGCGAGGACGGCGAGCAGGCGCTCGGCCGTTTCGACGCCGCGCGCCACGACATCGTCATCACCGACTGCGAGATGCCCCTCATGGACGGATACGAGCTCACGCGTGCCATACGCGCGCGCGAAGGCGAGGGAAGGCGCGCGCCCATCATCGCCTACACGGCCCACGCGATGACGGAGATCGCGGTGCGCTGCCACGAGGCGGGCATGGACGCGGTCCTGCACAAACCCGTCATGCTCGGCGAGCTCGCCCAGGTGCTCGCGGCGCACGGACCTCCCGCGCAGGAAGGGCCGGTCCACGGCGGGAGCCGTCTCGCTGCCGCCGCGCCGGCTCTCGACCCGAGCCACCTTGCCCTGCTTACGGGAGGCGACGCGGGACTCGAGCGGGAATTTCTCGCGCACTTTCGCGCCGCCTGCGGCAGCGACGCGGCGGCACTGCGCCTGGCCGTGGATGCCCGCGACGGCGCGGAGGCGGCCCGCGTTTCGCACCGCATCAAGGGCGCAAGCCGGACGATCGGCGCGTTCGCGCTCGCCGCCGCTTGCGAGCAGGTCGAGCGGGCCGCGCGCGCGGCCGACTGGAACCGCGTCGCGCAGTGCCTGTGCAAGCTCGAGGAAGAATTGAAAGGAGTGATTGTCGATGCCGGAGACGAATGACACGGACCGCGGCACGCCGCGGCTTGCGGCGGCAGCAACACCGATCGCCGAGTTGCGCTTCCTGGTCGTCGAGGACCAGGGCTTCCAGCGCTGGGCCATGGCCTCGATGCTCAGGTCCCTGGGCGCGCAGTACGTTTTCAATGCCGCCGACGGGCACGCGGCCCTCGAGATCTTCAGGGGCCTCGACAGGCCGATCGACGTCATCGTGAGCGACCTCGACATGCCGGGCATGGACGGCATGGAGCTGATACGCCACGTCGCGCAGGCTCGCATGCCGGTTTCGGTGATCCTGGCGAGCGCGCTCGCGCCTTCCGTCCTGGCTTCGGTGGAATCCATGGCGCGCGCGTACGGAATCGACGTGCTCGGCGCGATCGAGAAGCCGGCGACGGTGAGGAAGCTCGAAAAGCTCATCGCGCGCAGGTCGGTGCGGCCGCTTCCCGGCCACAACCCGAGGCTCGTCTTCACGCTGGAAGAGATGGTCGCGGGCCTCGAAAACGACGAGTTCGAGCCGTTCTTCCAGCCGCAGGTGGAGCTCGCATCGGGCCGCGTGCGAGGCGTCGAGGCGCTCGCGCGCTGGCGCCATCCGAAGAGCGGGCTCGTTCCGCCCCACATTCCCCCGTACCTGTTCATCGAGCCCCTCGAGGACAACGGATACATCGACAGGCTCACGTGGATCATGCTGGACAAGGCGGCGGCGCAGTGCGGCACCTGGCGGCGCGCGGGGCTGGACGCCACGGTGTCGGTCAACGTCTCGCTCGCCTCCTTTGCAGACGTCGCGGTTGCCGCTCGAGTGGCGCACATCGTGGAGGAGAACGGGCTGGAGCCGCGCCACGTCGTGATCGAGGTGACGGAATCGGCGAAGCCGAAGTTCCCCGGTCCCGCGCTGGA
Organism: Usitatibacter sp.; assembly: GCA_035519515.1. GTDB lineage: Bacteria > Pseudomonadota > Gammaproteobacteria > Burkholderiales > Usitatibacteraceae > Usitatibacter. Next base: position 43,205 of record DATIWC010000040.1, read on the forward strand.
GAGCCTCTCGCGGCTGCGCATGAAAGGCTTCGGGATCGCGATCGACGACTACGGCACGGGACACTCGTCGCTGCAGCAGCTCGCGCGCGTCGCCTTCTCCGAGCTCAAGATCGACCAGTCCTTCGTGCGGGACGCGGCCACGCACGTTCCCAGCCGGGTGATTGTCGAGTCGACCCTCGAGATGGCGCGCCGCCTCGGGATGGCCGCTGTCGCCGAGGGCGTCGAGACGCAGGACGACTGGGATCTGCTCAGGCGACTCGGCTGCGAAGCGGCGCAGGGATACTTCATCGCGATGCCCATGCCCGGCGACGCCTTCCTCGATTGGGCGAAGGACTGGCGATGACGACGACACGCGTCCTGATCGCCGACGACCATCCGCTCATCCTCGCGGCCCTGCGGGCGATGCTCGAGCGCCTCGAGGGCGTGCGCGTCGTCGCCGAGGCGAGCGACGGGCGCGCCGCAGTGACGCTCGCGCTCGAGCATCGGCCCGACGTGGCGATCCTCGACATCTCCATGCGCGAGCTGAACGGCATCGAGGCCACGCAGCGGATCAAGGCCGGGTCGCCATCCACCCGAGTGATGATCCTCTCCTCGCACGCCGAGGAGGAGCTCGTGCAGCGCGCGATCCGCACCGGCGCATCGGGCTACCTCTCCAAGGGGACCGGCCTGCAGCAACTCGGTTTGGCCATCGAGGCGGTCCGCAAGGGCGAGTGCTACTTCGGCTCCGACATCGCGCAACACCTGGTCGCGAGCCTCGTGCACGGCCCGGGCGAGGCGCGCGAAAGCCCGCTCGACCGCCTCACGCCCCGCCAGCGCGAGGTGCTGCAGCTCATCGCCGAGGGGAAACACACGAAGGAGGTCGCCCACGTGCTTGGCACCAGCGCAAAGACCGTCGAGAGCCACCGCGCGGAAATCATGAGGCGCCTCGGCATCGACAGCGTCGCCGGCCTCGCGCTCTTCGCCGCCCGCCATGGGCTCGTGAAGCCCTAGCGACGGCGGGATTTGATGCGCGCCCGCGAAGGGACTAAAATAACCGATTAGCGCCGATTTGACTCAGCTTGCGGGCGCTCGATAAATACGGCTAAAGCGAGTGGCGGCGCCCCGAAACCCGACACGAGCCTTGGCCAGTCGGGTTTTTCTTTTGCCATGAGCGAACTGGATCCCCGCTCGGTGGGAGCCGCGGTGGCGCAGCGCGCCGGCTTCCTCGAGCCCCTCATCCTCAAGGCGGGCAAGACGCTCGCCTCGTACGAGCTCGTCTACGAAACGTATGGCGTTCTCAACAAGGACCGCTCCAACGCGATCCTCGTCTGCCACGCGCTCTCGGGCAGCCACCACGTCGCGGGCTACTACGCCGACGATCCCAAGAAGGTCGGCTGGTGGGACAACCTCATAGGCCCCGGCAAGCCGATCGACACCGACCGCTTCTTCGTGGTCGGCGTGAACAACATCGGCGGATGCCACGGCTCGACCGGGCCCGGCTCCGTCGATCGCGCCACCGGCCGGCCCTACGGCGCGGCGTTCCCCGTGGTGACCGTGGAGGACTGGGTGGTCTCGCAGGCGCGGCTCATGGACCGCCTCGGCATCGACCGGCTCGCCGGCGCCATCGGCGGCTCGCTGGGCGGCATGCAGGCGCTGCAGTGGACGCTTTCGTTTCCCGACCGCATCCGCCACGCTTTCGTGATCGCGGCCGCGCCCCGGCTCTCGACGCAGAACATCGCCTTCAACGACGTCGCGCGCCAGGCGATCCTGACGGATCCGGATTTTCGCGGCGGGGATTTCTACGCGCATGGCGTCGTGCCGCGGCGCGGATTGCGGCTCGCCCGCATGCTCGGACACATCACGTATCTCTCCGATGATTCGATGGCGGAGAAATTCGGCCGCGATCTGCGGTCCGGGAAATACAGCTTCAACTACGACGTCGAGTTCGAGATCGAATCCTATCTGCGCTACCAGGGCGACAAGTTCGCCGATCGCTTCGATGCGAACACGTACCTCCTCATGACGAAGGCGCTCGACTACTTCGATCCCGCGCAGGCCACATCCGGCGATCTGGTGCGCGCCCTCGCGCCCGCTCGCGCCGGTTTCCTCGTCGTTTCGTTCACTTCGGACTGGCGTTTCTCGCCGGCGCGCTCGCTCGAGATCGTAAAAGCACTGCTCGACAACAATCTGCCGGTGACGTACGCGGAACTCGGCTCCGTCCATGGACACGATTCGTTCCTGATGGAGGACGAGCATTACTTCCGCCTCATGCGCACCTACATGAACACCATCGACCTCCGATGAGCACGGCAACCGCGGACTATCTGACCGCTTCCAACGGCCGGCCGGACTTCGCCTACATCGCGCGCTGGGTCAAGCCTGGCTCCAAGGTGCTCGACCTCGGTTGCGGCGATGGGTCGCTGCTGCGTCATCTGAAGGAGTCGCGGGGCGTGCAGGGCTACGGGGTGGAGATAGACTTCGACAGCCTCGTCGCCTGCGTCGGAAACGGCATCAGCGTCGTGCAGAACGACTTGGAAACCGGGCTTTCCATGTTCGAATCGAATTCCTTCGATTGCGTGATCCTGTCCCAGACGCTGCAGGCGATGAAGCACACCGAGGAGATCGTGCGCGAGATGCTTCGGGTAGGACGTGAAGGCATCGTCAGTTTCCCCAACTTCGGTTACTGGCGACATCGCCTGCAGGTGCTCTCCGGACACATGCCGGTCTCGGTGGACCTGCCTTATCAGTGGTTCGACACCCCTAACGTCCACCTGTGCACGATCGGTGACTTCGACCGCTTCTGTGTCGATCACGGCGTACGGGTTCTGCAGCGGGCCATACTGACGCGCGGTCGCGCGGTGAAATTCGCACCAAACCTGCGCGGCGCGCTCGCAGTGTATCGCTTCGACCGTCGCGCCTGATATTTACGCGAATTTGAGCAGCCCCCAGACGCCCGATGCGGCGATGAGGGTTCCGGCAATCAGCCGTGTGCGCCGGTCCTGCAGCAACGGCTGAAGCCGGCTCGCGAGCAATCCCATCGCCAGAAGATTGGGCAGCGTGCCGGCGCCGAAGGCGCCCATGGTCAGTGCACCCTGGACCGTGCTCGCACT
>DATIWC010000041.1:0-5488 GCA_035519515.1 Usitatibacter sp.
CCGTGGCTCGTGGACACAGGACGGAGGCGGCGATTCGCAGCAGTACACGGCGACGGCGGGCTACGGCACCATCGCCGGCGACCGCTTCAACGTCCTCGCGAGCCTCGAGTACCAGAAGGACAAGGCGGTCGTTGGATGGCAGCGCTCGTCCACCAGCAACTCGGCCCGGCCCGACCTCGGCGGAACATTCGCGTCGATCAACACATGGCCCGCCAATTTCTCGTGGAACGACTCCCCGGGCCGGGTCAATCTCACGGCGCAAGCGGGATGCGATCCGTCTGTGGGCTCGATCCAGGTCACGGGATTGGGCCAGGCGTCGTCATCGCTTCCCTTCTGCCGCTTCGACACGACGCGCTATACCGACATCATGCCGGCGTACGAGCGCCTGGGCTTTTACGGCCGGGCCGTCATGGACGTTGCGCCAGGGCATCGCGCCTTCGCGGAATTCAGCGCAACACGTACGCAAACGGACCAAACACTTGCTCCGTTACCGGTGGGCGATTTCACCTTGCGCCATCTGATCTACTACCCGGCGGGCGGACCGTACTACCCGGCCTCCGTAACGCTACCTAACGGCACAGTCTTGAATCCGACCGGGGACCTGCAGATCAACTGGCGCCTGCTGGGCGCGGGTCCGCGAGTCGAGAGCACCACGACGCATGAGGGAGGTTGGGCCACCGGCCTCGAAGGCAACGTGGGTGGATGGGACTACGACGCGGTGCTGAGCGGGGGCGTATCGAGGGAGACCGACACGTTGGTTGCGGGCTTCTATCGCGAGTCGCTCCTGGGCCAGGCGCTGCAGACCGGGCTCATCGATGTGTTCTCCGGCTCGCCCCTCACGCCCCAGGCCCAGGCACTCATCGACGCCGCGATATTCTCCGGAAAGCTTCGGGATACCGAATCGCGAGTGACTTCGGCCCAGGCGAAAGCGTCGCGCGAGGTGTTGAGTGGTGCAAATGGGCCGACGACCCTGGCGCTCGGAATCGAGTTCCGCCGGGAGGAGCTCGACTATCGGCCGGGCGAGGTCAGCTCGACCCAGGATGCCATTGGAGACGATCCGCCGCTGCAGGCGTTCCATGTAGGCCGCAACGTGGCGTCCGCCTTCGCGGAGCTCAACATCCCGTTCCTTCGCGATCTCGAGGCGCAAGTGGCGCTGCGCTATGACCACTACGCCGATGTCGGCGGTGCCGCCAGCCCGAAGATCGCATTGCGCTGGACACCAATGCCGTCCATGTTGTTGCGCGCATCGTATGGAACCGGGTTCCGCGCCCCGAGCCTGACCGACCTCTATCTTCCCGCGACACCAGTGCTCAATGACGCGGTTTTCGATCCGGCGCGCTGCGCTCTCAACGAAGACTTCGTCCCGGTCCCCATCGGGCGCTTCGTGTCGCCGGGCGAATGCGCAGCTACTCTCGCGTACCTGGTCGGCAATCCCGCCACAAAGCCGGAGAAATCCCGGCAATGGAGCGTGGGGGCGGTGTACGAGCCTTTGCCCGGCAACTCGCTTGGCATCGACTTCTGGACGATACGGCGCAAGGACACCGTGTTGTTTCCGACCACTGACCAGATCTTCTTGCGCAGCGACCCGGCCACGGGAGGTGGGCGGTTCGTGCGGCAGCCGCGGCTGCCCGATGGCACGTGCCAGGGAGATGGCGCCGTGCCGACGCCGGCCGACGTGCCTTGCGCGATGCTCTACTGGAACTGGCCGACGGAGAACATCGGCAAGTACAACGTCTCGGGGATCGACCTGTCCGCCTCCGCCAGGGCGGTTTCCCAGGCATGGGGGAAGTTCACGTTCAAGATCGACGGAACGTACTACACCCAGTATCGCTATCAGCTGGATGTGGACGGGCAGTACTACGACGACCTCGGAATCGACGGCTACAACGGCGCGGTATCCCGCTGGAAGCACTACGCCACAGTCAACTGGACTCTTGGCCCGTGGGGGGCGACGTTCGCCCAGAACTTCGTCCGCGGCTGGGTCGATTTCGAGCTCCCTGGACGTCCTTCGCGCAGGGTCGGAAACTATGAGACCTACGACCTGCAGGGCGCGTGGGATGCGTTGAAGGAGCTGAAAGTCGTGGGCGGCATCAACAACCTCTTCAACCGGGATCCGCCTGCATCGCGGGGCGGCTCGTTTCAGGGGGGATACGACGCGCGCTACGCCGATCCGCTCGGCCGGACGTATTACCTGACGCTCAAGTATTCGTTCCGATGAGGTGATCGAATGAACCGCCGGCGGACGCTCGCAATGCTCGCGCTTGCCGCGCTCCCGGGAGGCGTGCTTGCGGTCGACCAGCCCGCTCGCCTCAAGCGCGTAGTCCTCGTGAAAATCGGCGACGGGAAGGTCACGGAAGAGAACCGCAAGAGGTGGATCCAGGGTTTTGCCGAAGAGGGTCTCGTCGACGGCCGCGACGTTGCGCTGGAGTTCGAGGAAGGGATCGCGCCGAGCAACACCGGCGACGGGCCGTGGACGGCGGAAAGCGAGCGGCGTGCCCGTGAGATTGTCGCCTCGCGCCCGGCCGTTATCGTGGCCGGGGGCGACAAGATCCACTTGTTCAGGAAGGTCACCAAGGAGGTCCCGCTCGTCTTCTGGGCGATAGGCCGAGATCCCGTCGACTGGGGGCTGGTGGAGAGCTACAACCGCCCCGGCGGCAACATCACCGGCAGCGCCTTTCCGGTCCGGGGCCGTGATAGTGAGGTCAAGCCCCTGGAGCTTCTCAAGGCGCTTCGGCCCGGCGCGAGGCGGTTGGGCGTGCTGGTTGAGAAGGACCGGTGGCTTCAGAACCCGCATCGGGCGAAGGACCTCGAAGACGACAGGATCATGGCATCGAAGGTGGGCCTCGAAAATGTCGAGGTCGCCGTGCCGAATGATGCGAAGCCGGCGGCGGTGATCGACGCGATTCGGCGCGCGAAGGTCGATATCCTGCAATGCTTAGGCGGCAACTACTCACCAGAAGTCCGGGAGTTTCTCGTGCGTGAGCGCATCCCGTTTGCCTGCGGGGATATCTACCAGGGTGGGCTTGTGTACTCCTTTGCGAGCTGGGACGAGAACGGGCGGAACGCGATCGGGATCGTCGCGCAGATCCTGCGTGGCGCGAACCCGGCGACGATCCCGGTGCGCTTCCCGTCGCGCTACTACACGAAGATCAACCTGAACACGGCCCGGGAGCTGGGCATTACCGTCCCCGCCTCGGTGTTGCTGCAGGCCGACGAGGTCATCGACATCAATCCCAGGAGCGCACGGTGAACGCGCCGGATGAATGCGAGAAGCAATGTGCAAATTGCGCACCGGAAACCCGCCCGAGTGACGACTGCGGGCGCGTCAATCTTCCTCGAACTTCTTCGCGAGGCCGCCTAGTGTGTCCTCACGCGCGCATCCCGCGCGCCGAGACCAGGAGACCACCATGAGACTGCATCGCATCCACTACGCCGCTTGCATCACGCTCGCGATCGCCGTGAACGCCGCGCATGCCCAGGAAGCCGAGCCCCCCGTCGCCGTGAAGACCGAAGGCATGGCGCTGCATGTCGCCGCCAAGGTGAAGGCGAAGGCCGCGCAAGGCATCACGGCGCTGCGCCGGTACGTGCACATCACGCGCGGCATGCACCAGATCGACCTGCGCTCGATCGTCCGCGAAGAGAAGGACTGAGGAATGAAAAAGGGCGCCCGCGGGCGCCCTCGTTGCATCGCGGCGAGGCGCGCTATTTCACGATCTCCAGGTGCTCAAGGCCCGAGCCGAGGTCGCGGTTCTTGGCGTTCTTGCTCTCGAGCTTGATCTTCAGGCGCAGGTCGTTCACCGAGTCGGCGTTCCTCAGCGCGTCCTCGTAGCTGATGATGTCGGCCTCGAAGAGGTCGAAGAGCGCCTGGTCGAAGGTCTGCATACCCAGCTCGCGCGAGCGGCCGATGAGCGCCTTCATCTCGTGCACCTCGCCCTTGAAGATGAGGTCCGACATGAGCGGCGAGTTGAGCATGATCTCGATGGCCGCGGCGCGCCCCTTGGCGCCCTTCTTCGGGATGAGGCGCTGGGAGATGATGGCCTTCAGGTTCAGCGACAGGTCCATCAGCAGCTGCTGGCGCCGCTCCTCGGGGAAGAAGTTGATGATGCGGTCGAGGGCCTGGTTGGTCGAGTTCGCGTGCAGGGTGGACATGCAGAGGTGGCCCGTCTCCGCGAAGGCGATGCCGTATTCCATCGTCTCCTTCTCGCGGATCTCGCCGATGAGGATCACGTCGGGCGCCTGGCGCAGCGTGTTCTTGAGCGCGGCGAACCAGTTGTCCGTGTCCACGCCGACCTCGCGCTGCGTGACGATGCAGTTCCTGTGCTCGTGAACGTATTCGACCGGGTCCTCGATGGTGATGATGTGGCCGTAGCTGTTCTCGTTGCGGTGGCCGATCATCGCGGCGAGCGAGGTGGACTTGCCCGAGCCCGTGCCGCCCACGAAGATCACGAGGCCGCGCTTGGTCATCGCCACGTCCTTCAGCACGTGGGGCAGGCCCAGGTCGTCGAACTTCGGGATCTGGGTGGTGATGGTGCGCAGCACCAGGCCCACGCGGCCCTGCTGGACGAACGCGTTCACGCGGAAGCGCCCGATGTTGGAGGGGCTGATCGCGAAGTTGCACTCGTTGGTGGCCTCGAATTCCGCCGCCTGCTTGTCGGTCATGATCGACCGCGCGAGCTCCTGCGTGTGCACGGGCGACAGGCTCTGCTGGGAGACCGGCGTCACCTTGCCGTCCACCTTCATCGCCGGCGGGAAGCCCGCGGTGATGAACAGGTCGGAGCCCTTGCGCGCGATGAGGGCGCGCAGCAGGTCGTGCATGAACTTGAGGCTCTGTTCGCGTTCCATGGCTGCTCCTTGGCTAGCCGCCGACGAAGGCGTCCTTGTTGGCCGCCTTGCCGCGCGCTTCGGGGATGGAAATGAGGTTCCTCTTCACCAGGTCCTGGAGGTTCTGGTCGAGCGTCTGCATGCCGATGGCCTGGCCGGTCTGGATCGCGGAGTACATCTGCGCGACCTTGGCTTCGCGGATCAGGTTCCTGATGGCGGGGGTGCCGATCATGATCTCGTGCGCGGCCACGCGCCCCGTGCCGTCCTTGGTCTTGCACAGCGTCTGCGAGATCACCGCGCGCAGCGATTCCGAAAGCATCGCGCGGATCATTTCCTTTTCCGCCGCCGGGAACACGTCGATGATGCGGTCCACCGTCTTCGCCGCAGAGGACGTGTGCAGCGTGCCGAACACCAGGTGGCCCGTCTCGGCGGCCGTCATCGCGAGCCGGATCGTCTCCAGGTCGCGCATCTCGCCCACCAGGATGATGTCCGGGTCCTCGCGAAGGGCGCTGCGCAGGGCGTTCGAGAACGACAGCGTGTGGGGCCCCACCTCGCGCTGGTTCATCAGGCACTTCTTCGACTCGTGCACGAACTCGATCGGGTCCTCGACCGTGAGGATGTGGCCGTACTCGTGCTCGTTCACGTGGTTGATCATCGCCGCGAGCGT
>DATIWC010000042.1:0-14802 GCA_035519515.1 Usitatibacter sp.
GTACTCGTTCAACAACACGTTCGGCGTGCCCAACAGCAAGGGCAGCGATTACTTCGAGATCGACTACAACCAGGCGATCACGCCGGTGAGCGACAAGCTCACCTTCAACGGCGTGGTGGGCCACCAGACCTACGCGCACAACGGCGCGCTCTCGTACACCTTGTGGAAGGCCGGCGCCACGTGGGACTTCGGCAACGGCTGGGCCGTGGGCGGCTACTTCAAGGGCACCAACGCCGACGAGGCGCTCTACACCGTGAAGGGCAAGGACTGGAGCAAGAACCGCCTGGTCGGCTTCGTCACGTACACATGGGGAATCTTGCCCTAGACAGGGAGGAGAACAGCACATGAAACTGGTCACCGCGATCATCAAGCCGTTCAAGCTCGACGAGGTGCGCGAAGCCCTCTCGGGCATCGGCGTGCAGGGCATCACCGTCACGGAGGTGAAGGGATTCGGGCGGCAGAAAGGCCACACGGAGCTCTACCGTGGCGCCGAGTACGTCGTCGACTTCCTTCCCAAGGTGAAGGTCGAGGCCGCCATCAAGGACGACATCCTCGACCGCGTCATCGAGGCCATCGAGAAGAGCGCCAACACCGGCAAGATCGGCGACGGGAAGATCTTCGTGTTCGACCTCCAGCAGGTCGTGCGCATCCGCACCGGCGAGACCGGCGCCGAAGCACTCTAGGACAAGGGGACAAGGAAATGAAACGATTGATCGGTCTCATCGCGCTCACGGCGGCGCTCGCACTCGGCGGCGCCGCGATCGCCCAGGACAAGAAGGCGGACACGCCCGCACCGGCCGCCGCGGCCGCACCGGACAAGGCGGCAGCGCCCGCCGATGCCGCCAAGCCCGCCGACGCGAAGCCCGCGGACGGCGCCCCCGCCGCCGCGCCCGCCGCGGCCCCGGCACCCACGCCCAACAAAGGCGACGTCGCGTGGATGCTCACCTCCACCGCGCTCGTGCTGATGATGAGCGTCCCGGCGCTGGCGCTGTTCTACGGCGGCATGGTCCGCTCGAAGAACATGCTGTCGATGCTCATGCAGGTGTTCGTGGTGTTCTCGCTGGTGACCGTGCTGTGGTGCGTCTACGGCTACACGCTCGCGTTCACGCAGGGAAGCGGGTCGTTGAGTCCCTTCATAGGAGGCTTCGACCGGCTGTTCCTCAACGGCACGTTCGATCCGCTCAAGGGCGAGTTCTCCATGGCCGCGACCTTCTCGAAGGCCACGCCGCTGCCCGAGCTGGTCTACGTGGCGTTCCAGGCGACGTTCGCGGCGATCACGTGCTGCCTGATCCTGGGCGCCATCGCCGAGCGCGCGAAGTTCTCCGCGGTTCTGCTCTTCATCGTCCTCTGGTTCACGTTCTCCTACCTGCCGGTCGCGCACATGGTGTGGTACTGGGCGGGCCCGGATGCGTTCACCGACGCGAAGGCGGGCGATGCGGCGACGTTGACGGCCGGATTGCTGAACCAGTGGGGCGCGCTCGACTACGCGGGCGGCACCGTCGTGCACATCAACTCCGGCGTGGCGGGCCTCGTGGGCGCGTACTTCATCGGCAAGCGCATCGGCTGGGGCAAGGAAGCGATCGTGCCGCACAACCTGCCCATGACGATGATCGGCGCGGCGCTGCTGTGGACCGGCTGGTTCGGGTTCAACGCGGGCAGCGCGCTCGAAGCCAACGGCATGGCGGGCCTCGCGTTCATGAACACCTACCTCGCCACGGCGTGCGCGGTGCTCTCGTGGATGTTCCTCGAGTGGATCTTCAAGGGCAAACCCTCGATGCTCGGCGCGGCTTCCGGAGCGGTGGCGGGCCTCGTGGCCATCACGCCTGCCGCGGGCAACGTCGGCATCCCCGGCGCGTTCGTGATCGGCATCGCCGCGGGCGCCATCTGCCTGTGGGGCGTCTCGGGCCTGAAGCGCATGCTCAAGGTGGACGACTCGCTCGACGTCTTCGGCGTGCATGCGATCGGCGGCATCTCGGGGGCGCTCCTCACGGGCATCTTCAATTCGCCCAGCCTCGGAGGCCCCGGCATCACCGACTACGTGACGGGCAAGATCGGCTATCCCGGGATGATGGACCAGCTCATCATCCAGGCGAAGGCCGTCGGCGTCACGTTCATCTGGACGGCCGTGGTCGCCTACCTGAGCTACAAGATCGCCGACCTCGTGATCGGGCTGCGCGTCCCGGAAGACCAGGAGCGCGAAGGTCTCGACATCACGTCCCACGGGGAGACCGCGTACAGCTAAGAGTTGTAGTCCCAGAGGCCTTGAAACGGGCAGGCAACTGCCCGTTTTTTTTGCGCCCGCGGTGGCGCGCGCATAGACTGCGGTCCATGCCGGTGGATGCCCCGATCGCGCGCGTGCGCGAGCTTCTCGCCCGTCGCGACCTGGACGCCGCCGCGTCGCTCGCGCAATCGCTGCTCGCCACCGCGGCGGGCGACCCCGACGCGCTCTTCATCGCCGGCGTGGTCGCCGCGGAGCGCGGCGCGCTCGCCGAGGCGCGCTCGCTCATGGGCCGCTCGCTTGCGATCCGTCCCGTGCAGCCGCCGGCCAACCACCTCGTGTATGCCAACGTGCTCCTGGATTCGCGCGAGGCGGCGCTCGCCGAGGCGCAGGCGCGGCTCGCGCTCGCGGCCTCGCCCGCTTGGCCCGCGGCGCTCGCCACGCTCGCGCAGGCGCTGTGGCGCCAGGAGCGCATCGACGAAGCGATCGCCGCGTGCGACGCCGCGATCGCGGCCGACCCCGGCTATGCGCGGGCGCGATCCATCGGCGCCGCGGCGCGCTGGACGCGCGCCCGGTCGCTGCACGCCGCGGCCCGCGTCTTCGACGCCATCGACGAATACCGCGCCTCGCTCGCGCTCGACGATGCGAGCGCCGACAAGTGGAACGACCTCGGCATCGCGTTCACGGATGCGGGCCGGATCGACGAAGCCCAGGCGGCTTACCGGGAAGCCCTGCGCCGCGATCCGCTGTACCACCAGGTCGAGAGCAACCTGCTGATCTGCCTGCACTACGATCCATCGGTCGATGCGCGGCGCATGTATGAAGCGCACCGCGCCTGGGCGGCACGGCATGCTCCGCGATCCGCGGACCCCCCACCGCGCCGCGCGATTTCCCCGCGCGAGCCGATCCGCATCGGCTTCATCTCGCCTGCATTGCGCGAAGGCCCGACCGGCGCGTTCCTGGCTCCGTTGCTGGAGAACCTCGATCGCAGGCGATTCGCCGTGCATTGCTACCGGACCGCGGGAAGCGAGGATGCGGTCACCGTGCGCCTCAGAGCCGCGTCGGCCCAGTGGCGCGACGTCGTCGCGCAGGACGACGACGCGCTTTTCGCGTGCCTGCGCGGCGATGCGCTCGACGTGCTCGTGGACCTCGCGGGACACACGCCCGGGGGCCGGCTTCCCGTGCTCGCGCGCAAGCCCGCGCCGATCGTCGCGACGTGGCTCGACTACTTCGACACCAACGGAATCGACGCCATCGACTTCCTGGTGGGCGATCCCGTCTCGACGCCGCCTGGGGGCGCGCAGCGATTCTCGGAGTCGGTCTCGCTCATCGAGCCGTGCCGCCTGTGCTATTCGCCGCCGGCCTATGCGCCACCCGTGGCGCCGGCGCCTGCCACGCGCAACGGATGCGTCACCTTCGGTTCGTTCAACCGCTTGTCCAAGCTGGCGGGACCGGTGATCGATTTGTGGGCACGCGTCCTGCGGGCGGCGCCCGGCTCGCGGCTCCTCCTCAAGAACGGCGCGCTGGCCGACCCGCGTTCGCGAATGCATATCGAGGGCCTCTTCGCGGCGCGGGGAATTGCGGCCGAGCGCCTCGTGCTGCAAGGGGAATCGCCGCACCCGGAGTTGCTCGCCGGGTATGGCGATGTGGACATCGCGCTCGACCCCTTTCCTTATAACGGGGGGCTCACCACCTGCGAGGCCTTGTGGATGGGCGTGCCCGTGCTGGGACTCCTGGGCGACTCGATGATCAGCCGCCAGACCGCCGCGCTCCTCGGGGCCGCCGGATTCCCGCAGTGGGTGGCTGGGAGCGGGGAGGCGCTGGTTGCTCTCGCCGCAGATCTCGCCGGAAACCCGGCCCGGCTGGCCGAAACCCGTGCGGGGCTGCGGCCCGCCCTGGTCCGCTCGGACCTCCTAAATGCAAAACGTTTTGCACAAAATTTCGCAAATGCGGTCGAAGGGTGGGTCCGGACCGGCCATCGGGGCGCCTGAAGCCCCCGGGCGGGATGGATTTATTTCTTCGGTAGGCCGGGAAAACCGCGTCACGATGCTATACTTTTCAACCCCTTACGCACCGATCTTCGACAAAATTGCCTAAACGCATCGGCGAAATCCTCCAGGAGCGCGGCAAGCTCGACCCAGCCAACCTCGAGCGGGCCTTGAAGCTCCAGGAGGGGGAGTCCCGCGAGAAGATCGGCGTGATCCTCCTGCGCCTGGGGATGGTGTCGGGCCGCGACCTGGCCGACGCGTTGGCCGACCAGCTCGATCTCCCGGTCGCCATGGCGTCCGATTTCCCCGAGCTTCCGCTGCTCGAAGAGCGGCTGTCGTCCAAGTTCCTGCGCGACGCGCAAGCCGTGCCGCTGCGCGAGGACGACGAGGAAGTCGCCCTCGCCGTGGCCGACCCGACCGATTCGTACGTGCTGAACGCGGTGCAGATGGCCTCGGGCAAGCGAGTGCGTCCTTATATCGCCGCGCCCAACGAGATCGACGCGGCGCTCGAGCGCCTCTACGGGGGCGGCAAGTCGTCCATGGGCGCGATCGTGGACAACATCCAGTCGCGCGACGAGGAGCAGGACTGGGGCGATGTCGAGCACCTGAAGGACCTCGCCTCGGAAGCGCCGGTCATCCGGCTGGTGAACCTGCTGCTATCGAAGGCGTTGGAGTCGCGTGCGTCCGACATCCATATCGAGCCGTTCGAGAACCGGCTCGTCGTCCGCTACCGCATCGATGGCGTGCTGCACGAGGTCGAATCGCCGCCGCGGCGCCTGTCCGCCGCGGTCATCTCGCGCGTGAAGATCATGGCTTCGCTCGACATCGCCGAGCGGCGACTGCCCCAGGACGGCCGCATCAAGCTGCGCATCCAGGGCAAGGAGATCGACCTGCGCGTCTCCACGGTGCCCACCATGCACGGCGAGAGCGTCGTGATGCGTATCCTCGACAAGGGCGGCGTCCCGCTGGATTTCGCCTCGCTGGGGTTCGAAGGCCCGGCGCTCGAGCGCTTCATCAATTGCCTCGACCAGGTGCACGGCATCCTGCTCGTGACGGGCCCCACCGGCAGCGGCAAGACCACCACGCTCTACACGGCGCTCGACCGCCTCAACAAGCCCGACGTGAAGATCGTCACCGTCGAGGACCCGGTGGAATACCAGATGCCGGGCATCAACCAGATCCAGGTGAAGCCGCAGATCGAGCTCACCTTCGCCAACGCGCTGCGCTCCATCGTGCGCCAGGACCCGGACATCATCATGGTGGGCGAGATCCGCGACGTGGAAACGGTGCGCATCGCCATGCAGTCGGCGCTCACCGGCCACATGGTGCTCTCCACGGTCCACACCAACGACGCGCCGTCCACCATCAACCGCCTGCTCGACATGGGCGCCGAGGACTACCTGCTCACCTCCACGGTGAACGGCATCCTCGCGCAACGCCTGGTGAGGACGCTCTGCCAGAAGTGCCGCGCGCCGCACGAGGCGCTGCCGGAAGTGGTCGAGCAGATGAACCTGCGCCGCTACGTGCCCGAGGGCCGCATCACGCTCTTCAAGCCGGTGGGATGCCCCGAATGCGCGGGCACCGGCTACTGGGGGCGCATCTGCATCATCGAGATGATGACCATGAGCGACAACCTGCGCTCGCTCATCATGCGCCACGCCACCGCGGGCGACCTGCGCGCGGCCGCGATCATGGAGGGCATGGAGACGATGTTCGAGAACGGCCTGCGCAAGTCCCTCGCGGGCCTCACCACCATCGAGGAAGTCCTGCGCGTGACGCGCGAGGACTAGGGCCCCTTGCCGTTCTTCCAGTACAAGGCCGTCACGCCCGCCGGCGAGGTCCAGGAGGGCGTCCTCGAGGCCGCGAGCACCGCGAGCGCGGTTTCACGCCTGCAGGATATGGGCCTCATCCCCATCCGCGCGGAGGAAGCCGGCGCCGCGAAGGCGGCCGCTCCCGCCGCCGGGCGCTCTTCCCTCTTCCGCCGCAATCGCATCACGCAGGACGACATCGCGGTGCTCACGCGCGAGCTCGCCACGCTCCTCAAGGCCGGGCTGCCGCTCGACCGCAGCTTCGAGATCCTGATCAACCTCGCCGCGAGCCCGCGCATCGCCGAGCTCCTCGCCAAGGTGCGCAACGAGGTGCGCGGCGGCGCGGCCCTATCCAAGGCGCTCGATGCGCAGCGCGGCGTGTTCTCGCGCTTCTACGTGAACATGATCCGCGCGGGCGAGGCCGGCGGGAGCCTTCCCACCGTGCTCATGCGCCTCGCCGAATACATGGAGCGCGCCAAGGCGTTGCGCGACAACGTGACCGCCTCGCTCACCTATCCCGCGTTCCTCGCGGTAGTGTCGATCGGCGCGGTGGCCTTCCTGCTGGCGGGCGTGGTGCCGCGCTTCAAGCCGCTCTTCGCGAGCACCGGCAAGGCGATCCCGCTGCTCACGCAGGTCGTCCTTTTCGCGGGCGACGTGGTGCGCAACTACGGCGCCTTCATGCTGATCGCGTTCGCCGCGCTCATGTACCTCGCGGCCCGCCGCCTGCGCGAGCCGGAAGTGCGCATGCGCTTCGACCGCCGGCTCGTCACCGCGCCCGTGGTGGGCGACCTCTTCTCGCGCATCGAGATGGCGCGCTTCTCGCGCACGCTGGGCACGCTGCTCGTCAACGGCGTGACGCTCGTCTCGGCGCTCGCGATCGTGCGCGAGACCATGGACAACTCCTACCTCGCCGAGGCGGTGGGCGCCGTGGCGCGCGAGCTGAAGGAGGGGCGTGGCCTGGGGCGCCCGATGATGGAGACCGGCCGCTTCCCGATGCTCGCGGTGCACATGATCCAGGTGGGCGAGGAGACCGGGCGCCTCGACGACATGCTCATGCAGGTGGCCGACACCTACGACCACGAGGTGGACGTCGCCATCCGCAAGTCGCTCGCCCTGCTGCAGCCGGTGATGATCGTGGCGATGGCCCTCGTGATCGGGGTCATCATCGTCTCGATCCTGATGGCGATGCTCACCATCTACGACCTTCCCCTCTAGAGAAACGCCATGAGACCACTCCCCCGTTCGCGCCGCCAGGGCGGCTTCACGCTCCTCGAGATCATCATCGTCTTCGTGCTGATCGCGGGGCTGCTCGCCTTCCTCGTGCCGAAGATCTACGACCAGATGGGCACCGCGCAGGCGCGCGAGGCGAAGATCCGCCTGCAGACGCTGGTGGGCAACATCGAGCTCTACAAGCTCGAGGTCGGGCGCTACCCGGACAACCTGCAGGCCCTCGTGAAGCAGCCCTCCGGCGTCGACAAGTGGAACGGGCCGTACGCGAAGGACGCGGACCTCAAGGATTCCTGGGGCAACGACTACCGCTACACGGCGCCGGGCTCGGCCGGCAAGCCCTACGATCTCGTCTCGCTGGGAGCGGACGGGCGCGAGGGCGGCGACGGCCCCAACCGGGACATCTCGAACTAACGTGCGACGCGCGCGGGGGTTCACGCTGCTGGAAGTGGTCGTGGTGCTCGCCCTCGGCGTCACGATCTACGCGGTCCTGCTCGCGATCCCGTTCGGCAAGGCAAGCGCCGCGGACCTGAAGGCCGCCGCGCGGCAGGTGGCCGCGGAGCTGCGCACGGCCCAGAGCACGGCCATGGCCACGCGGCGCGACGCGCTCCTCACGCTGGACATGGAAACGCGCGAGATGATCACCACTGGCGAGCGCGAGCCGCGGCGGCTGCCCTCCAACATCGACCTCAAGCTCTACACGGCGCAGACCGAGGTCGCCAACGAGCACCGCGGCTCGATCCGCTTCTATCCCGACGGCAGCTCCACCGGCGGGCGCGTGACGGTCCTTTCGGGCGAGCGCAAGTACCTGGTGGACGTGGACTGGCTCACCGGCCGCGTGGCGATCAATGAATAGGGACCGCGGCTTCACGCTGATCGAGGTGGTGGTGGCCTTCGTGCTGCTCACGCTCGTCCTGTCCACCGCCTTCGAGGTGTTCTCGGCGGGGCTTGCGCGCGCGGCCGAGCTCGACAACCGCGCCACCGCGCTCGCCATCGCGCAATCGCAGCTCGCCGCGGCCGGCCTCGAGCAGCCGCTCAAGGAAGGCGAGACGCGCGGCGAGAGCGCCGACCGCCGGTTCCAATGGGTGGTGCGCATCGCCAAGACCGACGCGGGCACCGATCCCTCCAAGCCCGCGCCCAGCATCTATGCGCTCTACCGCATCGACGTGGTGGTGGGCTGGCGCAGCGCCGACGGCCGCGACCGCCGGCAGTCGCTCTCCACGCTCGCCATCTGGCCCGCCAACGCATGAGGGCTCGCGCGCAATCGGGCTTCACGCTGATCGAGCTCGTGGTGGCGATGGCGCTGCTCGCCGCGATGATGGCGCTCGTCTATTCGGGGCTCGCCTACGCGCTGCGCAGCTGGGACGCGGGCGAGAACAACGCGCGCGCCGTGGTCGACCGGCGCATCGGCGAAAATTTCCTGCGCCGTGAGCTGGGCGAGATGTTCCCGATGCGCTGGAAGGACCCGATGGTGCTGCGCTTCGCCTTCGACGGCCAGCGCGACAGCCTTCGCTTCGTCTCGGCGCGCCCGCCGGACGTGGCGATGGGCGGGCTCTCGCTGGTGGGCTTGAGCGTCGAGAACGGCACGGCGAAGGGGCGGCGGCTCGTGATGCGCCGCGCGATGCCCGACGACGACGCGAAGGATTTCGGCCCCCTGGAGCGCGCCGAGCCCTACGTGCTGATCGACAACGTGGACAGCGTCGCCTTCTCCTATTTCGGCTCCGAGAACGACTTCACCGAGCAGCGCTGGACGGACACGTGGACCTTCCAGGGCCACATGCCGGCGATGGTGCGGCTCACGATCCGCACGGCCGACGGCCAGGCGCTCGAGCCGCTCACGGTGCGCGTCTCCCTGGGCGAGGAGGCGGGCTGCCTGGAGAGCTCCTTCCAGCGCGTGTGCCGCCCGCGCAGGCCCAACCCATGAGCCACGCGCGCCCGCAACGCGGCGTGGCCCTGGTCCTCGTGATGTGGATCGGCGTGCTGCTCGCGGTCATCGCCGCGAGCTTCATCGCCGAGCGGCATTCGGAGGCGCTCGTGATGCACAACTCCGAGTCCATGGCGCGCGCCGAGGCGATCGCCGATGCCGGCGTGCAGCGCGCCGTGTGGGAGATGTTCCGCAGCGACAACGCGCCGGACGCGTGGAAGCGCGACGGCACCGTGCAGAACTGGAGCTTCGACGGGGTGCCCGTGCGCGTCGAGATCCGCGACGAGTCTGCTAAAATCGACATCAATACCGCGACCGATTCCCTGCTGCGCGGATTGTTCGTCTCCGTCGGGCTGAGCGACGACGAGGCCGTGCAGCTGGTGGACGCGGTCGCCGATTGGCGCGATCCCGACTCGTTCAAGCGGCCCCACGGCGCCGAGGAAGCCGATTACCGCGCCGCCGGCCTTTCCTATCGACCCGCCAACGCGCCCTTCCAGGCCATCGAGGAGTTGCAACTAGTGCTCGGCATGCGCCCCGACATCTATCGACGCATCGCGCCCATGATCACCGTGTTCTCGCGGCAGCCGGGCGTGAACCCGCAGCTCGCGACGCGCGAGGTGCTGCTCGCCATCCCGGGCGTCACCACGGATGCGGTGGACCAGTACATCGCGCAGCGCGAAGCGGCCCGCGCGCAGGGCCAGCCGCTGCCCCCGTTCGTGCAGGCGGGCCCCTATGCGTCCAGCTACACGATGGTGGCCACCGTGCGCTCCGAGGCGCAGCTGGACGACGGCACCGTGTTCGCGCGCGAGGCGGTGGCGCTCCTGCGGCCCACGCCGCGGCGCGTCGTGACCTACGTCGCGTGGCGCGAATCGACCGCCGCGCCGCCCGAAGCGGCCGACGCTTCGCAAACGGGAGCGAGCCGCTGATGGCGGCATTGGCCGACAACGCCCCGCCCAAGCCGCCGCCGCGCTGGCGCCTGCAGCTCGAGGCCTTCTGGCGCTGGTGGGTGGGCGAGCTCATGCAGGTCGCGCCGGAGCGTTTCGCGATGCTGCGTGGCGGCGATCGCGCGCCGCTCCTCACGATCGAAGGCGAGGAGGCGGTGCTGGCGGATGCGCGCCTTGCCGCGGGGTCGCCGCGCGCGAGCCTCGCGGGGCTCGACGAGGCGCGCCGCAAAGCCGCCGTGCGCTCGCTCCTCGAGCGGGCCGGGGAGAAGCGCGCCCGCGCCCGCGCCTGCCTTTCGCACGGCGAGGTGCTCATGCGGCGCGTCTCCATGCCCGCGGCCACCGAGGAGAATTTGCGCCAGGTGCTCGGCTTCGAGATGGACCGCCTCACGCCGTTCGCCGCGGACGACGTGTACTTCGACTACCGCGTGGTCTCCCGCGACGCGGCCGCCGGCCAGATCCTGCTGCAGGTCGCGGTCGCGCGCCGCGACATCGTGGACGCGCGCGTGCAGCAGCTGCGCGCGCTGGGCGTGAACGTGCAGGGCGTGGCCGTGCGCGAGGACTCGGCCGCCGCGCCGGCGCTGGACCTGCTGCCCACCGAGCAGCGCGGCGAGCGCGAGTCCACCCGCGAGCGCACGCTGCAGCGCACGGCCGCGGTCGTCGTGGCGCTCCTGCTGCTCACGGCGCTGCTGCTGCCGGTGATCGAGAAGCGCCAGGCGTTCATCGCGCTCAACCCCTTGCTTTCCAAGGCGCGCGTCGAGGCGCAGGCGACCGACGCCGTCGCGAAGGACCTCGAGCGCCAGGTCGCCGATTACAACTTCCTGCACGCGCGCAAGCACGGCGCGTATCCGGCCGCGGCCGTGATCGAGGAGGTCTCGCGGCTGTTGCCGGACAATACGTGGGTGCAACAGCTCGAGATCAAGAACAACGGCAAGACTCGCGAGGTGCAGATCACGGGCGAGACCGCATCGGCCTCGAAGCTGATCGAGATCCTCGAAGGCTCCTCGATGCTGCAGAACGCCGCTTTCCGCGGCACCGTGACGCGCGGCTCCACGCCGGGCACGGAGCGGTTCATGATCGCGGCGGAAGTGCGCCCGCGTACCCCGCCCGAAGCAAGGCCGGTGCTGGAGATGATCGCAATGCCGCCGGCGCCGCGCACCACGCCGGCTCCCGCGCCTGCGCCTGCACCTGCTCCTGCTCCTGCTCCTGCGGCCACGCCCACCGTGGCCGCTCCCGCCTCGGCGCCGGCCGAGCCGGCCGTGACGCCCGCCGGCCCCGCGCCCGCGCCCGCACCGGCAGTCCCCGCGAAGAAGGCCCCGCCGGCCGCCACCGAGCCCCCGCCCGACTGGGACGGCTGGGCGCGGCCGCTCACTCCGCCCAGGCCTCCGAAGAAATGAGCGCGATCGCCGCCCCCGCCCCCGACCCCAATCGCGGACGCCGCATCGCGATCGCGCTCGCCCTGGCGGCGATCGTCGTCGCGGTGGCGATCGTCGTGCTGCCCTTCGTGCTCCTGCACCGGCGCTACGACAGGGCGCTCGCGGAGAACCTCGACCTGCTCGACCGCTACAGCCGCATCGCGAGCACGCGCGCCGACGTGACCAAGCAGCTCGACGCCATGCGCGGCCGCGACCCCAAGCGATTCTTCCTGCGCAGCGGCGCGGCGGCCCTCTCGGCGGCCGAGGCGCAGGAGGCCGTGCGCGCGCTGGTGGAATCGAGCGGCGGCCGGTTGATCACCATGCAGGCGCCGGTTTCGAAGGACGACGGCCGCTACCGGCAGATCACCGCGAACGTGCAGCTCACCGCGAACATCTTCGCGCTGCGCAAGATCCTGCACGCCGTCGAGTCGAACGTGCCGTACCTCTTCGTGGACAACGTCACCGTGCGCTCCCAGGTGCCCGGGAATTTCCGGCCCGGGCCGGGCGCAGAGCCCGAGATGTTCGTACAGTTCGACATTTCGGGCTTCGCGCTCACGGGGGCGCCTTGATGGACTGGATCCAGAGGAATCCGCTGCTCGCCGCGCTTTGCCTCGCCGGAGCCTTCCTGGTGGCCGTGATCGCGGCGGAGGCGGCCTTCGGCCCGAACCTCGCGAGCCTGCTCGACGCCAATCCCCACCGGCGCGCCGTGGCCGCGGACGCGAAGCTCCTTCCGCCGCCCGTGGTGGTGGCCGTGGACCAGGCGTATCCCGAAACCGCCGCGCGCCCGCTCTTCATCCCCACGCGCCGCCCCGCGCCCGAAGCGCCCGCCGAGGCGAAGGGCAGCATCCCGAAGGGCCAATACGTGCTCGTGGGCGTGATCATCGTGGGAGAAAACCGCACCGCGATGCTCAAGGAGAAGTCCACGGGCCGCACCGTCCACGTCGAGCGCGGCAAGGAGCTGAACGGCATCAAGGTGGCGGAGATATCGCCCGAAACCGTGACCCTCTCGCTGGGCTCCGACAAGGAAGTGCTGCCGCTCACCGTGCAGAAGGCCGGCGCGATCACGCCGGCGCAAGCCGCCCAGCAGGGGCCGTTCATGCCGTCCGCCGCCGAAGCCGCGGCCGCGGCTGGACAGCCCCTCGCGCAGCCCGTCCCCGGCCAGCCCTACGCAAACCCGGGTATCACGCCCGGCAGCAATCCCAACAATCCCGCAGCGCGCGCGAAGGAGCAGGCCAAGGAGCAGCAGGCCGTCCCGGCGGCGCCTTTGTCCACCGAAGAGCTGCTCGCGCGCCGCCGCGCGCGGCGAGCCCAGGGGCAACCTTCCTCGTGAGTTCCTTCATGACCTTCCAGACCCTCCGCCATCTCGCGCTGCGCGCCGCGCTCGCCTGCCTCCTCGTTTCCTGCTCGGCGCTCCCGCCCGGCATGCGCCGCGGAGAGACCATGACGGGCCCCCCGGTCCCCGCGCCCGATGCGGCGAGCCAGGCGGCGGTGGCCACGCAGATGAAGCAGCAGCAGGCGGCCACGCCCGCCGGCGAGGTGAAGGCGTACAAAGGCACGGGCAACTTCGTGAAGCAGACGCCGCCCAAGGACACCACGCCCAAGGGGGCCGAGGAAGCGAGCCTCAACTTCGAAGGCCTCGACGTGCGCGAGGTGGCCAAGGTGATCCTCGGCGATTACCTCAAGGTCTCGTACACGGTGCACCCTTCGGTGACCGGCACGGTGACCTTCCGCACGGTGAAGCCGATCCCGATTTCCGCCCTGCTGCCCACGCTCGAGATGCTGCTGCGCCAGAACAACGCCGCGGTGGTGCAGGAGGCGGGCATCTACAAGATCCTGCCCATCAGCCAGGTGCGCGGCTCCATCTCGCCGCAGCTGGGCGGCGTCGATCGCCCGATCCCGGCGGGCTACTCGGTGTGGGTGGTGCCCCTCAAGTACGTGGGCGCGCGCGAGATGGTGAAGCTGCTGCAGCCGTTCGCGGCCGAGAACACCGTGATCGCCGACGAAGTGCGCAACCTCGTCGTGATCGCAGGCGGGCAGCGCGAGATGCAGCACCTCATCGACACCATCGATCTCTTCGACGTCGACTGGCTCGCGGGCTACTCGGTCGGCATCTTCCCGGTGAAGAGCGCCGACGTGAAGACGCTCAGCGCCGACCTGGACCGCGTCTTCGGGCCCGCCGGCCAGAGCCCGCTCGCGGGCATCGTGCGCGTGATCCCGATCGAGCGCATGAACGCCCTGCTCATCGTGACCACGCAGCCCCGCTACCTGGACGCCGCCCGCACCTGGCTCGAGCGCCTCGACCAGGTGGGCGGCACGAGCGGCGGCACGCGCCTCTTCGTCTACCAGGTGCGCAACGGCAAGGCCGAGAACCTCGCGCAGGTGCTGGGCGACCTCTTCTCCTCGCGCCGCTCGACGACCACCACCGGCCCCACGCTTGCGCCGGGCCAGCGCCCCGCCGAGATCCGCTCGCAGCCCCCCTACGGCACGCCGCAGGCCATGGGGCAGTCGTCCACGACCACCGCGACGGCCGCCGCCGTGCCGAGCGCGGCGACTTTCAGCATCCCGGGCGCCGTCGGCACCACGACGAACGAGGTGCGCGTCATCGCCGACAAGGACACCAACACGCTCCTCATCCTCGCCACGCCGGGCGACTACGAGGTGGTGGAGAACGCGCTGCGCAAGCTCGACGTCGTGCGCCGCCAGGTGCTGGTCGAAGTGATGCTCGCCGAAGTGACGCTCACCGACGAGCTGAGCTTCGGCTTGAACTACTTCCTCACGCTGCGCAACGGCACGACGATCGGCACGTTGAACACGCCGATCGGCAGCCTCTCGGGGCAGCTCCCGCCCAACGGGCGCACGCTGAGCTCCTCGAACGCGGTGCCCGCGTTCGCCGGGCTGCAGCTCATCAACTTCACCGGCAACGAAGTGCGCGCGGTGCTGAACACCCTGGGCTCCGACGGCCGCAGCAACATCCTCGCCAGCCCGAACATCATGGTGCTCGACAACGAGAAGGCCGAGATCAAGGTGGGCAGCCGCACCTCCGTGCAGACGCAATCGCAGACGGGCGTGAGCACCGGAACCGGCGTGATCAACAGCTATTCCTACCTCGAGACCGGCATCCTCCTCGACGTGACCCCGCGCATCAATTCCGGCGGCATGGTGACGCTCGACATCAACCAGGAGGTGAGCCAGCCGACCGCGCCCTTCATCGCGGGCAACCCCAACCCCGATGTTGCGACGCGCAACGCGAAGACGAGCGTGCAGGTGGCTTCCGGCGAGAC
>DATIWC010000043.1:0-5525 GCA_035519515.1 Usitatibacter sp.
CAATCGCTCTACGACGCCCAGCTGGATGGCGCGATGGGGATGGTGCTGGGCGCGGAAGGCGAGGGGCTGCGCAGGCTCACGAAGGAAAGCTGCGACCTGCTGGTGTCGATCCCGATGCTGGGCGCCGTGAGCAGCCTGAACGTGAGCGTGGCGAGCGGGATTTGCCTGTACGAGGCAAGACGGAGACGCTTGAGCGCCTAGGCGGGGAGGGTCTTCGCGTCCATCCGCCGCAGGCGGTCGCTCATCACCTTCATGATCTGCAGCGCGAAGTGCGGCGTCTGCTGGACCATGAAGAGGAAGCGCTTCTCCTCGATCTTCACGAGGCGCACGTTGGTCCGGGCGGTGGCGGCGGCCACGCGCGGGATCTTCTCGATCAACGCCATCTCGCCGAAAGGCTCGCCCGGCCCGAGCGTCTCCAGGTGCCGCCCGCGCATGGTGATCTCCACGTTGCCCTCGATCACGATGTACATGGCATCCGGCGGATCGCCCTCGGAGAAGATGCGGGTGCCCGCGGCGTAGCTGATGCCGTCGCGCTCCTGGTTGAACATCTCGAGCTTCACCGCCATGACGTCGTCCCCGCTAGAAGAGCTGCCGCGTGATCTGCTTGTGGACCGGGACGCCGAAGGCCACGCCGTCGAAGGTGGCGTGCTCGGGGTCGGTGAAGTCGATGCGCATGACGCCCGCGAGGGTCGTGACCACCGCGGTGGGATCGAAGCTCGTGCCGAACTTCGGCCCGTGCGTGTGATAGAGCAGCCCGCCGCAGAACTCCTGCGAAACCGTGTCGACCTGGCAGCTGGGCACCACGAACCAGTCGGGCTGGCCGTTCTCGTCGTACACGTACCACGCCACGAAGATCGTCTGGAACTGCTGGGTGAGCGCCATGCCCCAGCCGGGCTCCTGCGGGTTCCACCACATGTCGGTGTAATCCACGATCGCGGAGAAGCCGGATGGCGCGTCCGCGGCGGTCTCGAACACCTCGCGCTGGATGGCCACCGTGCGGCTCGTCCCGTTCACCGTGAAGCTCATCGTCGCGGTGTCGTTGTCGGCGAAGTCGACGCTCATCGAGCCTACGGACGCCACGTTGCGAAGCGACGGGTCGTAGTCGGGGACGGCGAAGAACTTCGGCCCCGTCACCTGGTAGACCGAGCCCGAGCAGGAGAGGCTGCCCGCCGGCATCACGCAGTTGGGCACCGCGTACCACTTGGCGTTGCCGTTTTCGTCGTAGGTGAACCACGTGGCGAGGATGTTGCCGTGGCGCTGCGTGAAGTTCACGCCCCAGCCCGATTCCGCGGGGTTCCACCACAGGCCCGAGAGCGGCCCCGGCGCGTCGTACGACGCGGCCGCCTGCTGGATGAAGTTGCCCAGCGCGATGGGCGCGGTGCCCAGCGCGAGCGGGTCCCCCACCGCCTTCCAGGTCGCGGTGTCGAAGGTCATCAGGAATCCGCCCGCGCCCTGGTTGATCACGTAGAGCTTCTTGCCGTCCGCGCTGAACTGCAGGCCCGAGGGATTCATGCCGCCGCGCACGTGGAAATCGAAGAGCACCTTCGCGGTGGTGAGGTCCACGATCGAGACGGCATGCGCGAAGGGCTTCGCTACCGCGAGCAGCGTGCCGTTCGGATGCAGCGCGAGCCACGCGGGCGTGCTGTCGAGGGCGACCACGGCGCTCGTGCGCGGCGCGCCGGTGATGTCGAGGACGGTGATCATGTTGTTGCCGGAAAGGCCGATCGCCTGGTGCATCACGAAGAGGCGCTTGCCGGACGGGTCCATCACGACGCCGGTGGGATTCAGCCCCACGTCCACCCTGTCGATGGCGAGCAGGCGAGCGGTGTCCACTACCGAGAGCGTGCCATCGATGAAATTCGAGACATAGAGCTTGTCGCCCGCCGGGTTGTACGCCGCGCCGCTGGGCGCGTTGCCGGCGGTCACGGGCGTCACGCCCGCGGGCTGGATGACGGCGAGCGTGTCCGGGCCGCCATTCACGGCGCCGTCCAGCGTGGCCACTGCGACCTGGCCCGACGCGCTCGCGGAGACACCGAGCGGCTCCCCGCCCACCGTGACGGTGTTGGCGACGGTGAAATCGTTCGTGCGGATGACGCTCACGGTGCCGTCGCACACGTTGGTGACGTAGGCCTTGCTGGCCGCGCGGTTGAAGGTGATGCCCTGGGGCCCGCAGCCCACGTCGATGTGGGTGACGACCTTGTTCGTGGCGAGATCGACGACGACCACCCTGTCCTCGCCCGTGACCGGGATGAAGGCGTTCGGCGCCCCGAATGCCGGGGAGGCCGCCAGCAGCAAGCCACCCAAGACTCTGAAAACCAGCCTCATGAGTCGTCCCTAGGTCGTTGTTGTAATTAGCTTTTACAGGTCCGTGCGGGGGGTGTCAACTCGGCCGCCCCGGCGCGAATTTCGCGCCTCGGTAACTGTCTGCTACTGGGAGACCTCGCCCGCCCGGTTCACGGGCATAATTCGCAGCCCTGCCTGAGTCATTTTCCCCATGAAATCCCGCGCTTGCTTGCTCCTGGCTGCCGCCCTGTGCTGGTTGCCGGCCACCCACGCCCAGGCCCCGGCCGCCCCCCACGCCGCCAGGCAGGCCCCGGACGATGCCGCCCAGAAGGCCCCACAGCCCGCTCCGCAGGCGCCCGAGGCGCCGCCCAAGGCCGCGCCCCAGCCGCCGGCGAACCCGGCCCCGCCGGCCCCGCGGGCCCGTCCCGCGCTTCCCATGGCCACCGTCACCCCGGTCGAGGCGCCGACCCCCGCGGCCGTGCGCCGGGGCCTGCCCGTGGAAAAGGGCACGCCCTCGGGCGTGAAGGGGATCTCGAAGATCACCAGCGTGGAAGGCATCAACGAATACCGCGTCGATTCGAACGGCCTCAAGGTGCTGCTCTTCCCGGACCCCTCGAAGCCGACCATCACGATCAACGTGACCTACCTCGTCGGCAGCCGCATGGAGAACTACGGCGAGACCGGCATGGCGCACCTGCTCGAGCACCTGATGTTCAAGGGCTCGCCCCGGCACCCGCACATCGACCAGGACTTCAACAAGCGCGGCGCGCGCTTCAACGGCTCGACGTCCAACGACCGGACGAACTACTTCGAGATCATGGAGGCGAGCGACGACAACCTCGCCTGGGCGCTCGGCATGGAGGCCGACCGCATGGTGCACTCGAACATCTCGCGCAAGGACCTGGACAGCGAGATGACCGTGGTGCGCAACGAGTACGAGATGAACGAGAACAACCCGTTCAGCGTGCTGCTCAAGCGCCTGCAAAGCGTGATGTACGACTGGCACGCGTACGGCCGCGCCACCATCGGCAACCGCAGCGACATCGAGAACGTCCGCATCGAGAACCTGCAGGCGTTCTATCGCCTGTACTACCAGCCCGACAACGCGGTGCTCCTCGTCACCGGCAAGTTCGACGAGAAGAAGGCGCTCGCGCTGATCGCCCAGGACTTCGGCGCGATCCCGAAACCGAAGCGCACCCTGCCGCCCTTCTGGACGGTCGAGCCCACGCAGGACGGCGACCGCGTCTTCACCGTGCGCCGCAAGGGCGACGTGCAGGTGGTGGTGATCGGCTACCACGTGCCCTCCAACCTGCACGACGATTCCGACCCGCTCGGCTTCGCGAGCTTCATCCTCGGCCAGGTGCCCACCGGCCGGCTGCACAAGGCGCTCGTCGAGACCGGCATGGCCGCGCAGGTGTTCTCGTACCCCGAGATGGGCGTGGACCCCGGCATCCAGGTCTTCGGCGCCGTCGTGAAGAAGGGCGACAACGTCGAGCCCGTGCGCGCGCTCCTCACCAAGACCGTGGAGGAATTCGGCACCACGCCGATCACCGACGAGGAGATCGCCCGCACCCGCCAGAGCTTCGCCAACCAGGCGGAGAAGACGCTCGCCAACTCGGAATCCCTCGGCGTGCAGCTCTCCGAGTACGTCGCGCTGGGCGACTGGCGGCTCTTCTTCGAGGCGCGCGACACGCTGCCCAAGATCACGGCCGCGCAGGTGGCGGCGGTGTCGAAGAAGTACTTCGTGCGCGACAACCGCACCACGGGCTTCTTCATGCCCGAGGACAACCCGCAGCGCGCCGAGATTCCCACCGCGCCCACGGTGGCCGAGGTGATGAAGGACTTCAAGGCGAAGCCCGCGGCGAGCGCGGGCGAGGCGTTCGACCCCTCGCAGGACAACATCGAGAAGCGCACCCACCGCCTCACGATCGGCGGCATGAAGGTGGCGTTGCTGCCGAAGAAGACGCGCGGCGAGACCGTGAACGTGTCGCTCTCCCTGCACGCGGGCGACGAGCAGTCGCTCTTCGGGCAGCAGACCAACGCATCGCTTGCCGGGCAGATGCTGGGCAAGGGCACCACCAAGTTCACGCGCGCGCAGCTCTCGGACGAGTACGAGCGGCTCAAGATCTCAGGGCGCGTGGGCGGCACCTCGACCTCGATCCAGACCACGCGGGAGAACCTCGAGGGCGCGCTCAAGCTCGTGGCGCACATCCTCCAGAACCCGAGCTTCCCGCCCTCCGAGTACGACCAGCTCGTGAAGCAGGTCGTGACGGGCATCGAGGCGAGCATGTCGGAACCCGACGCGCTGGCGAGCGAGGCGCTCAACCGCCACTTCAACATCTACCCCAAGGGCGACTGGCGCTACACGATGGACTTCAAGGAGTCGCTGGAGGCCGTGAAGGCCGCGAAGCTCGAGGACGTGGTGGCGTTCTACAAGCGCTTCTACGGCGCGCAGAACGCGGAAATCGCGATCGTGGGCGATTTCGACGAGGCGAAGGTGACCGCGCTGCTGAAGGAGCTCTTCGCCGACTGGAAGGCGCCGCAGCCCTACACGCGCATCCCGTACGAGTATCGCGACATCGCGCCCATCGACCAGGCCATCGAGACGCCCGACAAGGAGAACGCGGTGCTGGTGGCGCGCGAGAACATCGCGCTACGCGACGACGATCCCGACTACCCGGCGCTCTACGTGGCCGACTACATCCTGGGCGGCGGTTCGGGCATGGACTCGCGCCTCGCCGATCGCATCCGGCAGAAGGAAGGCTTGTCGTACGGCGTGGGCTCGGAGCTTTCCGTTTCTTCCGAGGACCGCGTCGGCTCGTGGTCGGCCTACGCGATCTCCGCGCCGCAGAACATGGCGAAGGTGGAGGCGGCTCTTCGGGAAGAGCTGGCTCGCGCGCTGAAGGACGGATTCACCGCGGAGGAGGTCGCTTCCGCGAAGTCGGGGATCATCCAAACGCGGGTTCAGACGCGTGCGCAGGATAGTGCCCTCGCGGGCGGCTGGGTGTCGTTCATGCACCTGGGCCGCACCTTCATGTGGAGCAAGGAGATCGAGGGGAAGATCAAGGCGCTTACGCCTGATCAGGTCAACGCTGCGCTGAGGAAGTACGTGGATCCGAACAGGCTGAGCGTGGTGAAGGCGGGGGACTTTTCGAAGAAGTAGGGAGCTGCGGCGCGGAGTAACGGTCATCCCCGGCGCGCGGGAGCGCAGTGGTCGGGGATTCACCTCACCATGAGCCGTT
>DATIWC010000044.1:0-14575 GCA_035519515.1 Usitatibacter sp.
GGGCTCGTCATCGGGATCACGTCGCCCACCTTGAAGCCGTGCTGGTCGGCGATGAGGCGCCCCACCATGCAGCCGCGCTGGTCCTTCTTGAACGCGAGCAGCTCGTCGGGCTTCACCCTGAACTCGGGGTAGAGGTCGAAGAAGACGTCGTGGTCCACGGCGAAGGTGGCGAAGAAGTTCTTGAACGACTGGTCCTTGTACACGCCGCCGAACCAGTTGGAGATGGCCACCGCCGTCACGCCGTCGATCGCCTTGATGCGCTCGCGGTAGTAGGCGGGCATCGGGAACACGAGCGAGGTCGCGTTGCGGGTGATCAGCCGGTTGGCCGAGGCCATGTCGGCGCCGGCGTACCAGGCGTTCACGACGGTCTGCAGCAGCCCGAAGGCGAGGATGGCGACCACCAGGCCCACGATCGTGAGCAGGCTGCGCAGCCGGTGGCGGAAGATGTTCTTGAAGACGAGGCGCAGGTAGTACATCGCTAGCCCGGGATCAGCTCGCCCTTCTCGAGGTGCGTCACGTGCCGCGCCGACTGCACGGCGTTGTGGTCGTGGGTGACCATGATGACGGTCTTGCCCATCTCGGCGTTCAGGCGGCGCAGCAGCCCCAGCACCTCCTCGGCGCTCTTGCGGTCGAGGTCGCCGGTGGGCTCGTCGGCCACGATGATGGTCGGATCCGTGATGAGCGCGCGCGCGATCGCCACGCGCTGCTGCTGCCCGCCCGACAGCTCGTTGGGGTAGTGCTCCATGCGGTCGGCGAGCCCCACCAGGCCGAGCGCGGTCTCGACGCGCTCGCGCCGGTCGCGCTTGGTGAGCGAGGTGAGCAGCAGCGGCAGCTCCACGTTCTCGAACGCGTCGAGCACCGGCATGAGGTTGTAGAACTGGAAGATGAAGCCCACGTGCGAGGCCCTCCAGTCGGCGAGGTCGGCTTCGCCCAGCTTCGTGATGTCCTCGCCGCCCACCAGCAGCTCGCCCTCGTCGGGCTTGTCGATGCCGGCGATGAGGTTCAGGAGCGTGGACTTGCCCGAGCCCGACGGCCCCATCAGCGCGATGAAGTCGCCGCGGGGAATCGCGAGCGTGATGTCGCGCAGCACGGGCACCACCTGGTCGCCGCGCCGGTAGCTCTTCGACAGGTGCGTGATGCTCACGATCGGGCGCTCGGCCACGGCGTTCACTTCTTCGCGATCGCGATCTTCCCGCCGTCCTTCACGCGCTCGGTGGGGGAGAGCACCACCTTGTCGCCGGACTTCACGCCCGAGACCTGCACGAGGTCGCCCAGCTTCTCGGTCCTGCCCACGGCCACCTGCTTCACGGTGTTGTCGGCGCCGACGAGGAACACCACGTCCTTGCCGTCGCGCTTCACGATGGCCTCGGGGCGCACGGCGGTGACGGGCTTGCGCTCCTCGGGCTTCGGCGCGCGCGACAGGAACGCGACCTTCGCGCTCATGTCGGGCAGCACGCGCTCGTCCTTCTCGACGAAGCTCACCTTCACGAGGAGGGTGGCCTTGGTGCGGTCCACGGTGGGCACCACGCGCGACATCTCGCCCAGCAGGCGCAGGTCCGGGTAGGCGTCGAGCTGGATCTCGCAGGGCATGCCGACCTTGACCTTGCCGATGGACGCCTCGGAAACGTCGGCCTCGACCTCGAGGGTCGCCATGTCCGCCATGTTGACCACCGCGCCCTTGGAGTCCGTGGCCGACGAAAACGGCGTGATGATGTCGCCCATGTTCGCGTTCTTCGTGAGCACGATGCCGTCGAAGGGCGCGCGGATGAGCGTCTGCTCGACGGCCACCTCGGCCTGGCGGGCGTTGGCCTCCGCCACGCCGATCGCGCCGTTCAGCGAGGAGATCGACGCCTTCGCCTTGTCGTAGCGTGCCTCGGCCGCGTCGAGCGCCGAAGCGGAGATGAATTTCTGGTTGTAGAGATCCTGCGTGCGCTTGTAGTTGTGTTCCGCGTCCTTCAGCTCCGCCTCGCCCTGCTCGAGGTTGGCCCGCGCGGCGCGGGCACCGGCCACCGCGGAATCGCGCGCCGCGGAAACGTCGCGGTTCTCCAGGCGCGCGATCACCTCGCCTTCCTTCACGCGCGTGCCTTCCTGCACGCCCAGCCACTCGAGGCGGCCGGTGGCCTTGGTGGAGACGGCGGCCTTGCGCCACGCGGAGACGCGGCCGGTGGCGTTGAGCACCGAGATCGCGGCGGTCGGGTACGCGGTGGTGACGGTGGCGGTCTCGACGGTGGCGGGGGCGTTGGCGGAAAAGCCCGCGGCCACGCCGGCCAGCACCACCACGACGGCGAGGCCGATCGTCCACTTGTTGACCCAGCGGCGCTTGCGCGCGGGCGCGAAGGACTTCGACCCACGCTCGATGGAGAGCTTGGAAAGATCGGGAGACGACGACAAGGCAACCTCGGGCGTGTTTGGTGAATTATATCGGCTGGCGCCGTCATTCCCGCGCGAGGCGACTAGAAGAGCGCGAGCGTCGCCTCGTGCAGCGGCTGTCCGCGCTCGGCGAACGAATCCACGATGCTGAAGTGGTTGAGCCCCGGCAGCAGCATCGCAGGCCGCGCCTGGGGCGACCAGGCGGCGGCGAATTCGCGCGACTGGCGCTGGAACTCCGAGCTTTCCGCGGCGCCGGCCGCGACCACCAGCGGCGCCTTGACGGTGGCCTTCTTGTCCATGAGCGAGATGCGGCGCGCGCCCTCGCGGTCGAGCTTGAAGTCGGCATTGAAGGCGAAGAGCAGCAGCGGCTCGAAGTCGAACACGCCGCTCAAGGACACGCCGCCCGCGATGCGCGCGGGATCGAAGGCGAGCCGCGCCCGCGGCGCGGCGAAGAGCGCCGCGGTGAGGTGGCCGCCCGCCGAATGCCCGCTCACCACGACGCGCTCGAAGGGCGCGCCATGGCTCGCGCCCTCGGCGGCGAGCCAGTTGGCGGCGGCGATCACGTCGTCCACGATGGCCTCGATGCGAACCTCCGGGGCGAACCGGTAGTTGGGCATGGCCACGCTCAATCCGGCGGCGACGTAGGGCGCGGCGAGCCACGAGAACATCGACTTGTCGAGCGAGCGCCAGTAGCCGCCGTGGATGAAGACGAGCGTGCCGCGCGGCTCGCGCGCGGGAAACAGGTCGATGCGTTGCCGCGCGTGTTCGCCGTAGGGCAGGTCAACGTGCGAGAGCAGGGTGTCGCGCACGTAGCCGGAATCCTTCTCCCAGCGCGCGAAGTATCCGGGGTGCTCCGGCACCAGCGCGCGGTTGTTGTACTCGCGCTCGACGAACTCGGCGGTGAGCCCCGCGCGCGCCGCGATGCCGCTCACCGGCCCTCCATCGCGCGGATCGCCGCCGCGATGTCGTGTGCCACGCGCTGCAGCGCGCGCCCGTGCGCGGCCGCCACGCCCGCGGCGTCGCCGCTCGCCGCCGGCTCGCGCACCGTCGTGCGTCCCACCCGGGGCTCGCGCCCCTTGGCGCCGCGGAGGGTCCACAGCACATCTTCGTAGGCGCCGTCCGCGTACGACGACTCGAAGTGCTGGATGTCCACGGCGACGCGGTAGTCGAAGTCGAGCGTTGCCGACTGCCGGCTGGTCATGACCCGCGGCGTGCCCAGCTCGCGGGCGAGATCGTCGGCGAGCGCACGCGGGATCGCGTCGCGCAGCGGCTCGGCCCAGCGGTGCTGGTCGTCGATGTCCACGCGGTTGTCGGACAGGCGCACCACCATCTGCGGCCGGTCCACGCCGTCGGGGACGGTGACCGGGCCCACGTGCACGCTGAAGGAGGCGGCGCCGGCCGCGGGCGGCGCGGGCGGGCTCGCGGTGAGCGAGTAGAAGTCGATCGCCGCGGGCGGCGACCCGCAGGCCGCCAGCGCGAGCGCGGCCATGGCTCCCAGCATGCGGCCGTTCATTTTCGTGTCTCCTCTCGTCTGCCGCGGATGAGCGCGTCGGGATGCCGCTCGAGGTAGTCCACCAGCTCGCGCAGCGACTCGGAAGCGCGCCGCACCTCCCGCAGCGCTTCGTGCAGGTCGGATTGGGCGGGCGAGTCCTGCGCCACGGCCTTCTGCGCCTCCTCGAGCGTGCGGCGGGCCTGCTCGAGCGTGCGGTTGAGCTGCGGCGCCACGTCGCCATCGAGGTGCCTCGCGAGCGCGTCGGCGTCATGCAGCGTCGCGCGCAGCTCGTCGAGGGACTTGCGCAGGTCCTCGCTCAGCGTGTCGAACGGGATCTTCTCCAGGCGCTTGAGGATCCGCGCGAGCGATTCCTGCAGCTCGCCCAGGCCGCCCGGCACCGTCGGGATCTCCGGCGGCGATTGCCTGAAGTCGATCGAGGCCGGCGCCGCGTTGGGGAAGAAGTCGAGCGCTACGTAGAGCTGGCCCGTGATGATGTTGGCGTTGCGCAGCTGGCCGCGGAAGCCGTTCGCGACGAAGCGCTTCATGCGCGCCTCGGCTTCGTTGTCGGGCTCCGGGGCGCGCACGCCATCGCGAACGCGCGGGCGCAGCCGCTCGGGGAAGAGGCGGATCTCGACGGCGGTGCGGAAATTCACCTTGTCGGGCAGGTACTCGAGGTCGATGCGCGACACCTCGCCGATGGTCACGCCGCGGAAATCCACCTCGGCGCCGGCGCTGAGCCCGCGCACCGACTGGTCGAAGCGCATCACGTAGGTCTCGACCACCGTCTCGCGGCGCTTCATCGCCTCGTTGCGGTCGCGCCAGAGCACGAACAGGTCGTTCTGCTCGGCCCGCGTGCGCACGGAATCGACCGGCGTGTCGAACGCGATGCCGCCCACCAGGATCGTGACCAGCGACTCGGTGTTCACCTTCACGCCGTTGGAGTCCAGGGCGAGGTCGATGCCGCTCGCGTTCCAGAAGCGCGATGCCGGCGTCACGAACTGGTCGAACGGCGCGTTCACGAAGATGCCCACGATCACCTCGCTGCCGTCCTTCGCCAGCTCGGTGGACACCACCTGCCCGGCCGCCACGCCGCGGAAGTAGAGCGGCGAGCCGATGTCCAGGGAGCCCAGGTCGTCGGCGGCGAGGCGGAAGGCGCGGCCCGGCAGGCCCTCGGTCACGACCGGCGGGCGCTCGAGGCCCTCGAACTCGCGCCGCTCGTTGGTGGACTTGCCCGGGTCGAGCCCGATGTAGGCGCCGGCGAGCAGCGTGGAAAGCCCCGAGACCTGGCCGCCCGAGATGCGCGGCCGCACGACCCAGAACCGCGAGTCGTCCACCAGCAACCCGCTGGAAGCCTGCTTCACCATCTCGGCCTTCACCTCGACGCCGCTGCGGTCGGCGTCGATGGTGATGTGGCGCACGATGCCCACGTCCACATCCTTGTACTTGATGCGCGTCTTGCCCGCCTCGAGCCCCTCGGCGGTGCGGAAGTGGATCGTGATGGTGGGCCCGCGGTCGAGGAAGTGCTGCAGCGCGAGCCAGCCGCCGATGAGCGCGGCGACGATGGGGATGATCCACACCGGCTGGAGCCAGCGCACGCCGGGCTTGCGCGGCACCGCGGTGGGCACGCGCGCCTCGTCGAGCGGCGGCGGCACGTCACTCATGGCAGGCGTCCACGGGGTCCCAGATGAGGCGCGGGTCGAAGCTGATGGCCGACATCATGGTGAAGATCACCACCGCGGCGAAGGGCAGCGCCGCAGGGCCGGCGCTCACCTGCGCGATGGCGTTGAACTGCACGAGCGCCACCAGGGCCGCTCCCACGTAGATGTCCGTCATCGACCAGCGGCCGATGATCTCCACCAGGCGGAAGAGGCGCGCGCGCGTGCGCGGCCGCCACGTCCAGCGCGACTGCACGGTCGAGAGCAGGAAGGCCATGCCGGCGAGCTTCACGCCCGGGATCACGATGCTCGCGATGAAGATCACCACGGCGATGAGGTAGTCGCCATCCTCCCACAGCGAGCGCACGCCGCCCAGGATCGTGTTGCTGGTCGAGCTGATGATCGTGTTGGTCTCGATCACGGGCAGCGTGTTGGACGGAATGTAGAGCAGGGCCGCGAGGACGAGGAAGACCCAGGAGCGGGCAAGGCTCTCGGGCTTGCGCCAGTACAGGATCTCCCCGCAGCGCGCGCACGCGTTCTCGCCTTCCGGGCCGCACGGGCGATGGAGCTGCGCGCACGAGCGGCAGACGAGGAGGCCCTCGGCCGTGGCGGTGGTCCTCACCGGCCGAGCTCCGCCACGCGTGCCCACAGCGCGCGCGGATCGTAGGCCGCCTCGGCCATGGTGAGGAGCAGGATCACCCCGACGAGCGAATACACGCCCAGCCCCAGCATCACCGTGGCGATGTGGCCCAGCTTCACGAGCGAGACCAGCACGCCGATCAGGAATACCTGGATCATGCCCCACGGCTTCACGGACTCGATGAGCCGGAATATGAAGCCGAACGCGCGCGGCACGCGGCCCAGCTTGAGCGAGGCGAGCAGGTAGAGCATCGAGCCGATCTCGATGCCGGGCAGCAGCATGGTGGTCATGAACACGAGGATCGCCACCAGGCGCTCGCCGTCGTCGTAGAGCGCCTGGGAGGCGCCCAGCACGGTCGCCGTGGTGCGCAGGCCCTGCGCCTCGAGGGTGAGGATGGGCGAATTGTTGGCGATCAGGAAGAAGATCGCCGCGCCGACCACGTAGGCGAGCGTGTGGTCGAGGCTGCGCGGGCGCGAGCGGAAGAGCTCCGCTCCGCAGCAAGGGCATTCGGCCATGCCGTGGGCGGGCAGGGCGCATTCCTCCTGCAGCAGGTCGCAGTCCGGGCAGGCGACCAGTTTGCGCAACTCCGTCATATAGACTCACGGGCACCCATGGACAGCACGGATTGTGCCTCAGGCCGGGAATTCATCGAGCGCGCCGAGCGCCTCGCCCGTCACAGCGACTCCCCGGACCACTACACGCGCACCTATCTCACGCCCGCGCACCAGGCCGCGGCGCGGGAGATCGCGGCGTTCATGCGCGAGGCCGGGATGGCGGTGCGCACCGATGCCGTGGGGAGCGTGATCGGCCGCTACGAGGCCGCCGCGCCGGGCGCGCGGACGCTGCTGATGGGCTCGCATTTCGACTCCGTCCGCAATGGTGGCCGTTTCGACGGCGTGATGGGCATCCTCGTCCCCCTGGCCTGCGTCGCGAAGCTGCACGCCGCGGGCGAACGCCTGCCGGTGGCGCTCGAGGTGGCGGCTTTCTCCGACGAGGAGGGCGCGCGTTTCCAGACGAGCTTCCTCGCGAGCCGGGCCCTGGTGCGCGGCGCCGCGTCGCTCGACGGGCTGCTCGACCGGCGCGATGCCGACGGCGTCACGCTGGGCGAGGCGATGCGCGCGGCGGGGCTCGATCCGGCCGCGGCCGATGCCGGCCGCATCGATCCGCGCACGCTCGCCGCATACGTCGAGGTGCACATCGAGCAGGGGCCTGTGCTGCTCGACGAAGGCGTCGCGCTCGGCGTGGTGACTTCCATCGCGGCGGGACTGCGCTATCTCGTGAAGGTGAAGGGCGAGGCGGGGCACGCCGGCACGGTGCCGATGCCCATGCGCCATGACGCGCTCGCGGCCGCCGCGGAGATGCTGGTCGAGGCCGAGCGGCGCTGCTCGGCGGGCGGCTCGCTCGTCGGAACCGTGGGCGTGCTGCGCGTGAAGGACGGCACCGCCAACGTGATTCCCGGCGAGGTCGAGTTCACGCTCGACGTGCGCGCCGCCGACGGCAAGGCGCACCTCGAGGCCGCGCGCGACGTGATCGCGCGCTGCCAGGCGATCGCTTCGCGCCGCGGCGTGGCGGTCGAGGTCTCCAGGACCCACGAGGTGGCCGCGGTGCCGTGCGCTGCGTGGCTGCAGGACCAGCTCGCCGCGAGCATCGAGCGCACGCTGGGCGGGGCGCAGGCGCGCCGTTTGCCGAGCGGCGCGGGCCACGACGCGATGATCCTCGCCGAGGTCACCGACGTGGGGATGATGTTCGTGCGCTGCGGCGCGGGCGGCGTGAGCCACAACCCGGCCGAGATCGTGAGCGAGGGCGATGCGCAGGCGGCGATCGACGCGCTGCTCGATTTCCTCAGGCGCTTCGCCTAGCCCTTCACGAGCTTGAGCGTGGGGCGCCCTTCGGCGGCGGCCGCGCGGCAATGCTCCGCGATCAGCGCCACCTGGCGTGCGAGCGCCGCGGGCGGCGCAACACGCCCCTCCAGCACGTCGCGCGTCCATTGCGCGGTGGGCTCGGCCTCGCGCGAAGGCAGGGCGTACGAAACATCGCAATCGCCGATGAGATGCTCGACGCCGGGGCCGTCGGCGCGAACCTCCTCGATGGGTTGCGGCGCGTGCAGGCGAACCACCGCCTCGCCCTCGACGCCGCGCATGAGGAACGCGTTGCCCGGCGACTCGACGAAGTAGTCGTGCATGAGCTGCAGGAAATCGGGATGCGTGACGGCGATGAGGCGGCAGGCCGACGCGGGGCCCGCGCCGCCGGGCAGCAGGAGCTTGGCGAGCGTGTGCGCGCTGTTGCGGACGCCCGTCACGGCGCGCACGTCGAGGAGGCGCGCGAGGTCCGGCGAGAGCCTGTGGACGTCGAGCACCGCCAGGCGATGCGACTCCAGGCGAGCCTCGGCCTCGGCGATGCCGGGGGCCGGCGCGTGCCCGAGCCGCTCGAGGATCTCGAACGTGCCGACCCGCGAGGGCTCGGCCGGCAGCCCGTGCAGCAGGACCGGGACTTCCTCGCGCGCGAGCAGCAAGGCGAGCAGCGGGACCAGGTTGGCGAGCTTGCGCGCACCGTTGTAGGACGGCAGCAGCACCGGGATGGCGCGGTGGCGCGGCAGCTCGATGGGTCTTACGTGGGGCTGGAGCGCATCGAGCATGCCCTGGAGCTCGGCCAGGCTCTCGCCCTTCACCCGCAGGGCCGTGAGGAGGGCCCCCAGGGCCACCTCCGCCACCTCGCCCGCAAAGGCCGCCTCGAAGAGGGTCCGGGCCTGCTCCCGGGTGAGGTCCCGGGCGCCGTGGCGTCCCCGGGCCAGGTCCTTCAGGTACGGGCGGGCGTCGAACATGCCCCGAGACTAGCGGTTTTCGTGCATTTCACCATCCGGAATGCCGAAAATTCAACAGACCCCCCCGGGGGGGCGTGCTAAATTGCACCCGTAACTCGATTCCCTCTACATAGAGCTGGGAGCAGACAATGAGCAAGAAAGACAAGACGGTGCAGGACGGCGAACTCTCCGAACAGCAGCTCGACAAGGTGGCCGGCGGCCAGGAAGTGCGCAAGATGGGCACGA
Source organism: Usitatibacter sp. (assembly GCA_035519515.1). Lineage (GTDB taxonomy): Bacteria > Pseudomonadota > Gammaproteobacteria > Burkholderiales > Usitatibacteraceae > Usitatibacter. The sequence continues at coordinate 9,204 of DATIWC010000044.1, forward strand.
TCGTGGTCACCGCCAAGCGCGAGCAGCCGCAGGCCAAGGTCGTGAAGATGGATCCCATCATCGTGACCGCCAAGCGCGAGCAGCCGGACGTCGCGGGCACCAAGCTCGCCCAGGCCGACACCAAGCAGACTTCGTCGAAGGACTAGGCCACCTGCCGCGCGAGCATCGCGCGGAAGGGGCCGGCCTCGGCCGCGAGGCTTGCGAACGTCCCTTGCTGGACGACGTGGCCGTGGTCGAGGACCACGATGCGGTCGGCGCCCCGCACCGTGTTCAGCCGATGCGCGATCACCACGCGCGTCGCCTCCAGCGAAGCGAGGCCCTGCAGGACGGTCGCCTGCGAGACGTTGTCGAGCGCGCTGGTGGCCTCGTCCAGCAGCAGGATGCGCGGGTTGCCCACCAGGGCTCGCGCGATCAGCACCCGCTGGCGCTGCCCGCCCGATAGCGTGCTCAAGCCCTCGCCCACCACCGTGTAGAGTCCCATCGGCATCGCCTCGATGTCGCGCTGCAACCCTGCGCGCTTCGCCGCCTCCATCGCGGCATCCACCCCCACCGCATGCGCGGCCACGATGTTGGAGAGCAGGTCGCCCGCCCAGAGCTTGCCGCCCTGCAGCACGGTGCCGATGCGCCGGCGAAGGTAGCGCAGGTCGAGCCCCGCGAGGTCCCGGCCGTCGTAGGCGACGGTCCCCTCGTCCGGCGCCTCGAAGCCCAGCAGCAGGCGCAGCAGCGTCGACTTGCCCGAGCCGCTCGCGCCGACGATCGCGACGAACTCGCCGGGCGCGATCGCGAGGCTCACCCCGTGCAGCACGCGCGGGCCGCCCGGGTACGCGAAGCTCACATTGCGAAGCTCGATCGCTCCGGCGGGGTCGTGTCGCTCGCCGTGGTGCCCGGCATCTTCCGGCGCGGTCTCGAGGATCGGGCGGGCGCGGTCCCACAGCGGTTTCAGGTTCACGAGGTCGAGCGCGGTCGTGACGAGCACCTGGACGCCGCCCAGCAGCGCGAAGAGCGCCGCGTGGAAGGCGACGAAGTCGCCGGTCGAAAGCGGCGCGGTCGCCGCGAGGCGCCAGGCCATCCACAGCACGAGGATCGTGGCCGCGGGCTGCAGGAGGTTCAGCGCGATCGACTCCACGTTCGAAAGCCGCGCGCTCACGCCGATCAGGCTGCGGAACTCGTCGTAGCGCGCGTACCAGCGCGCGAGCATGCGGCCCTCGGCCGCGGCGGCGCGCAGCTTCGAGATGCCGCCGAACATCTCGAAGTGCATCGACGAGAGCTTGCCGTCGAGCGCCTCGATGCGCGGCCCGACCTTGAGGCGCGCGAGCCCGATCGCGGTGGAGACCGCCACCACCAGCAGCACGATGCCGGTCGCGGCCGCGGTGAGGCGCGGGCTGTACATCACCATGAGCGCGAGGTTCGACAGCAGGAAGAGGGAGGTCACGAACGTCCCGATGGTCGAGCCGGTGATGGTGCGCTGGATGGTGTTCACCGAGCCCATGCGCAGCGCGAGGTCGCCGCTCGTGAAGGCGCGGAAGAATTTCGCGGGCGCCGACACCACGCGGTCCACGAGCGCCGCCTGCATCGCCACCGCGATCCTCGACTCGAAGCGCAGCACCGCGAGCGAGCGCAGCACGTCGAGCGCGATGATCGCCACGCCCGCGACGGCGAGGCCCGCGATGATCGCCTCCACCCTCGCCATCGCGCCCGCCGGGATCACGCGGTCGATGAGCCAGCCGGTGGCGAGCGGGGTGAAGAGGCCGATGAGGCCCGCGGCGAGGCCGGCGGCGAGCAGCAGCGCCAGGTCGCGCCCGCCGTGCTCGGCGGCGAAGCGCAGCATGTCGCGCGTGCCGAGGGCGCGCGGCGCGAAGCGCCGGTGGAAAGCGAACGCGAAGGGGGAGAGCCGCGCCGCGGTGCGCGCGTCCACGCGCCACTCGGCCACCTGCCCCTTGTCGTCGAGGGCGCGGATGCGGTAGCCGCCGACGCCGGGCACCAGCGCGACCCATCCGGTGCCTTCGGCGAGCGTGGGGCTGCGCACCGGCGTGTCGCCGCGCGCGACGCGGCGCCGGTCGGCGATGCGCGCGATCATTACGCCGCCCGCCTGGTGCCACCAGCGCTCGTCGAGGATGACGCGGCGCGCGCGCATGCCCTTGGCGACCGCGAGCGCTTCCAGGACCTCGCCCGCCTCGCGCGACTCGGCCTGGGCGTCGTGCGATTCGGCCCTGGGCTCCTGCTTCACGGCGTTCGCCCCGGGCGCCTCGCGCTTCGCCTCCTGCGGATCGCTCGCGCGGCGCGCAGGCGTTCCTTCGGGATGCTCGAGGCGCGGCAGCGGCGGCGCGCCGGGGCCCACCGCGAGCTCCCACGCGACGGCGAGGGTGGTCTGCTTGAGCGAGACGCCCGGGTCAGCCATCGTCGCTCTCGGAGGCGACCAGCTGGGCGAACTTGCCGCGCATCGCCTTCAGCGCCTCGTAGGTGCCGCGCTCGACCACCTGGCCCGCGTCGAGCACGAGGATCTCGTCGGCATCGCGCACGGTGGACAGGCGGTGCGCGACCACCAGGCACGTGACGTTGCGCTTGCGCAGGTTCGCTTCCACGATCGCTTCGGTCGCGGGGTCGAGCGCGCTGGTGGCCTCGTCCAGGATCAGGACGCGCGGGTTGCGCACCAGGGCGCGCGCGATCTCCAGGCGCTGGCGCTGCCCGCCGCTCAGGTTGCGCGCGGCTTCCTGCAGCGGCGCGTCCAGGCCGCCTTCGCGCAGCAGCACGTCGGCCTCGATGGCCGCGTCGGCGAGCGCCGCGTGCAGCGCCGCGTCGCTCGCCTCGCCCCAGAGCGTGAGGTTGTCGCGCACCGAGCCTTCGAAGAGCATCACGTCCTGGTCCACGTAGGCCACCGCCTCGGCGAGGTGCGCGCGCTCGTAGGCCGAGCGCGCGACGCCGTCGAAGAGGATCTCGCCGCTCCACGGCTTGAAGAGCCCGGCGGCCAGGCGCGCGATGGTGGACTTGCCCGAGCCCGACGCGCCCACGATGGCCACCCGGCCTCCCGGCTTCACCGAGAGCGAGAAGAGGCTCACCAGCGGCGGGTCGTTGCGCCCGTAGCCGAAGGTCACGTCGCGAAGCTCGAGCGCCCCGGCGATGCGCGCCGCGGGAACCGGCGCCTGGCGCGCTTGCACCTCGACGCCCGCCTCGGCGGCGTGGCGGCGCACGTCGTCCAGGCGCGAGAGGTCGCCGCGCAGGGTCTGCAGCTTCTGCATGTGCGTGAAGAGCGCGTGGGCGGGCGCGGTGAATCCGGCGAGCAGCACCTGGAAGGCGACCAGGTCGCCTACGGTGAAGTCGCCCTTCATGATGAGCCACGCGCCCACGCCCAGCACCGCGAGCTGCGCGGCGAGCCCCAGCAGCGCGGGCGCCTGGCCGAGGGTGACGAGGTAGCGCTGCGCGCGGATCGAGGCGTTCACGTATTGCACCTGCAGCCCGATCCACTTGAGGAAGAGCGCCGCCTCCTGCCCGCCCGCCTTGATGCTCTCGATGTTGGCGAGCCCGCCGGTGGCAACGCCCGCGAGCTTGCCGCCCTGCACCGAAAGCTCCTGGGAGACCTCGGCGGTGCGGCGGGCGAGCGCGCGCCAGGCGAGGAGCTCCGCCTCGAAGCACGCGATCACGATCACCGTGAGCCAGCCGTCCATGCGCGCCATGAGCACGAGGAAGAAGCTCGCGGTGAGGAAGTTGAGCGCGATGTGCGCGAGGTCCGAGGAGATGGTCTCGGCCACGCGCTCGTTCAGGTCCACGCGCGCGGCGATCTCGCCGGGCGAGCGCTGCGAGTAGAACGACATGGGCAGCGCCAGCGCGTGCGCCACGAAGCCGCGTGCGGAAGCGCGCGCCGCGCGGCCGAAGGTGCCCATGAGCAGCCGCGCCTGCAGCCACATGAGCACCGCGCGCGCGAGCGCCGCGACGGCGAGGCCCGTGAGCAGCGGCATCGCGACCCCGTCGAGCTTCGCCACCAGCACGTCGTCCACGAACTTGCCGAGGAGCCACGGCATCACGATGCCGGGGATCACCAGCACGAGGCCCAGGGTGAAGGCGAGCGCCACCGCGGTGTGGAAGCCGGTGAGGTATTGGCGCAGCGAGCGCAGCACCGAAGGCGGATGCCCGCCGCGCTCGAACCCGGGGCCCGGCTCGAAGGTGAGGACCACGCCCGTGAAGGCCTGGTCGAATTCGGCCGCGTCCACGCTGCGCCGGCCGCGCGCCGGGTCGTTCAGCCACGCGCGCCCCTGGTGGAAGCCCTCGAGCACGACGAAGTGGTTGAAGTTCCAGAACACGATCGCGGGCAGCGGCAGGCTCGCGAGGTCGTCGGGCTCCTTCTTGAAGCCGCGCGCCACCATGCCGTGGGTGCGCGCCGCGCGCAGCAGCCCGTTCGCCTTGCTGCCGTCGCGCGAGACGCCGCAATCGACGCGCATCTGCTCCAGCGGCACGTGGCGGCCGTAGTAGGCGAGCACCATCGCGAGCGCGGCGGCGCCGCACTCGACCGCCTCGAGCTGCAGGATGGTGGGGGTGCGCCGCCGCCCCGTCTCCGGCAGCGGCGCGCGCGGCGCCGGCGCCGGCTCGGGCGCGGCCGCGGCCGGCGCGGGCTGCGGCTCGGAGCCTACCGAGACGACAGAAGCCATATGGCGAAAGCGGCGACGGCGGCGAGCAGGAACGCGAGCGTCGCGAGAAGCGCGCGGGGGTACGCGGGCAGGTGCAGGCGTTCGTCCAGCCGCTCGGGGGAGGCGAGGCGGTCGAGCGCCGCCTTGCGGAAGATCGACTCCTGTTCCGCCATCAGCCGGCCAGGCGCCTGAGCATGCGGTCGAAGCGCGCGCCGGCGAGGTGCACATTGTCGAGGAGCTCGTCGTTCAGCTCGTCCTTGGCGTGCTGGTCGTCGGTGGCCGCGCCGTAGCCGAAGCGCGTCGTGGTCTGGCGCAGGCGGTCGGCCATGAATACGCACAGCGCCCGGTAGAAGCGCGCCGCGAAGGCCGGGTCCGCGGCGAGCTTGTCGCGCACCACGTCGTCGGGGATGCGAAGCAGCGTCGCGTCGGACGCGACCTCGACCGACACCGCGGTGGGCGCCGGGTCCACGAGCGACATCTCGCCGATGATCTCGCCGGACTCGAGGTAGGCCAGCACGTCGCCGTTCTTCGCGCGGATGCACAGCCGGCCGTCGAGCACGAAGTAGAGGTTGTCCACGCGCGAGGCGCGCGGGATCAGCACCGTCCCGGGCTCCACGTGGATGCGCTGGCCGGCCTGCGCGAGCCAGTCGACGTCGCCGTCGGTGAGCCCGCTGAAGATGAAGAGCACTTTTCTCACCACGCCTCCCCGCGCCGATGCCGTGCCGGGAGTTTACCCGCGATGCCCTCGGGTCA
>DATIWC010000045.1:0-30674 GCA_035519515.1 Usitatibacter sp.
GCCGCTGCACGTGGGGCAGCGCCCGTTGCCCGAGTTGAAGCTGAAGGTGCCCGCGGTGTAGCCGCGCGCCCTCGCGTCGGGCGCCTTGGCGAAGAGATCGCGGATCGCATCGAACGCGCCCACGTAGCTCGCGGGATTCGACCTCGTCGTGCGGCCGATGGGCGACTGGTCCACGAACACGATGTCGTTCACCTGCCCGAGGCCGGTGAGCTCCTTGAACGCGCCCGGTGTCTCGGTGGGCTTGCCCAGGTGCTTGCGCAGCGCCGGATGCAGGATGTCCTGCACGAGCGTGGACTTGCCGGAGCCCGACACGCCCGTCACGCACACGAAGCGGCGCAGCGGGAAGTCGACGTCGATCGCCTTCAGGTTGTGCTCTGACGCGCCGCGGATGCCGAGCATCTGCGCGCCGCGCAGCGGATTGCGGCCGAGGTCGTTGGGCACCTCGACGCCGGGGACGCGCACCTCGTCCTCGCGCCGGTGATCGTCGGCGCGCTTGCGCCCCGAGAGGTATTCGGCGGTGAGGGTGGAGGCGCCCTTCAACTCGTCGGGTGAGCCGAAGAACACGATCTCGCCGCCGCGTTCGCCCGGGCCGGGGCCCATATCGAGCAGCTTGTCGGCCTCCAGCATGATCTGCGGGTCGTGCTCGACCACCACGAGCGAGTTGCCCGCGTCGCGCAGCCGCTTCATCACCTCGATCACGCGGCCCATGTCGCGCGGGTGCAGGCCGATGGAAGGCTCGTCGAGCACGAAGAGCGTGTTCACGAGCGAGGTGCCGAGCGCGGTGGTGAGGTTGATGCGCTGCACCTCACCGCCGGAGAGCGTGCGCGACTGGCGGTCGAGCGTGAGGTACGCGAGGCCCACCTCGCACAGGTAACCCAGGCGCGAGCGGATCTCGCCCACGAGGAGCTCGGTCGCCTCGTCGAGCGGCTTGGGCAGCACCAGGCGCGCGAAGAGATCGCGAAGGCGCTCCACGGGCATCAGCATCATGTCGTGGATGCTGTGGCCGTCCACGCGCCACAACAGCGACTCCTCCTTGAGGCGCGTGCCGTTGCACGCAGCGCACGGCGTGTACGCGCGGTAGCGCGACAGCAGCACGCGGATGTGCATCTTGTAGGCCTTGGTCTCCAGCCAGTCGAAGAAGCGCTTCACGCCGTACCAGTGCGTCTTGCCGGTCTTGTTCCAGCTCACCCAGCCGTCGTCGCCCTGCATGACCCAGCGCTTGTGCTCCGCGGAGAGCTCGCGATAGGGCACGTCGAGCGGCACGCCGCGCTTCGCGGCGTATTTCTCGAGGTCGTCCTGGCACTCGTCGTAGCTCTTGGTCTGGAACGGCTTCACCGCCCCCGCGCGCAACGACTTCGACTCGTCCGGGACGATGAGGCCGTAGTCGATGCCGATCACGCGCCCGAAGCCGCGGCACGTGTCGCACGCGCCGATGGGGGAATTGAACGAGAAGCGCGCCGGCGTGGGGTCGGAGTAGTGGATGTCGCAGGTGGCGCAGTGCAGGTCGGTGGAAAAGCGCCAGGCACGCTCGCGCGCCTCGGCCGGATCCCCGCCTTCACGGGGATGACCTTCTGCGAACACGTTCACCCGCCCGTTGCCCACTCGCAGCGCGGCTTCGACCGCCTCGACCACGCGTGCCCTTTCGGCGCCGGACATCTTTACGCGGTCCTGCACCACCTCCAGGCGCGTGCCCTCGCGATGGTGGATGCGCGTGTAGCCTTGCGCCTGCAGCAGCTTGGTGACTTCTTCCTCGCTGAAATTCTTCGGCACGTCCACGGGGAAGGCGATGGTGAGGCGCGGGTCGCCCGCGGCCTGCGCGCGCGCGGCCATCTCGGCGTAGATCGTGTCGGGCGTGTCGCGGCGCACGGGCTCGCCGCATCGCCGGCACGAGAGCTTCGCGGTCCGCGCGAAGAGCAGCTTCAGGTGGTCGTTGATCTCCGTCATCGTGCCCACGGTGGAGCGCGACGTGCGCACCGGATTGGTCTGGTCGATGGCGATCGCGGGCGGGATGCCCTCGATGGAATCGACCTGCGGCTTGTCCATCCGGTCGAGGAACTGGCGCGCGTACGGCGAGAACGTCTCCACGTAGCGGCGCTGGCCCTCGGCGTAGAGCGTGTCGAAGACGAGCGAGGACTTGCCCGAGCCCGAGGGCCCGGTCACCACGACCAGCTCGCCCGTGGGAATCGAGACGTCGAGGTTCTTGAGGTTGTTCTGGCGCGCCCCGCGGATGCGGATCGCCTCGCCTTCGCCGGCATTGGCGGAAGGGGAGTCGGCGGGGCGTCCCGCGGACAGGTCGTTCATCGGGTCTCTCGGGGTGCTAGTCGATTCGCTTCCAGACGTGGCGCTCGCGCGATGCGAGCAGCGGCACGGCCTCGGCGACGTATTTCTTGAACGCGGCGGTCTGCTGGTGGGCCTCGAAGGCGTTCTCGTCGACGTACACCTCGTAGAGCAGGACCCGCGTGCGGTCCCCGGGATCGACGCAGACGTCGAACAGCTTGCAGCCGGCCTCCCGGCGCGCGGCGGCGGCATTCTCCGCGATCTTCGCCATGAAGGCGTCCACGTTCTCGGGCTTGATGCGGATATCGACTTGCAGGACGAAGCTCATGTGGGGGTATTGCGCGGGTGGCTGGAGCGGCGGGAAAGGAACGGCATCGATATTCTAGGCGCAAAGCGGGACGCCGGACCGATGCCGCATTTCTACCCGCCAAATAGGGCCGTTTCCGCCCTAGTTCAAGGGCGGACCAGGGGTGCTATCCCCACGCGTGCCGCAGCGCAGCATGAATGGTCATCCCGCCGAATCGTGGATGTGCCTAGAATGTCCCTCATGGCTTGCGCGCTCAAGCAAAGCGGCGGTCTCTACTCGAGGCTTCGGATCGGCGCCGTGCTGCTCGCCGCAGGCGAAGGCCGGCGCATGGGCGGGGTGGCCAAGCCCCTGATCCGGCTGCAAGGCGTTCCCCTGATCGCGCGCCACCTGGTCGCGTTGAGCGCCGCCGGCATCGACGAGGTGGTCGTGGTCACCGGCCATGCCCGCGAAGCCGTCGAGGAGAGCGTGCGGCGCTTCATCGTGACGCTGGCGCACAACGAGGCGCATGCGCAGGGACAGGACGTCTCCGTCCGGGTGGGGCTCGCGGCGCTCCCGGGGCCGTTCGACGCGGTGCTCGTGGTGCCGGCCGACCAGCCGCTCATCGGCGGCGCGGACCTCACGGAGCTGATCGGCGCCTTCAAGAAGCGCCCGGCCGGCAACATCGTCGTGCCCGTCGTGCAGGGCCGGCGCGGCAATCCGATCATCATGGACGGCGCCGCGATGGCGCAGATCCTCGCGGGTGAAGCCGGCACCGGGTGCCGCCACCTGATCGACCGCAATCCCGGCCTCGTGCACGTGCACGAGACCTCCAATGCGCGCTTCGTCGCCGACCTCGACACCGTCGAGGACGTGGAGGCGCTCGCGAAGAACACCGGCTGGAAGCTGGAGCTACCCGAGCTCGAGACGGTTCGGTAAGACCCCGAGAACCCTGGAGGAGTGACCGATGATTCCCCGAGAATTCGAGTATCACGCGCCGTCGTCCATTCCCGACGCGCTCGGGCTGCTGAAGAAGTTCGGCGAGGGCGCCAAGCTGCTCGCCGGCGGCCACAGCCTGCTGCCGATGATGAAGATGCGCTTCGCCGCGCCCGAGCACCTCATCGACCTGGGCCGCATCGCCGAGCTCAGGGGCATCCGCGAGGACAAGGGCACGATCGTGCTCGGTGCGATGACCACCGAGAACGAGATCATCTGGTCGAAGCTGCTGCAGGACAAGTGCCCGCTGTTGGTCGAGGGCGCGCGCCTGATCTCCGATCCCCAGGTGCGTTACAAGGGGACCATCGGCGGCGACATCTCCCACGGGGACCCGGCCAACGACCATCCGGCGCTGATGCTCGCGCTCGGCGCCTCGTTCGTGCTGCGCGGGGCCTCCGGCGAGCGCACGGTCCCCGCCGAGGGCTTCTTCCACGGGCTCTACGACACGGAGCTCAAGCCCGGCGAGATCATGACGGCGATTCGCATTCCGGTTCCGGCCGCCGGCACGGGCTACTGCTACGCGAAGCTCAAGCGCAAGACGGGAGACTTCGCCACCGCCGCGGCCGCCGTGCTGCTGCGCATGAAGGGCGACACCGTGCAGGAGGCCTCGATCGCCCTCACGAACGTGGGGCCCACGGCGCTCAAGGCGAAGGCAGCCGAGGCGGCGCTCAAGGGCAAGGCGCTCGGCGACGCGACGATCGAGGAGGCCGCGAAGCTCGCCATGGGCATCTGCGAGCCCACGGCGGACCAGCGCGGCGACGCCCAATACAAGACGGCGATGGCGGGCGAGATGACCCGGCGCGCGCTTCGCACGGCCCGCACGCGGGCCGCGAGCTGAGGGAGACCCCGACCATGGCCAAGAAGCAGGCGGTAGCGTTCAACCTGAACGGCAAGCAAGTCGACGTGCTCGTGGAGCCGCGCGAGCTGCTGATCCACACGCTGCGCGAGAAGCTCGCCCACACGGGCCCGCACATCGGTTGCGAGACCTCGCACTGCGGGGCTTGCACCGTGGACCTGGACGGCATGTCGGTGAAGTCGTGCACGGTGCTCACGGTGCAGTGCGAGGGCGCGAAAGTGCTCACGATCGAGGGCATGGAGCAGGGCGGCGCGCTGCACGCGCTGCAGGAAGGCTTCCACCAGGAGCACGGCCTGCAATGCGGCTATTGCACGCCCGGCATGATCACGCGCGCCTACCGCCTGCTGCAGGAGAACCCCGATCCCACGGAAGAGGAGATCCGCTACTGGATGGCGGGCAACCTCTGCCGCTGCACGGGCTACCAGAACATCGTGAAGGCGGTGCAGTACGCGGCCAAGAAGCTCGCCGCGAAGGCCGCCTGACCCCATCCCATTCGGAGAACGGACATGACCGACCTGCTCGAGCGCGAGAACAAGCTGCAAGGGATGGGCGTCTCCCGGCTGCGCAAGGAGGACGCGCGCTTCATCCGCGGCAAGGGGACCTACGTCGACGACATCAAGATGCCCGGGATGCTCTTCGGGGCCATCGTGCGCAGCCCCTTCGCGCACGCGCGCATCAAGTCCATCGGCAAGGAGAAGGCGCTCAAGGTGCCCGGCGTGGTCGCCGTGCTCACCGCCGACGACCTGAAGCCCGTGAAGCTGCACTGGATGCCGACCCTGGGCGGCGACGTGCAGGCCGTGCTGGCGGACAAGAAGGTGTGCTTCCAGTACCAGGAAGTCGCCATGGTGCTCGCCACGGACCGCTACGCCGCGGCCGACGGCGTGGACGCGGTGGAGGTGGAATACGAGGAGCTGCCCGCCATCGTCGACCCGCACAAGTCGATGGCCAAGGACGCGCCCGTCATCCGCGAGGACATCGCCGACAAGGACGAGGTGGGCCACGGCAAGCGCACGCACCCGAACCACATCTTCACGTGGGATGCGGGCGACAAGGCCGGCACCGACGCCGTGTTCGCCAACGCGGCGGTGACGGTGCGCGAGGAGATCCTCAACCCGCGCGTGCATCCCTGCCCGCTCGAGACGTGCGGATGCGTGGCCTCGTTCGACAAGGTGACGGGGCAGCTCACCGTGTACCTCACCTCGCAGGCGCCGCACCTCGTGCGCACGGTGGTCGCGATGCTGTCGGGCATTCCCGAGAGCAAGATCCGCATGGTCGGCGGCGACATCGGCGGCGGCTTCGGCAACAAGGTCCCGGTGTACCCGGGTTACGTGGTGGCCATCGTGGCCTCGATCGTGACGGGCGTGCCGATCAAGTGGATCGAGTCGCGCATCGAGAACATCTCCACCACCGGATTCGCGCGCGACTACCACGGCGTGGGCGAGCTCGCGGCCGACAAGGATGGGCGCATCAAGGCGCTTCGCTTCACGGCGCTCGCCGACCACGGCGCCTTCAACTCGCACGTCTCGGCCACCAAGTTCCCCGCGGGGCTGTTCAGCATCTGCACGGGCTCCTACGACATCCCGAAGGCGTATTGCCGCGTCGACGCGGTGTACACGAACAAGGCGCCGGGCGGGGTGGCCTACCGCTGCTCGCTGCGCGTGACGGAAGCCGTGTACCTCATCGAGCGCATGATCGACGTGCTCGCGCAGAAGCTGAACATCGACAAGGCCGAGATCCGCCGCCGCAACTTCGTGAAGAAGGAGCAGTTCCCCTATGCGACGGCGTTCGGCTGGACGCTCGACAGCGGCAACTACCACGCCGCGCTGGACAAGGTGCTGAAGGCGGTCGACTACGAGGGGCTGCGCCGCGAGCAGGCCGAGCGCCGCAAGAAGGGCGAGCTGATGGGCATCGGCATCAGCACCTTCACCGAGATCGTGGGCGCCGGGCCCAACAAGGTCTGCGACATCCTCGGCATATCGCTCTTCGACAGCTGCGACATCCGCGTGAATCCCACCGGCAGCGCCATCGCGCGGCTGGGCACGATGACGCAGGGCCAGGGCCACATGACGACCTACGCGCAGATCATCGCCACGGAGCTGGGGCTGTCGTCCGACGAGATCCAGATCGAGGAAGGCGACACCGACAAGGCGCCCTACGGCGCCGGCACGTGGGGATCGCGCTCCACGCCGGTGGGCGGCGCCGCCGCCGCCATGGCCGCGCGCAAGATCCGCGCGAAGGCGCAAAAGATCGCCGCGCACCTGCTGGAGGTGGGCGAGGGCGACCTCGAGTGGGAGGTCGACCGCTTCAAGGTGAAGGGCAACCCGGGCAAGTTCAAGACGATGAAGGACATCGCGCTCGCCGCCCACACGAGCAACATCCCCGACGGGATGGAGAAGGGGCTGGACGCCTCCGAGTACTACGACCCGCCCAACATGACGTTCCCGTTCGGCGCATACGTGTGCGTGGTGGACATCGACAAGTTCACGGGCGAGACGAAGGTTCGCCGTTTCTACGCGCTCGACGACTGCGGCACCCGCATCAACCCGATGATCATCGAGGGCCAGATCCACGGCGGGCTCACGGAAGCCTTCGCGGTGGCGATGGGCCAGCAGGTGCCCTTCGACGAGGCCGGCAACCACCTCGGCAACAGCCTCATGGACTACTTCCTGCCCACCTCCGCCGAGACGCCGCATTGGGAGACCGACCACACCGTCACGCCCTCGCCGCACCATCCGATCGGCGCGAAGGGCGTCGCGGAATCGCCGCACGTGGGAGGCATCCCGTGCTTCACCAACGCGGTGGTGGACGCGTTCGCGCACCTGGGCGTGACCCACCTGACGATGCCCCACACCGCCTATCGCGTCTGGCAGACATGCAACGCGCTCGGGATCAACAAGCGATAGGGCGCGGGTGAAGGTCAGGATCGACAAGGCCTTTCCCGTGGCGGCCCCGCCTGAAGCGGCGTGGGCCGTCCTGCGCGACGTCGAGGCCGTCGCCTCCTGCATGCCGGGCGCGAAGATCACCGAGCGTGTGGACGACACCCACTACAAGGGCACGGTAACGGTGAAGGTCGGCCCGGCCACGCTCTCCTTCCGCGGCCAGATCGAGGTGGCATCCCTGGACGGCACGGCGCGCTCGCTGCACCTCGTGGCGAAGGGGACCGACACGACCGGATCCTCGGCCGCTTCCATGGACCTCACGGCGAGCGTCGTGCCCGCCGAGGGTGGAGGCAGCTCGCTGAAGGGCGTGTGCGAGACCAGCGTGAGCGGCAAGGCGGCGGCCTTCGGCGGGCGCCTCATGAACAGCGTCGCCGACCAGATCCTCGAGCAGTTCGCAGGCAATTTCACCGCGCGGGCCGCCGCGGCGGCCGCTCCGGCGGGCGCAGGCGCCGCCGCGCCGGAAGCGCCCGGCCAGCTCAACGGCCTCGCGCTGGCCTGGGCCGTGTTCAAGAGCTGGCTGCGCGGCCTGTTCGTGGGGAAGGGCACGTGAGCGGCGCGCTGCAGCGCATGGCGGAGGTGGACGGCCTGCGCTCGCGCCTGCACGAGGCGGGCTACGTCGCGGACCGCGACCTCGCCGCGGCGATCCTGCTGATGCTCGACCTTGGCCGCCCGCTGCTGCTCGAAGGCGACGCCGGCGTGGGCAAGACCGAGGTGGCCAAGGCGCTCGGGGCAACGCAGGGCGCGAAGCTGATCCGCCTGCAGTGCTACGAGGGCCTGGACGCGCACTCGGCCATGTACGAGTGGAACTACCAGCGGCAGCTGCTCGCCATCAAGATGCTGGAAAACGACGGGCGCAGCGTCGCGCAGAAGGAGCAGGACATCTTCTCCGAGCGCTACCTGCTCAAGCGCCCGCTGCTGGAGGCGATCAGCGGCGAGAAGGCGCCCGTGCTGCTGATCGACGAGGTCGACCGCGCCGACGAGGCCTTCGAGGCGTACCTGCTCGAGCTGCTCTCCGACTTCCAGATGTCCATCCCGGAGCTGGGGACGGTGCGCGCGGTGTCGCGGCCGATGGTCGTCGTCACCTCCAACGGCACGCGCGAGCTCTCGGATGCGCTGCGCCGCCGCTGCCTCTACCAGTACATCGAGTACCCGTCGTTCGAGAAGGAGCTCGCGATCGTGGAGCTCAAGGCGCCGCGGGCCGCGGGCGAGCTCGCGAGGCAGCTCGTGGCGTTCGTGCAGGAGGTGCGCCGCATGGAGCTGCGCAAGAAGCCGGGTGTGGCCGAGACGCTCGACTGGGCCGCGGCGCTCCTGCGCCTGGGAATCTCCACGATCGACGACGGCGGCGCCGAGCGCATCCTCGAGACGCTCTCCGCCCTCGTGAAGACGCGCGAGGACCGCGCCGGGTTCACTCGCGAGGTCGTCGCCCGCATCGCCGCCGGATGCTGATCGTCGCCCCTTCGCCCCCGGCCGATCCGCAGGCGCTGTTGCGCTCGCGCCTCGCCGGTTTCCCGGGATTCCTGCGCGCGAACGGCTACGGCGTCGGGGGCGGCGATTCGGCGCTCGTGCTGGAGGCCGCGCAGCGCGTCGGCGTGATCGACCCGCAGGTGCTGCGCTGGAGCCTGAAGGCGCTTCTCTGCGGGCGCAGCGACGAGTGGCGGCGCTTCGATGCGCTCTTCGACGCCTACTTCCTGCCGCCGAACCGCAAGGCCTTCGTCGAGGGGTTCTCCCCGATGCCCGAGGCCGCGCGCGGCCGCGCAGAAGGCGAGCACGAGACGGTGCCCGGCCAGCCGGGCGTCGAAGGCGGCGCCGACGATGGCGAAGACGCGCGGCATGGCGCGAGCCGCGAGGAATCCCTCGCCTCCACCGATTTCAGCCAGCTCGACCGCGGCGAGCACATCCGCGACATCGAGGCGCTGATGCGCCGCTTCGCCCGGCGCCTGCGGCACCTGCGCTTGCGGCGCGAGGCGCGCAGCGCCCGCGGGCTGAGGCTGGACCTGCGCGGCACGATCCGGCGCAGCGTCTCCACGGGCGGCACGCCCCTCAGGCTCTCCTGGCGCGAGCGCCGCCGCGTTCGCCCGCGCCTCGTGCTGCTGCTCGACGTGAGCCGCTCCATGAGCCAATACAGCTTCTTCTTCCTGCGGCTCGCGCGCGCGCTGTCCGCGGAGCTCGCCGACGTGCACTCGTTCATCTTCCACACGCGCATCACGGCGGTGGGCGGGGCGCTGCGCGACCCGGATGCGAGGCGCTCGCACGAGCGCCTGCACCTGCTTGCCGAGGGCTGGGCCGGCGGCACGCGCATCGGCGAATGCCTGCGCGAGTTCAACCGCGGCACCGCGCCGCGCCTCGTGCATTCGCGCACCGCCGTGATCGTGGTGAGCGACGGCTACGACACCGGCGAGCCCGAGGTCCTCGGCGATGCGCTCGCGGCCTTGCGCCGCCGCGCGCGCCGCCTCGTCTGGCTCAATCCCCTGCTGGGCCAGCCGGGCTTCACTCCCGAGAGCCGCGGCATGCAGGCGGCGCTGCCGCACCTCGACCTGCTCGCGCCCGGCCGCGACCTCGCGGGCCTCGAGCGCGCGTTGCCCCGGGTGATCGAGGCGCTGCGGTGACGAGCCGCGACCTGCTCGAGATGATGCGCGAGCTCGACGCGCGCGGCGAGCCGCACGCGCTCGTGACCGTGGTGCGCGCCATCGCCCCGACCTCGGCGCACGTGGGGGCCCAGGCGATCGTGCTCGCCGACGGCACGCTGCACGGATGGATCGGCGGCGGCTGCGCGAAGGGCGTGGTGATCGGCGCCGCGCGCAAGGCGATCGAGGCGGGCGAGCCGCGCCTCGTGCGCATTTCCAACGACGGCATGGAAGAGGATGGCGTCGAGCAGCACACGATGGCGTGCGCCAGCAACGGCACGATCGAGCTCTTCATCCAGCCGTACTGGGCCAGGGCCGCGCTGTGCGTGCTGGGCGAGACGCCCGCGGCCGAGGAGGCGCGCTTCCTCGCGGGGCGGATGGGAATGCGCCTTGCGGATCTCGCCGACGGCGCCCCCGTCGTGCTCGTGGCCACGCAGGGCCAGGGCGACGAGGCGGCGCTGGAGGCGGCGCTGCGCAGTCCGGCGCGGCAGGTGCTGATGATCGCGAGCCGGCGCAAGGCGCAGAAGCTTCGCGAATCCATGCGTGCGCGCGGCATCGGCGAGGCGCAGCTCGCACGCCTGCAGGCGCCTGCGGGTCCCGATGCCGGCGCGAAGTCCCCCGCCGAGATCGCCATGGTGGCGATGGTGGGCGTGCTCGCGGTGCTGCGCTCGCGCGTCGAGCCCGCCGCTGCCGTGGCCAAGCCGCAGGGCACGTTCGTCAATCCCGTGTGCGGGGCGCCGATCGACATGGCCACCGCCATCCACGTCGAGACGTACGAGGACACGAGCTACTACTTCTGTTGCGACGGCTGCTGGACGATGTTCCGGCAGGATCCCGCCAAGTACGCGGCGATCCACCGCGCGTCGCCGGCGAAGGCCTGAGCGAGTGATCCACGAGGGAAGCTGCCACTGCGGCGCCGTGCGCTTCGAGGTCGAGGCGCCCGGGCGGCCCACGGTCGCGCAATGCAACTGCTCGATCTGCACGAAGTCGGGGTTCCTGCACCTCATCGTGCCGCTCTCGAGGTTCCGCCTGCTGAAAGGCGAGGACGACCTCGCGACCTACACGTTCAACACGGGCGTTGCGAAGCACCTTTTCTGCAGGACCTGCGGCATCAAGGCCTTCTACGTGCCGCGCTCCAACCCCGACGGCATGGACGTGAACGTGCGTTGCCTCGACCCGGTGCCGGAATTCGTGGTCGAGCCCTTCGACGGGCGCAACTGGGAAGCCAACGCGGCGGCCCTCGCCGGCTTGAGCCGCGAGACTTGAACTAGTTCAGGAAGCCCCGAAATAGACGGTATGCGTCGTTGTGGGGCGCACCGTTTCGTGTCCAGAATGGGACAAGGGGAGCTTATGCTGAACCGATGGAGGCATGGCGGCGATTGGCGGCGCCGGACTTTTGGCGCGCTCGAGGCCGCCATTTCCCGCGCCGCGGCCTCCGCGGCCCGCACCTCCATGCGAATCGCCTCCGTGAGCCGCGAGATCCACCGCACCCACGAGGCGCTGGGCGAGATGCTTCGCTCGACCGAAGGATTGAGCAGCGACATGCAGCGCATCGCCACCGCCTCGCAGCAGACCGCGGATGCGGCGCGCCAGATGAAGGACGTCGCCGGCGAGGCCCTCGGCGCGAGCGACAAGGGCGCCGGCTCCGCCCGCGAGCTGCGGCGGCAGATGGCCGAGACCGTGCAGCGCATCGACGCGCTCCTCACCCGCGTGCAGGCGGCGACGGAGGCGAGCCGCGTCATCGACGACATCGCGCAGCAGACGCAGCTCCTCGCGTTCAACGCGTCGATCGAGGCGGCGCGCGCCGGCGAACACGGCCGCGGTTTCGCCATCGTGGCCCGCGAAGTGGGCACGCTCGCGCAGAGCAGCGAGGAGCGCACGCGCGAGATCGGCCAGCTCATGCGCGCGATCAGCGAGGAGCTCGCGCCCGCCCGCAACGCCGTCTCGCGCAGCGCGAGCCTCGTGGAGAGCGCGTCCCACGACGCGAGCGAGACCGGGGAGGCGATGCGCCGACTGAACGCGCTCGCCGACGACGTCTCCGCGCACATGCAGTCGATCTCGGCGGCCGCGCGCCAGCAGGGCGAGGGCATCGGGGAAGTGTTCGACCGCCTCAAGGCCGCGAGCCATGCGGCCCAGGCGATCCGCAACGACGCCGAGGCGATGAGCTCGGCCACCTTCGCGCTGTCCGCGCTTCCCGAGGAAACGTTTCCGCACTTCGAGTCGGTGGACACGGGAACCACGTTCCATCGCGCGCTGGGCCTCGGCCGCGACCTCGCGGGGCGCGCGACCCGCATCTTCGAGCGCGCCATCGACACGGGCCGCTGCAGCCTCGCCGACGTCCTCGCCTTCGAATACCGCGAGATCCGCGGCCACGACATCGCCTCGCTCGGCCATCTCTTCGACGTGAGCCGCGTGCCCGCCGAGGGCTTCACGCCGCCCAAGTACCACACGCGCTACGACGCGGCGGTGGACGAGGACCTGATGCGCGAGATGGACGCGGTGAAGGCGCGCGAGCCGGCGCTCGTCTTCGCGCTGCTGATCGACCTCAACTCCTACGGCCCGATCCACAACCGCGACTTCTGCAAGGACTGGACGGGCGACCCGGCGAAGGACCTCGCGGGCAACCGCATCAAGCGCTTCTTCACCGACCAGCGCGTGCTGGTGCGCGGTGCGCGAGTGGGATTGGCGGGCGCCGACTCGCTGCCCGACCGCGCCACGCGGGTGCAGCTCGAAGCGGCCGGGGCGGGCGACGAGTCGCGCCAGGGCCGTCCGGAAGACTTCCTCGTGCAGACCTACGCGCGCGACACGGGCGCGATCCTGACCGCGCTCACGGCGCCCGTCTTCGTGCAGGGACGGCGCTGGGGCGCCGTCCTGCTGGGCTGGAACGTCGAGACCTAGGCGGCGATCGCCTCGCCCTGGGGCAGGGCCGAGATGAACTCGTAGGCGGGTTCGGTGAGGAAGTCCACGAACTCGTCGCTCGAAACCAGGCGATCCATGAGCCACGCGGCCTCGTCGAACTTCGCGCCGAAGGAGCCCGGCGCGCCCTCGAGCTTGCGCACTTCCTCGGTGAGCAGCGTGCGGAAGAGCTCGAGCGTCACCTTGCGGCCGTCGTCGAGCACGCCCTTCGGGCTGCGGATCCATTGCCAGATCTGCGAGCGCGAGATCTCCGCGGTGGCCGCGTCCTCCATCAAGTTGTTGATGGGCACGCAACCGTTGCCGCCCAGCCACGAGCCGATGTACTGCAGCGCCACGTTGATGTTGGTGCGCAGGCCCGCTTCCGTGATCGGCGACTGCGGGGCGAAGGCGAGCAGGTCGGAGGCCTTCACGTTCACGTCCTCGCGCTTGCGCTCCACCTGGTTCGGTCCCGGCATCACGCGGTCGAAGACTTCCTTCGCCACGCCCACGAGCCCCGGGTGCGCGACCCACGTGCCGTCGAAGCCGTCGCCCGCCTCGCGCTCCTTGTCGGCGCGCACCTTGGCGAGCGCCGCCTCGTTGGCCGCCGGATCGCCCTTGATGGGGATCTGCGCGGCCATGCCGCCCATGGCGTGCGCGTTGCGGCGGTGGCAGGTCTTCACCAGCAGCTGGCAATAGGCGCGCAGGAACGGGCTCGTCATGGTGACGAGCGCCCGGTCGGCGAACACGAAGTCGGCTTTGCGAAGCTTCTTGATGCAGCTGAAGATGTAGTCCCAGCGGCCGCAGTTCAGGCCCGCCGCGTGGTCGCGCAGCTCGTAGAGGATCTCGTCCATCTCGAAGGCCGCGGGCAGCGTCTCGATCAGCACCGTCGCCTTGATGGTGCCGCGCGGCAGGTTCATGCGGTGCTCGGCCTCGTTGAACACGTGGTCCCAGAGGCGCGCTTCGAGGTGGCTCTCGATCTTGGGCAGGTAGAAGTAGGGGCCGCTGCCTTGCTCGATCAGGCGCTCGGCGTTGTGGAAGAAGAAGAGGCCGAAGTCGAAGAGCGAGGCCGACACCGGGTCGCCGTCGACCAGCATGTGGCGCTCGAGCATGTGCCAGCCGCGCGGGCGCACGATGAGGGTCGCCGTCTTCTCGTTCAGCTGGTAGCACTTGCCTTCCGGGCTCTTGAAGCCGATGGTGCGGTCGACCGCTTGCCGGAGGTTGATCTGGCCGCGCACGACGTTGTCCCACGAGGGCGTGCAGGAATCCTCGAAGTCCGCCATGAAGGTGGAGGCGCCCGAGTTGAGCGCGTTGATCACCATCTTGCGCTCCACCGGCCCCGTGATCTCCACGCGGCGGTCCTGCAGGTCCTTCGGAATGGGGCCCACGGTCCAGTGGGCTTCGCGGATGGAGCGCGTCTCGGGCAGGAACCCGAGATGCGCCTTCCCCGCGTCGAGCGCGGCCTGGCGCTCCTCGCGAGCACGCATGAGGTCGCGGCGCCGCTGCTCGTACTTGCGGTGCAGGTGCGCGACGAACCCCATCGCCTGCGGCGTGAGGATGCGGTCGTACAGGTTGGGCTGCTCTGGCGGCAGCTGGATCCCCGGGATGCTGAAGGCGTCGCGCTTCATGGTGCTCTCCTCGCTCCTGTTTCGCTTCAATCCGCCGCGGCCTGCTCGCCGCGGATCGGTGTGGCGTTCACGAAGAACTGCTCGTCTTCCGTCGAGCCGTGCAGCGCGGTGGTCGAGGACTTGCCGGCCTGGATCACCTGCGTCACGTCGTCGAAGTAGCCGGTGCCCACCTCGCGCTGGTGCTTGACCGCGGTGAACCCGCGCTCGGCCGCCGCGAACTCCTTCTGCTGCATCTCGACGAACGCCGGCATGCCGCTGCGCGCGTAGTGGTACGCGAGGTCGAACATGCCGTAGTTCAGCGCGTGGAAGCCCGCCAGCGTGATGAACTGGAACTTGTAGCCCATGGCGCCCAGCTCGCGCTGGAACTTGGCGATGGTGGCGTCGTCGAGGTTCTTCTTCCAGTTGAACGACGGCGAGCAGTTGTAGGCGAGCATCTTGTCCGGGTAGACCTTCTTCACGCCCTCGGCGAAGCGGCGCGCGAAGTCGAGGTCCGGCGTGCCGGTCTCGCACCACACGAGGTCGGCGTAGGCCGCGTAGGCGATGCCGCGCGAGAGCGCCTGGTCGAAGCCCTTGCGCGACTTGAAGAAGCCCTCGCTGGTGCGCTCGCCCGTGAGGAACGGCTTGTCGTTCTCGTCCACGTCGGAGGTCACGAGGTCGGCGGCCTCCGCGTCGGTGCGCGCGAGCAGGATCGTCGGCACGCCCAGCACGTCGGCGGCGAGCCGCGCGGCGATGAGCTTCTGGACGGCTTCCTGGGTGGGCACGAGCACCTTGCCGCCCATGTGGCCGCACTTCTTCACGCTGGCGAGCTGGTCCTCGAAGTGCACGCCCGCGGCGCCGGCCTCGATCATCGACTTCATGAGCTCGAAGGCGTTCAGCACGCCGCCGAAGCCCGCTTCCGCGTCGGCCACGATGGGCGCGAACCAGTCGGTGCCGCTCTTGCCTTCGGCATGGTCGATCTGGTCGCAGCGCTGCAGGGCCGCGTTGATG
Organism: Usitatibacter sp.; assembly: GCA_035519515.1. Taxonomy (GTDB): domain Bacteria; phylum Pseudomonadota; class Gammaproteobacteria; order Burkholderiales; family Usitatibacteraceae; genus Usitatibacter. The sequence continues at coordinate 15,483 of DATIWC010000045.1, forward strand.
CGCTTCACGACGGTGGGGACGCTGGTGGTCGCGTAGAGCGACTGGTCCGGATACATGGCGAGGCTGTCGTTCGCGTCGGCGGCGACCTGCCAGCCCGACAGGTAGATGGCGGGAACGCCCGCGCGCACCTGCTGCATCGCCTGGTTGCCGGTGAGGGCGCCCAGCGAGTTCACGAAGGGCTTCTCGTGCATGAGGCGCCAGAGCTTCTCGGCGCCGCGGCGGGCGAGCGTGTGCTCGACCTGCACGCTGCCGCGCAGCCGGTAGACGTCCTCGGGGGTGTAGCCCCGCTTCACGCCCGCCCAGCGCGGGTTCTCGGTCCACTCCTTCTTGATGCGCGCGACTTCCAGTTCCTTGCTCATCGGTCTTCTTCTCCAGTGCCCATGGTTGGTGCGATGCAGCAATGACACCATCGCGGCAACGTTTCGGGAAGCGGAAAAAGCGCAAGGGAGCCTTCGCGAAATGCGAAGGCCCGGGAGGGGGTGTTTCAGGGAACCGCGGGAGCGCCCAGGGGGCGCGCGGCGAGGTGCTCGGCGAGGCTGCGCGCCGAGGCGGTGAGGGTGGCGTAGTCCTTCACGCAGATCCACATGCGCCGCTGCGCCCAGTCGTCGGAGAGCGGCACCAGGCGAAGCTTCATCGAGCCCGTGAAGTTGCGGGCCACGGCTTCGGGCAGCACGCCCACGCCCAGGCCCGCCTGGATCATGCGGGCCACCACGTCGAAGCCTTTCAATTGCATGCGCAGCCTGAGCGGCTTGCCCTCGGCCACGGCGGCGGAGGCGAGCAGCCGCGAGATCACGGTGTCGCTCTCCAGCCCCACGATGTCGTAGGCCAGCAGGCGCGAGAACGGGATGCGCTTGCCGCGCAACGCGTGGCGGCGCGGCAGCACGGCCACCAGGGTGTCGGTGCGGTAGTCGAAGGACTGCAGCCCCTCAGTGGAGGCGCCTTCCATGACGATGCCGATGTCCGCGCCGCCCGTGCGCAGCGCCTGCACGATGGCGCCGCTGCGGTGCTCCTCGACCGCCACCTTCACGCCGGGATGGGCCACGCTGAAGGCGGCCAGGTCCTCGGGCAGGTGCTGGGCAAGGGCGGAGGCGTTGGCGTGCAGGCGCACGAGCCCCTTGCCGCCGCGCGTGAAGTCGGCGAGCTCGGCCTGCAGCTCGTCCGACTGGCCCAGGAGGCGGCGCGCGTGCTGCAGCAGCGCCTGGCCGGCGGGCGTGAGGTCCACGCCGCGCGCCGAGCGCACCAGCAGCTGCACGTCGTATTGGTCCTCGAGCTGCGCGACGCGCCGGCTCGCCGCGGCGAGCGCGATGTGGTTCGCCTCGGCCGCGCGCGTGATGCTGCGCATCTCGGCGATGCGCACGAAGAGGGCGAGCGAGACCAGGTCGGGGCGCATGTCAGGAGAGGAAGCGCTGCGGGCCGATCGCGCCCGACATGTCGCGGGAGATGGGCCACGGCTCGCCGGCGAGCTGGCAGGCGATGAGCTCGGCGCCCAGCGGCGCCCACAGCAGCCCGCGCGAGCCCAGGCCCGTGGCGGCGACGATGCCCTCGGCGCTCGTCGGCCCGAAGATCGGCAGGCGGTCGGGCACCGTGGCGCGAAAGCCGGTCCAGCCCTCGAGGGCGGAGGCGTCGAGCCCCGCCGTGAACCCGGGCAGCATCGACTCGACGCGCGCGAGGTTGTCCGCGTGGTCGCTCGCGCGCACCGAGGTGTCGGGATCGTCGTGGTGGTAGCTCGCCCCGATGCAGAAGCCCGCGTCGGGGATCGGCGCCACGTATCCCGTCCCGCTCACGATGACGTCCAGGCGGCGCGACGGACCGCGCGGCACGTACGTGACCTGGCCGCGCACCGCGGAAAGCGGTAGGCGCGCCCCGGGCAGCAGGCGCTTCGCGTCGGCGGCGTTGGCGAGCACCAGCACGGGCGCCTCGGCCACCACGCGATCGCTCGCATCGAGCGCCCGCCACGCGGCACCCTCGCGCTCCAGGCGCGCGACGCTGCGGCCCGGGCGGCGCGTAACGCGTGCGTCCGACCGGGCAAGGCTTGCGACCGCGAGGCTTGCCGGAGATACGCGTGCGCCGCGCGGAAACCACCAGCCGGGCCCGCGCACGTCACGCCCGGCGATGGACCGCGCCCGATCGGCATCCACGTACTCGAGGAACGAGGCGGGATATTCCTGCGAGGAGGCGATCGCCGCGAAGCGCGCCGCTTCCTCGGCGTCCTCGGCGAGCTGCAGCACGCCGCACGGCCGCCAGTCGAGGTGGTAGCCGTCGCGATCGAGGTTGGCGTAGTGCTGCAGGGCGTAGAGATAGGCGCCGCGCGAAGCCTGCGCATTGATGGCGTCGCGAAGGTTGACCACGGGGCGAACGAGCCCGACCGCCGCGGCGCTGCGCTCTTCGCGCGCATCCACGAGGTCCACCGCCCAGCCGCGATCGGCCAGGCGCTCGGCGGCGAGCGTGCCCGCGAGCCCCGCGCCGATCACCGCCGCATGCCGTTGCGAATGCGAAGCGCCGGAGGTCGCCGTGCCGCGCCGGCGTCCCACGAGCATCTCGCGCTTGGAGGCGAAGCCCGCGCGCTTCTCCACCTCGAAGCCCGCATCGATCAACGCGGTGCGCACGCCGCCCGCGACCGTCCACGTGGCGAGCGTGGCGCCCGGCGCGGCGATGCGGGCCAGCTCGCGCACCACCTCGGGAGACCACAGGCCCGGATTGCGAGACGGCGCGAACCCATCGAGGAAGAGGGCATGCGCGTGCGCCACCAGTTGCGGCAGCATCTCGCGCGCCTCGCCGAAGAGCAGCGTGAGGATCACGCGGCCGGCGTCGAAATGGATGCGATGGAATCCCGCGAGCGGCGGCGGCCATCCGGCGGCGAGCGCGCGGGCGAGCGTTCGCAGCTCGTCGAACGGGGCGAGGGCCGCGGCGAGATCTTCGCCCGAGAGCGGGCGGCTTTCGACGGAGACGAAGTGAAGGCGCGTGCAGCGCGCCGGGTCGGCCCGCCAGGCATCCCAGGCGGCGAGGAAGTTGAGACCGAGGCCGAAGCCCGTCTCGACGATGGTGAAGGATTCGCGCGAGCGCCAGGCCGCGGGCAGGCCGTTGCCCGCGAGGAAGACGTGGCGCGCCTGCGCGAGCCCGCCCTGCGAGGAGTGATAGACGTCCTCGAACTGCGGGGAATAGGGCGTGCCGCCGGCGGTGCGCTCGACCTGCGCGGTGGGAAGGGAGACGCTCCGGGACGACATTCCCGAAGCTTATCCGAATGAAAGGCGCCTCCAATTCAGGTCAGAATGCGAACAATTCATCCGCAGGGAGCGTCTGGCATGGCCCTGGTCCTCAACCTGCCCGCCGGCCTCAAGGGCGTGGCCGAGATGGTGGTGGCCGAGCAGCACACCGCCCCGCGCGTGGGCAGCGGGCGCATCCGCGTGCTCGCCACGCCGGTCATGATCAACCTCATCGAGGCGGCGGCGCTGGCGGCGGTCGAGCAGTCGCTGCCGGAAGAGCACCAGAGCCTGGGCACGCACCTGGACATCACCCACATCGCGGCCACGCCCGTGGGCATGCGCGTGAAGGCCACCGCGGAGGTGGTGCGCGTGGAAGGCCGGACGGTTTACTTCAAGGTTCGCGCGGAGGACGAGCGCGAGCTCATCGGCGAGGGGACCCACGAGCGGGTGGTGGTGAACCTGGAGCGCTTCGACAAGCGGGTCCGGGACAAGGCTCGAGGAGCTTGAGCGCCTGGTAGAGGATCGGGTCGCCCGGCCCGCCCTGCGGCGCCGCGAGATCCACGGCGATGTCGGGTACGAGGGGCGGCGCACCCACGCCCGAGGTGCGAGTGCCGATGCTTCGCGTTCCGGCCTTCGCCTTCACGTCGCGCGCGAGCGTTTCGGCTTCTCCCGCCGTCCAGCGGTCGGTGAGGAGCACGAGCGGCTCGCGGTAGGCCGCGAGCTTCGCCGCGATCGACGCGGCGAGCCCCGGCGCGCCGGGCGCCAGCTGGTCGCGCAGGTCGAGGATCAGCGCGCGCGTCTCGTTCACGTAGTTCACCGCGCCCTCGACGTGGCGGGCGAGGCTGGCGTCGTCCGCGCCGAAGCGGATGCGGATGTAGCCGATGTCGCGCTCCTCGCCCATGCGCCGCACGGTGAGCGCGTCGCTTGCCGCCGGATTCATCGGGACGCCGGTCCGTTCCACGCGCAGCGCGAACGTCTGCGACCCGTCGCGCACGGTGAGCGTGCGCGCGGTCGCGAGCTTCTCGAGGTGCTTGCGGTCGACCGGCGCGCCGTCGGCCTGCGTGATCACCATGCCGGGATGCACGCCCGCGACGTCGGCGTCGCTGAACGTGCGCACCGCCTCGACGTACGCGCCGCCGTCGCGCCACTCGACCCACATGTCGCGGTCGAAGGGCGCGGCGGCGAAGGCCGCGGCCGCGGCGAGCGCGGCCGGCAGGAGGCCGAGCGCGGCCCTAGACAGCCTTGATCTCGTTGCGGATCACCCCGATGCCGCTGATCTCGGTCTCCATGATGTCGCCCGGCTTCAAGTACATGGGCGGCTTCATGCCGTGGCCCACGCCCGGCGGCGTGCCGGTGGCGATGATGTCGCCCGGCTCGAGCGTGAGGCCGAGCGAGAGCTCGGCGAGGATCGCCGGCACCTTGAAGAACATCTGGCCCGTGTTGGCGTTCTGGCGCACGACGCCGTTGATGCGCGTCTGCAGGTGCAGGTTGTTGTAGTCGATCGCGCCGCGCGTGACGATCCACGGGCCCATGGGGCCATGCCCGTCGAGGCTCTTGCCCTTGAACCACTGGCCGCCGTGGCGCGTCTGCTGCACGTCACGCGCGGTGGTGTCGTTGATCACCGAGAAGCCGAACACGTAGTCGAGCGCATTCGCCTCGGGGATGTTGCGCCCGCGCTTGCCGATCACCACCGCGAGCTCGCCCTCCCAGTCGATCAGCGTCGAGACCTTGGGGTCGTAGGGAATCGGCGAGAACGGGCCGTTCATCACGTGCTGCGCCTTGGAGAAGAACACGGGATGCTCGGGGTATTTCTGGTTCGGGTCGCGGAAGGCCTTGCCTTCCTCGAAGTGCTCGAGGTAGTTCCAGCCCACCGCGTAGATGTTGCGCTGGGGCACCGGAATCGGCGAGGTAAGCGTCACGTCGGCGAGCTTCGCCTGGTCCGCGTCGGCGCCCTTGGCGAGGGTGCGCACCTGCGAGAGCGCCGCGTCGCCTGCCGCGATGAGCGAGATCATGCTCGACGCATCGAACGCGAGCGCCATGCCCTTGCGCTTCGCCTCGCGGCCGATATCGACGACGCGGCCGTCGTCCAGCACCACGCCGGTGCGAAGCGCAGTGTCCGACGCGGTCGAGAACGTCACCAGGCGAAGGTCGGTGGTGGGTTCGAGCTTCTGCGGCGCGGTGCCGGCGGGCATGTCGGCGGCCATGCCCTCGCGGGGCAGCACGGCACCGGCGGCCAGCGTCGCGCCGATGGCGATGAAGCCTCTCCTGGATTCGTCCATGGTTCCTCCTCGTTATGGTGTGTGGGGGACGGGTAGATCGTAGCCCGAACGCGTGGTCCCCGGCGCTACCGGCAGGTAGCAACGATCGGGGAGCCACGGTATGAGAGGGTCAGGCCGCGATCGAGCGGCCGAGGGAGAGGGCGACCACGCGGTTGCGGCCGCGCTGCTTGGCGAGCGCGAGTGCTTCCTCGGCGCGGGAGAGCAGGTTCTCGATGCTTTCGGGGCCTTCGTCGAGGCGGGCGGAGACGCCCACGCTCACGGTGAGCGACACCGCCTGGCCGCCCACCGACAGGGGCTCGGCCTCGACCGACTTGCGGATGCGCCCGGCGACCACCACCGCACCCGGGCCGGGCACCTCGGGCAGCATGACTAGGAACTCCTCGCCGCCGAAGCGCACCAGCATGTCTTCCTTGCGCAGCGCGCCGCGGATGAGGTCGGCGACCTTCTGCAGGATCTCGTCGCCCACGCGGTTGCCGAAGCCCTCGTTGACGGACCGGAAGTGGTCGATGTCCACCATGATGATCGAAAGCGGCTGGCCGGCGCGGCGCGCCCGCGCGATCTCGCGCTCCGCGATCTCGTGGAAGGTGCGGCGGTTGAAGGCGCCGGTGAGCGGATCCATGGTCGCCATGCGCGCGGCATCCCCTTCGGCGCGCTCCTTCTGCAGCAGGAGGAAGCCGAACGTGCTCACGATCGCGGCGGCCGCGGCGGCCACGAATACCGCCGACTGGAATGCGTTCGGGAAGAGGAACGCCTGCAGCGGGTCGGCGACGAACGTGGCTGCGATGCCGCGCGTGAAGAAAGCGACGCTGCCCGTGGCGAACGTGGCGAGCAGCACCCCCTTCGCCTGCGCGCGGCCGGCCGCCGGGGGGCGCATCTGGGCCACGATGGCGGCGAGCGCGAGGAGCAGCAGGCCGAAGGCAAGCCCGCCGAAAAGGACGGTGTTGGCCGCGTCCGTGCCGAGCAACGCCAGGGGAATGGCCACGCCCGCGAGCACGGCGCTGTGAACCCAGGCGGGCAGGTGCCGGCCGCCGGAGGAGATGAGCGAGGCCGCCTGCAGCGTCATGGAAAGGGCCAGCATGCCGCCGGCTACCGCGAGGGCGCCCGCCAGGGGCTGGAGGCCGGCCGCCAGCACGGTCGCGGCGAGCGCGCGGCAGGCGAGCGACGCGATCCACGCCAGCATCCCGCGGCGCAGACGCCGCCCCGCGCCGATCCACAGGATCGCCGCCGCGGCCGTGTCGGCGACCGCAACGAGAACCAGCAGCGTCCGGACGTCGATCATCCGATTTGAACCTTCAGGCGCAGGCGTTGTTCAGGATTTTGCGCTTTTCTTCTCGTTTGCGATCCACTCGTCCACGCGCGACTCGAGCACCGTGAGCGGGACGGCTCCGTCGTCGAGCAGCGCGTTGTGGAAACGGCGCAGGTCGAACTTGTCGCCCAGCGCCGCGGCCGCCTTCGCACGCAGCGCCTTGATCTCGAGCTCGCCGATCTTGTAGCCCAACGCCTGGCCCGGAATGACGATGTAGCGATCCACTTCCGCCGCGGCGAAGTCCGGGTGCACGCCGCTGTTGTCCACCAGGTACTTGATGGCCTGCTCGCGCGTCCAGCCCTTCGCGTGCAGGCCCGTGTCCACGACGAGGCGGCAAGCGCGCAGCATCTCGCCCGCGAGCGCGCCGAAGTGCTGGTACGGATCCTTGTAGAAGCCCATCTCGTAGCCCAGGCTCTCCGCGTACAGGGCCCAGCCCTCGCCATAGCCCACGTACCAGGAGGCGCGCCGGAACGTGGGCAGGTTCTCCAGCTCCAGGGCGCGGGCGCCCTGCAGGTGGTGGCCAGGCACCGCCTCGTGCAGGAGCGTCGATTCCATCTCGTAGGAGGGACGCTTCTCCAGGTTGTTGACGTTCGCCTCGAAGAACCCGGCGCGCGAGCCGTCGAGGGCGCCGGGCGAATAGTGGTCCGCGTTGTCGCCCTCGTAGGCCTCCATCGCGCGCACGCCGTAGGGCAGGCGAGGCAGCGTCGCGAAGAGCTTGGGCAGCTCCGCGTCGGCGCGCTTCGCGATGTCGCGATAGGCGCGCAGCCGCTCTTCCGGCGTCTTGAAGTAGAAGCGCGGGTCGGTGCGCAGGAACTCGTTGAACTGCGCGAACGTTCCCTTGAAACCCGTCGAAGCGATGACCTTGTCCATCTCCGTGTGGATGCGCGCCACTTCCGCAAGGCCCGTCTTGTGCACCGCCTCGGCCTCGAGGGGCAGCGTGGTCATGGTGCGGATCTGCAGCGCGTAGTACGCGGGCCCCGCGGGCAGCGACGAGGCGCCGAGCTTCTCGCTGCAGGCCGGGATGTATTCCTCGACGAGGAAGCGCTTCAACTCCGCGAAGGCGGGGTTGAGCTCGCGCGAGAGCATGCGCCGTCCCTCGGCCGCGATGCGCTCGCGATCGGCCGCCGGGATGTCCACCGGGATCTCGGCGAACGGCCGCCAAATGGGCGAGCGCGTGACGTCGGTGCCCGCGAAGTCGTCGATCATCGGGGGAACCCGCAGCATCGCCGCGCGCGGAGGCACCCAGTGGGTGCGCATCCCGACCCGCATGCGATCGATCAACTGCCGCACGAACGCCGGCGCGAGCGCGAGGCGCTTGAGGAAATTGTCGTAGTCGGCCGCCGTCCTGAAACGGGTGGCGCGGGTGATGTACGCGAGCCCCTCGTGCGGCCCGTCCTGCGACGAGACCGCGAGCCACGAATCGCCGAACTCGGCGCCGAAGGGCAGGCCCGCGTAGAGCGCGTTCTTGTCGTCCTGGAGCTGGGCGGTCTCGAGGGCGATCTCGCGCGAGATGCGGTCCTGGGCGGAGAGCCTCGCGGGGTCGAAGCGCTCGAGCTCCGCGATGAACTCCTTCAGGTGCGCCTTGCGCCGCGCGATGGCCGCGGGCGACGGGTCGGTGAGCTTGTCGTCCATGCCCGGGATGCCGAGGAGCGTGGCGACTTCCGGGTGCTCCACCAGGTCGTTCTGGAACTCGCGCTCGAAGAGGGCGGCGAGGTCCTTGTTGGGGGGAGGCTCTTCGCCGAAGGCGGGGAGTGCGACAGCGAGGAGGAGTGCGCAGAAAAGTGCTCGCGCGCCCTTGGCTGGATTCCCGTCTTCACGGGAATGACTAGTCTTCATCATTCGACCTTCCCTATTTTTTGGACGACATCCGCGAGCTTGTGCGCGTCGCGGTCCCAGAATTCCCTGAACTGCGGCTGGTCGAGGTACTGGATGGGCGTTTCCACCTTGGCGAGCGCGGCCTGGAAGGTCGCGTCGTTCACCGCGGCGCGCGCGGCCTCGCGAAGCTTCGCGACCACCTCGGGCGGCGTGCCGGCGGGCACGAAGAGGCCCGTCCACTGCGAGAACTGCGCGTCGTAGCCCAACTCCTTCAGCGTCGGCACGTCGGGTAGCGCCGGATGCCGCGTCTCGCCCCACGTGGCGAGCACGCGCACCTTGCCCGCCTTGAGGTGCCCCATGATGGTCGAAGGACCGGTCGCCACCGCATCCACCTGGCCGCTCAGCAGCGCCACGATGGCGGGGCCGGCACCCGTGAACGGTATGTGCAGCATCTTCACGCCCGCGGAGGCGTCGAGCATCTCCATGGGCACGTGCATCGTCCCGTAGTTGCCCGACGAGCCGTACGGAATGCCGCCGGGCTTCTTCTTCGCGGCTTCCATCAGGTCCGCGACCGATTTATACGGGCTGTCGGCGCGCACCGTGAGCACCGTGGGATCGGCGGTGAAGCGCGCGATGGGCACGAGCTGGGTGAGCTGGAACATCGGGTCGCGGCCGAGCACCTTGTCCGCCTCGGGAATGATCGAGATGGAGGAGAGCGCCATGAGGACCGTGTAGCCGTCGGGTTTCGCGCGCGCCACGTATTGCATGCCGACGCCGCCGCCCGCGCCGGCGCGGTTTTCGACGACCACGCTCTGCTTGAGGATGCGGGTCAGTGCCTCGGCGAGCGGCCGGCCCGTGATGTCCGCGACACCGCCGGGCGGGAAGGGCACCACCATCGTGACCGTCCTGGACGGGTAGTCCTGGGCCAGGGCCAGGGCGGGAACAAGGATGAACACGGACAAAAGCCGGATGAACACGCGCGTCATGGCGAAAGCCCTCGTTGTGTGTATTGCCGGATGCTCGTGCATAAGTTCCCGGTCAGCCAGTGGATTTCTCGCGATACATCGCCTCGTCGGCCGAGGCCATGAGCGAGGCCAGGTCGCGCGCGTGGTCCGGATAGAGGCTCACGCCCAGGCTCGCGCCGCAGCGCACGTCCAGGCCCTTCCATTCGAACGGCGACTCGAACGCGGCGCGGATGCGGTCGCCGATGACGGAGGGCGTGTCGGGCCGCACGTCGGTCTCGAGGAGCACCACGAACTCGTCGCCGCCCAGGCGCGCCACCGTATCGACCTCGCGCACCTGCGCGCGGATGCGCGCCGCGGCTTGCTTCAACACCTCGTCGCCCGCCGCGTGGCCGAGCGTGTCGTTCACGCGCTTGAAGTGGTTCAGGTCGATGAAGAGCAGCGCCAGCCGGTCCCCGCTGCGGTTCACCCGCGCGATGGCGTGCTCCAGGCGCGCGGCGAGCGAGTTGCGATTGGGGATCCCGGTGAGCGCGTCGTGCACCGCCGCCTGGCGCAGCTGCTCGTCGGCATCGACGCGGAAGGTCACGTCCTCGGCCATGGACAGGATGGAGGCGCAGCGCCCGGCCTCGTCGAACACGGCCGAGTTGTACCACTGGCACCAGATGGAGCGGCCGTCCTTGGTGCAATTGCGCGCGAGCATGCGGTTGCGCGGCACGCTTCCGTCGATGAGCTCGCGCGTGAGGGCCTGGATGGTCGGCAGCGAATCGGGGTGGACGAGCCCGATCTGGCTCGACTTGCGGCCCAGCACCTCGTCCGCGCGCCAGCCGAAGATCTTCTCGGCCTGCGGCGACCAGCGCGTGACCACGACGTCGGAGGACCACTCGACCACCGCGAGCGGCGTGTTCTCGATGTGCCCGGCGAGGTATTGCAGCGCGCGGCCGAGCGCGTCGTGGGTACGCTTCAACTCGTTCACTTCCAGCGCGCACGAGAAGTAGCCCAGCACCTCGCCCGCGGCGTTGCGGTGCGGGCGCAGGTTCACCGAGAGCCAGGTGGGCGTGCCGTCGGGGCGCTTGGCCGGCCGCTCGTAGTGCACGTCGTCGCCGGAGAGCGCGCGCCGCGTGGGGCCCTTCACGAGCGTGTACACCTCCGGCGGATAGAGCTCCTCGAGCCTCTTGCCGACGATCGTCTCGGGCGAATGGTTGATCCACTCGGCGAGCGCGCGCGAGGCGTAGAGCACGCGCTCCTCCTGGTCCACGTACGAGATGAGGCCGCCCACGCGGTCGGCGAACACCGCGAAGAAATCCTCCGCGCCCTCGAAGCCGGGCGGCGCCATGCGCGCGTCGCCCTTCATCGCGAACCGAGCTCGAGCTCCTGGGCCATGGGCGGAGCGGGAAAGTGGAAGCGCACCGGGCCGTCGGGCTCGGCGTGCAGGAACTGGTGGACGAACGGGTCGGTGGAGTTCGCCATCTCCTGCGTGGGGCCGTGCCCGACGATGACGCCGTCGTTCAGCAGGTAGAGGTAGTCGGCGAGCTTGAGCGCCTCGGGCACGTCGTACGTGACCACCACCGAGGTGGCGCCCAGCGCGTCGTTGAGGGTGCGGATCAGGTTGCAGATCACGTTCAGGGTGATCGGGTCCAGGCCCGCGAACGGCTCGTCGTAGATGATGAGCTCGGGGTCCAGGGCGATGGCGCGCGCGAGCGCCACGCGCCGCGACATGCCGCCCGAGAGCTCGTCGGGGCGCAGCGCGTAAGCTCCGCGCAGGCCCACGGCATTGAGCTTCATCAGCACGAGGTCATGGACCAGCTCCTCCGGCAGCCGCGTGTGCTCGCGCACCGGGAAGGCGATGTTCTCGAAGACGGTGAGGTCGCTGAAGAGCCCGCCCTTCTGGAACATCATTCCCATGCGGCGGCGCAGCGCGAGCAATCCGTTCGTATCCAGGGCGTGGACGTCCTGGCCGAGGACCGAAACGTTGCCTGCCTGGGGCCGGAGCAAGCCGCCCAGCAGCTGCAACAAGGTGGTCTTCCCCGAGCCGCTGGAGCCCAGGATGGCGACCACCTTGCGGGGAGGAATCTCGAGGTCGATTGCCTTGAGGACCTGGCGCCTGCCAAAGGCGAAGCGCAGCCCGCGGACCTCGACGACGGGGCCGGAATTACCCATGGGAAACGATTATCGCATCAAGTAAACTCTGGCTTCCAAAAACGATCGCCAGGGAGACTGAAAGATGAATCTCGTCGACCGCGTCAAGAACATACTGCTCACCCCGAAGACGGAATGGGGGGTGATCGCAGGCGAAAACACCCCGCAGAAGGACCTGATGATCGGCTACGTGCTGCCGCTCGCGGCATTCGCGGCCGTGATGGCGTTCCTCTCCATGTACGTCGTGAGCGCCATGTTCGGGGGCTTCTTCCACATGTCGCTCATGTGGGCCCTGATGATGGCGGTCTACCGGTTCATCATGGCGTTCATCGCCGTGTTCGTGATCGCGTTCATCGTGGACGCGCTGGCGCCTTCCTTCGGCGGCACGAAGAACATGCAGCAGGCGACCAAGGTGGTTGCGTACTCGTTCACCGCCGCGTGGATCGGCTCGGTGTTCTCGATCATCCCGTTCCTGGGGTGGCTGCTGTCGCTGCTGGCCGCGCTCTACTGCATCTACCTGCTGTACCTGGGCCTGCCCCCGCTCATGAAGAACCCCGAGGACAAGACCATCGGGTACGCGGCGGTGGTGATCATCGTGAGCTTCGTGGTGATGATCGTGATCAGCGCCATCGGCACGGCGATGTCCGCGGGCGGCATGATCGGCGCCGGCATGATGAGGAGCGGCCTGGGCGGCGGCTCCGTGTACTCCAGCCCCGCCGTCACGGTGAATCCGAAGCTCGAGGCCTACAGCAAGCGGCTGGACGAGGCCAACAAGCAGATGGAGGCGGCGCAGAAGAGCGGCGACGCCGGCAAGCAGATGGCCGCCGCCATGGGCGCGATGGGCGCGGCGCTGGGCGGCAAGCCCGGCGTCGAGCCCGTGCAGCTCGACGTGCTCAAGCCCTTCGTGCCGGAGACCTTCGCGGGCCTCCCGCGCAAGGACATGCGCACCGAGCGCGGCGGCGTGCAGGGCCTCATGACCGCCAAGGCCGAGGGGATCTACAACGACGGGGCCGGCAAGCACGCGAGCCTCGAGGTGGTGGACACGGGCGGGGCCGCCGGCCTCATGGGCCTCGCCGCCTGGATGAACATCCAGTCGGAGCGGGAAGACGAGTACCGCCGCGAGAGCACGCGCAAGGAAGGCAACCGCATCGTGCACGAGAGCGTGAACAAGAAGGGCGGCAACAACGAGTTCACCGTGGTGCTGGGGCAGCGCTTCATCGTGAAGGCGGAGGGCAACGCCGACATCGACGCGCTGAAATCGAGCGTGGCCTCGCTGGACCTGGGCAAGCTCGAGTCGCTGAACTAGCCTCGCTGGACACGCCCAACCCCTTCACCCCGCCGGGCGCAGACCTCACGCCGCCCCAGCCGCCCCCGCGCGGCCCCGCCTGGAAGGCGATCCTCCTCGGCTTCGTCGCCGACACCGGCTTCACCATCGTGGTTGGCATCGCGTTCACGCTCGCCTATGGCGTGTACCTCGCCGCGACCGGCATCTCGCAGGAAGAGGCCCAGCAGGCGATGAGCAGCGAGAACCCCGACGCGTTCTTCACCGTGGCCTTGCTCGCCATCGGCGGCGCGGGCTCGTTCATCGGCGGCTACGTCTGCGCGCGGATCGCCAGGCACCGCGAGTACGCGCTCGCCGCGATCCTCACCGTGATCTCCCTCGTGCTCGGCTGGTCCCTCACCAACGGGAACGAGCCGGCCGCCATGATCCTGATGGGCACCGTCATCACGATCGCGCTCACGCCCGCCGGGGCGTGGTACGGGGCGCAAAGGAACCGCTCCGGGCGCTGAAGCTCACCGGTCGAGCGGGCTCACCACGCCCCGGCCGCCGCGGTTGAGGACGTGGGTGTAGATCATGGTGGTGCTCACGTCCTTGTGGCCGAGCAGCTCCTGGATGGTGCGGATGTCGTAGCCCTCGTGCAGGAGATGCGTCGCGAAGGAATGGCGCAACGTGTGGGACGAGACCGGCTTGGCGATTTCGGCCCGATGGGCCGCCCGCTTGAGCGCCCGCTGGAAGGTCTGGTCGTAGGCGTGATGCCGGCGGCGAATGCCAGAGCGCGGATCGATCGACAAGTGGTCTTGCGGGAAGACCCAATGCCATGGCCAGGTGCGACCGGCCCAGGGGCTCTTGCGTTCGTAGGCAAAGGGCAGCTCGACACCAGGAACGCGATTCGCCCGGTCGCGATCGAACACCACCCGCGAGCGCGCGAGCTGCTCGCGTAGCGGCCCGGCGAGCGACTTCGGGACCATCGTGATGCGGTCCTTGCCGCCCTTGCCGTGGCGCACGACGATCTCGCCTCGCGCGAGGTCCAGGTCCTTCACGCGCAGCGCAACGCATTCGTTGATGCGCATTCCCGTGCCGTACATGAGCCGCGCCATGAGCCCGTGCTCGCCCTGCATCCTGGCCAGCAGGGAAGCGACCTCGCCGGTGGTCAGCACATTGGGCAGGTGCTTGGGCCGCTTCGCCCGGACGATCTCGTCCATCCACGGCAACTGGATGCCGAGGACCTCGCGATAGAGGAAGAGCAGCGCCGCGAGCGCCTGGTTCTGCGTGGCCGCAGCGACGCATCCCTCGTTGGCGAGCGAGCTCAGGAAGGCGGTGACATGCGCGGCTCCGAGCTCACGCGGGTGGCGCTTGCCGTGAAAGACGACGAATCGCCACACCCAATGCGCATACGTGCGTTCCGTGCGCAGGCTGTAGTGGCGAAAGCGGATGCGCTCGCGGAGTGCGGCGAGCAGCGTGGTGGGCGGCGTTATCACAAACCCGTCTACAGAGTGTCATGTGATTTGTCGAACGCCCACAAGGGGTTCAGCGTTGACCATGACGCAGGCCGAGTGGAAAATCCGGCCTTAACGGACGTAACCCGTCCCTATCACAAACCTACCAATACAAGTTAGATTGCACATGAGCCACGCGGAAATGAGGTTCATCGCGGAACTCGCTGTGGATTCTGCAGGGCTGCTATTTGTGCTGGCAGCGATTCTCATCGCACTGCACTACAAACGTCGCGGGTTGCCTTGGTATACGGGGTTCGCCTCGTTCACTTTCCCGTTTCGCCATCTCACGAAGCGCGAGTGGTTCATCTATCTGGGTCTGGTCGGGTCCGGAGCAACCCTCGCAGCCGTTGGCGTACTCCTTATGAGGGAGGCGAGTCGTGCAATCTAACAACGCGTTGGAGCGGCCCCGCGGTTGTCGTGGCCGCGCCGTCCTCGCAATGAATTGCGTGCTCGGCGGCGCGCAATGGCGGTCGTGGCCGGCCGCTCAACTGGGTCGTTAGGTTGCACGGTGGATGCGCCGTGCCAGCTTCTCTTGCGTAGCGGGGTTATTGTAGCTACACTAACCAATGCGCATCACATTCGACCCAGTCAAACGTGCGCGCACGCTAGCCGATCGGGGGTTGGACTTTGAAGACGCAGCCATCGTCTTCGAGGGCATCACGATCGAGGTCGAAGATACGCGCAAGAACTACGGCGAACGCCGCATCATTTGC
>DATIWC010000046.1:0-5182 GCA_035519515.1 Usitatibacter sp.
CGACCATCATCGAGACCGGCATCGACGTGCCGACCGCGAACACGATCCTCATCCATCGCGCCGACCGGTTCGGCCTCGCGCAGCTGCACCAGCTGCGCGGGCGCGTCGGCCGCTCGCACCACCAGGCCTACGCGTACCTGCTCACGCCGGGCCCGGAGGCGCTCACCGCGCCGGCGAAGAAGCGCCTGGAAGCGATCCAGATGATGGAGGACCTGGGCGCCGGCTTCTACCTCGCGATGCACGACCTGGAGATCCGCGGCGCGGGCGAGGTGCTGGGCGAGTCGCAATCGGGCGGCATCCACGACGTGGGCTTCGCCCTCTACAACGAGATGCTCGAGCACGCCGTAAAGGCGTTGAAGCGCGGCAAGGAGCCCGACCTGGAAGGGCCCCTCAGCATAGCCACCGAGGTGAACCTGCACTCGCCCGCCCTGCTGCCCGAAACCTACTGCGGCGACGTGCACGAGCGCCTCGTGATCTACAAGCGGCTGGCCAACTGCAACACCGACCCGGAATTGGAGCGCCTCACGGAGGAGCTGGTGGACCGCTTCGGGCCGCTCCCCGACCCGGCGCGCGTGCTGCTCGAGTGCCACAAGCTGCGCATCCAGGGCCAGCCGCTGGGCGTGCAGAAGATCGACGCCTCCGCCGGGGGCATCCTGGTGCAGTTCATCGCCCAGCCGCCCGTGGACCCGAAGCGCGTCCTCGCGCTCGTGCAGTCGAGCCGGATCTACCGGCTGCCCGGACCGGATAGAGTTCGCATCGAGATGAAGCACGAAGACCTGAAGCAGCGCGCCGGCGAAGTCCGCCAGTTCCTGAGGAAGCTCGCGTGAACCTCGTCATCCAGGGCGACGACGTCGCGACGCGCGACCTGAAGGAGCTGCACCGGCTCGCGCGGGGCGAGGCCATCGAGCGCATCGGCGACGAGGCGTTTCGCATCACGCGCGCGGATGCCGCGGCGCGCGCCGAAGTCGCGGCGCGTTGCGCGAAGGCCAGGCTCGACTGGGGGTTCGTGGCCGAGGGCGCGAGGCTCGCCGGCTTCGCGCTGCTCGCCATGGACATGGACTCCACGCTCATCTCGATCGAGTGCATCGACGAGATCGCGGACTTCGCAGGACGCAAGGCCGAGGTGGCGGCGGTGACCGCCGCGGCGATGCGCGGCGAGATCGACTGGCCCGAGAGCCTGCGCCGGCGGGTGAAGGCCCTCGAGGGTCTCAACGAATCGGTGCTCGAGAACGTGTACCGCGACCGGCTGCGCTTCAACCGCGGCGCCGAGCGCCTGCTCGCGGCGGCGCGGCGCAACGGCGTGAAGACGCTCCTCGTCTCGGGCGGCTTCACCTACTTCACCGACCGCGTGCGCGACAGGCTCGGCTTCGACTACGCGTATTCCAACACGCTGGTCGTCGAGGGCGGCCGGCTCGCGGGCACGGTCGCCGGGCCGCTCGTGGATGCGCAGGGCAAGGCCGGGCATGTCGCGCGATTGAAGCGCGAGCTCGCCATCGGGCGCGAGCGCGTCCTGGCGATCGGGGACGGGGCCAACGACCTGCTGATGCTCGCGCAGGCGGGAACGAGCGTCGCGTACCACGCGAAGCCGGTGGTGCGGGAAAAGTCGGACTATGCGCTCGACTACGCCGGCCTGGACGGCGTGCTGAACCTCTTTCCGGGCTAGCGGCCGCGGGGATCGGGGTTCGCGAAGTACACGTAGCCCGCCTGGGGAACGTTCGACTCGGCGTGCTCGTCCCAGGTCTGCAGGTCCTGGGGCTTGTCCCACCAGGTGGCGCGGTTCTTCTTCTGCTGCTCGACCACCTGTGGGTTCTTCGCGAGGAAGTCCGTGATGAAGCGCGTGATCTCGGATTGGTAGGCCATGGCGCAATTATAATCCTTCGATGAGGATGACCTATCCGCGCTCGTTCCTCGCGCTGCTGCTGATCGGCTTCACCATCGTCGCGATGCCGCTCGCGGTGGCCCTGTTCTCCAACGCCCTCGCCTTCGAGCGGCTGGCGGAGCTTTCCGAGCAGGCCGTCCACTCGGCGGTGCGCGTGACCCAGGCGAGCCGCTCGCTCGCCGCCACCATCACCTCGCTCGAGCGCTCGTCGCGGCAATACGCCGTGGCCGGCGAAGCCACGTTCCTCGAGGCCTACCGCGGCCACCGCGCGACCTTCCTCGGCCTCGCGCGCCAGCTGGACGCCATGGCGCTCTCCGAGGACCAGCGCTCCGAGATGGCCGCCATCGAGCGCGGCGAGGCGGCGATCGCGCAGCTCGTCGACGCCATGGGCCCCACGCCCGAGCTCTCGCGCCGGCTGCCACAGGAATTCGCCACGCTCTCCGCCCGCGGCCAGGCGCTGGTGCACCTGGGCGACCAGGTGATCGACGCGACCATCGAACAGGTGCGGGCGCAGGCTGTCCAATCGCGCAACAGCGTCCTCTGGCTGGTGATCGCGCTCATCCCCACCGCCCTCGTGCTCATCGGCTCCTTCACGTTCCTGATCTCGCGCCCCATCCGCCAGGTGAGCCACGGCATCCAGGGCCTGGGCGAGGGCCAGTTCGCCAAGGAGATCCGCGTTGAGGGCCCGCGCGACATGGTGAAGCTGGGCGAGCAGCTCGACTGGCTGCGCGAGCGCCTGGTGGCCCTCGAAGCGCAGAAGACGCGCTTCCTGCAGCACATGTCGCACGAGCTGAAGACGCCGCTCACGGCGCTGCGCGAGGGATCCGACCTGCTGTCCTCCGGCGTGGTGGGCAACCTGAACGCCGAGCAACGCGAGATCGCGCGCATCCTGCAGGAGAACTCCATCGAGTTGCGCAAGCTCATCGAGGGCCTGCTCAACTACAGCGCCGTGCACGCGCAAACGTCGTACCTGGACGCGAAGATCGTGCAGCTTCGCGAGGTGGTGCGCCGCGTGGTGAACGACAGGAAGCTGCCCATCGTCGCCAAGGGCATCCGCATCGAGCTGAACTGCGAGCACGTGACCGCCTATTGCGACGAGGAGAAGGTTCGCGTGGTCCTCGACAACCTGCTCTCCAACGCCATCAAGTACTCGCCCGACCGGGGGCTCATCTCCTTCAAGCTCTACAAGGAGCGCGGCGACGCGGTGTTCGAGGTGCTGGACGAAGGCCCCGGCATACCTCCCACCGAGCGCGAGAAGATCTTCGAGGCTTTCTACCGCGGCGCCGACACGCCGGTGGCGGCGATCAAGGGCAGCGGCCTGGGGCTTTCGATCGTCAAGGAATACGTGGAGCTGCACAAGGGCACCATCGAGGTCCTCGAGGGCCCCGGCGCGCATTTCCGCATCCGCTTCCCGCGCAAGAAGGGCTCCGAGGAGGAGGCCGCCGCGTGAAGCGCCTCCTGCCCGGCGTGCTCGCCTGCCTGCTCGGCGCCTGCGCCTCGGCGCCGCCGACCGCGCCGGCCACCGTGGAAGCGCGCGAGGTGGGCGGCGCGAGAGCGCAGAAGCCCGCCGCGCCCTCCACCGCCGACGAGCTGGTCGCCTACCTCGCGGGCCTGCGCGCCCTGAACGAGGCGGCGCTCGCCGCGGAGGCCGCGAGCCGCAAGCGCGACCCCAGCGACATGGGCCGCGTGAAGGCCGGGCTCGCGCTCTCGCTGGGCGGCCAGGCCGACGAGGCGGAAGTCCTCGCGCTCATCGAGCCCGTCGAGAAACGCGAAGGGGGCGACCGCGACCTCAAGGCGATGGCAGGATTCTTGCACGCCGTTACGATCGAACGCCGCCGGTTGAAGGAGAGCGCCTCCGTGCGGCTTCGCGACGAGCGCCGCGTGGCCGACGCGCAGAGACAGCGCGCCGACCAGCTGCAGCAGAAGCTCGACGCGCTCACCGAGCTCGAGAAGAGCCTCTCCGACCGATCCGCCTCATCCGATGCCCAAGCAAGGTAAAGCCGCGCTGTTGCTCGTTGACGACGACCCGGACTTGTTGCGCCTGTTGTCGATCCGCCTGAAGGCCAACGGCTACGACGTGGCCGCCGTGGACAGCGGCCAGCGGGCGCTCGCCTCCATCGCCGCCTCCCGCCCCGACCTCGTGCTCACCGACCTGCGCATGGACGGCATGGACGGCATGCGGCTCTTCGAGGAGATCCAGGGCGCCTATCCGGGCCTGCCCGTGATCATCCTCACGGCGCACGGCACGATCCCCGACGCCGTGGCCGCCACGCGCCAGGGCGTGTTCGGCTACCTCACCAAACCCTACGACGCCGACGAGCTGCTGGGCCAGATCGAGCGCGCGCTCACGCTGCACGGCGGCGGCGTGTCGCGCATGGTGGGCGGGGACCTGTGGCGCGAGGACATCGTCACGCGCTCCTCGGCGATGGAAGACCTGCTCGCCAAGGCGCAGCGCGTGGCCGCGGGCGACGCGAGCATCCTCATCCAGGGCGAGAGCGGCGCGGGCAAGGAGCTCCTCGCGCGCGCGATCCACCGCGCGAGCCCGCGCGCCAACCATCCCTTCGTCGCGATCAACTGCGGCGCGATCCCCGAGACGCTGCTGGAAAGCGAGCTCTTCGGCCACATGAAGGGCTCCTTCACCGGCGCGATCGCGGACCAGCGGGGCCTGTTCGTCGCCGCCGACAAGGGCACGCTCTTCCTCGACGAGATCGGCGACATGCCGCTCGCGCTCCAGGTGAAGCTGCTGCGCGTGATCGAGACGCGCGAGGTGCGCCCCATCGGCGCCACGCGCTCTACGCCGTTCGACGTGCGCATCATCTCGGCCACGCACCGCGACCTCGCGAAGGAGAAGGAGCTCGGCACCTTCCGCGAGGACCTCTACTACCGGCTGAACGTGGTGACGCTGCGCATCCCGTCGCTCGACGAGCGTCCCGAGGACATCCCGCTGCTCGCGCAGTATTTCCTCGCCAGGCTCGCGCCGCGCTACGGCCGCGACAAGGCGTCGTTCGCGCCCGGGGCGCTGGAGCTCCTCGTGAAGGGGAAGTGGCCGGGCAACGTGCGCCAGCTCTACAACGTGGTCGAGCAATCCATCGCGCTGTGCCCCACCGAGATCATCCCGCAGGCCTTCGTCGAGCAGGCGATCCAGGTGGAGATGCACGAGATGACCTCGTTCGAGGACGCCCGCAAGCGCTTCGAGCGCGACTACCTCACGCGCATCCTCAAGCTCACGCACGGCAGCGTCACGCAGGCGGCGAAGCTCGCGCGGCGCAACCGCACGGAGTTCTACAAGCTGCTGCAGCGCCA
>DATIWC010000047.1:0-14779 GCA_035519515.1 Usitatibacter sp.
CGAAGGCTTTGCGAATCGCGGCTATGCCAGGCGCCGGAACGCGAGCGTTCCGTTGGTGCCGCCGAACCCGAAGGAGTTGGAGAGCGCCACGTCGATCTTCATCTCGCGCGCCGTGTTGGGCACGTAGTCGAGGTCGCAGGCAGGATCGGGATTGACGAGGTTGATGGTGGGCGGCGAGACCTGGTGGTGGATCGCGAGCACGGTGATCACCGCTTCCATGCCGCCGGCGGCGCCCAGCAGGTGGCCGTGCATCGACTTGGTGGAGTTCACGGCCATCTTGTAGGCGTGGTCGCCGAAGGCCGCCTTGAGCGCGGCGGTCTCGTTGGAGTCGCCCAGCGGCGTGGAGGTGCCGTGCGCGTTCACGTACTGGACCTGGTCCGGGTTGATGCCGGCGTTGCGCATCGCGGCCAGCATCGCGCGCCTCGGGCCGTCCATGTTGGGCGCGGTGATGTGGTTCGCGTCGGCGCTCATCCCCATCCCGGCGAGCTCCGCGTAGATGCGCGCGCCACGGCGCTTCGCGTGCTCGTATTCCTCGAGGATGAGAACGGCGCCGCCCTCGCCCAGCACGAAGCCGTCGCGGTCCTTGTCGAACGGGCGCGAGGCGGTCGCCGGGTCGTCGTTGCGCTCGGAGAGCGCCTTGCAGGCGCAGAAGCCGCCCACGCCGGACATGTTGATGCAGGCCTCGGTGCCGCCGGCGATCATCACGTCCGCGTCGCCGTACTCGATCATGCGGCCGGCCTCGCCCACGCAATGGGAGCTCGTGGTGCACGCCGAGACCATCGACACGTTCGGGCCCTTGGCCTTGAACTGGATCGAGATCATGCCGGCCACCATGTTGATGATGGTGCCCGGGACGAAGAAAGGCGACAGGCGCCGCGGCCCCTTGGCGATCATCTCGCGGATGTTGTCCTCGATCATCGGCAGCCCGCCGATGCCCGAGCCCACGTTCACGCCGATGCGCTCGGCGTTGGAGTCGTCGATCACGAGCCCCGCGTCCTCGAGCGCGAGCCGGGCGGCCGCGAGCCCGTAGTGGACGAAGAGGTCCGAGCGGCGCGTCTCCTTGGGCGGCATCCAGTCCGCGGAATTGAAGCCCTTCACCTCGGCGGCGATGCGCGTGGGCAGCTGCGAGGCGTCGAACTTCGTGATGGGGCCGACACCGCTCGCGCCCTTGAGGAGGTTGTCCCAGGCGGTGGCGATGCCGATCCCGACGGGCGAGACGACTCCCAGCCCGGTGACGACGACTTTTCGCTTCGACATGACGATGGGGGCGCGTCCGTTCAGCCGGGGACGCGGCGGTTCACGGCGGGGCTATTGCTTGACGTGGCTCTTGACGTAGTCAATCGCCTGCTGGACGGTGGTGATCTTCTCGGCTTCCTCGTCGGGGATCTCGCATTCGAATTCCTCCTCGAGCGCCATCACGAGCTCCACGTTGTCCAGCGAGTCCGCTCCGAGGTCGTCCACGAACGAGGACTCGTTCTTGATGTCGGCCTCCGCCACGCCCAGCTGCTCGGCGACGATCTTCCTCACGCGGGCTTCAATGTTGTCCATCGACTTCCTCCAAGGGTGCGCTGTTTGTTGCTGCTATATAAAAAAGGCGCGTAATTCTACCATGCGCCCCACTCGATTTCCCCTTCATTCCATGTGCATTCCGCCGTTCACGTGCAGCGTGGCGCCCGTGATGTACGCCGCGGCCGGCGAGCACAGGAAGACCACCGCCTGCGCGATGTCCTCCACGCGGCCCAGTCGCCCGAGCGGCACGTTCTCCACCAGCTTCTTCACCTGCTCCTCGGCGAGCGAGCGCGTCATGTCCGTCTCTATGAAGCCGGGCGCCACGCAGTTCACCGTGATGTTGCGGCTGCCCACCTCGCGGGCGAGCGACTTGGAAAAGCCCACCATCCCGGCCTTGGCCGCCGCGTAATTGGTTTGCCCGGGATTGCCGGTGAAGGCGACCACCGAGGTCACGTTCACGATGCGCCCGGCGCGCGCCTTCATCATGCCGCGCAGCACGGCGCGCGAAAGCACGAATGCCGGCTTCAGGTTCGTGGCCTGGATGTCGTCCCACTCCTCGTCCTTCATGCGCGCGAGCAGGTTGTCGCGGGTGACGCCCGCGTTGTTCACGAGGATCGACACGGCGCCGAATTCCTCCTGCACCTTCTCGGCGAAGGCGGCGCACTGGGCGGCGTCGCGCACGTCGAGCACGCGCCCGGCGCCCTTGGCGCCCATCTCGGAGAGCGCCTTCGCGATGCCGTCGGCCCCGCCCTGCGAGGTGGACGTGCCGACCACCGTCGCATTCGCCTTCGCGAGCGCCTTGAGGATGCCTTCGCCGATGCCGCGCGAGGCGCCGGTGACGATCGCCACTTGTCCGTTGAGCATGGTTACCCCTGTGCGCCCGCCGCGGCGAGGCTCGCCGCATCCGTGATCGCCACGTACTCGATGTCGGGCACGATGCGCTTGCCCAGGCCCGCGAGCACCTTGCCGGGGCCGCATTCGACCACGCGCGTGACGCCCTTGCGGCCGAGGAGCTGGATGGTCTCGATCCAGCGCACCGGGTTGTAGAGCTGCTCGACCAGCGCGTCGCGGATGCGCGCCGGGTCGTCGAACGACTCCACGAAGCGGTTGTGGATCACCGGGATCGAGGGCTTGCGGATCTCGACCGCGGCCAGCCGCTCGCGCAGCCGCCCGGCCGCCGGCTTCATGAGGCTGCAGTGCGAAGGCGCGCTCATGGGCAGCATCACGGCGCGTTTCGCGCCCTTCTGCTTCGCGAGCGCCATGCCGCGCTCGACCGCCGCGCGATGGCCGGCGATCACCACCTGCCCCGGCGAGTTGAGGTTGGCGGGCTCGAGCACTTCGCCCTGCGCGGCTTCCGCGCAGACGCCCTGCAGGGCCCCGTCCTCGAGGCCGAGGATCGCGGCGATCCCGCCGGTTCCTTCCGGCACCGCTTCCTGCATCACCTGCGCGCGGAAGCGCACGAGCGGCAGCGCATCCTCGAAGCGCATCGCGCCCGAGGCGACCAGCGCGCTGTATTCGCCGAGGCTATGCCCGGCGAGCCACGAGGGCATCGGCCCGTTGCGCTCCTGCCATGCGCGCCAGCACGCGACACCGGCCACCAGCATCACGGGCTGCGTGTTCACGGTCTGGTTGAGCGCCTCCGCCGGGCCTTCGCGGACCATCGTCCACAGGTCGATGCCGAGGATCGCGTTCGCCTCGAGGAAGGTCTTCTCGACGATGGGCACGGCGTCGAAGCCGGCCATCATGCCGACCGACTGCGATCCCTGTCCCGGAAAAACGATTGCCAATGACATCGCCTTTGATTCCTCTCGAGACTTGCGCCTCTTGCCTCGCGCCTCGCCTTAGTACCTCAACAGCACGCTGCCCCACGTGAAGCCGCCGCCCACGCCCTGCAGCAGCACGAGGGCGCCCTTCTTCACGCGCCCGTCGCGCACGGCCACGTCGAGAGCGAGCGGAATCGACGCCGCCGACGTGTTCGCGTGGCGGTCCACAGTGACGATGCACTTGGAGTCCGGAAGGCCGAGCTTCTTCGCGACGAAGGACACGATCCGCACGTTGGCCTGGTGGGGAATGTAGATGTCCAGGTCCTGCACGGTCTTGCCGTTGGCGGCGAGGATCGAGCGCGCGCTCTCCTCGAGCACGCGCACGGCGAGCTTGAACACCGCCTGGCCGTCCATCTTGAGGGTCGGGTCGCCCGTCACCGCGCCGCAATTCACGTGGCCCGGCGTATTGAGGATGCTCGCGTAGGAGCCGTCGGCGTGCAGCTCGCTCGACAGGATGCCGGGCTCCTCGGAGGCTTCGAGCACCACGGCGCCCGCGCCATCGCCGAACAGAACGCAGGTGCCGCGATCCTTCCAGTCGAGGATGCGCGAGAACACCTCGGCGCCCACCACCAGCGCGCACTTGTGGTTGCCGCTGCGGATGTAGAGGTCGGCCGTGGAGAGCGCGTAGACGAAGCCCGAGCACACCGCCTGCACGTCGAACGCGGCGCCCCTCTTCACGCCCAGCTTGGCCTGCAGCAGGCACGCGCTCGAGGGAAACACCATGTCGGGCGTGGAGGTGGCGAGCACGATCAGGTCCACGTCCGCGGGCGCGCGGCCGGCCGCCGCGAGCGCGGCGCGGCAGGCGTGCAGCGCGAGGTCGCTCGTGAACTCGCCCTCGGCGGCGATGTGGCGCTCGCGGATGCCCGTGCGGCTCACGATCCACTCGTCGGTCGTCTCGACGCGGTCCTCGAGATCCTTGTTGGTGAGCACCCGGGCGGGCAGGTAGCTTCCGGTGCCGGTGATGCGCGAGCGGATCACGCGGCCTCCTCGCCCGCGGCGTGCGCGGGAGCCGCCGCGTTCAGGCGCGCCACTTCGGCGCCGATGCGCTCGATGAGGCCGTGCTGCGCCTCGGCCGCCGCGCGGCCGAGCGCCGTGGCGAAGGCGAGGCGGTCGGCCGACCCGTGGCTCTTCACCACGATGCCGCGCAGGCCCAGCAGCGCCGCGCCGTTGTAGCGGCGCGAGTCGACGCGCCGCCGGAAACGCTTGATCACGGGGTAGGAGACCATCGCGGCAAGCCGCGTGAGCCACGAGCGCGTGTACTCCTCCTTGAGGAAGTCGCCCAGCATCTTGGCGAGGCCCTCGGAAGTCTTGAGGGCCACGTTGCCGACGAAGCCGTCGCACACGACCACGTCCGTGGTGCCCTTGTAGATGTCGTCGCCCTCGACGTTGCCATGGAAGTTCAGCGGGGCCGCGCGCAGCAGCTCGCCGGCGCGCTTCACCACCTCGTTGCCCTTGATCTCTTCGGAGCCGATGTTGAGCAGGCCCACGGTGGGCTCGGCCTTGCCTTCCACCGCCTTCACGAGCGTGGCGCCCATGATCGCGAACTGCAGCAGGTGCTCGGGCGTGCAGTCGGCGTTGGCGCCCAGGTCCAGCGCGTACACCTGCCCGGTGCGGGTAGGCAGCACCGCGCAGATGGCGGGGCGGTCGATGCCCGGCAGCGTCTTCAGGACGAATTTCGCCGTGCCCATGAGCGCCCCGGTGTTGCCGGCGCTCACGCACGCCTGGGCGCGGCCTGCCTTCACGAGGTCGATGGCCACCCGCATGGACGAATGCTTCTTGGTGCGGATGGCGGTGCGCACGTCCTCGTCCATCCCGACGACCTCGGCGGCCTCCACGACCGAAAGGCGCGCGGCGCGGGGCCCGAGGCGCGCGAGCTCGCGCTCGATCGGCTCGGTCTGGCCGACCAGCAGCAGCTCGGCCTGCGGATCGGTGGCCAGGAAATCGATGCAGGCGGGGACCGTGACGCGAGGGCCATGGTCGCCTCCCATCGCGTCGACGGCGATGACGGTCTTCATTGCGTGCGACGCAATGAACCGGGGGAGGTCAGTCCTTGGTCTGGATGACCTTCTTGCCGCGGTAGAAGCCCGACGCCGAGATGTGGTGGCGCAGGTGCGTTTCGCCCGTGGTGGGCTCGACCGCGATGGGCGGCTTGCCCAGGTGGTCGTGCGCCCGGTGCATGCCGCGCTTCGAGGGCGACTTCTTGTTCTGTTGGACGGCCATTTACTTTCTCCTGGTAGTCATTCGTGTCGTTTCTTGAGGCTCGCGAGCGCCGCGAAGGGCGACTCGCCCTTCGCCTTGTCCCCGCCTCCAACTTTCGCCTCGCCGAGCCCGGGCTTGCGCGGCACCATCGGCAGCGCGAGAAGGATCGCGTCTTCCACCAGGTCCAGGACGCTCAGCGGCTCGTCCGCGACCAGGTAATCTTCCGCATCGCTTTCCTCCTCGATGGGCGGAAGGCCCGACTCGTCGTCGACGAGCACCAGCCGATCGTCGATCGAAATCTCGTAGCGGAAGGGCTCGAGTGTCGTCTGGCAGGTGAGAAAAACGAAGCCTTCAATTATACACGACACCACCTTCCGACGGTGCTGGTCCAGGCGGGCGGAAACCTTGTAACGCAGCGACACTTGGGGGGTGGCGAGCGATTCCGCGAGCCGAGGAAAATCGTCGAGGTTCACCGTGCCCTCGAACACCAGGGGCTTGGTAGAGATACGCTCGGGATGGATGAACGGGCCTTCCTGCATGGTAGAATCGACTTTAACTAAACAATATAATACATTGTTTTAAATAATATAATGATAATCCTTGCATCCGGCTCCCGCTACCGCCGCGAGTTGCTCGACCGCCTCGGCCTGGACTACCGGTGCTGGTCGCCGGAGATCGACGAGCATCCGTTCTCGGGCGAGACGCCGCGCGAAACCGCGGTGCGCCTCGCGCGCGAGAAGGCGCGCGCCGGGGCCATCCATTGGCCCGATGCCGTGATCATAGGCTGCGACCAGGTGGCCGACCTCGACGGCGAGCCGATCGGCAAACCGGGGGATCGGGCGAGCGCGCGCGACCAGCTCGCGCGGCTGTCGGGCCGCGAGGTCGTCTTCCACACGGCGCTATGCGTCGTGCACGGGCCCAGCGCGCGCCTGCAGGAATGCGTCGTCCCCACCACCGTCGAATTCCGCGCGCTGCATCCCGACGAGATCGAGCGCTACCTCGACCGCGAGCCGGCGTTCGATTGCGCGGGCAGCGCCAAGAGCGAGGGCCTGGGCGTCTCGCTGATGGCCCGCATGTCGGGCGACGATCCCACGGCCCTCATCGGCCTGCCGCTCATCGCGCTGTGCGGGATGCTCCGCACCGAAGGCTGCGCCCTGCCCTGATGCCCGGCACGCTGCACCTGCTCCCCGCGTGGCTCTCCGCGGATTGCGCGCCCGAGGCGGTCGTGCCGGCGGCCGTGCTCGAGCGCATCCGCGCGCTCGACGCCTTCATCGCCGAGGACGCGAAGTCGGCGCGCGCCTGGCTCGCGGCATGCCGGCATCCGCGGCCGCTGCGCGAGCTCGCCTTCTCGATCCTCGACGAGCACACGAAGGCGGGCGACATTCCCGCGCTGCTCGACCCCATCGCGGCCGGCCGCGATACGGGCCTGCTGTCCGAGGCGGGGTTGCCCGCCATCGCGGATCCGGGCGCCGAGCTCGTCGCACAGGCGCACGCGCGCGGCATCCCGGTGGTCCCGCACGTGGGGCCCAGCTCGATCTTCCTCGCGCTGATGGCGAGCGGCCTGGGCGGACAACGCTTCCGCTTCGTGGGCTACCTGCCGGCCGAGCGCGCGGCGCGCCGCGCCGCGATCGCGGAGCTCGAGCACCATTCGGCGCGGCATCGCGAGACGCAGGTCTTCATCGAGACGCCCTACCGCAACGACGCGATGCTCGCCGATCTCGTGGAGGCCTTGCGGCCGGGCACGCGGCTCGCCGTCGCGGCGGAGCTCACCTCGCCGCGCGAGTGGATCCGCAGCGATCGCGTCGAGCGCTGGCGCGGCGCGTTGCCGGCCCTCGGCAAACGGCCCGCGATCTTCCTCCTGCTCGCAAGCTGAGAGGCCCTAGGGGCCGAGGGAGATGCGCCCGCCCTTGAGGAACGGATAGATCTCCTGCGCGGCCACGGGCGCGGAGAAGAAGAAACCCTGGCCCACGCGGCAGCCCTTCGAGCGCAGCAACGCGAGCTGTCCGGCCGTCTCCACGCCCTCGGCGATGGTGTCCAGGTCGAGGCTCTTGGCCATGTTGATGATCGCCACGACGATCGCGGTGTCGTTGGGGTCCACCGTGATGTCGCGGATGAACGACTGGTCGATCTTCAGCTTCTGGATCGGCAGGCGCTTCAGGTACGACAGGCTCGAGTAGCCGGTGCCGAAGTCGTCGATGGCGAGCTGCACGCCCATGTCGGAGAGCTTGTTGAGGAGCTGGATCATCCCCTCGGTCTGGCGCATCACCTGGCTCTCGGTGATCTCGAGCTCCAGGCAATTGGCCGCGAGCCCGGTCTCCCTGAGCACCCGCTCCACCATGTCGAAGAAGCCCTTGTCGGAGAACTGGCGCGCCGAGAGGTTGATCGCCATGCGCCGCCCGGGCGCGAGCCCCATGTCCTGCCACTCCCGGGCCTGCCGGCAGCCCTCGCGCAGCACCCATTCGCCGATCTCGTTGATGAGCCCGGTCTCCTCGGCGAGCGGGATGAAGTCGCCCGGCATCACGGTGCCGCTGTCCTCGGTCTTCCAGCGCACCAGCGCCTCGCACGCGATGATCTCGCCCGTCTCCAGGTCGATCTGCGGCTGGTAGTGCAGCACGAAGTCCTTCTGCAGGACCGCGCGGCGCAGCGCCGACTCCAGCGTCATGCGCCGCTTCACGGCGATGTTCATCTGCGCCGTGAAGTACTGGTAGGTGTTCTTGCCCAGGCCCTTGCCGTGGAACATGGCCGTGTCGGCGTTCTTCATGAGCGTCTGCGCGTCGCGGCCGTCCTCGGGGTAGAGCGCGATGCCCACCGAGCCGCTCACGTGCTGCTCGGTGCCGCCCAGCGTGAACGGCTGGCGCAGCGAGTTGAGCACCTTCTGCGCGACGAGGGAAGCGTTGCGGCCGTCGTCGAGGCTGTCGAGCAGGATGATGAACTCGTCGCCGCCCTGGCGCGCGATGGTGTCCTCGAGGCGCACGCATTCCGACAGGCGCCGCGACACCTGGCGCAGCAGCTCGTCGCCCACGTCGTGCCCCAGCGTGTCGTTGATGTTCTTGAAGTTGTCCAGGTCGATGAACAGCACCGCCACGCGGCGCGTGGAGCGCTCGGCGCGCGCGATGGAGCGGGCGAGCCGGTCCTGCAGCAGCCCGCGGTTGGGCAGCCCCGTGAGGTTGTCGTGGTAGGCGAGGTGCTGGATGCGCTGCTGGATCACCTTGCGGTCGGTGACGTCGCGCGAGTTCCACACGATGCCGTTGATGTGCGGGTTCGTGAGGCAGTTGGTGCCGAGGGACTCGAACGTTCGCCAGCTTCCGTCGCGGTGGCGCAGGCGCAGCTCCACCGGCTCGGTGAGCGCGCGCGCCTCGACGATGCGGCGGAAGGCGGCGCGAACGTGCTCCACGTCGTCGCGGTGCACGAGGTCGAAGACGCTGCGGCCCACGCTGTCGGCGGGGTCGAAGCCGAGCAGGTGGCGCAGCGCCCCACTCTGGTACTGGATGCGTCCGTCGGCGCCGATCACGGAGATCAGGTCGATGGAGCTTTCCGTGAGCACCCGGAAGCGCGCCTCGCTCGCCTCCAGCGCGCGCTCGGTCTCCTTGTAGCGCGTGACGTCGGTGATCACGCCGATCAGGCCCGCCACTTCCCCGCGCTGGTCGACGAAGCTCACCTTGTTGTAGAGCATCTCGCGCATCTCGCCGTCGGCGATGGGCACCACCGCCTCGTACGTCGTGGACGACGGCCGCTCGAGGAGCGCGCGGTCGCGCTCGTCGTGCTGGTCGGCGAGCGGCGAGGCGAACATGTCGAACACCGTGCGCCCGATCCAGTCCTCGCCCTTGCCGAAGAGGTCCGCCCACGCGCGGTTGTAGACCTGGTAGCGGCGCTCGCGGTCCTTGAAGTACACGGGGCTGGGAATCGCGTCGATCAGGGCGCGCGTGAAGTGCAGGTGGCGCTCCAGGTCTTCCGAGGCGCGCTTCGCGCCGGTCACGTCCACGCAGGCGACCAGCAGGCCGGTCACGCGGTCGCTTTCGTCGCGCAGCGGCGCGGCCGCCGCCTGGATGAAGATGGTGGAGCCGTCCGCGCGGCGCCGCTCGAGCTCCAGCTTCTCGAGCACCGCGCCCGCGATCACCCGCTCGCGCAGCTCCGCCGCCTCGCCCTTGCGCGACTCGGGCACGAACGGCGCCCGGCCGCCGATCGCCTGCTCGCGCGTGAACCCGAACGTGCGTTCCGCCGCGGGGTTCCAGAAGTTGATGATGCCGTCGCGGTCCGTGGTGTAGATCGCCACCGGCGAGGTTTCCACGATGGCGGTGAGGAAGCTGTTCATCTGGCGCAGCGCCCGGTCCTTCTGGCGCTGCTCCGTGAGGTCGAGGAAGGCGCCCACCACGTAGCGCGCCTGCCCGTTGGCATCGCGCATCACCGCGGCCGTGCGCCGCACCCAGACCTCGTGGCCGTCCTTGCGGATGAAGCGCTTCTCCATCGAGCCCGGCAGGTCGCCGCCGGCGCGGATCGTGCGCAGGGCTTCCTCGTCGCGCGCCAGGTCCTCGGGATGGGTGATGGAGGTGAACGAGCGCCCCTCCAGCTCCTCGCGCGGATAGCCGGTGATCTCGCAGAAGGCGCGGTTCACCTGGCGGAAGAGGCCCTCGGGCGTGATCACCACCAGGCCCACCGAGGTGAAGTCGAAAGCCTCGCGGACGAGGTCGAAGTCGATGCGCGCTTCGCGCGCGATGACGCTCATCTCGTGGCGCTGGCGCCGAGCGAATTCACGGCCGCGCGCGCCGCCGACTCCGCGAAGGCCGCACCGAAGCTCGCGCCCAGGCGCCCCGAGAGCTGCTCGAAGACGTTCTCCTTGGGCGTGAAGTCCACCACCTTCTCGGCCTTGATCACGTCGCGCGCCACGGAGTCGAGGCTGCCGAAGCCGTCGGCGAGGCCCAGCTCCACGCTGCGCTCGCCGGTCCAGATGAGGCCGGAGAACATCTCCGGCGTTTCCTTCAGGCGCTTGCCGCGCCCCTCGCGCACCACCTTGATGAACTGCTGGTGGATCTCGTCGAGCATCTTCTGCACGTGCGCCTTCTGCGCGGGATTCTCCGGCGCGAAGGGATCGAGCAGGTCCTTGTTCTCGCCCGCGGTGTAGGCGCGCCGCTCGATGCCGAGCTTGTCCATCGCGCCGGTGAAGCCGAAGCTCGAGATGATCACGCCGATGGAGCCCACCAGGCTCGCCTTGTCCACGTAGATCCTGTCGGCGCCCGCCGCGACGTAGTAGCCGCCGGAAGCGCACAGGTCCTCGACCACGACGTAGAGCGGCGTACCGGGGTACTTGGCGCGCAGCCGCTTCATCTCGTCGTTGATGTAACCCGCCTGCACGGGGCTGCCGCCGGGGCTGTTGATGCGCAGCACCACGCCCTGCGTGTTGGAGTCCCGGAAGGCGCGGTCGAGCCCCTTGATGATCTTGTCGGCCGAGGCCCTGCCGTCAGGCGCGATCACGCCCTCCAGCTCCACCAGCGCGGTGTGCTTGCCCGTCGTGGCGATGGAGTCGTTGTCGGCACGGCCCACCCAGCCCAGCCACGCGGCGATGATGAGGAAGGCGAGGATGAACCAGAGGAGCTTGAACAACGCGCCCCACTGGCGCGCGCGGCGTTGCTCGTCCAGGGCCTTGAGTGCGACCTTCTCGAGGACCGCTCGCTCCCACGCGGGAGGGCCGGCATCGGTCATGTCTTGTCGATCAGAAGAAATACCCCGCCGCCCTGCTCGCGAACCGGGAGGGGCTCGAGCGAGGCCCCGCGGCACGGCCCCGCCACGCACAATCCCGTATGCGGCTCGAAGAGCGCGCCGTGCGTGGAGCAGACCAAGTATAGCCCACTCTCCTCGAAGAACTCACCCGGCTGCCAGTCGAGCTCGGTGCCCAGGTGCGGGCAGCGGTTCACGAACGCGCACACCCCGCCGTCGTAGCGCACGGCGAAGCCCTTCTCCTCGCCCGCCCCCGGCGAAAGCTCGAAGCGCACGCCACGCCCGCCCTCGGCGAGCGCGGCCGCGGGGCAGATCAGCCGTGGGTCGCGAGCCACCGGTGCAGCTCGCCCACGCTCGCGCAGCGCGCGCGCGCCGGGCGCGTGGCGAGCAGGCCCTCGTCATGCGCGCCGTAGGAAACGGCGATCGCATCCACGCCCGCATTGGCGGCGAGCTCCAGGTCGTGGGTCGTGTCGCCCACCATCACCGCGCGTGAAGGCTCGACGCCCGTGATGTCGAGCAGCATGAGCAGCATGTCGGGATGGGGCTTGGCGAACCCTTCGTCGGCGCAGCGCGTGGCCTCGAACCATTCGGCAAGCCCCGTGAGCGCGAGGGCGCGCTCGAGGCCGCGGCGCGCCTTGCCCGTGGCCACCGCGAGGCGCCGGCCCTGCCCGCGCAGGTCCGCGAGCATCTCGCGCACGCCGCCGTAGAGCGGCATCTCGCCCTCGCGCGCGAGGAAGTGGTGGCGGTAGCGCTCGGTGAGGCGCCGCTGGCGTTCCTCGTCGAGCCCCGGGGCCACGTGCGCCAGCGAGTCGGCCAGGCCCAGCCCGATCACGTACTTCGCGTCGCGCACGCCCGGCACCGCCACGCCCACGTCCCGGCAGGCCTCCTGCAGCGCGGCGGCGATCACGCCGGTGGAATCCATCAGCGTGCCGTCCCAGTCGAAGACGACGAGGTCGTACTTCATTCGCGGATCTCGCGTTCGGCGAATGCGGCCAGGTCGGCGGGCAGCGCGGCTTCCAGCCTGAGGGCCGCGCCGGTTTCCGGATGATGGAGCGCAAGGCTCGCCGCGTGCAGGAACATCCGCTTCAGGCCGCGCTTGCGCAATGCCTTGTTCAGCTCGAAGTCGCCGTACTTGTCGTCGCCCAGCACCGGGTGGCCCAGGTGCGCGAGGTGCACGCGGATCTGGTGGGTGCGCCCGGTGAGGAGCTCGGCTTCCAGCAGGCTCGCGTCGGCCCCGCGCCGCAGGAGGCGAAAGACGGTCTCGGCCTCCTGGCCCTCGTCGGCCACGCGCACGCGCCGCTCGCCGCCGGCCGTCGTGCGCTTCTCGAGCGCGAGGCGCACCCGCTGGCGTTCGTTGCGAAAGCGCCCCTTCACCGCCACCAGGTAGCGCTTGTCCAGCGCCTGGGCGCGGATCGCTTCGTGCAGCGCCGTGAGCGCCACGCGCTTCTTGGCGACCAGCAGCACGCCGGAAGTCTCGCGGTCGAGGCGATGCACGAGCTCGAGGAAGCGCGCCTGCGGGCGCATCGCCCGCAGCGATTCGATGACTCCGTGGGCCACGCCGCTGCCGCCGTGCACCGCGAGGCCCGCCGGCTTGTCGAGCGCGAGGATCCACTCGTCCTCGAAGATCACCGGCAGCTTGTAGTGCGGCGCGGGCTCGGCCTCGCCGCGCTCGGCCACGCGCACGGGCGGGATGCGCACCCTGTCGCCGGCGGCCACGCGGTCCGAGGCCGCCACGCGCTTGCTGTTGATGCGCACCTCGCCGCTGCGCAGGATCCGGTAGATGCGGCTCTTGGGCACGCCCTTCAGGCGGGCAATGAGGTAGTTGTCGATGCGCTGCCCCGCCTCGTCCTCGGTGACCTCCACGTGCCGCACCGAGGGCGCCGAAAGGGATGCTTTGCCTTCGCCCGCCATATCTGCGTATACTATATGTAGTTGATTTCCCGAGGAGTCCTCGGGACCAGGGGGTGGCCCGAAGTGGCGCCCGGGCAGGCAAACGTCGCTCGCCTGCGAACACCAAGAGCGATGATCAACGAAATACACGCGCTCGACGCACGAATTCCACGCGGACTGCCCTGCCCCGAAACGGCCGCAGTCCGCCAGACGAAGAAAACCAGAAATCGCCCTTCGCTCACGATCCCGTGACGCCATACAGAACCGACTTCTGAAGTAACTCGTCGATCCGGGTTCCGGACCGACCGGGACCCATCTCTCGTGGCAGAGCGCGGGAGAAAAGCAGAAATGAAACGCATGCTGTTCAATGCGACCCAGGCGGAGGAGCTCCGGGTCGCGATCGTCGATGGCCAGAAACTGGTCGACCTCGACATCGAATCCGCCGGCAAGGAACAACGCAAGAGCAACATCTACAAGGGCGTCATCACCCGCGTAGAGCCCTCCCTGGAAGCGGTCTTCGTCGACTACGGCGCCGAACGCCACGGCTTCCTCCCCTTCAAGGAAATCGCCAAGCAGTACATGGTCAACGACGGCGGCGAGTTCGGCCGCTCGAAGATGTCCACGCACCTGAAGTCGGGCTCCGAGGTCATCGTCCAGGTGGACAAGGACGAGCGCGGCAACAAGGGCGCGGCGCTCACGACGTACATCTCGCTCGCCGGGCGCTACCTGGTGCTGATGCCCAACAACCCGCGCGGCGGCGGCGTTTCGCGCCGCATCGAGGGCGAGGACCGCAACGAATTGCGCGAGGTGATGGACCAGCTCCAGGTCCCCGACGGCATGAGCCTCATCGCCCGCACCGCGGGCATCGGCCGCAGCGCCGAGGAGCTGCAGTGGGACCTGAACTACCTCCTGCAGCTCTGGGGCGCCATCGAGAAGGCCGCCGAGGAAGAGACCGGCGCCTGCCTGATCTACCTCGAATCGAGCCTGGTCGTGCGCGCGATCCGCGACCTCTTCCAGCCCGACATCGGCGAGATCCTCATCGACACGCCCGCCATCTACGAGCAGGCGCTGTCGTTCATGAGCACGGTGATGCCGGCCAACGTGAACAAGGTCAAGCACTACCGCGACGACATCCCGCTCTTCTCGCGCTTCCAGATCGAGCACCAGATCGAAAGCGCGTATTCGCGCCAAGTGGCGCTTCCCTCCGGCGGCGCGATCGTCATCGACCACACGGAAGCGCTCGTCGCCATCGACGTCAACTCGGCGCGCGCCACCAAGGGCGGCGACATCGAGGAGACTGCGCTCAGGACCAACCTCGAGGCGGCCGACGAAGTCGCTCGCCAGCTGCGGCTGCGCGACCTGGGCGGCCTGATCGTCATCGACTTCATCGACATGGAGTCGCAGAGGAACCAGCGCGAGGTCGAGAACCGCCTGCGCGAGGCGCTCCGCTTCGACCGCGCGCGGGTGCAGATGGGCAAGATCTCGCGCTTCGGGCTGATGGAGCTCTCGCGCCAGCGCCTCCAGCCTTCGCTGGAGGAGACCGCGCATATCAACTGCCCGCGCTGCAGCGGCACCGGCTTCATTCGCGGCACCGAGTCCACCGCGCTGCACGTCCTGCGGATCATGCAGGAGGAAGCGATGAAGGA
>DATIWC010000048.1:0-5707 GCA_035519515.1 Usitatibacter sp.
GGCGCGTTCATCTGCTGCGTCGCGTCGGGCCGGAAGCCCGGGTCGAGCTTCTGCATCTTCATCGTGCGCTCGCCCTCGGCGGGCGCGCGCGGCGCGGGCTTCTGCGGCGGCACCGGGAGCTGCTGGGTGCGCTGCGCGTCGGAGGCTTCGAGGCGCTGCGTGCGCTGCGCTTCGGCGGGCAGCTTCTGCGTGCTGGTCGGATCGGCCTCCATCTTCTGCGTCTTCATGGGGTCGAATCCGGGCGCCGCAGGGGCCGGGGCCGGGGCCGCGGGCGCCGCGGGCTTCTTCACCAGCGAAGCGAACGCGGAATCGTCGATGAGCGGCGAGGCGGGCGCGGCCTTGGCGGCCGGCTGCATCTGCGTCTTCTCGGCCTCGAAGGTCGCCATCCGCGTGGTCTGCATCGGGTCCGCGCGGGGCGCGGGACGCGCGGGCGCCGCGGCCGGGGCCTTGGTGAGCGTGTCGGTCGCGGTCTCGTCGAACTCGGACACACGGGTGATCAGCCCCTCGATCATCTCGCGCTGCTTCCTCAGCTCCGCCTCGGCGGCCTTCACGGAAGCCATCTGCTCGTTGATGGAGCTCGTCTTCTCGTTGATCTTGGCGAGGTTGTCCAGGCGCGACTGCAGCTGCGCCTTGTGGTCCTTGATCTGCACTTCCAGCGGCAGCACCACCGCCGTCACCCAGCGCTCGGCCTGCGTCTTGGCCGACGAGAAGTTGGAGCGCGCCTCCTTCACGAGGGTGTTGTAGAAATTCTTGACGACGAAGTGCTTCTCCTTCACGACGATGTTGACCGGGTCCTTCACGAACTGCTCGGTCTGCATCACCAGCAGCTGGAGCTTGGTGCGCTGCGGGTCGAGGTCGAGGGCCGGGACCTTCATCTTCTGGAAGCCGAATTTCTCGATGAACGTGTTGTACACGCCCTGCATGAGCTTCTTGATGTCCCCGGAGGCCACGAACACGCTCTCGAAGCTCGCGCTCATGTCCTTCACCAGCGAGCTCATGCCGCGCTGCAGGCCCACCGTGGTCCAGGAATCCTCGATCGCCTGGGCGCTCTTGGCGAGCGTGGCGTCGAGCTTCTGCGCGTTCAGCAGGTCGAGGAGCGCCGCCTTCTTCGCGCTGAACTGCGCGTGGTTCACCTTGTACTCGGCGAGCGCGGTGTTGTAGGCGTTCTTCTCGGCCGTGATCTTGGCCCAGAGCTTGGTCACCACCTCGCGGCTCTTGCCCACCAGCCCGTTCAGCTCCGCCAGCTCGGCCTGGTTGGCCTGCTGGCGCTTGGCGACCGAGGCGCGCGACGAGGCCATCATGCCGCCGATCTCGTTCACCACCGCGCGGCACAGGATCTGGCGCTTCATCGGCACCACCTGCTCGGCGAGGTAGCTTTCGAGCGCCTCGATGCCGCTTCGCTTCACGAGCCCCGCGTCCTCGCGGATGCGCCCGAGCAGCGCCTTCTGCGCCGAGATGGGGAAGATGCGCTCGCGCGGCAGCTGCAGGTGCTGCGACGTCGTGTCCACCATGCGCGCGATCGCCTTGTCGATCTCGACGGGCGTCTTCAGCTCGTCCCACATGAGGTCGATCTTGTTCAGCACCGCGATCTTCTGCGGCAGGCCCGGCTTCACGTAGCGGTCCCAGATCTCCAGGTCGCTCTTGGTGACGCCGGTGTCGATCGACAGCAGGAAGAGGATCGCGTGCGCGTTGGGCACGGTGCTCACGGTGAGCTCGGGCTCCATGCCGAGCGCGTTCAGGCCCGGCGTGTCGAGGATGGAGATGCCGTTGGTGAGCAGCGGGTGCGGGTAGTTGATCATCGCGTAGCGCCACGCGGGCACTTCCACGAGCTCCTCCTCGCCCGGGAGCTCCCCCTTCTCGTTCACCATCGGCGACAGGCCCAGCATGCGCGCTTCCAGCGCGTAGACCTTCTTCGTGTCGGCGAGCGCCGAGAGCGACTTCTTCATCTCCGCGGCGGAGGCGGTGTTCAACCGGATCTTGCTCCACTCGATCGGCATGTTCTTCAGCTGCGAGATCGACTCGTCGCGGTAGCGCGTCTCGACCGAAAGCAGCTTCAGGTACGGCTCCTCGTTCGGGTCGTGGAAGATCTCGGTGGGGCACATCGTCGTGCGGCCCACGTCGGAGGGCAGCAGCCGCTCCTTGAACGCGGAGAAGAAGAGCGCGTTGATCAGCTCCGACTTGCCCCGCGAGTACTCGGCGAGGAAGGCGAGCATGAGCCTGCCCTTGTTGAGGTTCTCGAGCAGGTCGTAGAAGCGGATGGACTGCTGGACGTCGAGCTGGCCGCTGGATTCGAGCCAGTCGTGGTAGGCGTGGACCGACTGCGTGAGCTCCTCTCGCCACCGGTTGTACCGGGCGATCTCGGTCTCGAAGCGGTTGGACGCGGCCTGGTCCATCGGGGTTTTCTTCTCCCTGGATCGGCCAGTGTATCCGAAGTGGGCTGTTTTCGAGAGTGAAATCCCGCACAACCCGGCAATGAAAAACCGGGCCAGCGCCCGGTTTTCGGAGGGAAAACGCGTGCCCTCAGGCCGTTCGGGCGCCCCCCGGGCGTGCGCCGGCGAGGCCCGCGGGCGGCGCGAGGGGGCTCGCGGCGGGACGGGCGGAGCCCATCGGCGTGCGCCCGCGCCCCGGGTCGGCCGCGAGCTCCCAGGCGATCGCGACGAAGCGCTGTCGCCAGGCGGTGAGGCGGCCGGGGTGGAAACGGCTCTTCATCCGCAGGGGCCGCAGGCTACGCGAAGGCCCGGACGGCGGAAACGTTGGCCACCACGGTGGCGGCGACGGGTGCGAAGAACGCGAGGGTCACGATGGCTGCGAAGATCATTTGCTTCTCCTGGTGCCGGTGGGCCGTTGATCGATGGGCCCACTGTAGGCATGCGCCCCGCGAGGCGCGAGCGGGAAGCGACGAAGCGCGGAAAACGGGGAGCGAAGCGCGGGCAAGGCCCGCCTTTCTGCGGCGCGAACGCGCCGGGAAAGCCGCCCTAGAGCAGTGCGCGGGCCATCATCATCGACGTCTCGCGCTCGAGCCAGGCCACCGGCAGCATGAGCAGCAGCTGGAAGAAGATGAAGACGAAGAGCGGCGTGATGTCGAGCCCCCCGATGGGCGGGATCACCCGGCGCAGGGGCTTCACGAAGGGGTTCACGAACGCGTTGGTGAAGGGGGCCATGGGGTGGTAGGGGCTCACCCACGAGAGCACCACCTGGATGATGAGCGCCCCCATGAAGATGTAGATCGAGAGGCGGATCAGCTCCACGAACGCCATGAACAGCACCACCGAGAGCACGGCGGTGTTCTCGACCGGCGCGGGCGAGAGCAGCCATACCAGCACCGCCTGCAGTACGAACTCCAGCGCCCACGCGACGATGAGCGAGGCCCAGTCGAGCTTGAGCAGCCCCGGGACGACGCGCCGCAACGGCTTCACGGCCCAGTCGGTGACCGCCATGGAGAAATAGGCGATCGGGTTGCGCGAGGGCGCGCGGAACGCCTGCATCCAGAAGCGGATCAGCGCGGCCAGGATGAACAGGCTCGCGATGGCGTTGGCGACGAATGCAAGGGCCTCGTTCAGCATTCGCTAGTCCTTGCCCGAGGCGGAGCCCAGCTCGCGCGAGCGCTCGCACGCGGCGCGCACCGCCTCCACGAAGATGCGCTTCACCTCGCCCCGCTCGAGCACCTCCAGGGCGCGCTCCGTCGTGCCGCCCTTCGAGGTCACCTGCGCGCGCAGCCTCGCCGGATCCTCCCCCCGCTCGACGGCGAGCTTGGCCGCGCCCACGAAGGTCCACAGCGCAAGCGATCGCGAGGCCCCTTCGGCAAGCCCCAGCGAGCGGGCGGCTTCCTCCAGCGCCTCGATCGCGTAGAACACGTAGGCCGGGCCGCTTCCCGAGACGGCGGTGACGGCATCGAGGTCGCCCTCCTCGTCGAACCAGAGGACCGCGCCCACCGCGCCCAGCAGCGCTTCGGCGGCCTCGCGGTCGGCCACGCCCACGTCCTGTGCGGCGAACAGCCCCGTGATCCCCGCATGCACGAGGGCGGGCATGTTGGGCATCGCCCGGACGATGCGCCCGGTCCTTCCCAGCCAGCGGGCGAGCGCCTCGCTGCGCACGCCGGCCGCGATCGTGAGCACGAGGGCGCCGGCCACGAAGGGCGCGGCGGCCTGCGCGGCCTCGCGCATCTGCTGCGGCTTCACCGCGAAGACGACGGTGCGCGCGTCGGAGAGCGCGGCCTCGGGCTTCTCGTAGGTCGAGACCCCGAGGTCCGACATGAGCTTCAGGCGCGCCACGTTGTCCGGCTCGACCACGCCGATGTCGCTCGCGCGGGTGCCGCGCGCGACCAGCCCGCCGATGATGGCGCGCGCCATGTTGCCCCCACCGATGAATGCGAGCTTCACGCCGCCTTCCTGCCCTTGCGCTCGCCGAAGATCGCCGTGCCGATGCGCACCAGCGTCGCCCCCTCGGCGAGCGCGGCCTCGAAATCGTGGCTCATGCCCATGGAGAGCGTATCGAGCGGGATGCCGGCCGCCTCGATCTCGCGCCTCGTGCGCGCGAGCGTGGCGAACTGCTCGCGCTGCGAGCCCACGTCGCCGGTGAGGCTCGCCATGCCCATGAGGCCGCGCAGCTTGAGGCCCGGCAGCGCCGCCACCTCGCGCGCCAACCCGAGCGCCTCGCCGGGGGCCACGCCGCCCTTGCTCGCCTCGCCGCTGATGTTCACCTGGATGCAAACCTGCAGCGGCCGCGGGGCTCCCTCGCGCGCCCGGGAGAGCGCGGCGGCGGCCTTCGGGCGGTCGATGGCATGCACCCAGTCGAAGTGGCTCGCGACCTCGCGCGCCTTGTTGGTCTGCAGGTGGCCGATGTAGTGCCAGGTCGCCTCGAGGCCCTCGAGGGCGGCGATCTTGGGCAGCGCTTCCTGCACGTAGCTCTCCCCGAAATCGCGCACCCCGGCCGCGAAAGCGGCGCGCACCGCTTCGGGCGCTTGCGACTTGGTGACCGCGACCAGCCGGATCGCGCGGCTATCCCCTTGTAACGCCTCGAAAATGCGCCGTCGGATCGCTTGCAGGTTGGCGGCGATTGGGGACATAATCAATTCGACTTTTCCGGGGCGATTCTACAATAGCGACAAGCCCTGCTTCCGAGGGCCCCGCGCCCGCACCTTCAGGGAAACCACATGGACATCGCCGAACTGCTCGCATTCTCGGTCAAGAACAAGGCCTCGGACCTCCACCTGTCCGCGGGCCTGCCGCCCATGATCCGGGTGCACGGGGACGTGCGCCGCATCAACGTGCCGCCGCTCGAGCACAAGGACGTGCACGGCATGGTGTACGACATCATGAACGACTCCCAGCGCAAGGTTTACGAAGAGACGCTCGAGGTCGACTTCTCGTTCGAGATCCCGAACCTCGCGCGCTTCCGGGTGAACGCGTTCAACCAGAACCGCGGCGCGGGCGCGGTGTTCCGGACGATTCCCTCCAAGGTCCTCTCGCTCGAGGACCTGAACGCCCCGAAGATCTTCGCCGAGATCGCCAACCAGCCGCGGGGCCTGTGCCTCGTGACGGGCCCCACGGGCTCGGGCAAGTCGACGACGCTCGCGGCGATGATCAACCACGTGAACGAGCACGAGTACGGCCACATCCTCACGGTCGAGGACCCGATCGAGTTCGTGCACGAGTCGAAGAAGTGCCTGATGAACCAGCGCGAGGTGGGGCCCCACACGCTGTCGTTC
>DATIWC010000049.1:0-32277 GCA_035519515.1 Usitatibacter sp.
TCCTTGCGCAGCATCGCCTGGCGCTCGACGAGGCGGTGGGCGTAGTAGATCGGCGCGGGCATCAGCACCGGCGTCTCGTCGCACGCGTAGCCGAACATGAGGCCCTGGTCGCCCGCGCCCTGGTTGAGCGGATCGTCCTGCGCGTGGTCCACCCCCTGCGCGATGTCCGGGCTCTGCTTGTCGTAGGCCACCAGCACGGCGCAGCCCTTGTAGTCGATGCCGTACTCGGTGTTGTCGTAGCCGATGCGCTTGACGGTCTCGCGC
Organism: Usitatibacter sp.; assembly: GCA_035519515.1. GTDB lineage: Bacteria > Pseudomonadota > Gammaproteobacteria > Burkholderiales > Usitatibacteraceae > Usitatibacter. The sequence goes on from DATIWC010000049.1 coordinate 265, forward strand.
GCGACGCCGATGTAGTCCACGTTGGCGCGCGTGGTGATCTCGCCCGCCATCATCACCAGGCCCGTGTTGCACAGCGTCTCGGCGGCGACTCGGCTTGCCGGATCCTGCGATAGAATGGCGTCGAGCACTGAGTCGGAGATCTGGTCGGCGACCTTGTCAGGATGGCCTTCGGAGACTGACTCGGACGTGAACAGGAATTCGCTTTTCATTGGTTGGGGCACCCCACGGTCGCTCAGCCGGTTATTTTAGCAAAGACCCGGGTGCCGTTCCCTTCCCCTTGAGACTGCTGCTGCGGGCCCTCGCCTGGCTTTCCCTCCGCGCCAACCACGCCGTGGGCGCTGCGATCGGCCGCCTGGTGTTCGCTTTCTCGCCGCGCTACCGCGCGTGCCTGCTCGCCAACCTGGCGTCGAGCCGCCTGTGCGCCTCGCGGCAAGGCCTTCGCGCGATGGCCCGGGCCAATGCGGCCGAGATGGGCAAGGCCGCCACGGAGCTCGCCTGGACGCTTTTTCGCTCGCCGGAGGCGGCGGTGGAGAAGGTGCGCTCGCGCACGGGCTGGGAGGCCGTCGAGCGCCTGCGCGCCGCCCACCGCTCCATCGTCTTCGTGACGCCCCACCTGGGCGCCTACGACGTGATGGGGCGCTACCTGTGGGCTCAACTGCCCGGCCAGGTCATCGGGATGTACCGGCCGCACAAGCTCGCCTGGCTCGACGAGGTGATCCGTGAAGGACGCGGCCGGGGCTCGGAAGTGGGCGGCGACCACATGGTGCCCGCGAACCTCTCGGGCGTCCGGCGCCTGCTCAAGCACCTCAAGGCGGGCGGCTGCACGCTCGTCCTGCCCGACCAGGTCCCCAGCGTGGGCGACGGCGAATGGGCCGACTTCTTCGGGCAGCCGGCCTACACGATGACGCTCGTGGGCCGCCTGCAGCACGCGACGCACGCCGCGCTGGTGTTCTGCTACGCGGAGCGCCTGCCGCGCGGCGAGGGCTTCGTCGCGCACTTCCACGCACTGGAGACCGCGCTGCCCGACGATCGCCGGGAGGCCGCGGGCATCGTCAACCGCGAGGTGGAGAGGCTGGTGCGCGAATGCCCCGAGCAGTACCTGTGGGGATACAACCGCTACAAGCGCCCCGCGGGCGCGCCGCCTCCGCCGGCCTGCGCTGCGGGAAAGGCCGCCTGATGGTCCTGCTCAGCCGCCTCGGCACGCAGCTCGGCGTGTTCGTCCTGTGGCTCATTCACTTCCTGCCGCTCAGGTGGATCGGCGCGATCGGCGCGGCGCTGGGCTCGGTGATCTACCTGTTCGGGCGCGGGCGGGTTACGCGCATCAACCTCGCGCTGTGCTTCCCCGCGATGAGCGAGCGCGAGCGATACGAGCTGGGACGCAGGCACTTCCGAATGCTGGGGCGCAACGCCCTCGAGCTCGGCGTCATGGTGTGGGGCACCGAGAAGGAGCTCCTGCGCCTGATCCACGTCGAGGGCGCCGAGCACCTCAAGGCCGCCGCCGGCCGGCCCATCATCTGCCTCGCCCCGCACTTCATCGGCCTGAACATGGGCGGCATCCGCCTCGCCTATGAATACCCGGGCACGGCGAGCATCTACAGCCGCCAGAAGAACCCGGTGCTCGACCGCATCTTCCTCAAGGCGCGCACGCGCTTCGGGGAACCGCACCTGGTGAGCCGCCAGGAAGGCCTGCGCTCGGTGATCCGCGTGGTGAAGAGCGGCAAGCCGTTCTATTTCCTCCCCGACATGGACTTCGGCCCGCGCGACGCGATCTTCTCGCCGTTCTTCGGCGTGCAGGCCGCGACCCTCAACACGCTGCCGCGCCTGGCCAAGCTCACCGGCGCCGCCGTGATCCCCATCGTCACGCGGCAGGTGGGCGACGGCTATGTGGTGCGCTTCTACCCGGAGTGGAAGGACTATCCCACCGGCGACCTGGAGGCCGACGTGCGCCGCATGAACGCGTTCATCGAGGACCGCGTGCGCGAGATGCCCGAGCAGTACTTCTGGGCGCACAAGCGCTTCAAGACGCGCCCGCCCGGCGAGCCTTCGCCATACAAGCGAAAATAGCGCGATGCGCGTCCGCTTCGCCAAGATGCACGGCCAGGGCAACGACTTCGTGGTGATCGACGGCGTGCGCCAGCCGGTCGCCCTCGAGCCGGAGCGCGTGAAGGCGCTGGCCGACCGCCACTTCGGCGTGGGCTTCGACCAGCTCCTGCTCGTGGAGAGGCCGCGCGAGCCCGGCAACGACTTCCGCTATCGCATCTGGAACGCCGACGGCGGCGAGGTCGAGCAATGCGGCAACGGCGCGCGCTGCTTCGCCCGCTTCGTGCGCGACGAGGGCCTCACGGACAAGCGCGAGCTCGCCGTGGAGACCGCGAGCGGCGTGATCCGCCCCCGCATCGAGGATTCGGGCGCCGTCACCGTCGACATGGGCGAGCCGCGCTTCGCGCCGGCGGACGTGCCGTTCACCGGCACCTCGGAAGCGCGCCTCACCTACGCGCTCTCGGTGGGCGGCGTGATGGTCGAGGTGAGCGTGCTCTCCATGGGCAACCCCCACGCGGTGCAATTGGTCGAGGACGTGGACCGCGCGCCGGTCACCACGCAGGGCCCCCTGATCGAGCACCACCCGGCCTTTCCGAAGCGGGTCAACGCGGGCTACATGCAGCCCGTCACGCGCGAGCACATCCGGCTGCGCGTCTGGGAGCGCGGCGCGGGAGAGACGCTCGCCTGCGGCACCGGGGCATGCGCCGCGGTGGTGGCCGGCATCCAGCGCGGCATGCTCGGCCCGCAGGTGCGCGTCACGACGCGCGGCGGCGACCTCGCCATCCGCTGGAACGGGGCGGGCAGCCCCGTTATGATGACGGGCGATGCCGTGCGCGTGTTCGACGGCGAACTGGAGATCTAGCGAGGATGTTCCCGACCGCAGAGCAGGTCGCCGAGTTCCTGAGGCAGAACCCGGGGTTCTTCGAGAGCCACGTCGACATCCTCATGAACCTGCAGATCCCGCACCCGCACGGCGGGCGCGCCGTGTCCATCGGCGAGCGCCAGCTCGTGGCGGTGCGCGAGAAGGCGCGCATGCTCGAGGACAAGCTGCACGAGCTGATCGCCTTCGGGGAGGAGAACGACGCGGTGGGCGCGAAGGTCCACCGCCTCGCCTGCCGCCTGGTGGACGCCCCGAGCCTGGACGCCGCGCTCGACACGCTCTACCTCGACCTCCTCGACCATTTCGCCGTGCCGCACGTCGCGGTGCGCCTCTGGAACGTCGCCGAGGAGAACCCGGAAACGAAGGAATTCGCGCCGGTCGCCTCCGAGATGCGCGAGTTCGTCGAGCAGATGACCGCCCCCCACTGCGGGCACCATGCCGTCTACGAGAGCCAGCTCTGGTTCGGCGAGGCGGCCCCGCACCTGAAGTCGTTCGCGCTCGTGCCGCTCGCGCGCGACGGGCTCACCTTCGGCGTGGTGGCGCTCGCCTCCGAGGATGCGCAGCGCTTCTATCCGGAGATGGGCACGCTGTACCTGGCGCGCATCGGCGAGCTCATGAGCCATGCGTTGTGGCGCTTCGTGACCCCGTTGCGTGAGCACATCGCCTAGCGCCCTCGCGCGCTATCTCGACCACCTGCGCACCGGCCGGCGCCTCGCCGCGCACACCCTCACCGCGTATTCGCGCGACGCGCGCCTGCTCGAGGCGCTTGCCGGCGGCCGCGCCCTCGAGAGCCTCGCCGGCCCCGACATCCGCCGGTTCGTGGCGGCGCTGCATTCACGCGGGCAATCGCCGCGCTCGCTCGCCCGCGTGCTTTCCTCGTGGCGCGGCTTCTACGCGTGGCTCGCGCGCCGCCACGAGATCGCGGCCAATCCGTGCACGGGCGTGCGCGCGCCCAGGGCCGAGCGCCGCCTGCCGCAGGTGCTCTCGCCCGACGAGGCGGTCCGCCTGGTGAGCCTCGAGGAGGACTCGGCGCTCGGCGTGCGCGACCGCGCGCTCTTCGAGCTCGCCTACTCGTGCGGCTTGCGCGTCTCCGAGCTCACCGGGCTCGACCTGGACTCCATCGACGAGCGCACGGGGGAAGCGCGCGTGACCGGCAAGGGATCCAAGACGCGCATCGTGCCCGTGGGCGCCCCGGCGCTCGCCGCGCTCGCCGCGTGGCGCGCGATCCGCGATGCGACGGCCCGGCCCGGCGAGGCGGCGCTCTTCGTCGGGCGCTCCGGCCGCCGGCTCGCGCCGCGCGAGGTGCAGCGGCGCATCAAGCGGTGGGCCGCCGCCGCGGGCCTCGAAATGGACGTGCACCCGCACATGCTGCGCCACTCGTTCGCGAGCCACGTGCTGCAATCTTCCGGCGACCTGCGCGCCGTGCAGGAGATGCTGGGGCACGCGAGCATCGCCTCGACCCAGGTCTACACGCACCTCGATTTCCAGCACCTCGCGCGGGTCTACGACGCCGCCCACCCGCGGGCAAGGCGCGCCAAGAAGGGTTGAATTCCCGGCGCGCGGCCCCATCTCACCCCGACATTCCCACGCCTCGTCGCCCATGCCCGCCGAAACCGACCTCATCCCCGTCACCATCCTCACCGGCTTCCTCGGCGCGGGGAAGACCACCCTGCTCAACCGCATCCTCACCGAGCGCCACGGCGAGAAGATCGCCGTGATCGAGAACGAGTTCGGCGAGACCGGCGTGGACAACGAGATCCTCGTGAAGGACAAGGACGAGCAGATCGTCGAGATGAACAACGGCTGCCTTTGCTGCACCGTGCGCGGCGACCTGGTGCGCATCCTGGGCGAGCTCGGCCAGAAGCGCCGGCAGGGAAAGCTCAGCTTCGACCGGGTGATCATCGAGACCACGGGGCTCGCCAACCCGGGCCCCGTGGCGCAGACGTTCTTCATGGACGAGGCGATCCACGGGCAATACCTGCTGGACGCCGTGGTCACCGTGGTGGACGCGAAGCACGCCGCCAAGACGCTCGACGACCACGACGAGGCGCGCCGCCAGGTGGGCTTCGCCGACCGCATCCTGCTCACCAAGACCGACCTCGTCGACGACGACGCGAAGGTCGGGGAGCTCATGCAGCGGCTGCGCCAGATGAACCCGCGCGCGCACCAGAAGAAGGTGCACATGGGCAACGCGGACATCAGGGAGATCCTCGACATCCGCGGCTTCAACCTGAACGCGGTGCTCGAGGTGGATCCCGAGTTCCTCGTGAGCGACTACCACGAGCACGACGACGACGTGAAGTCCTTCGTGTGGAGGGACCCGCGCCCGCTGCACATGGAGAAGATCGAGACGTTCCTCTCGCTCATGGTGCAGAACTACGGCGAGGAGCTGCTGCGCTACAAGGGCGTGCTGAACGTGGCCGGCGAGCCGCGCCGCATGATCTTCCAGGGCGTGCACATGCTGATGGGCGGCACGCCGGGCAAGGAATGGGCGCCGGGCGAGAAGCGCGAGAGCGTGATGGTGTTCATCGGCCGCAAGCTCCCGCGCCGGCTCTTCGAGGAGGGGCTCGCGTACTGCGTGGCGTGATTCCGGCGCGCGGGGCGCGGCGTATACTGGATTTATCCCAAGCAATGAACATGCACGAAGGCGCGAACCGATGGCCAGTCCCGCGGTAGGCGGAGCTTCCCCGAGCCCGATTCGCCCGGCGCGCCCCGCCGGGCGTCTGGGGTCGGAGGAGTTCAACTCGGGCAGCCTTCCCACCGCACAGGAGGCCGCCGTCCTCTACGCCGCCAACCACGCCGAAGCCGCCGCCAGCATCCTCAAGGCGGAGATCAAGGACCCGGTCGGCCGCAACAACAAGCAGGCCTGGCTCATGCTCTTCGACCTCTACCAGGTCGCGCAGAACCGCCAGGAATTCGATTCGCTCTCGATGCTCTTCACGGTGAAGTTCGAGCAGTCGCCGCCGGTGTGGGCGGACAATGCCGACGGCGCCGCGAACGACCCGCGCCGCAACCAGAGCCGCGAGCGCAAGGACTTCTTCGCGCTCAAGCCCTCGGCGGGCGGCGACCTCGCCGGGGAGATCGAGAAGTTCCGCGCGTTCGCCGAGTCGCAGGGCACCGTGCGCCTGGACCTGGCCAAGGTCACCTCGCTCGCGGCCGAGGAGGCGCTGCTGCTCGCGAGCGCGCTGGGGCAGCTTCGCAAGAAGAAGCTGCCCATGTGGTTCAACAACGCGGAGGTCCTGGAGAAGGCCCTGCGCGCCTCGTTCAACGAGAGGCCCGCCGACGAGCAGAAGTCGTACTGGCTGCTCCTCTTCGAGCTGCTGATCCTGCAGGGCCGGATGGACGACTTCGAGGCGCTGGGCCTGGAATTCGCGGTCGCCTACGAGATGTCGCCGCCCAACTGGGAGGTGTACGTGAACGCCATCGCGGCCGAATCGGCCAAGGGCGCGCCGGGGGCGAAGCCCGCGGCGGGCACGCCGGCGCCGGAAGCGGGGTACGCGCTGAAGGGCGTGCTCTCGCAGGCGAGCGCCAACCAGATCGCGGAGCTCAACAACTACGCGTCCGCGCGCACCGAGGTCGCCGTGGACATGGGCAAGGTCCTGCGCATCGAGTTCAGCTTCACCTCGGCCTTCTTCGACGTCGTCAAGGCCATCCAGCTCGCCGGCAAGCGCGTGATCCTCACCAACCTGAACGAGCTCAACGCGGCGCTCCTCGAGGCCCTGGGCGTGAACCGCTACGCCATCCTGGTGCGGCGGCGCTAGCCGAAATCGCCCGGCGAGAAGTTGAATTTCGCGCCCGGCGCGGCCCCATCCCTGCCATAGCGTTCCCCATGGAATCCCAGCCCCCCCAGTTCCACGGCACCACCATCGTGAGCGTGCGCCGCGGCGAGCGCGTCGCCATGGGCGGCGACGGCCAGGTCACGCTCGGCAACATCGTCGTGAAGGCCTCGGCGCGCAAGGTGCGCCGCCTGCACCACGACCGCATCCTCGCGGGCTTCGCCGGCGCCACGGCCGACGCGTTCACCCTGTTCGAGCGCTTCGAGGCGAAGCTCGACAAGCACCAGGGCCACCTGCTGCGCTCGGCGGTGGAGCTCGCCAAGGATTGGCGCACCGACCGCATGCTGCGCCGCCTGGAAGCCATGCTCGCGATCGCCGACAGGACCTCCTCGCTCGTGATCACCGGGACGGGCGACGTGCTCGAGCCCGAGCACGGCCTGCTCGCCATCGGCAGCGGCGGCGGCTACGCGCAGGCGGCCGCCCTCGCGCTGCTGAACGAGACGGCGCTCGAGCCCGCCGACATCGTGAAGAGGGCCCTCACGATCGCGGGCGAGCTGTGCATCTACACCAACCAGAACCACGTGATCGAGACGCTCTGATGGAAGACCTCGCGCCCCGCGCCTGCGGCCCCGGGCCCCAGGCCATGATGACGCCGCAGGAGATCGTCCACGAGCTGGACAAGAACATCGTGGGGCAGGGCGACGCCAAGCGCGCCGTGGCGATCGCGCTGCGCAACCGCTGGCGGCGCGCGCAGGTGCCCGAGCCGCTGCGCACCGAGATCACGCCGAAGAACATCCTCATGATCGGCCCCACGGGCGTGGGCAAGACGGAGATCGCGCGGCGCCTCGCGCGCCTCGCCAACGCGCCGTTCATCAAGGTCGAGGCCACCAAGTTCACCGAGGTGGGCTACGTGGGCCGCGACGTGGACACCATCATCCGCGACCTGGCCGAGATCGCGGTGAAGTCCACGCGCGAGCAGGAGATGCGCAAGGTGCGCACGCGCGCCGAGGACGCCGCCGAGGAGCGCGTGCTGGACGCGCTGCTGCCCGGCGTCCCGCCGGCCGAGGGCAACGACGCCAACTCCACCCGCCAGCGCTTCCGCAAGATGCTGCGCGAAGGCAAGCTCGACGACAAGGAGATCGAGATCGACCTCGCGCAGGCGCCGGCGAGCATGGAGATCCTCGCCCCGCCCGGCATGGAGGAGCTCACCGGCCAGATCCAGGGCCTCTTCGCGAACCTGGGCGCCGCGCGCCGCAAGCGCAGGAGCCTCGCCATCGCGGAGGCGCTGCGCCTCGCCACGGAGGAGGAAGCCGCGCGCCTCGTGAACGAGGAAGAGATCCGCTTCAAGGCGCTCGCCGCCGTGGAGCAGGACGGCATCGTGTTCATCGACGAGATCGACAAGATCGCGAGCCGCGGCGAGCTGCAGGGCGCCGACGTCTCGCGCCAGGGGGTGCAGCGCGATCTGCTGCCGCTGGTCGAGGGCACGGCCGTGACGACCAAGTACGGGATGATCCGCACCGACCACATCCTCTTCATCGCGAGCGGCGCGTTCCACCTCTCGAGGCCTTCCGACCTCATCCCCGAGCTGCAGGGGCGCCTGCCGATCCGCGTGGAGCTCTCGAGCCTCTCGGTCGGGGACTTCGAGCGCATCCTCACCTCCACGGACGCGTGCCTCACGCGCCAGTACCAGGCGCTCCTCGCCACCGAGGGGGTGGAGCTCGAGTACACGCCCGAGGGCGTGCGGCGCCTGGCCGAGATCGCCTTCGCCGTGAACGAGCGCACCGAGAACATCGGCGCGCGCCGGCTCTACACGGTGATGGAGAAGCTGCTCGAGGAAGTCTCCTTCGACGCGGGCCGCAAGTCCACGCGCGTGGTGATCGACGCCGCCTACGTGGACGCACGCCTTGCCCAGCTCGCCCAGAGCGAGGACCTGGCCCGCTACGTCTTGTAACGCCGCCGCGAGGTGCCGGCACGGTACGTTTTGTAACGCGGCAAGGCTTGCGCCGCTCCTAGAATGCGGCGCATGAGACCCTTCGCCCTGGCGGGCCTGCTGGCCGCCGCCTGCGCCATGACCCCCACCTCCCGCCTGCACGAGGACGCCGAATCGCTCGCGGCCGCCGAGACGGCGTTCGCCGCGCATTCGGTGCGCGAGGACATGCGCGCGGCCTTCCTCGCGAACTTCGGCAACGACGGCGTGATGGCGCGCGAGGGCTGGGTCCTCGCCAAGCCCTACCTCGAGCCGCGGCCCGCGCCGCCGGTCGTCCTCGACTGGCATCCCGCGCACGTGGAGGTGGCCGGCTCCGGCGAGATGGGCCTGTCCACGGGTCCCTGGAAGCTCACGCCCGACATGAAGCCCGTGCCGCCTTCGGCCTATGGCCAGTTCTGCTCCGTGTGGCGGCGCGACGCGGATGGCGCCTGGAAGGTCCTGGTGGACCTGGGCATCTCCAACCCGCAGCCGACGTTCTGGCGCGGCGCGCTCGATATCTTCGACACGCCGGCGAGCGCGCCGCCGCGAGCGGGCGGCGTGGACGCGGCCGAACGCGCCTTCGCCCAGCTTGCGCGCGGCGCTGGCGCCCTGGCCGCCTACGCGCGCTACGGCGCCGCTCGCCTGCGCTTCTACCGCGAGGGCTTCGATCCCATCGTGGGCCGGGACGCCGCGCTCGCCTCGCCCGCCATGGCCGAGGCGGCCTGGGTCGTCGAGCGGGCGGAGTCGTCGCGATCGGGCGACTTCGCCTACGCCCGCGGGCGCGTCGTGGCCCCTTCGAATCCGGCGACGACGCTGGGCTACTTCCTGCGCGTGTGGCGGGCCGAGGAAGGCGCCCTGCGCATCGTGCTCGACGTGGTGCAGCCCGCGTCATGACTTCAGGGCGCGGCGACGTAAAGCCGCGCTGCGCGCTCCATCGACTCCGTGATGTTGTCGCCCGTCTTGGCGATGAACTCCACCGCGCGCGCCCGCGAAGCGGGCGTGCCGAGCTCGCGCACCGCGTCGTCCATGAAGCGCGCCTGGCTCTGCGCGTTCGCGATCTCCGCCTCGACCACCGGCGAGGGCGCGGGCGCCTCGCGCAGCGCCTGGATGAGGCGGTGCAGGTTCTCGTCGGAGTCGCGCAGGTCGCGGGCGAGCGTCTCGTCGCGAAGGTCGCGCAGCATCCACAGGTGGATCTTCGCCACGCGCTGCGCGAGCACCGCGGCGTTCCCGGCGCGCACGGCCTGCGCGTTCGACGTGGCGCGCGCGCTTTCCTGCACGAGGCGCGCGGCCTTGGAGGCGATCCACGCCATCTCGTCGGTGCGCTCGCGCAGCTTCTGCACCACGTCGCCCCCGCCCGAATGCCACGAGCGGAACTGCATCCAGAGGAGCGTGAGCAGCGCGTAGGTCTCGCGCAGCTCGCCCGCGGGTGCCTCCGCGTGCGCCTCGCGCAGCGCCTCGTCGAATTCGCGCATCGCGGCGTCCAGGGCCCGGCGGCTGCGCGGCACCATCACGCCCTGCTTCACCTGCGTGTCGAGCTTCGCGATGCGCTGGACCAGCATCTCGAGGTGGATCGCGTCGATGGAAGCGCTCGCCGGCGCAGCGGCGGCGCTTGCCGCCCAGAATGCGAGCGCGCAGAGCGCGGCGGCGAGCCTCACGCGCGGGACGCGAGCTCGAATCCCGCGATCGCTCCTTCGCCCACCAGCCGCGCGAGGCCGGCGGCGAGGAAAGCTTGCGCGTGAGCTTCTCCCAGCGCCTGCGCCGCTTCGCCCAGCGTGGCGCCCCGCGCGAGCGCCGAGAGGAACTTCCATTCGACGGGCGATGCCAGGCGCACGTGCACGAGCTCGCCCGCGCGGCTCACGACCGCGTGGTCCGGGCCCTCGGTGCGCGAGGGCGTCCCGTCGCGCTGGGGCTGGTTCGCCTCCCAGATCTCGACCACTGCGTGGGGCGAGGCGACCAGGCGAAGCGCCGGATGCAGGACGAAGCGCAGGCCCTCGTACGATTCGGGCGCGACGGCGGCGAGCGCGGCCGCATCGAAGGGCACGGCCCCGGCCGCGTGGTAGCTCTCGTGGCAAGCCCACTCCAGGCGCGCGACGTCGGGAAGGTATTCGAGCTCCCGCGCGTACGGATATGCGGCCAGGAAGCTCGCGAATCCGCCGCCGTACTCGTTCAGGTCCCCGCTGCGCGAGGGCTCGGCGCGCACGTAGCGGCGCGCCGCCTCGTTGAAGAACGCATCGCCCACCAGCCGCTTCACCACCGGATAGGTGGCCCCGAGCGCGTTGCCGAGATTGGCGAGCATGTTGCGGCGATAGGCCTCGATGCCGGGCTCGCATGGCGCTTCCGAGTAGAGCGCCGCCACGAACTCGCGCTGCGTGCGCGCGAGCGTGCTCATGCGGCCGGCTCCAGGGCGCGCGTGCGCGCGGCGATCGCATCGGCCTTGCGCGCCTCGCCGAGCAGCACGTCGAGCGAGGGAATGTCCGCGTCCCACTCGATGAGCGTGGGGCGCGGGCCCATGCGCGAGAGCGTCTCGGCATGCAGCGCCCAGACCGCATCGCTCACCGGGCGCGAGTGCGTGTCGATGAGCAGGCCCTCGCTTTCCTCGTATCCCGCCAGGTGGATCTCGCCGACCGTCGCGGGGTCGATGGCGTCGAGGTAGCGTTGCGGATCGAACTTGTGGTTGCGCGAGCTCACCCAGATGTTGTTCACGTCGAGGAGCAGCCCGCAACCCGAGCGGCGCGCCACTTCCGCGACGAATTCCCATTCCGGAATCGTGGAATGCGCGAACGCGTGGTACGACGAGACGTTCTCCACGAGGATGCGACGTCCGAGGCGCTCCTGCACCGCGCCCACGCGAGCGGCCACGTGCGCGAGCGCCTCCTCGGTATAAGGCAGCGGCAGGAGGTCGTTGGAATGGCGCCCGCCCGCGTGCGACCAGCACAGGTGCTCGGAGACGAGCTGCGGCTCGAAGCGGCGCACGAGCTGCGCGAGCTTCTCCAGGTGCCCGTCTTCGAGGGCGTCCACGGAGCCCAGCGACAGGCCCACGCCGTGGAAGCTCATCGGGTAGGCCGCGCGGAAGCGCTCGAGCCACGCGAGCGGCGCGCCGCCCGCGCAGAAGAAATTCTCGCTGTGGATCTCGAGGAAGCCTGCCGCCGGGCGCGTCTCGAGGATCTCGCGATAGTGGGGAGCGCGCAGGCCGATGCCCGCGGGCGAATGCGGGACCGCGAAGGGCATCGCTACTTGCGCTTGCCCGCGTCGGGCTTGCCGCCGGGCGACGTGCGGCCGCCCGCCTTCCCGCAGGTGCCGCGCGGCACGTACTTCCAGTCGTCGGGAGCGTTGTCGCGCGTGGCCTTGCCCGCGCAGGTGTGGCGCGCCGTGCCGCAATCGTTCTGGCCGGCCTTGGCGATGCCGTAGCACTTGTCGCGGTCGGCGAGCGCCGGCGGATCGTGGGCGGCGGCCCCGCTTGCTCCCGCGAGCGCGAGCACGCCGGCGACGGCGGTGAGGACGGCGATGCGTTGGGACATGGAACCTCCAGCCTGGCTCATTGCCCGCCGTCGCGGAAGCGACGCGAAGCGGCGTGCAGGAACCTCAGCTGCGAATCGAAGTTCCGGCACATGAGGCACTTGTCGAGATGGTACGTGAGCGCCTGCGACTCCGCAGCCTCGAGCCGGCGCTCGTAGGCGAGCGAAAGCAGCCGCGAGGCCTCGCGGCAGTCGACCGACTCAGGCCCTTGCGGCTTCGTTGCCAAACCAGTTCTTCTCCAGGCAGGCGCGCAGCAGGATGCGCGCGCGGTGCAGGATCACCCAACAGTTGGACGGCGTGATGCCCTCCTCCTTACAGATCACCTCGGTTTCCTCGCCGAGGACCTCGCGCTTGAAGAACACCCGCCCGCCCGCCGGGGGCAGGCGCTCCAGGCACTCCTGGAAAGCCTGCCAGAAGCGCGCCTGCTCGAGGCTCGCCTCGGGATCGCTCCAGGCCTGGGGCGCGTCGCGCCAATGGCCGGCCCCGTCGAAGATGTCGTCGAGCCAGCCCTCGTCGCCGGCGCCGGCCTCGGCCGCGAAGTCGGTGGGCTCGAGGCGCGCGCGGTCGGCCGCTCCGCGGCGCTGCAGGTCGATCACCTTGAAGCGCAGGATCGAGGTGAGCCACGTGCGCAGCGTCGATTTGCCGCCGAACGTGCCGATGCTCTCGAGGGCCGAGAGGAGGCACTCCTGGACGGCCTCCTCGGCGAGCTGGCCGTCGCGCAGCTGCGCGAGCGCGTAGCGCACCAGGTACGGGCGGTGGCTCTCGATCTCCGCAAAGCGCGGATCGGTCATGACGCGGGCTCCGTGGGAAGCGGGAATCTTACCACCCGGTCCGCGCAGAAAAAGGGGCCTTGAAAGGCCCCCCGCGGGCCCCATCTGCGAGTCATGGGGACACGGTCCCCGCAGTCTTGGAGGGCGGCCCCCGGGCCGCCAGGACAACCCTCATGAGTGGAGGAAAGATGAACGCCCTGAACCGCAACACCCTCGCCAGCTATGGCCCGCTCTTCGGCGGCCTGGACGGCCTGTTGAACGATTTCCTGCGTCCCGCCGTCGCGTATGAAGCCCGCGCCGAGGCGCTGCCCGCCCGCATCGACGTGCGCGAGACGCCCGAAGCCTACGTCGTGAGCGCCGACCTGCCCGGCGCGAAGAAGGAAGACATCCACGTCGAGATCGACGGCAACGAGGTGGCGATCACCGCCGAGACGCGCCGCGAAATCGAGCAGAAGGAAGGCGAGAAGTGGCTGCGCAGCGAGCGCTTCTACGGCAAGACCGGCCGGCGCTTCGCGCTGCCGCTGGAGCTCGACGAGGCGAAGGCCGCGGCGAAATTCACCGACGGCGTGCTCGAGCTCACGCTTCCGAAGAAGGCCGTGGCCACCAGCCGCAAGGTCGAGGTCAACTAGGCGGCGGCTGCAGCGCCACCCCGAGGGCTTCCCGGGAGGAAATTTCCTCCCCGGAGGCCCTTTTGTTTGCCTAGAATAGGCGCCTTCGCATTTCCCGCGAGACTGCCGCATGCCCCCCAAGCTGTCGCCTTCGCAGAAGGCCGAGGTGCTGATCGAGGCCCTGCCCTACATCCAGCGCTTCTACGACCGCACCATCGTCATCAAGTACGGCGGCAACGCCATGACCGACGTGGCCCTGCAGGAGGACTTCGCCGAGGACGTGGTGCTGCTCAAGCTGATCGGCATGAACCCGGTGGTCGTCCACGGTGCGGGGCCCCAGATCGGTGCGCTGCTGCAGAAGCTCGGCAAGCAGAGCGAGTTCATCCAGGGCATGCGCGTCACCGACGAGGAGACGCTCGACGTGGTCGAGATGGTGCTGGGCGGCCTTATCAACCAGGACATCGTCACGCTCATCAACAAGGCGGGCGGCAAGGCCGTGGGCCTCACCGGCAAGGACGGCCACTTCATCCACGCCCGCAAGATGAAGATCGCGAGCAAGGAGGACAAGAAGAAGAAGATCGACGTGGGCCTGGTGGGCGAGGTCGTGCGCATCGACCCGGAGATCATCCAGCTCCTCGACCAGCGCGATTTCATCCCGGTGATCGCCCCCATCGGCAGCGACGAGAACGGGACCGCCTACAACATCAACGCAGACGTCGCCGCGGGAAAGCTTGCGATCACCTTGCAGGCCGAGAAGCTGATCCTGCTCACCAACACGACGGGCGTGCTCGACAAGGAAGGCAAGGTCGTCACGGGGCTTACCGCCCAGCGCGTGAAGGAGATGATCGAGGAAGGCACCGTCTCCGGCGGCATGCTGCCCAAGGTCGAGTGCGCCCTGGACGCGGTGAGGAACGGCGTGAAGAGCGCGCACATCATCGACGGGCGCGTCTCCCACGCGCTGCTGCTCGAGGTCCTCACGAGCTCCGGCGTGGGCACCCTCATCCGCGGCGCCTCGGCGAACCGCGCGAACCACGAGCGCTGACGGCTAGCGGGTGAGCCGCGCGGCGAGCGCCACGTGGTCCGACAGCCGCGCCCAGCCGCGGCCCGTGTAGCGCTCCACGCCCTCCACCTTGAGGCCGCGCACATAGATGCGGTCGAGGGTGAGCATCGGCAGCTGCGCCGGGTAGGTGCGCGCCGGGCGCCCCTCCGCCGTCTCGAAGACTTCGTAGAGGCCCATCTCGTTGCCGAGGTAGTCGCTCGCACGGCGGCGCCAGTCGTTGAAGTCGCCCGCGACGATGAGCGGGCCCGCGCGCGGCACCGTCGCGCGGATGCGCTCGCACAGCCACTCGAGCTGGAAGCGCCGGCTCCTCGCCCACAGGCCCAGGTGCACGTTGATGCAGTGCAGGGGCTCGTCCCATCCCGCGACGCGGACCTCGCAATGGAGCAGTCCCCGGGCCTCGAACGGGTGGTGCGACACGTCGATGTTGTCCCAGCCCTCGATCGGGTGGCGGCTCACCACCGCGTTGCCGTGGTGGCCGGCCTGGTAGACGGCGTTCATCCCGTACACGGAGTGGAACCCCTCGTGCGTGAGGAACTCGTGCTGCCCGCTCTCCGGCCAGTGCACGTGGCGGCGCGCGTTCGCCTCGTGCCGGCCCTGCACTTCCTGCAGGAACGCGACGTCGGCCTCGAGGGCCTTCAGCTTGTCGCGGATCTCGTGCAGGACGAGGCGGCGGTTGAACTGCGACAACCCCTTGTGGATGTTGTAGGTGACGACGGTGAGGGGGTGCGGCTCTCGCGTGGGCATGGTCAGGCGCGTTTGGCTCTCTCGGGCAGGGCGAGGATCGCCTTGCGGTTGCTCCACGAAAAGACGCGTTCGGCCGCCTCGCTCCACGGCAGCCATTGGGCCGCCAGGTGCTCGCGCGGCGCGAGCTTCACGGGCACGCGGCCGGGAACCTCGAGGCCGAAAACGTGCTCGGTGTTGTGCGTGACGCCGGGCGCGTAGCGGTGGCGCCACACGGGATAGATTTCGTAGATGTTCTGCATGTTCCACGACTCCAGGCGGTGCGCGTTCGCGTCGATGCCGGTCTCCTCGACGACCTCGCGCGCGGCCGTGTCGCGCAGGGCCTCGCCCTCGTTCTGGCTGCCGGTGACCGACTGCCAGAAGCCCGGATGGTCGGCGCGCTCGAGCAGCAGCACGTCGAGCGAGGGCGTGTAGATCACGACGAGCGTCGAGACGGGGACCTTGTGCGTCACGCCGGGTGGCGCATCAGCGAGCGGACTTCGCCCGTCGCGCTGAAGAAGGCGTGCGGCATGTCGCGCGAGAGGTGGCGCGCGACGGGATTGCCCGCGCTGTCCACGGCGACGAGCCCCACGTCGGCATCGAACTGGCGGCGCATCCGGTCGAGCACCTCGTTCATGGCGCGCTCGAGCGGGGCGCCGTGTTCCATCGCATCGGAGATCGCGCGCGCGGCGAGGATGCGGATCACGAACTCGCCCGTCCCGGTGGCCGACGCGGCGACGTGGCGCGAGGCGTAGTTTCCCGCGCCCGCGAGCGGAGAATCGCCCACGCGGCCCACGAGCTTGAGCGTCACGCCGCCCGTGGAGGTGGCGGCGGCGAGGACGCCGTCGCTATCCACCGCGGCCGCGCCCACCGTTCCGCCGGCGTACTCCGGATGGTCCTTGAGGAAACGGCGCATGCGAAGGCTGTGCTTGCCCAGCACCTCGTCCACGCGCTTGCGCTTGTCGGCCCAATCGGCGCGCCGCGCGGGCGTGACCGGGTCGTGGTCGCCGAAGCCCATCACGCGCGCGAAGCGCTGCGCGCCCTCGCCCGCGAGCATCACGTGGTCGGTCTCCTCCATCACCTTGCGGGCGACGAGGATGGGATTCCTCACGCGCTGCAGCGCCGCCACCGCGCCGATCCGCGACTCGCGGCTTTCCATCACGGAGGCGTCGAGCTCGCAGAAGCCGTCGAAGTTGAGCACCGCGCCGGTTCCCGCATTGAAGATCGGGTTGTCCTCCAGGATCACGACGGTCGCGCACACGGCATCGAGCGCCGATCCGCCGCCGCGCAGCACCGAACGGCCCGCCTCGACCGCCGCGCGCACGCCCTCGACGGCATCCTGCTCCGAGCCCGGCCTCCAGCTGCCGGCGCCTCCGTGGGCGATGAGGGCGATCGGCATCAGGCCGCCGCGTTCCTCAGCCGGATGTGCAGCTCGCGAAGCTGCTTCTCCGTGACGGGACTGGGCGTCTCGACCATGAGGTCCTGGCCGCGCTGCGTCTTCGGGAACGCGATCACGTCGCGGATCTGCTCGACGCCCGACATGAGCGTCACCATGCGGTCGAAGCCGAACGCGATGCCGCCGTGGGGGGGCGCGCCGAAGGCGAGCGCATCGAGCAGGAAACCGAACTTCGCGCGCTGCTCCTCCTCGCCGATGCCCAGCACCGCGAACTGCTTCTGCTGCACTTCGGCGCGGTGGATCCGCACCGAGCCGCCGCCGATCTCCCAGCCGTTCAGCGCGATGTCGTAGGCCTTCGCGAGCACGCGGCCCGGGTCGGTCGACATGAGCCCGACGTGCTCGTCCTTGGGGCTGGTGAACGGATGGTGCGCGGCGCCCCAGCGCTGGTTCTCCTCGTCGTATTCGTAGGCCGGGAAGTCGAGCACCCAGACCGGCCTCCAGCCCGGCTCGAAGTGGCCCTTCTCGTGCCCCACCTTGTTGCGCAGAGCCCCGAGCGCATCGTTCACGATCTTGCGGCGGTCGGCGCCGAAGAAGACGAGGTCGCCCGCCTTCGCGCCCGTGCGCTTGAGGATCTCGCCCAGGATCTGCGGCGAGAGGAACTTCACGATGGGCGACTGCAGGCCGGTCTCGTCGAGCTTCGACGGATCGTTCACGCGGATGTAGGCGAGGCCCTTGGCGCCGTAGATCGCGACGAAGGGCGCGAGGTCGTCGAGCTCCTTGCGCGTGAATTGCTCGTTGCCGCCGGGAACGAGCAGGGCCGCCACGCGGCCGTCCTTCAACTCGGCCGCGGACTTGAACACCTTGAAGCCCGCGTCCTTCACGGCGTCGGTGAGCTCGGTGAGCTCGAGCTTCACGCGCAGGTCCGGCTTGTCGCTGCCATACCGCGACGTGGCCTCGGCGTAGGTAAGCCGGGGGAACGGCGGCAGCTCCACGCCGAGCACCTTCTTCCAGACGTGGTGCACGAGGCCTTCCATGAGGTCCTGGATCTCGCGCTCGGTGAGGAACGAGGTCTCGATGTCCACCTGCGTGAACTCGGGCTGGCGGTCGGCCCGCAGGTCCTCGTCGCGGAAGCACTTCACGATCTGGTAGTAGCGGTCGAAGCCCGCGACCATCAGCAGCTGCTTGAACAGCTGCGGCGACTGCGGCAGCGCGTAGAACTGGCCGTCGTGCACGCGCGAGGGCACGAGGAACTCGCGCGCGCCCTCGGGCGTGGACTTGTAGAGCACCGGCGTCTCGACGTCGATGAAGCCGTTGTCGTCCAGGTACTCGCGCACCGCTCGCGAGGTCGCGTGGCGCATGCGAAGGGCCTTCTGCATCGGCTCGCGGCGCAGGTCGAGGTAGCGGTACTTGAGGCGCACCTCTTCCGACAGGTGCTCCTCGTCGATCATGAACGGGGGTGTGGCCGAGGGATTGAGGATTTCCAGCTCGTGAGCGAGGACTTCGACCTCGCCGCTGCGCAGGTTGGCATTCACCGTGCCCTCGGGGCGCCGGCGCACCACGCCCTTCACGCGCAGCACGAACTCGTTGCGCACGCGGTCGGCGTTGGCGAAAGTCCCGGCGCGATCCGGGTCGCAGACCACCTGCACGAGGCCCTCGCGATCGCGCAGGTCGATGAAGATCACGCCGCCGTGGTCGCGCCGGCGGTGGGCCCAGCCGAAGATGTCGACGGTTTGCCCGAGGAAACGGGCGTCGATGTTGCCGCAGTAGTCGGTACGCATGGATTCGTTCCCGGACGCGCCGGGCCTGTTTTGTCATCCCCGGCGCCCGCGAGGGCAATGACCGGGGATCCAGCTGTGGGTCTTGGAGTTTGCCGGGGAGCCGTCGCCTACGTTCTCGGCGACGGCGGCGTATTGGGGTCGGTCCCGGAGCGATTCCTCTCGGGCCGGTCGTTGCGCGGCGGCGGTTCCGCCACGCCCATGGAGATGATGTACTTGAGGGCGCTGTCCACCGTCATGTCGAGCTCGATCGTCTCCGAGCGCGGCACGATGAGGAAGAAGCCCGCGGTGATGTTCGGCGTGGTCGGCACGAAGACCGAGATCTGGTCCTTGCCGAGGATATCGGCGACCTCGTGCTCGGGCGTTCCGGTGACGAGCGCCACGGTCCAGCTGCCCGCATGCGGATAGCGCACCAGCACGGCCCTGCGGAAGGCCTGCCCCTCGGGGGAGAAGAGCGTGTCGCTGATCTGCTTCACGCCGCCGTAGATCGAGCGAACGATCGGGATGTGCGAGATGAGCGTGTCGCCCACCGAGAGGAGCTGGCGGCCGAAGAAGTTGGCCGTGAGGGCGCCGGTCGTGAGGACGATCGCGAGCGAGAGGAGGATGCCGAGCCCCGGAACGTGGAAGCCGAACAACGCTTCCGTGCGCAGGTTCGCCGGCACGAACAGCAACGACGCATCCATCAGGCCCACGAGCAGGCTCAACACCCACACGGTGATACCGAGCGGGATCCAGACCAGCAGGCCGGCGATGAGGTATCGCCTGAGCGTGGCCATCATGGGATCAATCCGCCTTGCCTGAAGACGCGGTGGGCTTGGGAGGGGTGTCGGGCTTGCTCTCGCCCGCGGGCTTCGCCTCGGCCTTCCCCGCCTTCGCTTCGGCGGGTTTGGAGGCGGGCTTGCCGCTGTTCTTGAAGTCCGTCGCGTACCAGCCGCTGCCCTTCAGCTGGAAGCCGGCCGCGGTGACCATCTTGGAGAATGTCGGCTTGCCGCACTGCGGGCACACCGTGAGCGGCGCATCGGACACCTTCTGCAGGAATTCCTGCTGGTGCCCGCAGCTCGAGCAGCGGTACTCGTAGATCGGCATTTGTGCTGCGATGCAAGATGAAAATCGCATTTTAACACAAGCACTTGGACACCCTAGCGGCGTCGCGACAGGATCGCGCCGCCGGCCAGCGCGACGGCCATGGCGAGGAACACCGGCGCGATCCCGACCGCCGCTCCGAGGCCCCCGAAGAGAACCGGGAAGACCGTCGTGCTGGCATTGAGCGCCACGGTGCGCAGCCCCACGGCCTCGGCCGCCCGGCCGGCAGGCGCCGTGGCGTACAGGAGCGCCATGATGGACGGCTGGGTCGCCCCGAGCCCGAACCCGAGCACGAACGAGAGCACGGCGAGCAACGGCACCGTGCGCACCAGGGGAAAGGCGGCATAGGCGAGGCACGCGACGGCGAAGGTCGCGGTGATGAGGGGCCATTCGTGGATGTGCCGCTGGATCCATGGCAGCAGCGCGCGCACGGCGAACGTGGCGGCGGCGAAGCTTCCCAGGATGAGGCCGATGGTGGTTGCGCTCAAGCCGATGGCGGTGCCGTAGATGGGCATCACGAAAGTGAAGAGGTCCCACGCGGAGGCGAGCATGCCCGAGACGATCAGCACGCGGCGCAATTCGGGATCGCGCAGGAGCTCGAGCGCGCTGCGATCGCGCTTGTCGCGCGTGTGGTGCGCCTTGTGCTGCAGCTTCGCGCGGTGCGCGAAGAGTATCGTGAGCGCGGCGCAGGCGAACGCGGCGAGGATGCAGAAGGTCGCGCGGAAGCCGAAGTGGTCGATGGCGAGGCCCGACACCGTGGGCCCGAGGAAGTTGGAGATGGAGAAGCCCAGCGCGAGGAGGCTGAAGTTGTGGCGGCGCCGCGCCGGCGCGCTCATCTCGCCCACCATGTGCTGCGCGCAGATGTGCACGATCGCGAAGCTCGACCCCACGACGGCCGCCACGACCGGAAACACGGCGAGGCTGGGAAAGAGCGCGGCGAGCACGACGCCCGCGATCACGCCCGCGGTGCCGAGGATGAGCGGCCGGCGCACGCCGATGCGGTCCACGAGGCGCCCGGAGAACGCGCCCAGCGCCATGGGCAGCGCCGCCATCAGCGAGACCAGCGCGCCCACCGTGAGCGGCGTGGCGCCCTGGCTCAGCGCGGCGAGCGAGAACGTGAGGCGCGTGCCGTTGTACGCGACGTGCGCGAGGACGGTGATCGAGACCAGCAGCGCGAGCGGCATGAGGCCCGCGACGGGTCAGCCGCGCGCGCCGCCTTCCAGCGCCGCGATGCGCTGCTCGATAGGAGGATGGCTCGCGAAGAGCGCCATGAACCTGCTGCCTCCCTCGGCGATGCCGAAGGCCTGCAGCGCCTGCGGCAGGGCCCCGGGCTCGAGGCCGCCCAGGCGGCGCAGCGCCGAGATCATCGGCCGCGGCGAGCCCAGCAGGCCCGCCGAGGCCGCGTCCGCGCGGAACTCGCGCTGGCGGGAGAACCAGGCGACGATGAGCGAGGCGAGGATGCCGAAGAGGATCTCGCACACCATCACGGTGATGTAGTAGCCCATGCCCACGCCGCGCTCGGTCTTGAACACGGCCTTGTCCACCACGTAGCCCACGACGCGCGCGAGGAAGATGACGAACGTGTTCACCACGCCCTGGATCAGCGTGAGCGTGACCATGTCGCCGTTGGCCACGTGGCCGAGCTCGTGGCCCAGCACGGCCTCGATCTCGTCGTGGCTCATGGACTCGAGCAGGCCCGTGGAAACCGCGACCAGCGACGAATCCCGGAAGGCGCCCGTGGCGAACGCGTTGGGCTCGCCTTCGTAGATCGCGACCTCGGGCATGCCCACGCCCGCCTTCTCGGCCAGGCGCTTCACGGTGGAGACGAGCCATTGCTCGTCGCCGGTTTGCGGCGGGTCGAGCACGCGCGCGCCGGTGCTCCACTTCGCCATCGGCTTGGAGATGAGCAGCGAGAAGATGGAGCCCGTGAAACCCACCACCAGCGAGAACACGAGCAGCGCGCCCATGTTCAGGCCGTTGGCGGTGAAGTAGCGGTTCACGCCCAGCAGGGAGAGCGTGACCGACATCACCAACATCACGGCGAGGTTGGTGACCAGGAAAAGGAAGATGCGCTTCATGGTCCGAGAATCCTCATGGGAAATCCGAGGGTGAAGTGCGGGTGCCGCCCGCGGATTTCAAGCTAGAACGGGATGTCGTCCTCGAAGTCGTCGAACTTGCCGCCGGCGGCCTTGGCCGCGGCCGGCTTCGACGCGGCACGCGAGGCCCCGCCCGCCTCGGGCGCTTCGCCGCCACGGTCGCCGCCGCCCATGCCCTGGCGCGAGCCCAGCATCTGCATCTGGTTGGCCACGATCTCGGTGGTGTAGCGGTCCTGCCCTTCCTTGTCCTGCCACTTGCGCGTCTGCAGGCGCCCCTCGACGTAGACCTGGCTGCCCTTCTTGAGGTATTCGCCGGCGATCTCGGCGAGCTTCCCGAAGAAGGCCACGCGGTGCCATTCCGTCTTCTCCTGCATCTCGCCGTTCTTGTCCTTCCACTTGTCCGTGGTGGCCACGGAGATGTTGGTGATCGCGCCGCCGTCGGGCGAGTAACGCGTCTCGGGGTCGCGGCCGAGGTTGCCGACGAGGATGACTTTGTTGACCGATGCCATGAACGCTTCCTTTCCTAATTGCGCGACGCCGGCGGGGCGGCCGGCACGAATTTACCCATGTTCCACGCCACGGCGAGCCAGCCCGCGGTGATGGCGAGGCAGGTTACCAGCACCGCGGTGTACCCGGCGTGCTGGGCGAGGACGCCGCCGGCGGCCGCTCCGCAGAACGTGCCGAGAAACTGTACGCTGGAATAGACCCCCGTGGCGGCGCCGGTCGCCTCCCGGGGCGCCGCGCGCGACACGAGCGCGGGGAGCTTGGCTTCCAGAACGTTGAAGCCCGCGAAGAAGATGACGAGCCCGGTGACGATGCCGCCCACGCTGTGCAGCTCGAGCACGAGGACGGCCAGCGCGGCCACGACGAGGGCCACGCTGGCGAGGAACACCGGCTTCTCGTGGGCCGCCGCGGGACCCACGACGGCCGGGACCATCAGCACGAAGCCCACGCCCATCGCGCCCAGGTATACCTCCCAGTGCGCCGACTGCGGGAGTCCCGCCTGCACGAGCGAGACGGGCACCACGACCCACATCGCCATCAGCACCGCGTGCAGGGCGAAGATGCCCACGTAGAGGCGCACGAGCTCGGGATCGCGGAAGACGATCGCGAAATCGCCGGCCGGCGCGCTGCGCGGCGTGGCCACGGCATCGGGAATGCCGAAGCGCACCACGGCGAGCGCTCCCAGCGCGAGGACGGCCGTGACCCCGAAGATGCCCGGCACGCCGAGCGCCTTCTCGAGCACCGGGGCCGCGACGAACGAGAGCGCGAACACCACGCCGATCGTCGAGCCGATGATCGCCATGGCCTTGGTGCGCTGCGACTCCCGCGTGAGGTCCGCCGCGGCCGCGATCGCCACGCCCGAGACGGCGCCCGCGCCCTGGATGACCCGCCCCGCGATCATCACCCACGGATGCTCGCCGAAGGCGCACACGAGGCTGCCCAGGGCGAACACGGCGAGGCCCAGGTAGAGCATGGGCTTGCGCCCGAAGCGGTCGGAAAGCCACCCGTAGGGGATCTGCAGGATGCCCTGCGTGAGGCCGTAGGCGCCCATCGCCACGCCCACGAGCTGCAGGCTCCAGTCCGCGCGCCCGCGCGCCCACAGGGCGAACACGGGCAGGATGATGAACATCCCGAAAAGGCGCAGGCCGAAGATCGACGCGAGCGCCATGCTCGCGCGCAGCTCGGCACCGCTCATGCGGGCCGTGGAATTCACGGGAATATGGGGGTAGAGCGGGGAAAGGGAGCTCTTATATACTAGCAGATTGCCCCATGGAAACGATCCGCATCCGCGGCGCCCGCACTCACAACCTGCGTAACGTGAGCGTGGACATTCCGCGCAACAAGCTCGTGGTCATCACGGGCCTTTCGGGCTCCGGCAAGTCATCGCTCGCCTTCGACACGCTCTATGCCGAAGGCCAGCGCCGCTACGTCGAGTCGCTCTCGGCCTACGCACGCCAGTTCCTCCAGCTCATGGAGAAGCCCGACGTGGACCTGATCGAGGGCCTGTCGCCCGCGATCGCCATCGAGCAGAAGGCCACCTCGCACAACCCGCGCTCCACGGTGGGCACGGTCACCGAGGTGCACGACTACCTGCGCCTGCTCTTCGCCCGCGTGGGCGACCCGTACTGCCCGGTCCACAACATCCCGCTCGCCGCGCAGAGCGTTGCGCAGATGGTGGACCACGTGCTCGCCCTCGAGGCCGGCATGCGCGTGATGATCGTGGCACCCCTGGTGGTGGGCCGCAAGGGCGAGCAGGCCGACCTCATCGACGAGCTGCGCGCGCAGGGCTTCGTGCGGCTGCGCATCGACGGCGAGGTGCACGAGATCGACCAGCTGCCCAGGCTCGACCGCAACCGCAAGCACACGATCGAGATCGTGGTCGACCGGCTGAAGGTCGAGGCGCCCGGCGACACCCCGGCCTCCGGCGGGCAGCGCCAGCGCCTGGCCGAGTCCTTCGAGACGGCGCTTCGCCACGCCGACGGGCGCGCCGTGGCGGTCGAGATCGATAGCGGCAAGGAGCACCTCTTCTCCGCGAAGTTCGCCTGCCCCATCTGCAGCTACTCGATCCCCGAGCTCGAGCCGCGCCTCTTTTCGTTCAACAACCCGATGGGCGCGTGCACGCGCTGCGACGGCCTGGGGCAGATCACGTTCTTC
The DNA here is from genome assembly GCA_035519515.1 of Usitatibacter sp. Classification (GTDB taxonomy): domain Bacteria; phylum Pseudomonadota; class Gammaproteobacteria; order Burkholderiales; family Usitatibacteraceae; genus Usitatibacter. The sequence goes on from DATIWC010000049.1 coordinate 24,609, forward strand.
GATCCCAAGCGCGTGGTGGCCTTCCCGCACCTGTCGCTCGCCGGCGGCGCGATCCGCGGCTGGGACCGGCGCAACCAGTTCTACTTCTCGATGCTGGTATCCCTCGCGCAGCACTACGGCTTCGACGTCGAGGCGCCGTTCGAGTCCCTGCCCGAGAAGGCGCGCGAGGTCGTCCTGAACGGCTCCCAGGGCGAGAAGATCGCCTTCCGCTACCCCGGCGAGAAGGGCCGCAGCGCCACCAAGGAGCACGCCTTCGAGGGGATCCTGCCGAACCTCGAGCGGCGCCACCGCGAGACCGACTCCATCGCGGTCAAGGAAGAGCTCGCCAAGTACCTCAACACGCGCGACTGCCCCGACTGCCACGGAACGCGCCTGCGCCAGGAGGCGCGGCACGTGAAGGTGGCCGACCGCAACATCCACGAGCTCTCCGCGATGCCGTTGAGGCTCGCGCAGCCGTTCTTCGAGACGCTGGAACTCCCCGGCTCGAAGAAGGCCATCGCCGAGAAGATCGTGCGCGAGATCGCCAACCGCATCAAGTTCCTGAACGACGTGGGCCTCGACTACCTCTCGCTCACGCGCTCCGCGGACACGCTCTCCGGCGGCGAGGCGCAGCGCATCCGGCTCGCGAGCCAGATCGGCTCGGGCCTCACCGGCGTGATGTACGTGCTGGACGAGCCTTCCATCGGGCTGCACCAGCGCGACAACGCGCGCCTCATCGAGACGCTCAAGCACCTGCGCGACCTGGGCAACTCGGTGATCGTGGTCGAGCACGACGAGGAGGCCATCGAGGCCGCCGACCACGTGGTGGACATGGGCCCGGGCGCGGGCGTGCACGGCGGCGAGGTCGTCGCGCAGGGAACGCCCGACCAGGTGATGCAGGATCCGGCCTCGCTCACGGGCCAGTACCTTTCGGGGCGCAAGGCGATCGCCACGCCCACGCGCCGGCGCCGGCCGGACGCGAAGAAGCAGCTGCGCATTGCCGGCGCGCGCGGCAACAACCTCAAGAACGTCACCGTGGACATTCCCGTCGGCCTCTTCGTCGCCGTGACGGGCGTCTCGGGATCGGGCAAGTCCACGCTGATCAACGACACCCTGTACACCACCGTCGCGCACCACCTCTACGGCAGCGCCGCGGAGCCCGCCGAGCACGATTCCATCGAAGGGCTCGATTTCTTCGACAAGGTGATCAACGTCGACCAGAGCCCCATCGGCCGCACGCCGCGCTCGAACCCCGCCACGTACACGGGGCTGTTCACGCCCATACGGGACCTGTTCGCGGGCGTGCCGGAATCGCGTGCGCGCGGCTACGGGCCGGGCCGCTTCTCCTTCAACGTGAAGGGCGGCCGATGCGAGGCGTGCCAGGGCGACGGCATGATCAAGGTGGAGATGCACTTCCTGCCCGACATCTACGTCCCGTGCGACGTCTGCCACGGCAAGCGCTACAACCGCGAGACGCTGGAAGTCACCTACAAGGGCCGCTCCATCGACCAGGTGCTCGACATGACGGTGGAGGCGGCGCACGAGCTGTTCAGCGCGGTGCCCGCGCTGCAGCGCAAGCTCGCGACCCTCATGGAGGTGGGCCTCGCCTACATCAAGCTCGGTCAAAGCGCGACCACGCTCTCGGGGGGTGAAGCGCAACGCGTGAAGCTCTCGCTGGAGCTGTCGAAGCGCGACACGGGACGCACCCTCTTCATCCTCGACGAGCCGACCACGGGGCTGCACTTCCACGACATCGACCTGCTGCTCACGGTGCTGCACCGCCTGCGCGACCATGGCAACACGGTGGTGGTGATCGAGCACAACCTCGACGTCATCAAGACCGCGGACTGGGTGATCGACCTGGGCCCCGAGGGCGGCGACGGCGGCGGCCACGTGATCGCGCAGGGCACGCCCGAGGACGTGGCGCACGCGCCGGCGAGCTTCACGGGCAAGTTCCTGAAGTCCATCCTCGAGCCGCCGCCGCGCCGGCGGATGGCCGCGGGCTAGGCCATCCGCCGTGGAGACGGGAATCCAGCCTGTGCGGGAGCTCCTCCTGGGCAGCTTCCAGGCCGCCCTCGCCGCCGCCGACCCGCTGCAGATCGTCGGCAAGCACCTTCCCCCGCCGCCGCGCGGGCGCACGCTCGTGATCGGCGCCGGCAAGGCGGCGGCTTCCATGGCGGTCGCGGTGGAGACGCACTGGCCGCCGGGCGCTCCCCTCGAAGGCGTGGTCATCACGCGCTATGGGCACGGGCTGCCCACGCAACGCATTCGCGTCGTCGAGGCCGGGCACCCGGTGCCCGACGAGCAGGGCGAGAGCGCCGCGCGCGAAATCCTCGCCGCCGCGCGCGCGCTGGGCCCCGACGACCTGCTCCTCGCCCTCGTCTCCGGCGGCGGATCGTCGCTGCTCTCGCTGCCGTGCGAGGGCATCGCCATGGCCGACCTGAAGGCCGTGACGCGCGAGCTGCTCGCGAGCGGCGCGCCGATCCAGGACATGAACACGGTGCGCAAGCACCTCTCGCAGATCCAGGGCGGGCGGCTCGCCGCGGCCACGCGCGCGAAGGTCGTGGCGCTCGTGATCTCGGACGTCACCGGCGACGATCCGACCCACATCGCCTCGGGGCCGTGCGTGGCGGATCCCACGACGTATCGGGATGCGCAGGACATCCTTGCGCGCTACGGCGTGAAGCTTCCCGCGAGCATTGCTTCGCACCTGCAGAAAGGCATGGAGGGCGAGATCGCGGAGACGCCGAAACCCGGGGATGCCTCGCTCGCGCGCGCCGAGAACCACGTGATCGCGACCGCGCACGCGGCGCTCGCGAGCGCCACGGCGTTCGTGCAGCACCGCGGCATCACGCCGATGGTGCTGGGCGACAGCGTCACGGGCGAATCCTCGGAAGTCGCCAAGGTCTACGCGGCGCTGGCGCGTCAGCTTCGCCAATACTCCCATCCCTTCCGCCCGCCCGTGGCGCTCATCTCGGGCGGCGAGACGACGGTCACCCTGCGCGGCAAGGGCCGCGGCGGACGCTGCACGGAGTTCCTCCTCTCGCTCGCCATTGCGCTCGAGGGCCTCGCGAGCACGTGGGCGCTCGCGTGCGACACCGACGGCATCGACGGCAGCGAGGACAACGCGGGGGCGATCCTCGCACCCGACTCGCTCGCGCGCGCCGCCGCGCTCGGGCTCTCCCCGAAGGCCCTGCTCGCCGACAACGACGGCTACGGGTTCTTCCATGCGCTGGGCGACCTGGTGGTCACGGGCCCCACGCGCACCAACGTGAACGACTACCGCATCATCGTCGTTCGATGAGCCGGTTGCCCGCGGCGCTCGCGGGGCTCGCGCTCGCCGCCGGCGCCGTCGCGGTGGCCTTCACGTGGCAGCCGGGGATCGCATCTTTGTTCGACGACAGCGTGAGCTACCTCGTGATGGCGCAGGCGTTCTCGCCGTGGCAGCCCGCCTCGCCCGCCATCGTGGCGGCGTTCCCCCTCGAGAAATATCCCCCGCTCTTCCCGCTCCTGCTCGCGTGGGGCGGCGGCGCGTACGACTGGCGCATCGCGCACGCGTGGGTCGCGCTTTCGTTCGGCGCCTCGGTGTTCCTGCTCGGGTTGCTCGCGCGCGACGCCGCGAAGTCGGCGGCGATCGGCTTCGCGTGCGCGCTGGTGTACGCCTGGATGCCGGGCGCGTGGCTCAACGTGAAGGGAATCCTTTCGGAGTTTCCGTACCTCGCGCTCGCGCTGGCGGCGCTCCTCGTGCATCGCCGCTTCGCGCAACGCCCGGACCTCGCACGTGCGGCAGGACTCGGCGTGCTCCTCGCGGCCGTATTCCTCACGCGAACCATCGGCGTTGCGCTCGCCGCCGCGATCGGGCTCGTGGAGCTCGCGCACCGGGTACGCGGGGGCGACCGGAACCGGTTCAGGGGAGCGCTCGTCGCGATGGCCATCGCGGCGCTCTCGGGCGCCCTCTGGTACGCATTGCGGCCGTCGGGCGGCGATGACGCGTACGCCTCGTTCGGCGCGGGCATGGCGCGCGGCGCCGCCGAGCACGGCGCGGACTGGACCGGGGCGATCGTCGCGAACAACCTGTCCGCGCTCGCCGACGCCTGGCTCACGGCGTTGCTCATCTTCTGGGGCGAGCCCTGGAAGCCCGCTTTCCTCCTCGCGGCCTTGGCCGGTGCGAGCGGCGTCGCCGGGACGCTCTGGCGCGCGGCGAAGCTCGAGGCCGACGCGATCTACGTGGCGATCTTCGCCGCGATCCTCGCCGTGTGGCCGTTCCCGGGACAGATGTACCGCCTCGCGCTGCCCGCGATCCCGCTGGTCGCGATGAACGCTTTCTGGCTGTGGCAGAGGCTCCTCGTGCTGCGCATGCAGGCGCCTCGCGCGGCGCGCTGGAGCGCGCTCGCCGCGGTCCTGCCCCTTTCGGTGTGCATTCCTGCGGCGCTCTTCTACATCGCCGGGCGGGCGGGCCTGCCCGCGCCCGAGCTCGCCGCGGGCTACCGCATGACGGACATCGCCGACTTCTACCGCATCCCGTCGCGTCCCGCCGCCGAGGCGAACGCGCTGCTGCAGATCGGCGTGCTGGCCGACCTCGACCAGGTGCGGCGAACGACACCCGCGGAAGCGAGCGTGATGTGGGTGGTGCCCTCGTACGTCGCGCTGCTGGCGGGCCGGCGCGGGGTCCGGCTCGACCGCCCCGCCGACGCGGCGGGGCTGCGCGCGCAGGTTGCGGCGAAGCGCCCCGATTACCTCTATCTCACCGGCGTGCACCCGCGCGACACGGCGCACCGGGAGGGCGACCCCATGGCTTCGGCCGCGGCGGCGCGCGAGCTCGGCAGCGTCGAGTGGGCGCGGCCCAACGCCGCGGGCGGCGTCGATGCCCTGCTGGTGAGAATCGACGCGGCGCGAGTCTTGGCACAATGAGCGCCGTGAAGCTCTCCGTGGTCATCCCCTGCTACAACGAGGCGCCGACGATCGCGCGCCTGCTGGAGGCCGTCCGCGCGGCGCCGTGGCCGGTGAAGGAAATCATCGTGGTGGATGACGCCTCCACGGACGGCACGCGCGAGCTCCTCACCGGGCCGTTGCGCGGCCAGGTCGACCAGCTCGCGCTGCACGAGAGGAACGCGGGCAAGGGCGCGGCGCTGCGCACCGGCATCGCCAAGGCCACGGGCGACATCGTGATCATCCAGGACGCGGACCTCGAGTACGACCCGCAGCAGTACCCGCGGCTGCTCGCGCCGATCGTCGAGGGCCGCGCCGACGTCGTGTACGGCTCGCGCTTCATGGGCGCCGAGCCCCACCGGGTGCTCTATTTCTGGCACCGCATGGGCAACGGGCTGCTCACGCTGCTCTCCAACATGTTCACCAACCTGAACCTCACGGACATGGAGACCTGCTACAAGGCCTTCCGCCGCGAGCTGATCCAGGCGATCGAGATCGAGGAAGACCGCTTCGGCTTCGAGCCCGAGATCACGGCGAAGGTGGCGAAGAGGGGCTGCCGCGTGTACGAGGTGGGCATCGCCTACTACGGGCGTACCTACGCGGAAGGCAAGAAGATCAACTACCGCGACGGCTTCCGCGCCATCTACTGTGTCCTCAAGTACAACCTCTTTCGCTGAGACGCGGCGCATCGCGCGCTACTTCGTGGTCGGCGGCGTGGCGGCGTGCGTGGACATCGGCCTGTTCCTGGCGTTCGCGCAGTGGCTGGGATATCCCTACCTGCGCGTCGCGCCGGCCACGTTCGTGGTCGCCACGCTGGTGAACTACTTCCTCAGCGTGCGCTTCGTGTTCGTGAGCGGCGTGCGCTTCGGGAAGCGCTGGGAGATCGCGCTGGTGTTCGTGGTGAGCGCCATCGGGCTCGCCCTGAACCAGGCCATCCTCGCCGCGGCCGTCGGGCGCCTGGGGACGAGCCTTCTCTTCGGCAAGCTCGCCGCGACGGGCACGGTATTCTTCTGGAACTACCTCGCGCGGCGCCACCTGGTGTTCGGCGCGGCACGATAGGAGGCGATCGATCATGAAGATGTGGCGGGCAGCGTATCTCCTTTCCCTCATCGCAGCGAGCGCGATCGCGGCCGACAAGGCCGGGTGCAAGGACCCCGCATGGGCGCCCGCGCGCCTGCCCGGATACGAAATCATCGACTGCGCGGAAAAGGCCTGGATCCCTGTCGCCTTCGACGTGGCTGGCGGCTCCAGGACCGTCCAGGGACGCCGCAGCACGGTGACCTACGAGCTGAAGGACGAGTCGAAGAACGCCAGCAACGAAACCGCGCGGCGCTTCTACGCCGAGCTGGGCAAGAAGAGCGGCGCGACGCTGGTATCCGATCCGAACGGCGGCTGGTCCGCGGTGCTCACCCGGAAGACGCCGCAAGGCGAGTCCTGGTACTCGTACACGCACGGCTCCGGCAACGACGAGTCCACCGGCTCGTACACGCTGACGACCCTCCAGGTGGCCCCGCTCGTGCAGGAAGTGCAGGTGTCGGCCGCGCCGGCTGCGTCCGAGGCAAGCCCCGGCACCTGCAAAGATCCCGCCTGGCTCGTGAAGCAGTTCGCGGCGTTCAAGCTCGATCGCTGCGACGAAAGGGACTTCGACAGCGTGAACCTGCCGCTGCCCGACGGCGAGAAGGCCGTCGCGGGACGCGTGATCGAGAACGTCTACGAGCTCACCGACGAGCGCGCGAACCCGGCGCCCTACGCGGTCTGGAAGAATTACGTGAGCGCGCTGCAAGGCATCGGCGCGAAGCTGCTCACGGACCCCGACGACGCGAACCAGGCGGTGCTCAATCGCAAGACGCCGCAGGGCGAGTACTGGTATTGGTACCGGCACGGCAGCGGCAACGAGGAATCGACGTCGTCGTACAGCCTCGTCACGCTCCTGAGCGGGGGCCCGCCGCCCAGGAAATGCACGCTGACCGTCTACGGCATCAACTTCGATTTCGACCAGGCGACGCTGCGGCCGGATTCGATGCCCGTGCTGGAGCAGGTGCGCGCGCTGTTCGCGAACGATCCCGGCTACGCGGCGGAGATCGGCGGGCACACCGACAACCAGGGCGCGCGCGACTACAACATGAAGCTTTCCGCGAAGCGGGCGGATGCCGTGAAGGCGTGGCTGGCCGGCAGGGGAATCGCCGCGGGACGCATCACGACCGCGGGCTACGGCGATACGCGCCCGCTGGTTCCGAACACCACCGACGAGAACAAGGCGCGCAACCGGAGGGTGGAGCTGCGCCGCTCCGGATGCAGGCCGTAGCGGCTAAGCCTTGACCTTCGAATCGCCCGTATCGCGAGCCTCTTCGACGGGCGCCGGGCGGTCCACCAGCTCGACCAGCGCCATGGGCGCGTTGTCGCCCTGGCGGAAGCCGAACTTGAGGATGCGCAGGTACCCGCCGTTACGCGCCTTGTAGCGCGGGCCCAGCTCGTCGAAGAGCTTCACGACCATGTCGCGGTCGCGCAGCCGATCGAACGCGAGGCGGCGGTTGGCGAGGGTGGGCGTCTTGCCGAGCGTGATGATGGGCTCGGCCACCTTGCGCAGCTCCTTCGCCTTCGGCAGCGTGGTCTTGATCGCCTCGTGCTTGAGGAGCGAGACGGTCATGTTGCGCAGCATCGCCAGGCGATGGCTGCTGGTGCGGTTGAGCTTGCGAAGCCCGTGACGGTGACGCATGTTCGTTTCCTTTCGACTCTCTTGGCCTATGCGACCTTATTATCT
>DATIWC010000050.1:0-19095 GCA_035519515.1 Usitatibacter sp.
GAATGGATGCCGAGCTTGCGCAGGATCGCCTTCACGTGCAGCTTCACCGTGCCCTCGGAGATGTCGAGCGCGCGGGCGATCATCTTGTTGCTGTAGCCGCCGCCCAGGCACTCGAGGATCTCGCGCTCGCGCGGCGTGAGCTCCGCGAAGGGCGCTTCGGCGCGCCTCGCATCGCCCGCCGGATCGTCGCGGCGGAGGATCTGCGCCATGGTGCCGACCATTTCCTGGGCGACGACGCTGTCGCCGGCGAGCACGGCCTCCAGCGCGGGCACCAGGTCCTCGGGCTCGATGTCCTTGAGAAGGTAGCCCTGGGCCCCCGCCCGGATCGCCGCGCCCAGGTCCGCCTCCTCGCGGCTCATGGTGAGCATCACCACGGGCGTGCGGTTGCCCGCGGCGCGCAGCTCCTTCAGCGTCTCGATCCCGCTCATGCCCGGCATCTTGATGTCGAGCAGGATCACGTCGCACGGCAGCTCGGAAGCGCGCGCGATCCCCTCCCGCCCGGAGCTTACCGACGCGACCACCTGCACGCCGCGGCTCGCGAGCAGCTCCGCGATGCCCTTGCGCACGAGCGAGTGGTCGTCTATGAGCAGCACGCGCATCGCTAGCCCTTCGGCGCCGCGGGGGGCGGCGCGTTGAAGATGACGATGATGCGCGTGCCTTCGCCCGGCTCGCTTTCGATCACGATCTGCCCGGGCAGCCGCTCCGTCCTCTGGCGCATGATCGCGAGCCCCGCGTGAACGGCCGGCCGCTCGTCGGGCGCCTCGTTCATGCCGGCGCCGTCGTCCTCGATCAGCACCGTGTAGAGGTCGGCTTCGTTGGCGAGCATGATGCGCACGTTCATCGCCCCGCTGTGGCGGCGGATGTTCGTGAGCGCCTCCTGGATGATGAAATAGACCTGGATCTCCTGGGCGGGCGTGAGCGCGAGGGCGCCGCACTCGTTCTGGAAGAAGACCGCGATGCCGGTCTCGCGCCGGAAGCGCTCGACGAGGTTCTCGACGGACGGAACGAGCCCCGAGTCGCCTATCTTGAGGCGGAAGTTGGTGAGCAGCTCCCGCAGGTCGTCGTTCGCCTGCGCGAGCGCCCGCTGCAGGCTCCTCGCCTCGTAGTGCGCCGCGCTCACGTTTCCCCTGGCGAGCGACTCGGCGAGCATCACGAGCTGCAGCTTCATGCCGATCAGCGACTGCGCGAGCGAGTCGTGCAATTCGTTGCCGATGAGGTTGCGCTCCTCGAGGATCGCGAGCCTGCGCGCCTCGCCCTCCAGCCGGCTCTTCTCGATGGCGAGCCCCAGGTACCGGCCGATGGCGGCGAGGAGCTCCGGGAGGTCCTCGCCCATCTCGGCGAGCGGGTGCTCGAGGTGCAGCTCGAGGGTGCCGAGCGCGCGGTCCTGGTACTGGATCGGTACCCTGACGTGCTTCGCCTCGACGCGCTCGGCCTCGGCGGGCGCCTGGCCGCGGCTTGCGAAGCTGCGGATGCCTCCGCCGGCGTCCGCCAGCTGGACGTTCGCCGCACGCGCGTCCACGAGCTCCGTGAGGGTCGCGAGGAAACCCTCCAGCACCTGCTCCAGGTTCCCCGGCTGGTTGAGGCTGAAGGCGACCTCGTACAGCAGGTCCAGCGACTGGGTCTTGCGGGCGAGGCGTACGAGGGGAGGGCTGCTCATGCCCCCATTTTCCCCGATTGCTAGCCTCCCGGCTTCGGGGCCTTGTGGGCGGGGTCGTTGGGGTTGATGAAGATGAAGCGGTGCTCGGCGGGGTTGATCTCCACGTAATCGAGCTTCGCGCCGTCGAGGAGCTCGGAGCAGGCGCTGGCCACGAGGAGCGTGACGCCCCCGGAAGCGAATTCGAGGTCGCCCTCGCCCTTTTCGTCGAAGCCCATCCCGTACTCGATTTCGCGCTTGTCGGTGAGGCGTGCGGCGACGCGCAGGCGCGGGGCCTCGATGCCGGACTGGCGGGCCGACTCGTGGATCTGCGCGGCGGCCTCGGGCGTGACGATGATCACCCCGTGCTCCAGACGCGCGGCTTGCGCATGCCGGCGATCTTGCAGGCCTGCTTCGGGTAGCCGTAGGGAAAGAGCCGGAAGAGCTCGTTGCGGTCCGCGCCGCGGGACTCGGCCAGGTGCCTGAGCACGTAGCGCGCGTCCGGGGCGATGCGGCGCTCCTCGTAGAAGGCGCGCATGAAGCGGATCACGTCCCAGTGCTCGCCGGTGAGCTCTATGCCCTCGCGCTTGGCGAGCATGCGGGCGAGGTCCTCGGTCCAGGCGTCGGGGTCGACGAGGTAGCCGTCCTCGTCCAGGACGGGGGCGGGCGGCCCGCTCTCAGGCTGCATGGCGACGGCTCCTCACGAATTCGACGAAGCGCGGCGCCCACGGGTTGCCCGCCACGCCGCGCAGGTGAGTGTACGACGCGAGCAGGTTGCGGTGCACGATGCCGTCGTGCCGGCCATCGACGCCGTGGCCGCGCTCGACCGCATAGGCGAAGACGGTGTCCGCCGGCAGGTTCTCAACGCTCGAGTAGTGGAACTCGTGGGCGCGGATGGGTTGCGCGCCGGGCGCAGTCGCCGCCGCCCAGGGAGCGCTTGCGGTCTCGCGCAGGTGCACGTAGCCCCGGCCCACGGGGCGCGCGTGCATCACGATGTCCGCGGGGATCGCGCCCACCATCTCGGCGCGCCGCCCGTTCCAGGCGATCCCGCGCGCGAGGTACATGAGGCCGCCGCACTCGGCGTAGGCCGGAAGGCCCGACTCGATGCGACCGCGGATGTCGGCGCGCAGCTCCGCGTTCGCCGCGAGCGCGTCCAGGTGCGTCTCGGGGAATCCGCCCCCGATGAAGAGCCCGTCGGCCTGCGGCAGGCGCCGGTCGCGCAGGGCGCTGAAGGGGACCATCTGCGCGCCGGCATCGCGAAGGGCCTCGAGGTCGTCCGCATAGTAGAAGCCGAAGGCCTCGTCGCGCGCGATGGCGATGCGCACCGGGGCCCCGGAAGAGGGGCGAGCCGGATCCGGCGGCGCAACGGCGATCGCGGGCGCGCTGGCGGCCACCTCGAGCAGCCGCCCGAGGTCCACGCCGCGGGCCACGTGCGCGGCGATGGCCGCGACGCGCTCCCGTACCGCGGGCGCCTCGTTCACGGGCACCAGGCCCAGGTGGCGCTCCTCGATGGCGAGGGCGTCCTCGCGCGCGAGCGCCCCGATCACCGGGACGCTCGTGTAGTGCTCGATCACCGCGCGCAGCTTCGACTCGTGCCGCGCGCCGCCCAGCTGGTTCAGGATCACGCCGGCGATGTTCGTCCTCGGCTCGAAGGCCTGGAACCCGAGGATGATGGGCGCGATGCCGCGCGTCATGCCGCGCGCGTCGAGCACCAGGACGACGGGCGCGTCCAGCATCACGGCGAGCGCCGCGTTGCTGTTCGACCCGTGCAGGTCGAGGCCGTCGTGCAGGCCCTTGTTGCCCTCGATGAGCCCGATCGTGGCACCGGCCATGCGGCGGACGAACGCGGCGCGGATCTCGTCCGCGCTGCTGAGGTAGGGGTCGAGGTTGAAACAGCTGCGCCCCGCGGCGAGCGCGAGCCAGATCGGGTCGATGTAGTCCGGGCCCTTCTTGAAGGGCTGGACGATCTCGCCGCGCGCGGCGAGCGAGGCCGCGAGGCCGATCGCGACGGTGGTCTTCCCGGAGGACTTGTGCGCCGCGGAGACGAGGATGCGCTTCATGCGTGGGCCGGATCGCGGCCTGGATCGGCGATCGCCTGCGGGAGGAAGGGAAGGAGCCTGAGGGCCACGACGGTGAGCATGAGCGCGAGCGCCACGCCTCCCAGCCCGAGCAGCACTTCGGGCAGGCTCGGCGCGTAGGACGCCACGACGCCGTCGAAGGCGCTGCTCGACACTTCGTGGTCGGGGAACACCACCTGCGGGTACGCCTGCCCGCCGATGATGAGCACGTACATCTGCGCGAGGCCGCCGGCGACCACGCACGCCGAGGCGAGCGCGAGCGCGCGCCGCGACTTGCGCCAGGCCGGCGCGAGCAGCAGCACCAGGGGCGCCACGCCGCCGATGGCGACCTGGCCGAACCAGAAGAGCGCGGTGTAGATGCCGCCGTCCACCAGGAAGAAGCGCACGACCTCGTGTTGCCGGGCGATGTACGCGTTGGTGAGCTGCTGTATCGCGGCGAAGTACAGCACCGCGGCGGCGAAGACGGCGAGCAGCCCGCCCAGGCGCCCGAGGATCTCGCCGCCGATCGCCCGGCCCGTCCCGCGCGCCGCCGCGAGCAGCACCAGCAGGAAGATGGCGAGCCCGAAATCGAGCGACATGATGATGAACATCGGCGCGAGGATGGCGCTGTTGTAGGCGTCGCGCGCCACCAGGAACCCGAAGATGGACCCGGTGCCGGTGGTGAGCACCAGGCGCCAGATGAACGCGGCCATTCCCACCGGGGCCGTGTGCGCGTTCATCCGCCGCTCGAACATCGTCCACAGGTAGGCCGCGACGATGGCGAGGAACCCCGTGTAGAGGAAGATGTTCCAGGCGAAGATGGACTTGAAGTTGTAGTGCGTCATGGCCACGACCATGCGGTCGGGGCGGCCGAGGTCGAGCACCAGCACCGCGAGCCCGCCCGCGAGCAGCGCGATCGCGAGCAGCCCCGACAGGCGGGCGAGCGGCTTGTAGAGGCTGCGGCCGAAGACCGAGGCGACGGATGCGACGTTGAGCGCGCCCGAGGCCGCGACGATGAGGAACACGGCGAACACGTGCGGCACGCCCCACACGACGCGGTTGGACATGCCCGTGATCCAGTGCCCCTCGTGTTCCATCCGCCAGGCCGCCCCGAGGGCGAGGGCGATGAACAGGCCCAGGATCGCCACGAGCGACCAGAACCCGCTGCTGCGGCCCTCGATCTCGCGGTAATGCACGGGGGGCGTCACGAAAGCCCCTGGTAGCGCACGCCGGGATCGAGCGCGAGGTCGGCGCGCAGGGCCGTGCTGCGCTCCGACTTCAGGCGCCGGGCGATGGCCGAGTCCGGGTCCTTCAGGTCGCCGAAGGTCATCGCCTTGCCGCCGTCCCTCTGGCAGGCGCTCACGCAAGCGGGCTCCTCGCCGCGGTCCACGCGGTGCACGCACAGCGTGCAGGCCTCGACCGTGCCCTGGCCGCGCGGCACGTCGGCCTTCTGCCCGGTGGTCTTCTCGTGGACGAACTGGCGCGCGCCGAACGGGCAGGCCATCACGCAGTAGCGGCAGCCGATGCAGATGTGCTTGTCCACGAGCACGATGCCGTCGGCGCGCCGCATCGAGGCCCCGGTGGGGCACACGTCGATGCACGGCGCCTCTTCGCAGTGCTGGCACATCACCGGCAGCGTCTGCGCGAACCCGGTGCGCTTGTCCTTCAGGTTCACCTTGCGGATCCACTGCGAGTCGGTCGCGGGCCGCCCGTGGCCCTTCACGCCGTTCTCCTCGTGGCAGGCCGTGACGCAGTCGTCGCACTCGCCGCACTTCGCGGTGTCGATGAGAAGGCCCCAGCGCTGCAGCTTGGAGGCCGCCTCCTCGGGCGAGCGCGCCTGCGCGAGCTCGATGAGGCGCAGGCCCGGCGCGAGCGCCGCGGCCGCCGCGAGGCAGGCGCCCAGCCCGAGGACCTGGCGGCGGGAGCCGTTCATTTGCGTTCGGCCACGCGCGCCTGGCGTTCGGGCGAATGGCACTCGAAGCAGTCGATCGAGACCGAGGCATAGCGGTGGCAGCTCTCGCAGAAGCCGTCCTTGCCGAGGACGCTGCCGGTGGACGCGTCCGCGTGGCACTCGACGCAGTTCTTCAGGCTGTGGCGCGTATCGCGAATGCCCAGCCGCAGCGTCCGGTCGCGCTGCTGCAGGAGCAGCTTCATGTGGTCCCTGCGCATCACCGCCGTGGGCTCGACGCACGAGCCCGGCCGGTCGATCTTCACGACGGGCTCGGCCACGCGGCCGGCGAGCGCGTCGGCGCCCGCGGCCACCGCCGCGGCGAAGGCGGCGAGCGCGAGGACGAGCGCGGCGGCGCGGGCGGCGCGCATGCTCAGTGGTCGCCCATCCCCATCTTGATGTAGCCCGTGGGGCAGACGTCGGCGCAGATGTGGCAGCCGATGCATAGCGCGTAGTCGGTGTACACGTAGCGTCCCATCGTCGCCTCGCTCTTGGGCGTGCGCTTGACCGCCGTCTGCGGGCAGTAGATCACGCAGTTGTCGCATTCGAAGCACATGCCGCAGCTCATGCAGCGCTTGGCCTCCTGCACCGCCTTCTTGTCGTCGAGCCCCACCATGCGCTCGGCGAAGTGGCCCAGGACCTCCTCGGCGCTGGGGCCGATCTCGGTTCGCTTCACGCGTTCCTGCTTCGCGAAGTGCCCGAGGAAGAGCTCGGTCGACTGGCAGACCTCGGAAGCGCTGCGGTCCTCGTAGTTGTGCACCGCGAAGCCGCCGACGGCCTTGCCGGTCTCCGAGGTCCCGCGCACCCCGCGGTCGATGTCGCGGTAGGCGGGCTCGCTCGAGGGCGCGAAGGGCGCGGGCTCCAGGTTCGTCTCGCGCAGCTTGTCCAGGAGGTTGAAGTGGTGCACGTCGACCTTCGGGCGCCGGGCCATCTCCGCGCTGCGCAGGTAGCGGTCGATGCTTTCGGCCGCGATCGAGCCCTGGCCGATCACGGTGGTGAGCAGGTGCGGGCGGATGATGTCCCCGCAGGCGAAGACGCCCTTGCGGCCCGGCACCTGGTAGAACTTGTCCGCGCCGATGAGGCCGCGGCCGTTGTCGAGCGATTCCATGCCCTTCAGGTCCCCGGACTGGCCGATGGCGGAGACGATGAGGTCGGCCTCGATGTCGAACTCCGTGCCGGCCTTCTCCGTGAACTTGCCCTTTGCCCACTCCACCTCGACGAGGCGCAGCGCCTTCGCGCGCCCCGTCGCCTCGTCGACGAGCACCCGCTTGGGCAGGATGCTGCCGCGGATCTTCACGCCCTCGCGCTGCGCGTCCTCGATCTCATGCTTCGCGGCGTTCATCTCCTCGACGGGCTGCAGGCAGGTGAGCATGACGTCGGCGCCCTGGCGCGCGGCGAGCGTCGAGACGTCGTGGGCGGTGTGGCCCATCACGACAAACTCCGGCCGCTCGGATTCCTTGACGTCCTGCACGTAGCCCAGGCGCCGCGCGACCGACACCACGTCGATCGAGGTGTCGCCGCCGCCCACCACCACGACGCGGCCGGCGACGGCCTTCAGCCGGCCCTGGTTGAACGCTTCGAGGAACGCCACGCCGCTGATGCAGTTGGGCGCGTCGCCGCCGGGCACGGCAAGGGGCTTGCCGGCCTTGCAGCCGAGCGCCAGCAGCACCGCGTCGTATTTCGATTCCAGTTCCTCGAGGGCGACGTCGGTGCCGATGCGCGTGCGCGTGCGCACTTCGACCCCCATCGAGGTGATGCGGCCGATCTCGCCGTCCAGGTGCGTGCGCGGCAGGCGGTAGCCGGGCACGCCGTACCGCGCCATCCCGCCCAGCTCCTCGTGGTCGTCGAAGAGCGTGACGCCGTGGCCCTTGCGGCGAAGCTGGTAGGCGGCCGAGAGCCCCGCGGGGCCGCCGCCCACGATCGCGACGCGCTTGCCCGTCTCGGGGCCGGCCTGGAAGGTGAAGCCCTTCTCGAGCGCCTGGTCGCCGATGTACTGCTCGACCGCGTTGATGCCGACGAAGTCGTCGACGGCGTTGCGGTTGCAGCCGGCCTGGCACGGCGCGGGGCACACGCGCCCCATCATCGAGGGAAAGGGGTTCGCCTCCGTCGAGCGGCGGAAGGCGTATTCCTGCATGCCCACGTCCTTCGGCGGCTTCTCGATCCCGCGCACGATGTTGAGCCAGCCGCGGATGTCCTCGCCCG
Organism: Usitatibacter sp.; assembly: GCA_035519515.1. Taxonomy (GTDB): domain Bacteria; phylum Pseudomonadota; class Gammaproteobacteria; order Burkholderiales; family Usitatibacteraceae; genus Usitatibacter. The sequence goes on from DATIWC010000050.1 coordinate 7,841, forward strand.
AGGGGCAGCTCGCCTGGCACGGCGGCGTCTTGTGCACGTAGGTCGGGCACTTGTCGGACTCGTCGGCCGTGAAGATGCGCTCCTGCAGCGACTTCCATTCGTTGTCGCCGTCCTTGAAGCGCCGGAACGTGTGCACCTGGGGCGCGGGCTTGGGAGGTGTCGCGGACATGTCGTTCTCCGTTGGAAACGCTTCAGGGCTTGGGGCCCAGGACGATCGCCTTGCTCACGAGCCCATGGACGCTGCCGATCATGTCCATGGGGTGCTTGTAGTACGGCAGGACCTTGGTGAACTGGCTCTTGCAGATGGCGCAGATGGCGGCGAGGTAGTTCACGCCGTGCTCCTCGACCACGTCCCGGAGCGCCAGCATGCGAGGGGCCGCGCCCTTCACGCGCAGCTCCACGAGGTCGTCGGTGAGCAGCCCGCCGCCCCCGCCGCAGCAGAAGGTCGTCTCGCCGATGGTCTCGGGCGCCATGTCCACGAACTTGTTCACGCAGGCGCGGATGATCGCGCGCGGGATCGTGAACTGCCCGCCGGGGACGCTGCCCATGCGCGAAGCCCGCGAGACGTTGCAGGAATCGTGGAAGGTCACGACCTTGTCGTCGTTGGCGCTCTTGTCGAGCGTGAGCGCGCCGCGGCCGATCAGCTCGTGGGTGACCTCGCAGATGTGCTGGGGAACCGGGTATTTCGGGTCGAGGAAGTCGAACGGGCCGATGAGCGTGTTCCAGAAGCTGTAGGCGACCCGCCAGGCGTGCCCGCACTCGCCGACGACGATGCGCCTCACGCCCAGGTCGATCGCCGCCTCGCGGATGCGCTGCGCGACCTTGCCCAGGTTGTCGTGGCTGCCCGTGAAGAGCGAGAAGTTGGCCGCTTCCGAGGCGTGCGAGGAGAGCGTCCAGGAGATGCCCGCGGCATGGAAGACCTTGGCGTAGCCGATCAGCCCGTCGATGTGCGGCTCGGCGAAGAAGTCGGCGCTCGGCGTGATCAGCAGCACCTCCGCGCCCTTTTCGTCCAGCGGGAAGCGCACGTCGACGCCGGTTTCCTCCTTCACGTCCTCTTCCAGGCCCTCGAGCGTGTCGCGCAGCGCCGGCTCGGGCAGCCCCAGGTTGTTGCCGATCTTGTGGACCTTGCCGATGATCTCGTTCGAGTACTTCTGCCCCAGCCCGACGGTGTCCATGATGTCGCGCGCCGCCATCGAGACTTCCGCCGTGTCGATGCCGTACGGGCAGAAGACGGCGCAACGCCGGCATTGCGAGCATTGGTGGTAGTACGCGTACCACTCGTCGAGGACCTCGCGCGTCATGTCGCGCGCGCCGACCAGCTTCGGGAAGTGCTTGCCGGCGAAGGTGTAGTAGCGCCGGTAGACGGAGCGCAGCAGGTCCTGGCGCGCGACCGGCATGTTCTTCGGATCCGAGGTGCCCAGGTAGTAGTGGCACTTGTCGGTGCAGGCGCCGCACTTGACGCAGGCGTCGAGGAAGACCTGGAGCGCGCGCGACTGCGACACGAGCTCGCCCAGCCGCCGCACGGCGACGCCCTCCCAGCCGGGCACCAGCTCGCCGGGATAGCCCACGGCCGCCTGGTGCTCGGGCTTGGCGACGAACGGCTTCGAATGCGCCATCGAGCCCGCCTGGATGAGCGGGATCACCGGGTATTCGCCGAGCCTGGGCGTCTCGAAGGCCGTGGCCATGTCAGTCGGCCGTGCCGCGGGCCGCGGGAGCCGCGGTCCATCCGGCGACGTGGCGATGCTCGCGCGCGTCGTCCACCTGGTTGAGCGTGGGGCTGAAGAAGACGCCGGGGGCGTGCAGGAGCTTGCTCACCGGGAAGACGATCATGAGCGTGGCCACCAGCGCGAGGTGCACGAGCAGGACCGGGTCCGCGGGCAGCTCCTGCCAGTCGAAGGCCATGAGCCCCAGGAAGAACGCCTTCAGCGCCACGATGTCGGTGTGCGCCACGTACTTCATCGCGAGCCCGCTGGCGGCGATCGCGACGAGCAGGGCGAGCATCAGGTGGTCCGACGGGGCGGAGATGTAGCGCACGCGGTCGACCAGGAAGCGCCGCGCCCAGAGCCCCGCGAGCCCCGCGAGCATCGCGAAACCGGCGTAGTGGCCGAAGGGCTGCATCATCGCGACCCATCCCCACACCGGCTCGGTGAAGTAGCGCAGGTGGCGCAGCAGCACGGCGAGGAGCGCCACGTGGAACATCCAGCCGAAGAGCCAGATCCACTTGTTCGAGCGGAAGAGCTGGCGGAAGAGCGTGACTTCCAGGAGCATGCGCCGCGCGACGCCGGCGCGCGTCGCCGGGGCCGGGGGCACCGGGATCTTGAGCGGCTGGGGCGTGCGCGCGTAGAGGCGGATGCGCAGCGCCACGCCCCCCACGAGGACCGCCGTGGCGACGTAGAAGAGCGCCGCGTAGAAGACGCTAAGCGCCGACATCGCACCGGTCCCCGTGCGGCGCCCGCGCTACACGCAGCCGGTCGGCTTCGGCAGCCCCGCGTACTTGCAGGCCTGCTTGGCCGGGCCGTAGGGGAACAGCTCGTAGAGGTACTTGCTGTTGCCCTTGTCGGCGCCCAGCTTCTTGCCGATCGCCTTGGTGAGCACGCGCACCGCCGGGGCGATCTGGTACTCGTCGTAGTACTCGCGCAGGAAGTTGATCACTTCCCAGTGGCTCTCGGTGAGGTTGCAATCGTCGACGCGCGCCATCTCCTTCGCGACTTCCTCGTTCCAGTCGGTGCGGTTGGCGAGGTAACCTTCCTCGTCGGTCTCGATGGTCTGGCCATTCAGTGTGATCGGCATTTTCGGTTTTCCTATCGGGTTCGCTAAAGCCAGGATTGCACGGCGTTGTGCTCCACCACGAGGTCCACGAATCCCCCGTAGTCCACCAGGCGAACGCCGTCCATCACCCGGTTCTGCATTCCTCGCGCCGCCACGTCGGGCGCGAGCGCGTAGATCGAAACTTCCTTCATCGCGGCCTCGATCGCCTTCGAGACCGCGGTATTGCGCGCCGCCGCGTAGACGCCGTCCTCGATGAGGAGCACGGCCGAGCCCTTGCGCGCGTACCTGAGGCACGACTCGAGTGCCTTGTTCTCGAAGGGCGACTTGTTCACGGTGTGCAGCATCGGCGCTTCCTTTAGAAGGTGAGGACCACGTCCTGGGATTCCATGATCTCGGCGATCCTCGCCGCTTCCATCACCTGCACCGGGACCACGAGGTCCTCCTCGGTGAGCCCGCGCGCTTCCAGCGCCTCGCGCTCGACGTAGAGCTTGGTCACGTCGTAGTCCTCGAGCGCGCGGAACGTGGGCGAGAAGTTCTTCACTTCCACCGCCTTGGTGTCCTGGCCCCGGGCGAGTTGGTAGACGCCGTCGCCGAGGAAGGCGAGGCTCACGTCCTGCTCGAACGCCGCGCCGATGAGCACCACCTCGAGGGACTCGAGCGCGTAGATCGTCCCGTAGGGGGCCCTGCGGTTCACGTACAGGAACTTCTTGATGGCGCCGCCGGCGTTGTCTTCCGACATGTCCCTTCCTCAGTCCCCGAAGACCACCAGGCGGTCGGCCTGGATGCCGGTCTCGATCAGCTGCCCCAGGCCGGAGATGCGGAAGCCCGGGGCGATGTTGTCCGCGTCCTTGCCGTTGCGCTTGGCTTCGGAAGCGTCCATGAGGCCGCGGCGCTGCGCCGCGGCGATGCACACCACCAGGTCGAGCTTGTGCTGCGCGGCGAGCTCGCTCCAGCGCTTGACGATGTTGCGGTCGTCCTGCGGCGGCACGGTGAGCCGCGTCGCGTTGTTCACCCCGTCGTGGTAGAAGAACACGCGGAAGATCTCGTGGCCCCTCGCGAGCGCCGCCTTCACGAACTGGTAGGCCGTGTCCGAGGCCTCGTGCGTGTACGGGCCCTCGTTCACCAGGATGCCGAGCTTCATGGCTAGAACCGGATGTGGGCCGAGGCGTTGAGGCTGTTCCTCGAACCGCGCCAGTTGTCGATGTGGAACTTCGTGAACGGAAGCCCCGTGAGCTCGAAGAAGCGCGGCCAGCCGATCCTCTCGACCCAGTCGCCGACGCGTTCCCAGTCGCGCGCGTCCTTCTTGTAGGTGTAGAGGATCTTCTTCACGACCTCCGCCACCTCGGGCCAGCGCGGCGGGTTGTTGGGAAGCCCCGCGGCCACCAGCTTCTGGAACATCGGTTTCGAGCGCGCGTTCGAATTCTTGCCGCCCACCCAGATCGCGAGCTTCGAGTGCACCGGGTCGTTGATCTGCATCGGCGGACACGGCGGGTAGCACGCGCCGCAGCAGATGCATTTCTTCTCGTCGACCTCGAGCGAGGGCTTGCCGTTCACCATCGCCGGGCGGATGGCGGCCACCGGGCAGCGCGCGACCACCGAGGGGCGCTCGCAGACGTTCGCCACCAGGTCGTGGTTGATCTTCGGCGGCTTGGTGTGCTGCACGTTGATGGCGATGTCGCCCTGGCCGCCGCAGTTGATCTGGCAGCAGGAGGTGGTGATGTGCACGCGGTTGGGCATCTCCTCCTTCACGAACTCCGGGTAGAGCTCGTCCATGAGGCTCTTCACCACGCCCGAGGCGTCGGTCCCCGGGATGTCGCAGTGCAGCCATCCCTGGGTGTGCGAGATCATGGTGACGGAATTGCCCGTCCCGCCCACCGGGTAGCCCGCGTCGTTGAAGGCCTGGATGAGGGGGCCCACCTTCTCCCACTTCGAGACCATCACCTCGAGGTTGGAGCGGATGGTGAAGCGCACGTAGCCCTCGCCGTACTGGTCGACGATGTCGCACAGCAGGTTGATCTCGTAGGGCCCGAGCTGGCGCTGCGTGCCCACGCGCACCGTCCAGATCTCGTCGCCCGAGTAGGCCACGTGGTGCAGCACGCCCGGCCGCGGGCGGTCGTGGTACTTCCACTTGCCGAAGTTCTTGACCATCAGCGGATGCATGTACTGCATGCCGTCCGGGCACCCGCTCTCGATGGGGGTGCGCATCACCTTCTTTTCCGCCGCCTGTGCCTGTGCCATGTGCCTGTCTCCTGTGCGGGCCTTCAGTCGGCCGCCTCGGCCTGCTGCTTGCGATCGACCCACTTCTGCGCTTCCTGGTCCCAGGTGTCCATGCGCACGTACGAGCTGGTGCGCGGGTGCGCGATCATGTTCGGGTCGACCTCGATGCCGATGCCCTCGAGGAACGCGGCAAGCCCGATGCGCTCGATCATCTCGCCGCAGCGCTCGTGCTCCAGCCCGTTCTCGGCCCAGAAGTCGATCACGGTCGCGGCGAGGTCCTTGATCTTCTCGAAGTCCTCGTCGGTGTCCATCTTCATGAAGGGCACGATCACGGTGCCCATCGTGTCGCCGATCTTGAGGGTGCGTTTGCCCCCGATGAGCACGGACACCCCGCGGTCCTTGCCGGGCTTGAGCGCCTTGGTCATCACGTTGATGCAGTGCATGCAGCGCACGCAGCTCCTGTTGTCGACCTCCAGCGTGTCGTCGTCGTTGAGCGAGAGCGCCTTGGTCGGGCAGCGGGCGATCACGTTGTCGATCGTGTACTTGCGCCCGTGCGAGGCGACGTACTCCTTCACCCCCTTCTGGTCCACCTGCATGTCGTCGCGCCAGGTGCCGATCACCGCGAAGTCGGCGCGCTGGATCGAGTTCATGCAGTCGTTGGGGCAGCCCGAGACCTTGAACTTGAACTTGTACGGCAGCGCCGGGCGGTGCATGTCGTCGATGAAGTTGTTCACGAGCGTGCGGTGCAGCCGGTGCTCGTCGGCGCAGGACTGCTCGCAGCGCGCCGCACCGACGCACGACATCGCGGTGCGCACGCATGGCCCCGCCCCGCCCAGGTCGAAACCGTACTCGTTGATCTCGTCGAAGAAGTGCTGCGTGTTTTCCGACGTCGTCCCGATGAACATGATGTTGCCGGTCTGGCCGTGGAAGGCGATGAGCCCCGAGCCCCACTTGTTCCACGAGTTCGAGAGCTGGCGCAGGATCTTGGTGGTGTAGTGGTTGCCCGCGGGCGGCTGCACGCGCAGCGTGTGGAACTCCTTCGACTCGGGGAACATCGCCGCCACCTCGGAGAAGCGCGGGATGATGCCGCCGCCGTAGCCGAACACCGACACCGTGCCGCCCTTCCAGTAGCCCAGGCGCGTCTTGTACGAGTGCTCGAGCTGGCCGAGGAGGTCGACCATCATGTTGTTGTCGTGCGCGAGGCGCTTGAGTCCCGTCACGAAGCTCGGCCACGGCCCGCTCTCCAGCTGGTCGAGCATGGGCGTGGGGTGGAACGGCTTCGTGGACTTCTTTTCCTTCGGCAGGAAGGTGCTGTGCCGCTCGGGATTCTTGGGCTTCGCAGGCGCTTCGGACATGGGCACTCCTCCGATCGGTGGCACGACTCGAGGAGTGTAGCCACGCAGCCCGCGCCCAAGGCCGATCTTTGGGGATAGGCGCTGCGGCCCGCACCCCTCCCATTGGAGATAGACGCGGCGCGGGGCCGGTGCTGTAGCGTTTCATCCCGTGAGCGTCGCCCTGCAGCACCTTTCGGAGGACCCCTTCGCCCTCGAGCAGCCGGGCGCCTACCGGCGCTGGCGCGAGGCGAAGCTCGCGCGCCACCCGCGGCGCGCCGAGGAGCTCGTGGTCGAGGTCCGGGATCCGCGCGCGCTCACCCTCGCCGAGGCGGCGGAGATCCGGCGCATCTGCGGCCGCGCCAACATGGCCGTGTACGCGAGCCCGCTCGCCGGCCTCGCGGACAAGGCGATCGCCCTGCGCCTGGGCGAGCAGCTCGGATTGGGCGCGCCGCTCGCGAACCTGCTCGCCGACGAGGATGCGATCACTTCGCTCGAGGCCGTGCCCGAGAAGGCGGGCCGTGGCTACATCCCGTACACGAGCCGGCGGCTCCTCTGGCACACCGACGGCTACTACAACGGCCCCGCGGGGACGGTGCGATCGTTCATCCTGCATTGCGTGCGCCCGGCGGCGCGCGGCGGCGAGCTGCGGCTCCTCGACCCCGACGTCGCCTACATCCTGCTGCGCGATGCCGACCCGGAGTACGTGCGCGCGCTTTCCGCACCCGGCGCGCTCACGATCCCGGCGAACGAGGAAGCCCCCGAAGCCGCGCGCCCCGCGTGCGCCGGCCCCGTGTTCTCGGTTCACGAAGGAACGCTCCACATGCGCTACACGGCGCGCGTGAAGAGCATCGAGTGGGCCGCGGACGAAGCCACGCGCGCGGCAGTGCGCTTCCTCGCCGGGACCCTGGAGTCGGCCTCCCCGTGGGTCTTCGGGCTGCGCCTGGAGGGCGGACAGGGGATCGTGTGCAACAACGTGCTGCACGCCCGCGCCGCCTTCGAGGACCCGCCCGCGCCGGCGCCCGGAAGGCTTGTCTATCGCGCGCGCCACCTGGCCCGGGTCCCGTGAAGACCATCCCGCTCAAGTTCATTCGCGAGGACGTGTCGGTCGGCAACGCCGACAGCGCCGAGGACGCGCGCGAGCCCACCGCCCAGCTCGAAAGGCTCGTCCAGGGCCTGCGCGGCGAGCTCGAGGCCCTCTCGCCCCAGGCGGGGAGGCTGCGCCGGGCCGACCTCCTGCTGCAGCTCGGCCGCGCCCTGGTGCGGCTGGAGGAGGGGCCGGAGGCCTGGACGGCGGCGCGCGAGGCGTTCGACATCTACCTCGGCGAGCGTGCATGGGAAGGCGCTGCCCAGTGCTGCGACATCCTGTTCCTCGCCGAGCAGCCGAAGTCGCTCGCCGCGCTCGGGCAGGGCATCTGGCTCGCGGTGACCTACCCGGTCGATCCCGAGCTCACGGTGGCGCTGCTCAAGCATGTCGTGGACGAAACGCCGCCGGACTCCGATGGCGCCGCGGTGGCCGCCATCACGGCCTGCTACGTGACGGACCTGCGTTCGCTCGAGCCGCAGCGCGAGCACCTGCTCTTCTACGCCAACCAGCTCCTCGCCACCGTGGCGCGGCGCCACAGCGCAGTCGGGTCGCAGCAGGACTTCGACCGATTCATCGCGCGCATGGAGCTCGACGACCCCGCCCGTTTCCTGCCGCGCCTTCGAAACGTGGTCGACGTCCTCGTGCAGGACGACTGGTGGTTCGACCGCGAAGCCCTCCGGGCCGCGCTTCCCGCGGCGTGATTTCCGTGCGCGAAGAGTCTTCCGCGCCCCAACGCGCCGACCCCGGCGAGATCGTGGATGCGGTTTTCTCGATCGCGTGCCGCAGCCTGCCGGTCGATCACGCCTGGGCGCTTTCGCAGGCGATCCAGGAGGCCCTGCCGTGGTTCGCGCACGAGCCCGCAGCGGGGCTGCACACGATCCATGGAGCCGAATCCGGAAGCGGCTGGACGCGCCCCGAGGGGCCCGACGCGCGCATCGAGCTCTCGCACCGGGCGAAGCTCGCGTTGCGGCTTCCGCGGCATCGTCTCGAGGCCGCCGCCGCGCTCGTCGGGCGCACGCTCGACGTCGCCGGCTCGCCGCTCACCGTGCAGCGCCTCGCGCCGCGGCCGCTTTCGCGCATCACGACCCTGTTCTCGCGGCACGTCGTCCTCGGCGCGGCCGAGGAGGAGCCGGCCTTCCTCGAGGCCGCGGGCGGCGAGCTCGAGGCGCTCGGCGTCCGGCCCGGGCGCATGCTCTGCGGGCGCGTGAGCCTCGTCGCGACCCCGGAGCGCGTCTACCGGGCCCGCAGCCTCATGGTCGCGGGGCTCGCGCAGGAACAGTCGCTTGCATTGCAAAGACAAGGCCTCGGAGCCGGGCGCGCGCTCGGCTGCGGGCTCTTCATTCCCCACAAGGACATCGCCGACCTGCGAACCAGGGAGGACTGAACTCGCGCGAAAGGAGACTGCCGTGTACGAAGTGAAGGGAAGGACGCTGGAGACGACGGAGACTGGCTACCTGGTCTCCCCGGACGACTGGGACCGCGACGTGGGCGAGGCCATCGCCGCCGCGGAGGGGCTCGCCCTGGCGCAGGACCACTGGGACGTGATCGACTACTTGCGCGACGCCTACTTCAACCACAACGGCGAGCAGCCCAACAACCGCGCCATCCTCAAGGCCATGCAGGACAAGTGGCCCGATCGCAAGGTGGACAACAAGACGCTCTTCGACCTCTTCCCGGGCAATCCCTCGAAGCAGGCGGGCAAGATCGCCGGGCTGCCGGAGAGCATGAGGAAGGGCGGCTACTAGTCGTAGTGCTTGTGCTGCGACCGGCGCCGGCCGGAGCGCTGCACGACCCCGCCACGGATAGTGTACGGGCCGGTGAGCTCGAAGCCGCCGTACTTCGGGTTGAGCGGGCGCAGGAAGCGCCGCTCGCCCTCGAAGTCGATCCTGCGCAGGAAGATGTCGCCCGCGAATTCGACGACCACATAGGAGCCGTCGCGCGCCACGTAGCCGGGATCGACGATGACCACGCAGCCCTCGGGGAACTCGGGCTCCATGCTGTCGCCGAGCACGCGAAGGGCGTAGGGCTCGAGGGTGCTGCAGCCGGGCTCTGCCATGCCCGCAAGCATAGCGCGCGTTTCACGCATTCATCGGTCCGGCTCGCCCGGGGGCTTCGGCTTGTGGAAGCGCACGACCTGCGGGCCCTCCGGCGGCTGGTCGGCGTAGCGCGGGCGGCCCGAAGGCGCCCGGCCCGCCGCCTCGGCGAGCTCGCGCTCGCGCGCGCTGATGAGCGCGAGGCACTGGCGCAGGTCCTCGATCGTCCCGTCGGACAGCGGATGGCGCATGCCCGCGGGGGTGGCCGTGTCCTTGATCACATTGGCGAGCGTCATCTTCACGGCCTTGAGGATGCGCTCCTCCATGGTGTCCTTCGCGTCGCTCATCGCACGGTCCCTTAGAGTTCCGACCACATGCGGATCAGGTTCAGGTACGCGGCGTTCACCTGCGCGGTCGCCGCGGATTCGGGCGCTTCGCGCAGGAGCGTCTCTCGCGCGACGTTGAGCCCGTGCAGCAGCTCGCGTCGCGCGGCATCGCGCACGAGGCTCTGCACCCAGGTGACCGCGACGAGGCGTTCGCCGCGCGTGACCGGGCACACCCGGTGGATGCTCCCCGACGGATAGAGCACGGCGTCGCCCGCCGGCAGCTTCACCGACTGCTCGCCGTAGGCGGTGCGGATCGCGAGCTCGCCGCCGTCGTAGTCCCCGGGCGCGCTGAGGAACAGCGTGACCGCGACGTCGGAGCGATACAGCAGGCCCTGCGTGCCCATGACCGGGTCGTCGAGGTGCTCTCCGTAGGTCATGCCCGGGCGGTAGCGCGCGTAGAGGGGGCTCGCGGCGTGCAGGGGCAGGGCGCCGCTGCGATAGAGCGGGTGCCGCGCGAGGTTCTCCATCACGAGGCGGTCGAGCCGCTCCAGGTCGGCGCCGGCGCGATCGAGCTCCTCGTTCGCCTTCACGCGCCTTGCCGCGTCGCCCGCGGAGAGCTTGCCGTCGACGAAATGCCCGCCCTCCAGCCAGGAGCGGGCGAGCGCCACCTCGTCGGGCCTCAGGACTGCGGGAACGGTGAGCAGCATCGGCGCGTCCTCAGGCGAAACAGACCCAGGTGGTGGCAATGTACTTGACGCCGCGCTCGAGCGTGACGCCGCGGTGGACATGCGTCCAGAAGGGCGGAAACAGCACGAGCTTGCCCTCCTCCGGGCTCACCTTCACGCCCTGCAGGGGAAACTCGGTCTCGCCCCCCGGGCCGGAGACGTCGTTCAGGTACCAGATCGCCACGAGCTGGCGGTCGCGGAACTCGCCGGGGCCGGAATCGACGTGCCAGTGGTAGTACTCGCCGGGAAGCGTGCGCTGGAGGTTGTAGCCGAGGTCCTTGAAGGCGTTTGCGGCGAAGAAGGGAAACTCGGTACCGAAGGCGCGCACCACGCCGGCGAGCTGCTTCGCGAGCGCCTGGTCGATGTCGAGCCAGTCCTCGCGGCCGCTGATCCGCAGGTCCGTGGAGCGCTTCACGTCGGGCGCGGACTGCGCCGCCATGCCGATGCGTCCCAGGTACTGCTGGTCGGGGCGCTCCTCGAAGCGCCGGATCGCCTCGCGGCACACGTCCCGGGGAAGCGCGCGCTCGATGGCGTAGATGAAGCTGCCGGGCTTCACCTCGCGGATCGGCGTGCCGTCGAAGGCCATGGCCTTAGCCGAAGATGAGCTCGGTGTTCTGCATTTCGCCCGCCGCGTCGATGTCCACGCCGATGGCGCCCGGCACGCGCAGCGCGATGTAGGCGGCCATCAGCATCGCCGTCGCCTGGTTGCGCTGCGTGAGGCTGGTGAGAAGCCGGTCCGCCACGATCTGGCAGCGCTGCAGCCGGTC
>DATIWC010000051.1:0-58190 GCA_035519515.1 Usitatibacter sp.
TGTGCGAAATTTCACTTCCTCGGGCATTTGCGCGCGTATAAAATCTGCCTCTTTTCCGCGCAATCCGCGCCGCGCTCGCGGCCGACCAGGCGCCGCCCAGGCCTAACTTGAAAATCGGCAACATCCAGCTCCGCAACAACCTCGTCGTCGCCCCCATGGCGGGCGTGACCGACCGCCCGTTCCGCTCGCTCTGCAAGAAGATGGGCGCCGGCATGGCGGTCTCCGAGATGGTGGCGTCCAACTCGCTGCTGTGGGGCTCGGAGAAGACGATCCGGCGCGGCAACCACGAGGGCGAAGTCGAGCCCAGGGTGATCCAGATCGCCGGCGCGGACCCGGAAATGATGGCCGAGGCCGCGAAGTACAACGTGGACAAGGGCGCGGACATCATCGACATCAACATGGGCTGCCCGGCCAAGAAGATCTGCAACGTTTACGCCGGCTCGGCGCTGTTGAGGGACGAACCGCTGGTCGCGCGCATCGTGGATGCGGTCGTGAAGGCGGTGAACGTCCCCGTGACCCTCAAGATCCGCACCGGCTGGGACCGCGAGAACAGGAATGCCCTCAAGGTGGCGCGCATCGCCCAGGACCACGGCATCCAGTCGCTTGCGATGCACGGCCGCACGCGCGCCTGCATGTACACGGGCGATGCCGAGTACGACACGATCCGCGCGGTGAAACAGTCCGTTTCCATCCCGGTGGTGGCCAACGGCGACATCGACACGCCCGAGAAGGCGAAGTACGTGCTCGAGTACACGGGCGCCGACGCCGTGATGATCGGGCGCGCCGCGCAGGGGCGCCCCTGGATCTTCCGCGAGATCGCGCACTTCCTCGCCACCGGGGAGCACCTTCCCGCGCCGGACGTGGCGGAGATCCGCGAGGTCCTGGTCGCCCACCTGCACGACCTCTACGCCTTCTACGGCAGGCAGCGCGGCACGCGGGTGGCGCGCAAGCACATCAGCTGGTACACGAAGGGGCTCAAGAACTCCGCCGTGTTCCGCGCGCGCATGAACACGCTCGAGAGCGCCGAGCTCCAGCTCGAGGCCGTGGCGCGCTTCTTCGGGGAGCTCAACGCGCGCTCGGCGCGGCTCGAATACGACGCCGAGGTGGCGCTTGCAGCATAGGAAGAAATACGAGGGGAGATCGGACGTGCGCGAGAACGAGCTGTCGTCGACCGTGCGCAAGGTGATGCGCCAGTACTTCAAGGACCTCGACGGGGAGAAGGCCTCGGGGATCTACGACATGGTGGTGTCGGCCGTGGAGAAACCCATGCTGGAGGTGGTGATGTTCCAGGCCCAGGGCAACCAGACGCGCGCCGCGCAGCTGCTCGGCCTCAACCGAAATACGCTCAGGAAGAAGCTCCAGCAGCACGGCTTGGACTAGGTGAAGATTTCCCGCGCCCTCATCTCGGTCTCCGACAAGGCCGGGATCGTCGAATTCGCCAAGGCGCTCCTCACCCACGGCATCGAGATCGTCTCCACCGGCGGCACCGCGCAGCTGCTCAAGCTGAATGGCGTCGTCGTGAAGGAAGTCGCGGAGCTCACCGGCTTTCCCGAGATGATGGAGGGCCGCGTGAAGACCCTCCACCCCAAGGTGCACGGCGGCATCCTCGCGCGGCGCGACAAGCCCGACCACGTGCGCTCGATGCAGGAGCACGGCATCCCACCCATCGACATGGTGGTGGTGAACCTCTATCCCTTCGCGCAGACCGTCGCCAGGCCCGGCTGCACGATGGACGACGCCATCGAGAACATCGACATCGGCGGCCCGGCCATGGTGCGCGCGGCGGCGAAGAACCACGCGTTCGTGGCGGTGGTCACGGACCCGGCCGACTACGAGGGCATCCTCGCGAAGATGAAGGCCTCGAAGGGCTCGCTCGACGACGCGGAGCGCTACCGGCTCGCCGCCAAGGCGTTCAGCCACACCGCCGAATACGACGGGATGATCTCCAACTGGCTCACTGCCCGCGACGCGGAGGGCAACGCACGCGAGTTTCCCGACCGCTTCAACCTCCAGGTGCGCCTCGCCCAGCCGCTTCGCTACGGCGAGAACCCGCACCAGTCGGCCGCGTTCTACGTGGAGCGCGATCCCCCGCACGGCACGCTCGCGCGCTTCAGGCAGCTGCAGGGCAAGGAGCTCAGCTACAACAACATCGCGGATGCGGACGCGGCGTGGGAATGCTGCCGTACCTTCGACGTGCCCGCCTGCGTGATCATCAAGCACGCCAATCCGTGTGGCGTCGCGATCGCGGGTTCGACGCTCGAAGCCTATCGCAAGGCGTTCCTGACGGACCCCACTTCGGCGTTCGGCGGCATCCTCGCCTTCAACCGGCCGGTGGACGCCGCCACCGCGAAGGAGATCGCGGAGGTGAACAAGCAGTTCGTCGAGGTGCTGATCGCGCCCTCGTACGAGGCCGGCGCGCTCGAGGCCTTCAAGGCGAAGCAGAACGTGCGCCTGCTCACCCTCGAGACGGCCAAGGACCTGAACCGCCTCGACATGAAGCGCGTGGGCGGGGGCCTGCTCGTGCAGACCTCCGATGCGTACGACGTCGCGGAGCTTCGCATCGTCACCAGGCGCGATCCCACCAAGGAGGAGATGAACGACCTGGTGTTCGCCTTCCGCGTGGCCAAGTTCGTGAAGTCCAACGCCATCGTCTTCTGCAAGGGCGGCATGACGCTCGGCGTGGGCGCGGGGCAGATGAGCCGCGTCGATTCCACGCGCATCGCCTCCATCAAGGCGAAGAACGCGGGGTTGTCCCTGCGGGGATCGGCGGTCGCCTCCGACGCTTTCTTCCCGTTCCGCGATGGCCTCGATGTGGTCGCGCAGGCGGGCGCGAAGGCCGTGATCCAGCCCGGCGGCAGCGTGCGCGACAAGGAAGTGATCGCCGCGGCCGACGAGCACGGCATCGCGATGGTGTTCACGGGGATGCGTCACTTCCGGCATTGAAGCTCCTCGTCATCGGCTCCGGAGGCCGTGAACACGCCATCGCGTGGCGGCTCGCCCAATCGCCGAGGGTCTCGCGCGTGTACGTGGCGCCTGGCAACGCCGGCACCGCTCGCGAGGACGGGCTTTTCAACGTGGAGATCGGCGAGATCGCGAAGCTCGTGGCGTTCGCGAAGATCGAGGAGATCCACGCCACGGTGGTGGGGCCCGAAGGGCCGCTCGCCGCCGGAGTCGTCGATGCATTCCGCGAGGCGGGCCTGCGCATCTTCGGCCCCACGAAGGCCGCGGCGCAGCTCGAATCCTCGAAGGACTTCGCCAAGCGATTCATGAAGCGCCACGGCATCCCGACCGCTCGCCACGAGACGTTCACCGAGGCAAGCGCGGCGCATGCGCACATCGACCGGCACGGCGCGCCGATCGTCATCAAGGCCGACGGGCTCGCGGCGGGCAAGGGGGTGGTCGTCGCGATGTCGGTGAAGGAGGCCCACGACGCCATCGACATGATGCTCGCCGGCAACAAGCTGGGCGATGCGGGCCATCGCGTGGTGGTCGAGGAGTTCATGGCCGGCGAGGAGGCGAGCTTCATCGTCATGGTGGACGGCAAGAACATCCTGCCGCTCGCCTCGAGCCAGGACCACAAGCGAGCCTTCGACGGCGACCAGGGCCCGAACACGGGCGGCATGGGCGCCTATTCGCCGGCACCCGTCGTCACGCCCGAAGTGCACGCGCGCGCGATGCGCGAGATCGTGGGGCCCGTGGTGAAGGGCATGGCCGCCGACGGCATCGCGTTCACGGGCTTCCTCTACGCGGGCCTGATGATCGACGAGAAGGGCGCTCCCCGCGTGGTGGAATTCAACTGCCGCCTGGGCGACCCGGAGACGCAGCCCATCCTCATGCGGTTGAAGAGCGACCTCTTCGAGATCGTCGAGCACGCCGTCGACGGCACCCTCGACCGCGTCGAGGCCGAGTGGGACCGGCGCGCGGCCCTCGGCGTCGTGATGGCGGCCGCCGGATACCCGGAATCGCCGCGCAAGGGCGACGAGATCACGGGGCTGCCGAAGGACGAGGAGGACTTCCACGTCTTCCACGCGGGCACGGCGATGAAGAACGGGCGCGTCGTCACCAACGGCGGGCGCGTGCTCTGCGTGACGGCCCTGGGCGACAAGGTGAAGATCGCGGCCGGGCGCGCCTACGAGGTCGTCGAGAAGATCCGCTTCGACGGCATGCATTTCCGCACGGACATCGGGCACCGCGCCTTCGGACGGCGATGAAGATCACACCGGTTCGCGATTATTTGCGGGGCTTGCAGGAATCCATCGTCGCGCGCCTCGAGTCGCTCGACGGGGGCAAGTTCATCCGCGACGAATGGAAGCGCCCCGAAGGCGGCGGCGGCACGAGCCGCCTGCTGGAAGGCGGCGAGCTCTTCGAGCGCGCGGGCGTGGGCTTCTCGCATGTCGGCGGGAAAAGCCTCCCGCCTTCGGCGAGCGCACGCCACCCGCAGGTCGCGGGCCGCGGGTGGGGGGCGATGGGCGTCTCGCTCGTGCTCCACCCGCGAAATCCCTACGTGCCGACGGTCCACATGAACGTCCGTTTCATCACGGCCGAGGCGAAGGGCGGCGGCAAGGACGTGTGGTGGTTCGGCGGCGGCATGGACCTCACGCCGTACTATCCCTTCGAGGAGGACTGCGTGCATTTCCACCGCACGAACCGCGATGCGTTGGCGCCATACCCGGGCCTGCACGCGCGCTTCAAGAAGGCGTGCGACGAATACTTCTTCCTCAAGCACCGCGACGAGCCGCGCGGCATCGGCGGCACGTTCTTCGATGATTTCAACGAGGGCGGGTTCGAGAATGCCTTCGGCGTGATGCGCGCCGTGGGCGACGCGTTCCTGCCCGCCTATGTTCCCATCGTCGAGCGCCGCCGCGGCAGGAAATTCGGCGAGCGCGAACGCGACTTCCAGGCCTACCGGCGCGGGCGCTACGTCGAGTTCAACCTGGTCTGGGACCGCGGCACGCACTTCGGGCTGCAGTCGGGCGGGCGCGCGGAATCGATCCTCATGTCGCTGCCGCCCGTCGTGACCTGGCGCTACGGCTGGAAGCCGAAGGCGGGCAGCGCCGAGGCGAAGCTCGCGAAATTCCTCGTGCCGCGCGATTGGGCCGCGAGCCGATGATGCGCTTCGAGAACCGCCACCAGCAGCTCGCGCCCCCGGAGGTCTTCCGCAGCCGCCTCATCCGCTCGGGCACGGTCGGGCTCGTGCTCGTGGCGGTGTCGCTGCTGGCGGGCATGCTGGGCTACGAATACTTCGAGGACCTCGACCTCCTCGACGCTTTCGTGAACGCGGCGATGATCCTCTCCGGGATGGGCCCGGTGAACACGCCGCACACCGCGGGCGGCAAGCTCTTCGCCGGCCTCTATGCCCTCTACTCGGGGTTCGCCGTGCTCGTCATCGCGGCCGTCATCTTCGCGCCCGCCATCCACCGCGCGCTGCATCGCTTTCACATCGAGGACTCGGGAGGCGAGGAGCAGGATCGCCCGGAACGCAAGGTCAGGAAGGCACGCCCTCGAGCAAGATGAGGCGGCCGTTGCTGTTGGCTTGCCGCATGGCCTTGGGCTTCTCGTACTCCGGCGAGTCGTACCACTTGCGCGCCGCCTCCACGGTGGGGAACTCGATGATCACGCGCCGGCGCTGGGGCCAGTCGCCCTCGAAGACGTGGGCGGCGCCGCCGCGCGCGAGGAAGCGCCCGCCGTACTTCTCGATGGTGGCGGGCACCAGGGTCGTGTAAGCCTTGTACCCTTCGGGATTGACGATCTCGACCTCGGCGATCACGTAGCCGCGCATCTTTTCGCTCCTTTCGCGATCCAACGGAATATGGCCAGCGGGGATTATCCATGAGCGCCGAAGCCCGGCAAGTCCGCCACGAGCCTGGCGCCTTCTTCGTCGAGCACGAGGGTCGCCGCATCGCCACGCTCACCTACAGCGAGTCGGGCCGGGACGCGATCGTGGACCATACGTGGGTCGATCCGGCGATGCGCGGCGGCGGCGACGCGAAGCGCATGGTGGAGGCCCTCGTTGCGTGGGCCCGCGAGGGCCACCGCAAGATCGTGCCCGTGTGCTCCTACGTTCGCGCCGTGATCCGCGGCAGGGAGTACGACGACATCCGCAAGGCGTAGCGGCTAGCCGAACACCGGCCGGCCGAAGTCGCCCTTGAGCGCCCGCCACACGCGCTCGGAGGTCGCCGGCATCTGGATCTTCTCGGCCGCGCGGCCCTGGCCGCTCGAGGCGATGGCGTCCACGATCGCGTTGATCACCGTGGGCGTGGCCCCGATGGTGCCCAGCTCGCCCACGCCCTTGGCGCCCAGGGGATTGGTCTTGCACGGGATCGACGTGTCGAACTCCGTCTTGAAGGCGCGAAACCCATCCGCGTGCGGCAGCGCGTAGTCGAGGAAGCTCGCGGTGAGGAGCTGGCCGCTGTCGCCGTCGTAGATCACCTGCTCCAGGAGCGCCTGGCCGATGCCCTGCACCGCGCCGCCGTCGACCTGCCCGCGCACGATGGTGGGGCTCACGATGCGGCCGATGTCGCTCACCGAGGCGTAGGCCGCGATCTCCACTTCGCCGGTGTCGGGATCGACCTCGACCTCGCATACGTGGCAGGCGTTGGGCCAGCTGGGGCCGGAGACCGTCGTCTTCGCCTCGGCGCGGATGCGCTTTTCCGGCTGTCCCGCGGCGAGCTCGAAGAGGCCCACGGCGAGGTCGGTGCCGGCGACCACGAAGCGCCCGGCGCGGTACTCGATGTCGCGCGCCGGGGCCTCGAGCGATTCCGCGGCGAGCGCCTTCGCCTGGTCGATGGTGCGTTCCGAGGCCGCATGCACCGCGGTGCCGCCCGTGAAGAGCGAGCGCGAGCCCGCGCTGCCGAACCCGTTGGCGCGGTCGGTGTCGCCCTGCAGGATGCGGATGCGGTCGATGGGCACGCCGAACACGTCCACGGCGAGCTGCGCATAGCTCGTCTGGATGCCCTGGCCCATGGCCTGGGTGGCCGAGACGATCTCGATGAAGCCGTCGGCGGTGACGTCCACCACGACGCGCTCGTCGAAGGCGTTGCCGCTCGTCCACTCGAGGAACGTCGCGATGCCGCGCCCGCGCAGCCGCCCGCGCTTGCGCGATTCGGCGCGCCGCTTCTCGAAGCCGTTCCAGTCGGCGAGCGCCAGGCCCTGGTCGAGGATCTTCTCGAAGTGGCCGCTATCGTAGGTCTGCCCGACGGCGTTCTTGTACGGCATCTGCGAGGGCGCGATCATGTTGCGCCGGCGCAGCTCCGCGGGATCGAGCTTCATCTCGCGCGCCGCCGCGTCCATCAGCCGCTCGATGAGGTAGATCGCCTCCGGGCGCCCGGCGCCGCGGTAAGGCCCGGTGGGCGCGCGGTTCGTGAGCACCGCGGTGAACTGCAGGTCCACGGCCGCGATGTCGTAGATGCTCGTGGAGACCCAGGGCCCGATCATCACCTGGATCGCGATGCCCGCGCCGGTCGCGTAGGCGCCGATGTTGGCCACCGAGCGCACGCGCAGCGCGAGCACCTTGCCCTGCGCGTCGAGCGCAAGCTCCGCGCGGCTCACCACGTCGCGCCCGTGCACGGTCGAGAGGAACTCCTCGCTGCGCTCGGCCTGCCAGCGCACCGGGCGCTTCAACGCGCGCGCGGCATGGCCCACCGCGATGTCCTCGGGATAGATGCCGGTCTTCATGCCGAAGCCGCCGCCCACGTCGCCCACCAGCACGCGCAGCTGTTCGGGCGCGATGCCGAGCGATGTCGACAGCCCCGTGCGCACGCCCGTGGGCATCTGGCTCGACAGGCGCATCGTGAGGCGGCCGTCGGTATCGATGTACGCGACCGTGCTGCGCGGCTCCATCGGGCAGGCCGCGACGCGCTGGTTCACGATGTCGAGCGAAACGGTGTGCGCGGCGCGCGCGAACGCCTGCCCGGCGGCCGCCGCGTTGCCGTGCGCCATGAACGCCGAGATGTTGTCGGGCGCGGCGGACAGCGCGGGGGCGCCGGGCTTCATCGCCTCGAGGGGATCGGTGACCGAAGGCAGCTCCTCGTAGTCCACCATCACCGCCTCGGCCGCCGCGCGCGCGCCTTCGCGGGTCTGCGCCACCACGGCCACCACGGCCTCGCCGACGAAGCGCACGAGCTCGTGGGCTAGCGCCCGGCGCGGGGCGGTGGCGAGCGGGCTGCCGTCGGGCCGCTTGAAGCCTTCGACGGGAATCGGCTTCACGCCCGCCTGCACGAGGTCGGCGCCGGTGAAGACGCCCAGCACGCCGGGCATCGCGCGCGCGGCGGCGGTGTCGATGGCGCCAAGGCGCGCGTGGGCGTGGGGCGAGCGCACGAAGACGAGGTAGCTTTGTCCTTCGGGCACGACGTCGTCGGAATAGCGGCCCTTGCCGCTCACGAGCCCCGGGTCGTCGATGCGCTGCACCGCCTGGCCGCTGCCGAAGCGGCCCGCTTCGAAGGGGGCGCTCATCGTTGCCCGGCCAGCCCGGCGGCGCGCTTCACGGCCGCCACGATGTTCACGTAGCCCGTGCAGCGGCAGAGGTTTCCCTCGAGCGCCGCGGCGATCTCGGCCTCGCTCGGCCGCGGGTTGCGGCCGAGGAGCGACACCGCGGACATGATCATGCCCGGCGTGCAGAAGCCGCACTGCAGGCCGTGGCAGTCCATGAACGCCTGCTGCACCGCGTGCATGCGGCCGTCCTTCGCGAGGCCCTCGACGGTCGTCACCGCGCGGCCCCGCGCCTGGACGGCGAGCATCGTGCAGCTCTTCACGGCTTCGCCGTCGACCAGCACGGTGCACGCGCCGCATTGGCTCGTGTCGCAGCCGACGTGCGTACCGGTGAGCCCGAGCGCCTCGCGAAGCACGTCCACCAGCAGCGCCTGCGGGCCGGCCTCGACCTCGGCGGATTTTCCGTTCACGTTGAGCTTCATGCGGGTCATGGCACTAGAGCGCCTCGTAGGCGCGGCGGACCGGCTCGATGCCGTGGATTCGTTCGAGGCGCCGCACCGCGAAGTGGCCGCGCGCCATGTCCTGGTAGTGGGCGATGAAGATCGTGTTCACGAGCGCGCCGCCCGCCGCGCCGATCACGGGCACGAGCTGCGCCGCGGTCTTTTCCGATACCACGATGCCGAAGCGCGCCGCCACCAGCCCGATCAGCCGCACGATGGCCGGGCCGCCGCCCTTGGCGAGCCCTTTCTGCGCGAGGTGCTTGGAAGCTTCGGTCACGGCGGCCGCGAGGGCGGAGCGCGCGGCGAAGTACGCCGATTCGCTGGCGTCGTCGCGGCGGTCCCGCGGGCTGCCGAGCGCGAACACGGTGAGGCAGTTGAGCCGCGTATCGATCTCGCGCGGGTCCTCGCCGTGCGCGGCGGCGATGTCGGCGATGGAGCGCAGGATGAGCGTGGTGGACACCGGCAGCTCGAAGCTCAGCGCCGCGAGCCCGAACGCGCCGCCGATCGCCCCGGAGGTCGCCGCCGCCATCTTGTGCCATCGGTCCGACGACCCCGCGCGCCGCTTTTCGCCGAGCGAGCGCACCGCGACCTGCAACGCCGTGTTCAGCGCCTTTTCCGCCGCCGCATGCACGCCATGCCGCACGCGCGCGGGCAGCATCTTCATGCCGCGCTCGACGGGCGAGCCGATCAGGGAGGAGAGCTTGGCGGCGATGCCGGGGTTCTCGAGGACCGCCTTGGCGCGGCGCAGCTCGTCGACGTCGGAAGCGGAAAGCGGCATCCCTTCAGTATACGTACGTGACGGCGAGCCACGTCCTGCGGATGCTCGCGTCGGCGAGCCCGGCGGCCTCGCCCGCGAGGGCCCGGATTGCCGGCAGGGTACACATCAAGCGCATCGATCACTCCGCGGCTAGAATTGTGTCTCTTTCACCGAAGCCGGTCGCAGCCAGCGACCGTGACTTCATCCCGTACCTTACGGCCCTGAAAACCGGCACCGTGGCCACCTTTCCCGAACCGCGATCCCACCGCGTGTATTCGTTCTCGCCCGCCAAATCCTTCGAGATCAAGCTCTACTCGGGCCGCAGCCCCAGCTCCATCGCGTTCGACAAACCCGGCGTGGTGACGCTAGGCTGCAACATCCACGACTGGATGATCGGCTACGTGCTGGTGGTTTCGACGCCCCATTTCGCGAAGACCGACGCCGCCGGCAGCGAGTCGGCCGCGTTCACGCTCGACGGGATCCCGCGCAAGGCGAAATACAAGCCGCCGCTCGACCGGCTCAAGTACTGATGCGCACCGCGCACCGCGAGCGCGGTTTCCTCAGGCTCTCCAGCCTCGGCACCCGCATTGTCCTCTTCTTCGTCGCGCTGCTCGTGCTCGTGCAGGGGCTCTCCGCGTTCCTGGTGATCCAGGCCAACTCGCAGATCGCGCGCCAGACCATCGACCAGGAGCTCGAGCAGGGCGAGCGCGTGTTCCGCCAGCTGCTCGCGCAGAACCAGGCGCGCCTAGAGCAGGGCGCGGGCATCCTCTCGGCCGACTTCGCGTTCCGCCAGGCCATCGCCACCAACGATTCGCCCACCATCCTTTCGGTGCTGCGCAACCACGGCGCCCGCGTGGGCGCGAGCGTGATGACGCTCGCCTCGCTCGAGAACGTCGTGCGCGCGGACACGCTCGATGCCGACCGCGTCGGCAAGACGTTCGCTTCCCCCGACCTCATCAAGCTCGCCTCCGTCGAGGGGCGCGCCTCGTCGATCGTGATCCGCGACGGCCGGCTCTACCAGCTGGTGGTGGTGCCGGTGCTCGCCCCCGATCCCACCGCCTGGGTGGGCGTCGCCTTCGAGGTGGACGATGCGCTCGCGCGCAGCCAGCACCAGCTCACGGGCCTCGAGGTGACGTTCGCGAGCCGCACGGCCTCCGGCGACTGGAGGCTGCACGCCTCCACGCTGGACCCGGACCTTCGCCGGGCCCTCGAGGCGGCGGTGTCGCAGTCGCCGTCCATCGGCGCGGAGGTGCGCGAAATGGACCTCGCCGGCGAGCAGTACGAGACGCGCATCTCCACGCTGGAGGAGCGCCCCGACAAGCGCATCGTCGCGATCCTGCAGAAGCCGCTGCAGGTGGGGCTCGCGCCCTTCAAGCGCATCAGCACGTCGTTCTTCTGGCTCACGCTGGGCGCGCTGGCGCTCCTCGTCACCGGGAGCCTGCTCATCGCGCGCGGCATCACGCGCCCCGTGCATCGCCTGGCCGACGGCGTGAGGCGCGTGCAGCAGGGCGACTACACGCGCCACGTGGACGTCGAGAACCGCGACGAGATCGGCGACCTCGCGCAGAGCTTCAACCACATGCTCGACGGCATCGTGAGCCGCGAGAAGGAGATCCTGCGGCTCGCCTACGAGGATTCGCTCACGTCGCTGCCCAACCGCGCGATGTTCCTCGAGCAGCTGAGCCAGGCGGTGCGCCTCGCGCGCCGCGGCGGCGACCCGCTCGCCGTGGTGCTCTTCGACATGGACCGCTTCAAGACGATCAACGACACGCTCGGCCACCCCGTCGGCGACCAGGCGTTGCGCGACGTGGGCGCGCGGGTGCGCGCGGCGCTGCGCGACTCCGACGTGGTCGCGCGGCTGGGCGGCGACGAGTTCGCGGTGCTGCTGCCCAACGCGAGCTCCGACCACGCGCCGCGCGTCGTGGCCGAGAAGATCCACAAGGCCCTCGAGCAGCCGCTGGTGATCGACGGCCAGCCCATGGACATGGCCGCGAGCGTCGGCATCGCGCGCTTCCCCGACCACGGCGAGGACGCCGATGCGCTGCTGCGCGCGGCCGACGTCGCCATGTACGAGGCCAAGCGCAACAAGCTGCCCTACGCGATCTACGATCCGGTCTCCGACGAGCGGCGCCAGGAGTTCCTCACGCTGCTGGGGGAGCTGCGCCGCGCCGTGGACGCGGGCGAGCTCATGCTGCATTACCAGCCCAAGCTCGGCCTCGCCGATGACCGCGTGAGCTCGGTGGAGGCGCTGGTGCGCTGGCGCCATCCCACGCGCGGCATCGTGGCGCCGGCCGATTTCATCCCGTTCGCGGAGCAGACCGGCTACATCAGCT
This sequence comes from Usitatibacter sp., assembly GCA_035519515.1. GTDB lineage: Bacteria > Pseudomonadota > Gammaproteobacteria > Burkholderiales > Usitatibacteraceae > Usitatibacter. Next base: position 12,018 of record DATIWC010000051.1, read on the forward strand.
CGATCACGCGCTGGGTGCTCGCGCACGCCATCGAGCAGTGCGGCATCTGGCAGCGCGACGGGCTGCGCGTGCGCGTGTGCGTGAACATCTCCGCGCGCGACCTGCGCCAGCGCGACGAGCTGGTCCACTTCGTCTCCTCCCACCTGCAGAAGGCCGAGCTGCCCGCCGGGATGCTTTGCCTCGAGATCACGGAGAGCGCGCTGATGGAGGATCCGCAGGTGGCGCAGGCGTCGCTGCGCAGGCTGCGCGACCTGGGCGTGGCCACCTCGATCGACGACTACGGCACGGGCTATTCCTCGCTCGCCTACCTCAAGCAGCTCGCGGTGAACGAGCTCAAGATCGACCGCGCGTTCGTCTCCGGCATGGAGGCCGACCAGCGCAACGCCGCCATCGTGCGCTCCACGATCGAGCTCGGGCACAACCTGGGGCTCGCCGTGGTGGCCGAGGGCGTGGAGACCGAGCACGAGCTCGCGGAACTGCGCCGCTTCGGGTGCGACTCCGCGCAGGGCTACCTCTTCGCGCGGCCGATGCCCGCGGCTTCCTTCCAGCGCTGGCTAGCGGGCGCCCGGGACGGGCTTGCCGGGGCGCGCGCCGCCGATCTGCTGGGAGAGGCCTGAGGGCGGCGGGCGCATCGGCTTGAACTCCGCGTGGTGGCGCAGCGCCTCGACGACGCGATCGCGCACGTCCCGGGGGTTCGCGGGCTTGGCGAGGAACCGGTAGATCTGCGCCTGGTTGATGAGGTCGGCCACCAGCTCCGCGTCCGCCTCCTCGGCGATCAGGATGGAAAGCGTCTCCGGGCGCTTGGCCTTCACCACGCGGAAGAGCTTCACGAGGTCTTCCTTGCCCGCGGCGAGGTCGGCCACGATGGCGGCGCAGTCGAGCACCTGCAGCAGCTTCGCGGCCTCGCGGACGGTCGCCACCTGCTTCACCGAGGCCTCCTTCCCGACCAGCGTCTCGAGGACGCGGGCGAGCGCCTGGGCGGGATCCACCACCACCACCGTGGGCATGGTCTTCGGCGCTTCGGGCGGCGCAGGGGTGCGCGTGGCGAGCCGGGTCGCGAGCGTCGCCGCGTCGGCGAGCGCGGTGCGGATCTCGTCGTTGTCCCACGGCTTCTTCACGAAGCGGAACACCTCGCCGTCGTTGATCGATCCGACCATCGCCGCGAGGTCCGAGTAGCCGGTGAGGAGCAGGCGCACCGAATGCGGCCAGAGCTTCTTCACTTCGCGCAGCAGCTCCACGCCGGTCATGCCGGGCATGCGCTGGTCGCTCACCACGATGGGCGCGGGCTCCTTGCGCAGCAGCGCCAGGGCTTCCTCGCCGCTGCCCGCGACGCTCACGTCGTACTCGTTGCGGAAGAGAGCGCGCATCGCGTTGAGGATGCGCTCCTCGTCGTCGACGAACATGACGCGCATCCGCGCGCCCTCGCTGGAGGCGTGCGGGGCCACCACCGGCGGCTGCGCGATGAGCTTCGCCTTCTCGGCGAGCGCGGCGCCCGGGGCTCCCTTGGCGGGCGCCGGCGTCTTGAGCTCGGGAACGGGCTTGGCGGCGGGCTTCGCCTCCGCCGCGGCGGCCGGGGCCTTCGCCGGCGCGGGCGGCGCCTTGGCGGGCGTCGCGAGCCGGCCGGGCTCGGGCGCCTTCTCCGATTCGAGCTCCGGGCGCGGCTCGAGCTCCAGCTTCAGGGCGGGCTTCGCGGGCGCCGCGGGCTTGGCTTCCGGCGCGGGCTTCGTCTCGGGTGCGGGCTTCGTTTCAGGTGCGGGCTTCGTTTCGGGTGCGGGCTTCGTTTCGGGCGCGGGCTTTGTTTCGGGCGCGGGCTTGGCGGCGGACTTCGCTTCGGCGGGGGCGGCCGGGGGCGCGGGCGGAGCCTTCTGTGCCTTCGCGGGCGCGGGCGGCGGAGGCGGCGGCGAGACCGAGAGCGGCGATCCGATCGAATCCTGCAGGCCCAGGCGCAGGCCGTCGAGCAGCTCGCGCGCCGTGCCGAAGCGATCCATCGGATCCTTGGAGAGCGCGCGCTGGATCACCCAGTCGAGCTGCCACGCGAGCTTCGGAGTGAACGACGAAGGATCCGTGGGCCGCTCCTGCAGCACGCGGTGGATCACTTCCTCGCGCGTTCCTTCGAAAGGGGGCTTGCCCGAGACCAGGTGATAGGCGAGCGCGCCGACCTGGTAGAGGTCCGCGCGCGCCTCGCCGGGCTCCGTGAACTGCTCGGGCGCCATGTAGGCGGGATTGCCGGCGCTCTCGGGCGCCACCAGCCGCATGCCCAGGTCGGTGACCTTCACGCGCCAGCCGGAATCCACGAGGATGTTGGAGGGCGTGATGTCGCCGTGGTAGACGCCCTTCGCGTGCGCCGCGTCGAGCGCCTCGAGGAGCTGGCGCAGCACGTCCCATGCCTGCCGCAGGTCGATGCGCTTGCCGCCTTCCAGGCGCCTGGCAAGCGGCTCGCCTTCGGCGAGCTCGTAGACGAAGCAGACCGCCTTGTCGGTGATCACGGCCTCGAGGAAGCTCGCGAGCGCCGGATGGCGCGCGCGGCCGATCTGGGGCGCGGCCTGCCGGATGCGGTCGAGCGCCTCGGCGCCGATGGCCGCGCGCGGCAGGATCTTGAGCGCCACGGTCCGGCCCCCTTCGGTGCCGCGATAGACGGTCGCCCAGCTGCCCTTGCCGATGGGCGATTCGATCGTGTACTTGCCGATGCGCCGCGTTTCGCTGCTCATGAATGCACCGCTTCGGTTTGCGGCTCCCCGCCCGAGGCCACGAGCTCGGCCGGCGGGTTCACGGGCAGGGTGACGGTCACGGCCGTGCCCGCGCCCTCGGTGGAGCGCACGTCGATGTGCCCGCCGTGCTGCGTGACGATCTTGTATGCGATGGACAATCCGAGCCCCGTGCCCTTGCCGACTTCCTTGGTGGTATAGAACGGATCGAAGATCCGCGGCAGCGCCTCGGCGGCGATGCCCTTGCCATTGTCCTCGACTTCGATGGCGATCGCCGAATCGCCCGCCTGGCGGGTGGTCACCGTGATGCGCCGCCGCGGCTTGTCCATCGCTTGCGCGGCGTTGTTGAGGATGTTGAGCAGCACCTGGTTCACCTGCGAGGGCGAGCAGGTGATGGAGGGAATGTCGCCCAGGCGCTTCTCCACCTCGACGTTGCGCAGCGCCGGCTTGGCGATGAGCAGCGTGGCGCGCACGCCCTCGTTCACGTTGAAGCTCGCCACCTTGCTGCGGTCGAGGCGCGAGAAGTTGCGCAGGTTCGTGACGAGCTCGACGATCTGGTCGATGCCGTGCAGCCCGTCGAGGGTGAGCGCGTCGAGGTCCTCCAGCGCGTGCTCGCTTCGCAGGTGATCGAGGCGTTGCGACAGGGAATCGAAGCAGGCCTGCAGCTCGGCCGGGTCGGGCGAGGGATTGTGCAGGGTGGCGAGGAGGCGCTCGGCCTTCTCGAGCGCGTCGCGCAGCTCCGGGACGCGGTCGCGCGCCGTGGCCACGCTGTTCTTCACGTAGGCGAGCGGCGAGTTGATCTCGTGGGCGACGCCGGCCACCATCTGGCCGAGCGAGGACATCTTCTCGGTCTGCACGAGCTGCGCCTCGGATTCCTGCAGCCGCTTCAACGTCGAGGACAGGTCGCGCGTGCGGTCGGCCACGCGCCGCTCGAGGTCCTCGTTGGCGAGGCGCAGGGCCGCCTGCGTGGCCACCACGCGGCTCGCGAGGTAGCCGATGGCCACCAGCAGCGCGAGGGCGTAGGCGAAGAGGTAGGCGCGCCAGCGGTCCTTCGCGTCGAGCGCCGAATCGATTGAGGCTGCGAGCGAGCGCGCGGTGAGGTCGATGCGGCCGTCCAGCGTGAGGAACGAGTACTTGCGCCACGCGTCGAGCTCCGTCGAGCGCGCGGCGACCCATCCCTCGAGGGCGGACTGCACGCGCTCGGCGGGCTCGGCGAGCGCGGGATCCGCGGCCCCGGCCTCGCCGCGCAGCGCCACGAGGTCGCGCTCGATCGCCGCGCGGCGGTCGCCGAACGCGTCGATGCGCCCGCCGAGGCTCGCGCGCAGCTCGCTCGCGAGCACGGCCGCACCCATGAGGCGCGGCGCCCGCGCGACGGTGGCCCGCGCGGCGGCGAGCCGGTCGAATTCATCGAGGGCCGCGCGCGCCGCGACGACGGCGGCGGCCGATTTCGCGTGGGCGGCGGCCTCGGCCCGGCCCGCGGCCTCCTTCTCTGCGAGCCCGGCTTTCAGGCGGGGAAGCTCGCGTGCGAGCGCGGGGCCCGGGGAGCTGCGATCGAGCTCGCCCAGCAGGCGCCCCATCATCGTGGCGAAGTCGGCGCGCGGCGAGGCGCCCGAGAAATCGTTGGCGAGGCGTTCCACGTCGTCGTCCCAGCGGGTGTCGAGCTCCTTCATCTCGCGCAGCAGCCCGAGCGCGCCGGCGTCGTGGCGGAAGTCGCCGCTCGCCGTCTTCACGAAGAGGAAAGCGAGGGCCGCGAGGAGCGCGGCCGCGCCGAGCGCCGTGAGGGCGACGCGCATCCTGGGGTTCATCCGCGCATTGTAGTGCGACCGGCTACTCGCCGAGGTACGCCTCCCGGATGCGCGGGTCGCCCAGCAGGGCGCGGGCCTCCCCGGTGATGGTGACCAGCCCGCTCTCCAGCACGTAGCCGCGGTGGCTCACCTCGAGCGCGAGCCGGGCGTTCTGCTCGACGAGCAGCATCGTGACGCCCTCGGCCGCGATGCCCCGCACCACCTCGAAGATGCGCTCCACCATGAGCGGGGCGAGCCCCATGCTGGGCTCGTCGAGCAGCAGCAGCTTCGGGCGCCCCATGAGCGCGCGCGAGATCGCGAGCATCTGCTGCTCGCCCCCGGAGAGCGTGCCGGCCGTCTGGCGCCGGCGTTCCTTCAGGCGTGGGAAGAGCGTGAACATCCGTTCCATGTCCGCGGACACCGCGGCCCGGTCGTCGCGGGCGTACGCGCCCATCACGAGGTTTTCCTCGATGGTGAGCTGCGCGAACACGCCGCGCCCCTCGGGCACCATGGCGAGCCCGCGGCGCGCGATCTGGTGCGGCTTCAAGGCGGAGATGTCGTTGCCGTCGTAGACGATGCGCCCGGAGCTCGCGTGGACCATGCCCGTGATCGCGCGCAAGGTCGTGGTCTTGCCGGCGCCGTTGGCCCCGATCAGGCACACGAGCTCGCCGGGCTCGATGGCGAGGTCGATGCCCTTCACGGCGCGGATGCCGCCGTAGCCCACGTGCACGCCCTGCAGCGCGAGCAGGCTCACGCGGGCGGCGCCTCGTGGGAAGCGCCCAGGTAGGCCTCGATCACCTTGGGATCCTTCTGGATGTCGCGCGGCAGCCCTTCGGCGATCCGGCGGCCGTAGTCGAGCACCAGCACGCGGTCGCACAGCCCCATCACGAGGCGCACGTCGTGCTCGATGAGCAGCAGCGTGGTGCCGTCGCGCCGGATCGCGTCGAGCAGCTTGCGCAGCTCCGCCTTCTCGGAAGCGTTCATGCCGGCGGCGGGCTCGTCCAGCGCGAGCAGGCGCGGTTCCGTGGCGAGCGCCCGCGCGATCTCCAGGCGCCGCTGGTCGCCGTAGGAGAGGTGCTTGGCGAGCTCGTTGCCGCGCGCGGCGATGCCGACGTAGGCGAGCAGCTCTCTCGCGCGCTGCTCGATGGCGCGCTCCTCGGCGCGCGTGCGCGCATCGCGCAGGATCGCCCCGACGACGCCGGCCCGGGTCCGCACGTGGCGGCCGATCATCACGTTCTCGAGCGACGAGAGGTTGCCGAACAGGCGGATGTTCTGGAACGTGCGCGCGATGCCGAGCTTCGCGATGCGGTCCGGCGTGGCCTTGCGGAGCACGCTGCCCTCGAAGCGGACCTGGCCCTCGTCCTGGCGGTAGATGCCGGTGAGCACGTTGAAGAGCGTGGTCTTGCCCGCGCCGTTGGGGCCGATGAGCCCGTAGATCTCGCCGCGCCCGATCGCGAAGGTCACCTCCGAGAGCGCCACCAGGCCGCCGAAGCGCTTGCCGATGTTGTCCACCTCGAGGATCGAGGCGGCGGGGGTGGGGACGGGGACGGCTTCAGTCATCCTTGGACACCGAGAGCTCGCGCTTGCGCACGGCGGAGGGAAGCAGGCCCGCGGGCCGCACCAACATCATCACCACCATCGCGAACCCGAAGAGCAGCATGCGGATCACCTCCGGGTCGATGAACGAGCGGCCGAAGAGCGCGCGCTGCACGGGCTCCACGGAGTAGCGCAGGATCTCGGGAACGAAGGAGAGCAGGATCGCGCCGAGCATCACGCCCCAGATGTTGCCCATGCCGCCCAGCACCACCATCGAGAGCACCATCACGCTCTCGGTGAGGATGAAGCTCTCGGGGCTGATGAAGGCCTGGATCGCGGCGAACATCCCGCCGGAGATGCCGCCGAAGGAGGCGCCCATGGCGAAGGCGAGGAGCTTCAAGTTCCTCGTGTTGATGCCCATGGCGCGCGCGGCGAGCTCGTCCTCGCGGATCGCTTCCCAGGCGCGCCCGATGCGCGAATTCTGCAGGCGCAGGTTCACCACCACGACGAGCGCGAGCACGACGAGCAGGAAGAAGTAGTACTTGATCGCCTCGCTGAAGACGAGCGCGCCCAGGTGCGAGACGTTGCCGAACGAGATGGGCCCCACCTGCACCGGGTCGATGGTGGTGATGCCCTTGGGCCCGTTGGTGAGGTTGAAAGGCTCCGAGAGGTTGTTGAGGAAGATGCGCACGATCTCGCCGAAGCCCAGCGTCACGATGGCGAGGTAGTCGCCGCGCAGCTTGAGCGTCGGCGTGCCGAGCAGCACGCCGAACAGGCAGGCGGTGGCCGCGCCGATGGGCAGGATCACCCACCACGGCAGGTGGATGTTGAAGTGCGGCGAAGCGAGGAGCGCATAGACGTACGCGCCGACGGCATAGAAGGCGATGTAGCCGAGGTCCAGCAGGCCGGCGAAGCCCACCACGATGTTCAGGCCGAGCGAGAGCAGCGTGAACAGGATGGCGAGGTTCGTGATGCGGACCCAGGCCGTGCCGACGGTCGCGAGAACGAAGGGCAACGCGGCGAGCGAGACCACGATCGCCGCGACACCGACCCATTTCGCCGCCGGATGTGACCGAAGGGAGCTCAGCACGCCCATGCCGTCACGCCCGGTCGCCGACGCGCTCGCCCAGCAGCCCCTGCGGGCGGAAGACGAGCACCAGGATCAGCACGATGAAAGCGTACACGTCCTTGTAGTTGCTGCCGAAGAGGCTCGACTCCGGGCTTTGCGCGCACACGTCCGAGAAGCCGGGCAGGTACTGGTCGAGCGTGCACACGTTGGTGAAGTCGCCCACGTAGCCCGCGCCCAGCGCCTCGATGAGCCCCATGAGGATGCCGCCCAGCACGGCCCCGGCGAGGTTGCCGATGCCGCCCAGCACCGCCGCGGAGAACGCCTTCAGCCCCAGCAGGAAGCCCATCTGGTAGTGGGCGATCCCGTAGTACGTCCCGACCATCACGCCGGCCACCGCGCCCAGTCCCGCGCCGATCACGAAGGTGATCGAGATCACGTTGTTGATGTCCACGCCCATGAGCCCCGCCACCTGCGGATTCTGCGAGGTCGCGCGCATCGCGATGCCGATCTTGGTGCGGTGGACCAGCGCGAGCAGGCCCGCCATCAGTACGACGGAGGCCAGCATGATCGCGATCTGCACGTTGCTGATCGCTGCGCTCGAGTCGCCGTTGCCGAGGTGGTAGAGCTTGAGCTGGATGATCTGCGGGAAGGCGATGATGTTGCGGCTCCAGACGAGGAGCGCGAGGTGCTGCAGGATGATCGAGACGCCGATGGCGGTAATGAGGGGGGCGAGCCGCGGCGCGTTGCGCAGCGGCCGGTAGGCCACGCGCTCGACCACGTAGCCCACGGCCATGCACACCGGGACCGCGCACAAGGTGCCCACGGTGACGATGAGCAGCGGCGGGGCGCCCGAGGGGGCCATGGCCACGATCACCGAGAAGGCCACCATGCAGCCGATCATCACCACCTCGCCGTGGGCGAAGTTGATGAGCTGGATGATCCCGTAGACCATCGTGTAGCCGAGCGCCACGACCGCGTAGACGCAACCCAGCGTGAGCCCGTTGACGATCTGCTGCAGGAAGGTGTCCACGGCGGGTATGGTAGCCAAACGCCACCGCGATGGGGAATCTTTGGGCGGGCGAAAAAAAACGGCACCCGAAGGTGCCGTCCCAGTAGAGCGGGTGGACCCGCCTTTGTTATTTCTTCTTTTCGTCTTTCTTGGGTTCTTCCTTCTTCGCCTCGGCGGGCGCCGCGGCGGGGGCCGCAGCGGGCGCGGCGGCGGCGGGTGCGGCCGCGGCTTGCGCCATGAACGGCGTGGCGACGCCGTTCTTCACGATCGACACGGGCACGACCTTGCCGCCCTGCAGCTTGAAGATCGTCATCTCGGCGTCCTTGCGGTCGCCCTTGGCGTCGAACTCGACCTTGCCGGTGGCGCCCGTGAACGAGTCGTTGAAGATCTCGGGCGTGAACTTGGCCGGGTCCACCGAGTTGGCCTTCTTCATGGCCTCGATGACGGCGTTGGTGGCGTCGTAGAAGTACGGGGCGTACTGCTTGATCTCGCCGTACTTGGCGTTGAAGGCGCTCACGAAGTCCTTGGAGGCGGCTTCACGCGGCAGGCCCGCCTGCGAGCAGACCATGCCTTCGGCGGCCTGTCCCGCGAGCTTGCCCATCTCGTCGGTGCACGCGCCGTCGCCGAAGGCGAAGATCGCCTTGATGCCCAGCTCGCGCGCCTGCTTGAGCATCGGGCCGCCGGTGGCGTCCATGCCGCCGTGGAAGACCACGTCCGGGTTCTTCGCCTTGATCTTGGTGAGGATCGCCTTGAAGTCGGTTTCCTTGTCGGTGGTGCGCTCGCGGCCGACGATGTTCACCTTGTCGCCCTTGAGGGTCTTCTCCACCTCGTTGGCGAGGCCTTCGCCGTACGCGGTCTTGTCGTCGACGATGGCGACCTTCTTCGCCTTGAGCTCGTGGGCGATGTAGGAAGCGATCGCCGGGCCCTGCTGGTCGTCGCGGCCCACGGTGCGGAACACGGTCTTCAGGCCCCGCTCGGTGAGCGTCGGGTTGGTGGCCGAGCCCGAGATCATCGGGATGCCGGCCTTGTTGTAGATCTCGGAGGCCGGGATCGAGACGCCCGAGTTCAGGTGGCCGATCACCGCGGCGACCTTCGCGTCCACGAGCTTCTGGGCGACCGTGGTGCCGACCTTCGGATCGGCCTGGTCGTCCTCGCTCATCATCTTGAACGTGACGGGCTTGCCGTCGATGGTGATCTTCTTGTCGTTGGCCTGCGCAACGGCGAGCGCGACGCCGTTCTCGTCATCCTTGCCGAGGTGCGCGATGGAGCCGGTCAGCGGGCCGGCGTGGGCGATCGTCACGGTGATTCCGGCGGGTGCCGGGGGCGTGGCGGGCGCGGCGGTCTTGGGTTCTTCCTTCTGGCCGCAAGCGGCAAGCCCGAGGGCGAGCGCAACGGCGATGCTCAACTGGGAGCTTTTCATCGAAAACTCTCCTGGAATGGGTTTCTGGGGCAGGGACGTACGCGGAAAGGCCGCAATTATGGGAATCCGCGGCCCCTGCTGTCAATGCGAATCGGGGCGCCTATTTGAGCGACAGGATCCACTTCACGAGGGTGTGGATGTCGGCGTCGCTCACCTGCGTGTTGGGCGGCATCGGAATCTGGCCCCAGACGCCCGTGCCGCCTTTCTTGACCTTCTCCGCAAGCTTCGCTTCAGCATCCTTGTCGTTCTTGTATTTCGCGGCCACGTCCTTGTAGGCAGGGCCCACGATCTTCTTGTCGACGTTGTGGCAGGCAAGGCAGCCGCTCTTGGTGGCGAGGGCCTCGTTGGCATAGGCCGGGGCAGCGAGGAAGGCTAGCGCGGCGGCGGCGGTCAGGGTACGCAGCATGGTTCGGCTCCTAGGGCGCGGTGGGGAATCCCGTGAAAGGCGCGATTGTGCTCAAACCCAGTGCTTCGCGCAATCGCCCCAGGGTGTCGATCGGGGGGCGACACACGGTTGCCTCGCAGAGCCATGCGGCGACGCCCTTGCCCACGGGCTTGGCGAGCGGCGGGGGCAGCGGCCCGGCGCCGGCCGGCACGGCGATGGCGGCGGTGGCCGGGAGGTAGGCGGCGTCCAGCAGCGCCCGCCACGGCCCCATGCCGGCGGGATCGCCGGTCAGGACGACGGTGCGGGGCGGCTCGAGGGTCTCCTCCAGGACGGCGAGCATCGTGCCGAAGGCGGCCGGCTGCCTCTGGATCTGGGGCCAGAAGAGCGCCACCGTGCCGCGCGCCGCGTCGGAATAGCGGGTTTCCCCGGTGAGCATGGCCAGCCGGTTGAGCGCCCACGCGGCCACCGCGTTGCCCGAGGGCGTCGCGTTGTCCGCTCCGGGCTTGGGTCGATGGATCAGCGCCTCGTGGCCGTGCGAGGTGAAGAAGAAGCCGCCCTCGACCGCGTCGTGGAAATCGTCCATCAGCACGCCGGCCACCTCGACCGCCCACGCGAGGTCTTCGGCGCGGAAATCCGCCTCGAGCATCTCGAGCAGCGCCGCGAGGAGGTACGCGTGGTCGTCGAGGTACGCCGCCAGGTGGTGCGCACGCCCATCGCGGGCGGTCGCGAGCAGGCGCCCGTCCACCCAAAGCGTGCGCCGCAGGGCGGCGAGCGCCGCCCGGGCCGAGGCGAGCCAATCGGCCCGGCCGAAGACGCGTGCCGCGTGCGCCATGCCGCGGATCATCAGGGCGTTCCACGAGGCGAGGATCTTGTCGTCGCGGCCCGGGCGCACGCGCCGCTCGCGCGCCTGCAGGAGCTTGGCGCGCGCCGAATCGAGCGTGGCGCGCGCGGCCGCGGGCTCCATACCCAGCGATTTCGCGACCTCTTCGAGCGGGCGCGCGACCGCGAGGTGCCATGCGTGGTTCTCGAAGTTGGGCGGGCGGTCCAGGCCGTACACCGACGCGGCAAGCGTGAACTCGTCCTGCGTGAGCAGCGCGCGCACCTCGGCCGCCTGCCACACGTAGTACTTGCCTTCCTCGCCTTCGGAATCGGCGTCGAGCGACGAGTAGTAGCCGCCGTCGGGCGCCTGCATCTCGCGCATCGTCCAGGCGCAGGTCTCCTCGCAAACGCGCGCGAAGAGCGGATCGCGCGTGACGAGCCAGGCGTCGGCGTACAGGCGCAGCAGCCACGCGTTGTCGTAGAGCATCTTCTCGAAATGCGGGATCTGCCAGTACGCGTCCACGCTGTAGCGCGCGAAGCCGCCGCCCAGGTGGTCGTAGATGCCGCCCTCGGCCATCCGCCGCAGCGTGAGGAGCGCCGCGTCGAGCGCGGGAGCGTCGCCGCGCGCCGCCCACCGGCGAAGGAGCAGCTCGATCGAATCGGGGTGCGGGAATTTCGGCGCGCCGCCGAAGCCGCCGTGCTGTTTGTCGAGCGAATCCTTCAGCCAATCGGCCGCGCCATCGAGCGGCCTCGCGTCGAGGGCGGCGCCGGCGGCGGCGCGCGGCGCGATGCGCTCGAACGCCTCGCGGATGCGTGCGCCCTGGTCGCGCACGTTGCCCGGCTCGCTGTCGTAGACCGCGCGCACGCGCTCCAGCACCTGCACGAACGACGGCATCCCGTAGCGAGGCTCGTTCGGGAAGTAGGTGCCGCCGAAGAAGGGCAGCTGGTCGGGCGTGAGGAACATGGTGAGCGGCCAGCCGCCGTTCCTGTTCGTGAGCATCAGCTGGGCGAGCTGGTAGATCTGGTCGATGTCGGGGCGCTCCTCGCGATCGACCTTGATGTTCACGTACTTCTCGTTCATCACCTTCGCCGTGGCGGGATCCTCGAAGGATTCGTGCGCCATGACGTGGCACCAGTGGCACGCCGAGTACCCCACCGAGAGCAGGATGGGCTTGCCGGTGCGCCGGGCCTCAGCGAGCGCTTCCTCGCCCCACGGGTACCAATCCACGGGGTTGTCGGCGTGCTGCTGGAGGTAGGGGCTGGTTTCCTGGGCGAGTCTATTGGGCATTGGGTCGGCTCGCCGGGCGGCGAACGGGTAGCGGAACCAACCCCAGTATGAGCGAACAGCCGCCGAGGATGATCAGGCAGCCTGCCACGCGCCCCGGCGTGAGGGGCTCGCCGAGGAAGACGATGCCCCAGATCATCCCGAAGACCGGCACCAGCAGCGTGACGGTGATCGCCTTCACCGGGCCCACGTCGGCGATGAGGCGGTAGTAGAAGATGAACGCGACCGTCGTGGAGATCACCGCGAGGCCCGCCATGGACAGCCAGCCGATCGGCGGGATCGACGCGAGCGGCCGCGGCGAGGGCACGAACGGCACGACGAACGCGAGCGTGGCGGCGGCCATGAGCAGCGTGCCGGCCGCGGTGCCGAGCGGGCTCGCGCCCTTCAGGCGCACCTTCGTGAAGACGATCGTGTAGCCGTAGACGGCCGTCGCCGCCACCGAGAAGGACGCGGCGAGCAGCTCGTGCGCGGACATCGGGGCGGGCGTCCAGCCCACCAGCACCGCGGTGCCCGCGAGGCAGAGCGCGATTCCGGCGAGCTTCGCGGGCGTGAGCGGGTCGCGGATCCACAGCGCCGCGGTGACGGAGGCGAAGAGCGGCGAGAGCGCATTCAGGATCGCCGCGGTCGAGGCGTCGATGGTGGTGAGCGCCTGCGCGATCAGCACGAAGGGGAGCGCGAGGCCCACCGCGCCCACGAAGAGGAAGGCGCGCCAGTGGCGCTCCCACCCCACGCGCTGCCCGGTTGCGGCGAGGAAGGCCGCGAGCAGCACGCCCGCCACCAGCACGCGCAGCTCGATCAGCGGCACCGGCCCGAAGAAGGGCACCGCGTGGCGCATGAAGAGGTACGACGCGCCCCACATCGCGGCGAGCGCGACGAGGCGCGCGAGGTCCTGCGGCCTCAAACGAGCGAGCCTTGCAGCGCGCCCTCGATCTCGAGGAGCCGCGTCTTGCGCGGCAGGCCGCCCGCGTAGCCCGTGAGGCTGCCGTCGCTTCCCACCACGCGGTGGCACGGCACGAGGATGGAGATCGGGTTGTGTCCCGTGGCGGCGCCGGCGGCGCGCGACGATCCGGGAGAGCCGGCACGCCGCGCGAGCTCGGAGTAGGTGATCGTCTCGCCGTAGGGGATGCGCGCGATCTGGTTCCAGACGCGCTTCTGGAATTCGGTTCCCTCGGCGGCGAGTACCACGTCGAACGTGCGGCGGCGTCCCGCGAAATACTCGTCGAGCTGCCGGCGGCAATCGGCGAGCGGGCGCGCGGACGCTTCCTCGCGCCAATCGGGCTGGATCGCGACGGCGTGCTTCTCGTCGTGGAAGTAGAGGCCGGTCAACCCACCGTCATTGCAGACGGCGATGAGGAGTCCGAGCGGGGTCTCGAAGCGGGCATAGGAAGTCATGGGGCTTTCTCCAGGCTTTTCCAGAGGTGCAGGACGGCGTACGCGCGCCACGGCCGCCACTGTTCGGAGGCGGCGAGCGCCGCCGCGGGTTTCGCGTGCTTCATCGCCTTCAGCACCGCGACGTCGGGGTGCGGAAAGGCGTCAGGCCACGCGAGCGCGCGCATGGCGATGTATTGGGCGGTCCACGGCCCCACGCCGGGCAACGCATCGAGCGCCGCCACCGTAGGCTCGACGGGCGATGAGGGCTCGAGGACGAGGCGCCCATCGGCGATCTCGCGCGCGAGCCGGACGATCGCGTGGGCGCGCGTGGACACGATGCCTTGCGCGGCGATTTCACCCGGCTCGAGGGCCGCGATCGCGCCGGCGGTGGGGAAGAGCGTGGTCACCTTGCAGTTCGGCGTCTCGATGGGCTCGCCGAAGGCCGCGGCGAAGCGGCCCGCGATGGTAGTCGCTGCACGCACGGTGACCTGCTGGCCGAGGATCGCGCGCACCGCGATCTCGAAACCGTCGATCGCGCCCGGCAGGCGCAGGCCCGGATGCGCTTGCGCGAGCTCGCCCAGCGCGTTCGCCACCTCGTCGGGATGGCAGCCCAGGTCGAAGAGCCGCTTCACCCGCGCGAGCACGGTGGGCAATGCGCCGGCGAGCGTGGCGCTCACCACGATGCGCAGCGCCGGGCGCCGCTTCGAAGGGGCCACGCTCACGTAGCCGGCGAATACCTTGCCGCGGCACTCCACGCGAACGCTTCGCACGTAGGTGCGGCCCTCGATCGCCTCGACGCCGGCAATGGCGCGCCGCCCGAGGAATGCGAGCATCGCATCCCAGTCGTAGGGCGGCCGGTAGGCGAGCTCGAAGGCGAAGCGATGCGAGACGTCGTCGCCCGAGGCGCGGCGAAGCTCGCCGGGCGTCATGCGGTAGCGCTTGCGGAAGAGGTCGTTGAAGCGGCGCAGGCTCGCGAACCCGCTCGACATCGCGACCTCGATCACCGGCAGCCGCGTGTCGGTGAGCAGGCGCTTGGCGAGCAGCAGGCGCTGGGTCTGCGCGTACTCGACGGGAGACACGCCGAATTCGTCCTGGAAGACGCGCCGCAAGTGGCGGTCGGTCACGCCGAGCGTGGCCGCGAGCTCCGGCAGGCGCGCATCGGCGAGCCGCCCGTCCTCGATGAGGCTCGCCGCCGATTGCGCGAGGCGGCGGTTCGCGTCCACCGTGGCGAAGCCCGGCGCGAGCTCGGGGCGGCAGCGCAGGCAGGGCCGGAAACCGTGCGACTCGGCCGCCGCCGCGCTCGGGAAGAAGCGGCAGTTCTCGCGGTGCGGCGTCTTCGCCGTGCACACCGGGCGGCAGTAGATGCGCGTGGTGCCCACGCCCACGAAGAAGCGGCCGTCGAAGCGGCTGTCGTGGGCGCGAAGCGCGCGGTAGCACTGGTCGGCATCGAGGAACATGGCCGCATTATCGCCCCGGCCCAGGCCCGGCGCTCGCCATTTTCGGACCTCGAAATCGCGCTCCTTGCGCGACCCGCCAGGAACAAGTCACGCGCGCTTTGCATCGAGCGGCTATGCTACGCGACATGAATTATCGACGACTCGGCCGTTCCGGCCTCAAGGTGAGCGAGCTTTCGTTCGGCTCGTGGGTGACGTACGGCAACCAGCTGGATTCGAACGCGGCGCGCGAATGCATGGCCGCGGCGTGGGATGCGGGCGTCAATTTCTTCGACAACGCCGAGGTGTATGCCGCGGGCAAGAGCGAGGAGCTGATGGGGGAAGCGCTCGCCCAGCTCGGCTGGCCGCGCCTGAAGTACGTGGTGTCCACCAAGTTCTTCTGGGGCATCACCGACGGCCCCAACGAGAAGGCCACGCTCAACCGCAAGTACCTGATGAACGCGATCGACGGCTCGTTGAAGCGCCTGCGGCTCGAATACGTGGACCTCGTGTACTGCCACCGCGCCGATCCCAACACGCCGATCGAGGAGACCGTGTGGGCGATGCACGACATGATCGAGCGCGGCAAGGCGCTCTACTGGGGCACCAGCGAATGGACCGCCGCCGAGATCGCGGCCGCGTGGAACATCGCCGAGCGCCACCACCTGCGCAAGCCCGTGGTGGAGCAGCCCGAGTACAACATCTTCCACAGGAAGCGCGTCGAGCAGGAATACAAGCGCCTCTACGAGGACATCGGCCTGGGCCTCACCACGTGGAGCCCGCTCGCCTCGGGGCTGCTCACGGGCAAGTACCGCGACGGCGTGCCGCCGGGCAGCCGCGGCTCGATCCCGCGCATGCAGTTCCTGGTGGCGGACCTCACCGACAAGGCGAAGAACGACGCGGTGGGCAAGCTCGCGAAGATCGCCGGGGAGCTCGGCTGCACGCTCGCGCAGCTCGCGATCGCGTGGTGCGCGCGCAACCCGAACGTCTCGACGGTGATCACCGGCGCATCGCGCGTGGCGCAGGTCGGCGAGAACCTGAAGGCCGCCGCGGTGATCCCGAAGCTCACGCCGGAAGTGATGGCGGCGATCGACGCGGTGACCGCGCCGCTCGCCGGCTAGTCAGCCGGCGGCCGCGAGGGGTGCTGCCACGGCCAGTGGCCGTTCACCTCGACCTCGAGGGAGAAGCTGAGGAACGTGCGGATCGCGACGATGATCGCGAGGACCACGACGCTTTGCAGGGTCGGCTCCACCGCGACCGTGAAGATGATGTCGCCGATCACGAGCAGCTCGAGGCCGAGGAGGATGCCCCGCGCGAGGTCGGCGCGAAAGCCCTGGTAGGCATCCGCGAAGCGCTCGCGCCGGCCCAGGCGCACGAAGAACAGCATCGCGGAGAGCAACGCCCCGATGATCAGCACGCCCACTCCGGCATATTCGGCGGCGCGCGCGGCGCCGGCAACCAGCTCCAACGCATTCATGCGCGCATCCCTCAGCCGGTCACCGCGCCTTCGCTCGCGTCGCCCACGAGCTTCGTGTACTTGCCGAGCACGCCCTTGGTGTAGCGCGGCTTCGGCTGCTTCCACTTCGCCTTGCGCCGCGCGATCTCGGCCTTCGCGACGTTCAGCTGGATGAGGCGCTTGTGCGCGTCGATGGTGATGGAGTCGCCTTCCTTCACGAGCGCGATCGGGCCGCCGTCGAACGCCTCGGGCGTCACGTGCCCCACGACCATGCCCCACGTTCCGCCGGAGAAGCGCCCGTCGGTGATGAGCCCCACGGACTCGCCCAGGCCCTTGCCGATGAGCGCCGAGGTGGGCGAGAGCATCTCGCGCATGCCGGGACCGCCCTTCGGGCCCTCGTAGCGGATCACCACCACGTCGCCCGGCTTGATCCTGTCGGCGAGGATCGCGTCCATCGCCTTCGGTTCCGAGTCGAAGACGCGCGCGCGGCCCGTCATCACCGGGCTCTTCAGGCCCGTGATCTTCGCCACGCACCCGCCGGGGGCGAGGTTGCCCTTGAGGATCGCGAGGTGTCCCTGCGCGTACATCGGCTTCGACCAGGGGCGGATCACGTCCTGGTCGCGGCGCGGCTCGGCGGGCACGTCCTTCAGGTTCTCGGCGACCGTCTTGCCCGTGATGGTCATGCAGTCGCCATGCAGCACGCCGTGCTCGAGGAGGATCTTCATCACCTGCGGGACGCCGCCGGCCTTGTGCAGGTCCACCGCGACGTAGCGGCCCGAGGGCTTCATGTCGCACAGCACCGGCACCTTGCGCCGCACGCGCTCGAAATCGTCCAGCGTCCAGCGCACGCCCGCGGCATGGGCGATGGCGAGCCAGTGCAGCACCCCGTTGGTGGAACCGCCCGTGGCCATGATCACGGCCACCGCGTTCTCGATGGACTTGCGCGTCACGATGTCGCGGGGCCTGAGGTTCTTCCTCACCGCCTCGACCAGCACCTCCATGCTCTTCGCGGCGCTCTCGCGCTTCTCCTCGTCCTCGGCGGCCATCGTGGACGAGTAGGGCAGCGACATGCCCACGGCCTCGACGGAGGACGACATCGTATTGGCCGTGTACATCCCGCCGCACGCGCCCACGCCGGGCAGCGCCTTCCTCTCGATGCACTCGAAGTCTTCCTTCGACATCTTGCCGGCGGTGTACGCGCCGACCGACTCGAACACGGAGACGATCTGCAGGTCCTTGCCCTTGTAGTGCCCGGGCTTGATGGTGCCCCCGTACACGCAGATCGCCGGGATGTTCATGCGCAGCATGCCGATCAACGCGCCCGGCAGGTTCTTGTCGCAGCCGCCGATGGCGAGCACGCCGTCCATGAACTGGCTCTGCGTGGCGGTCTCGATCGCGTCGGCGATCACCTCGCGCGAGACGAGCGAGTACTTCATGCCCTCGGTGCCCATGGAGATGCCGTCGGTCACGGTGATGGTGCCGAACATCTGCGGCATGGCGCCCGCCTTGCGCGCGGCGGCGTCCGCGGCGTCGGCCAGCGGCTGGATGCCTGCGTTGCACGGGTTCATCGTCGAGTGCCCGTTGGCGATGCCGACGATGGGCTTGTCGAAGTCGGCGTCCTGGTAGCCGATCGCGCGCAGCATCGAGCGGTTCGGCGAGCGGGGAACGCCGTGGGTAATGGTGAACGACCTGTATTTGTCGGCCATGGGGAAGGTGCTCGGTAGGAGTGCTGCGATAGTCTACGTTTTTTTGAGAGAATGCCCCGGTGCTGGTCCACCCGCAGTTCGATCCCGTCATCTTCTCGCTCGGCCCCCTCGCGGTAAGGTGGTACGGGCTCATGTACGTGCTGGCGTTCATCTTCGTCATCACGCTGGGCAAGTGGCGCGTGCGCCACGGCCTGGGCAACGGGCTCGCGGAGCGCGACGTGGACGACATGCTGATCTACGGCGTGGTGGGGGTGATCCTCGGCGGGCGCCTGGGCTACGTGCTCTTCTACAAGCCCGAGCACTACTTGCGCAATCCGGCGGAGATCCTGCAGATCTGGACCGGCGGCATGAGCTTCCACGGCGGCTTCCTGGGCGTGCTGTTGGGCATCTGGCTCTTCTGCCGCGTCCGCAAGCTGCGCTGGATCACGACCATGGACTTCATCGCGCCGCTGGTGCCGCTGGGGCTCGCGGCCGGGCGCATCGGCAACTTCATCAACGGCGAGCTGCCCGGGCGGCCCACGAGCGTGCCGTGGGGGATGTGGTTCCCGCAGGTGGACCGGGAGCCGCTCGCGCGGCATCCGTCGCAGCTCTACCAGTTCGCCGGCGAGGGCCTCACGCTCTTCGCGATCCTCTGGTGGTACGCGCGCAAGCCGCGGCCGCCGGGAGCGGTCTCGGGCGCCTTCCTCGTGGGTTACGGATGCCTGCGTTTCCTCGCGGAGTTCACGCGCCAGCCCGACGACTTCCTGGGGCTGCTCGCGTTCAACCTCTCGATGGGCCAGTGGCTCTCGCTGCCGATGATCGTGGCCGGCCTCGCGATGATGGGCTGGGCGTACCGGCGCTCAGCGCGCTAGCAACACCCGGAGAATCGTAGGCTTCGGCACCGTGCCCGGATCGTCGATCGTCCCGTTGTCGTTGTAGTGCGCGAGGCCCGTCGCGGCGAGCAGGAAGAAGCCGCGCTCGGTGGGCGCCCCGGTGGTGGGCTCGTCGAGCGCGTTGTGGTGGTGCGAGAGCAGCGTCTGCACCTTCGTGATCGTCTCGCCGTCGGACGAGAGCGACATGAGGATCACGCGGCCGGGCGTGGTGGCGTTCTGCACGCCCACGAGCTGCCCGTGCCACTCGTACAGGCCGTCGATGGCAGCCACCGTCTCGCGCGTCGTGTTGTTCACGCGCTTCACCTGGCCGCTGTCGAGGTTCACCACCGCGAGGCCCGTGTTGTGCGCGACGTAGAGCTTCTTCGCGTCGGGCGAGGCGGCCAGCCCGTTGGCGCCGGGCAGCGTGCCGGGCGCGACCAGCTGTTTCGCCGTCGTGCCCTGCGTGAGCTCGTAGACCGCACCGGCCCCCGAATCCGTCGTGAACGCGCGGCCGCCCGCGGCCACCGCGACGTCGTTCAGCCCCTGCGCCTCCGCGATGTCCACGCGGCGCAGATACGCGCCCGAGTCCACGTCGAAGACCACGACGGCATTCCGCCGGTGCTTGCGCCCTTCGGCCGTGAGCGTGGAGGTGGTCACCGCATAGAGCTTGCGGCGCGGCGAGTCGACCGCGATGCCGAGCACGGGATCGAGCTCCGCGGTGGGATTCGTGAAGTCGGCCGCCACGCCTTCGGCAGAGACGCGCACGACCTTGTGCTCGGCGGTGCTTCCCACGAAGAAGCTTCGCGACGGCGCGTCGTAGGCCATGCCCTCGGGCAGCAGCCCGTTGTCCTCGAGCTGCACCTCGATGGGCGCGTAGTCCAGGCGCGGCAGGCGCGCTTCCATGCGTGAGCGAAGCGACTGGAATGCGGGATCGCCCCAAACCTTCTCGAAGCCCAGCTGGCGCGCGGGCAGGAACCCGTCGCCCAGCTGGTTGACCTTGGCCAGCGCCTCGACGCATGCCTTCGCGTCTGCCGCCTCGGCGCGCAGCTTGGCGAGGTAGAAGTAGAGCGTCGCATCGTCGGGACGCTTGGCGAGCAGGGCCTCGATGGACGCGATGCCGCGCTGGATGCGGTCCGCGTCCTGCGCGAGACCGGGAATGGCGGCGGCGAGGGCCGCTGCAAGGAGGAGGGCGCGCATGGCGGGGATTATCCCCGAAGACCCCCTTCGGCCCGCTGTCGATCACGCTATAATTGCGGCCTTCGGGGTGGTAGCTCAGCTGGGAGAGCGTCGCGTTCGCAATGCGAAGGTCGAGGGTTCGATCCCCTTCCACTCCACCAATACCCCCATCCAGCAAATTCAACGGCGCCCGATTTGGGCGCCGTTGTCGTTTCCACTGAGGTGAATTGAGAGGCTCGCCGCTCCGGCAACGGCCGCGAGGGCTTTACGGGTCGGCTAAGTTGTCTCCTACCTGTGTAGGTGGGTTTCGGTCGCGGGCCTTCACTTACTGTGTGAGGGTGGGCCATCAGCGTCCTGAAAGGGGGGCAATGGAACTTTCATCGACCGAGCTCTTCGTCGAGATCCTGATCTCCGGGATCCTCTATACCTTCGCAATCTCGCCGATCCTTATCCTCATGAGTCCGGCAGCTGACAGGACCCCAGGGATTCTCCCCGGGCTGTTGACTTGGCATGATTGGAAGCCCTGGGTCATCTTGGCTGTCGCGATTGTCTATGCGATCGGCGTCGGCGGAAATCGGCTAGTCGAGGAGCTCTACTCGGCGATAGCCTGCGCCTTCGGCGTCAAGTCCGAGAAGGCAGCGGAGTGGGCCCTCAGGATCGACAGTGAAATCGCAAGGGGTTGGGTGGAAAGGCACAAGACGTACATCAAGATATTGCGTGCCGCTTCTTTCTCCAGCCTGCTTTTTCTGATTTGCATGAACGTCTATCGTCACTACAGCCCGAAACGACAGCAGCCGCATCGATACGAGCGCAGGCACCGCGTTGCCGCGCTAGCCTTGTTCGCATTCTTCTCCGTTGCTCTGGTGGCCGAATCCTGGCATTACAGGGACGATCTTCGCCGTCATCACGTCAAACCGGAGGTAATTGGCCCTTAGGCGATCACGTAAGCGGACCGGCGATTCACGGTCAACCCGCCTCCGCGGCCGCCTTCGTCTCCGTGCTCGCCCGCACCCGGTTTCGCCCGTCCGCTTTCGCGCGATAGAGCGCGTCGTCCGCGAGCCGCACGCCGAGGTCCCACGCGTGGAGGTCGGCCACGGGAACCAGTGATACGCCGAAGCTCGCGGTGACATGGGCGGCGCCGGTGAGCGGCATCCAGGCCTGCTCGATGCTCGCGCGCATGCGCTCGGCGACGACGGCGGCCTCGTGCTCGTCCGTGTCGGGCAGGATCACGAGGAACTCCTCGCCGCCCCAGCGCCCCAGCGAGTCCGACTCGCGCGCGACGCCCCGCAGGCACTCGGCCACCGCGCGGATCACGTGGTCGCCGGCGTCGTGGCCGTGGAGGTCGTTCACGCGCTTGAAGTGGTCGATGTCGCAGAGCATCACCGAAAGCGGCGAGTCGGCGCGGGCGCTGCGCTTAACCTCCGTGGCCGCCGCCTCCTCGAGGGCGCGGCGGTTCCTCAGGCCCGTGAGCGCGTCGGTGCGCGCTTCGCGCATGAGGTCCTGCTCGAGCGCGAACGCCCGCCGGTTGCTCGCCTCGAACACGCGCGCGAGCAACAGGCTTACGGCGATGGCGAGCGCGATGAAGATCGAGGCGTTGATCACCGCGAAGCGCGTGAGCCCCGCCGCCCACATGATCGCCCCGGTGCCGGCGAGCGGGAAGGCGTTCATCACGAGGAGGTCGCGGCGGTCGATGGCGATGTAGGGGCCGGCGAGCAGCACCGAGACCAGGCCCGCCACGCCGACCACGTAGCCGTCGTCGAGCACCGCGAGCGCGCCGGCCACGGCGAGCACGGCGGCGGCGAAACGCACCTTCGCGATGGCGGGCGACCATCCCACGCGCTGGGACATGCGCTGCACCACGCCGGTGGCGAGGATCACCGCTGAGCCCACGCTGCGGATCATGAGCGCGGTGCGCCAGTGCACGGGATCCACGTACCAGTCCCACCAGCTGAAGAGCATCACGAGCAGCGCCACGATCCAGAAGGTCTGGACGTTGATCGCGGCGAGCGCGGCGCGGCGGGTTTCGCGAAAACGGGCTTCGAGCGGCGCGGGAAACGGCTGCGGGCGGTCCGTCTTCATCACTCCAGGACGAACCGGTCCCTCCGCAGGTAGCCATGGAACGCGCTGCCGGAGCGCGGCTTCACGCCCCACCAGTCGCCCTCGCCGGGCTGCACGAGCACCGGCATTCCCGGAGGCAACGCCGTGACCACGGCCGAATCGAGGCTGCGAGAGGCGCGCACGTTCGACTTGCCCTTCGCGACGGTGCGCGCGCGCTGCCAGCCGCCATCGGCCGCCGGCGGTGCGGGCGGGGGCGATGCGGACCGCGCAGGCGCCGCCGCTTGCACCGGGGCCGCTTGCGGCGGCGCGGATTGCTTCGGCGCGGGTTCGGGCGGCGGGGCCGGCGCCTGCGCGCGGTTCACCGGCAGGTTCGGTGGAGGCTGCGTGCTCTCCGGCGCGGCGGCCGGCGGCTGGGCGCGGTTTGCGGGCAGCGCCGCCGCGTACACCATGGCCTCGCCGCATTCGCCGAACACCTCGTCCAGCTCGCGCCCATAGGGCGCCATCTCGACCGAGAAGGCCTGGCTGTCGCGGCTCCAGCCCGCGGGCAGCGTGACGTTCTGGAGGATCTCGATCGACGCGCAGCGGCGCAGCGCCGCCGGCGCGATGCCTCGCGCCATCACGTCGCCCAGCTCGTTGGGCTCCCACTTCGCGGCTACGTCGCTCTTCGCGCCGTTCGCCCCGATGCACGAAAGGCGGGGCAGGGCCTTGGGCGGGAGTCCGCGCGTGTAGTCCGATGAGGGCGCGTTGACCAGCTCGATGGCGATGGCGTGGGCAGCCTTCTCGCACGAGACGTACACCGACGAGACGATCTTGTCGCCCTTGCCCTGCATCGTGAGGGCGTTCAGCGCGATGGCCACCTTGATGGGGCCCAGCTTCGGGTGGACCACGTCACGCACTTCCCAGCGCGTCGTTGACTGCGCCGCGCGCTGCTTGCCGGCGGTCACCAGCGATTCGTCTGAGGCCGGGGCGGCCGCGGCGCAAGCCGCGAGGAAGGCGAGGAGGAGGAGGGCGCAGCGCACCCCCCGATTCTAATTTCGCGACGACGCGCCGTCGATCCAGGTCTCGCGGACGCGGTAGCCCTCGTCCATCGCCACCAGGTTGGCGCGGTAGCCGGGCGCGACCCGGCCCAGCTCGTGGCCCACGCCCAGGAACTGCGCGGGGTAGGTGCTCGCCATGCGCGCGGCGCGATCCAGGGGAAGCCCCAGCATCTGCACGCAGTTCTTCACGGCGGTGGCCATGTCGATGGCGGAGCCCGAGAGCGTGCCCGTCTCGTCCACGCACACGCCGTCCTTCACCGTGATGAGCTTGCCCTGCAGCATGAAGGAGCTCTCCGCCGCCCCCACGCTGGGCATCGCGTCGGTCACCAGCATGAAGCGCTCGGCGCGCTTGCAGCGCAGCGCGAGCTTGAGCGCCACGGGATGCACGTGGCGGCCGTCCACGATGAGCCCGCACCAGCAGTCCGGGTCGTCGAGGGCGGCGCCCACGGAGCCCGGCTCGCGGTGGCCGAAGGGCGACATCGCGTTGAAGAGGTGGGTCACGCCCGAGACGCCGTTGTGGAACGCCTCGGTCATCTGCTCGTAAGTCGCGTCGGTATGGCCCGCGGAGACCGCGACCCCCGCGGCCGCGAGCGTGCGCAGCGTCTCGGGCTTCGTCATCTCCGGGGCGAGGGTGACCAGCGTGCGGCCCGCGCGCAGCGACGAAAGGAGCGCCACGCCCTCCGCGTCGAGACCGCGCACCTTGGCGGGATCGTGGGCGCCCTTGCGCAGCTCGTTGATGAAGGGCCCCTCGATGTGCACGCCGATCACGCCCGGCACGCGTTGGGCGATGGCGTCGCGCACCGCCGCGATCGCCTGGGCGATGACCGAAAAGTCGTCGCTGATGAGCGTGGGCAGGAATGACGTCGTGCCGTAACGCCGGTGCGCCGCGCCGATCGTACGGATCGCCTCCACGCTCGGGTCGTCGTTGAACAGCACGCCGCCGCCGCCGTTCACCTGGCAATCGACGAAGCCCGGCATCAGCCAGGCGCCCTTCAGGTCCTCGTACGGCGCTCCCGCCGCGCGCGCATCGCCTTCGTCCACCACGGCGGCGATGCGCTGGCCGTCGAGCAGCACAACCTTGCCGGGGGCGAATCCTCCATCCATCAGGACGCGCGCGTTGCCGAGGGCGCGCATCAGGTGGTCTCGGTGATCTTGCGCAGGTGCGGGGGATGGTCGGGGTCGCAGCCGCGCGCGATGGCGAGCGCGTTGGCGAGCTTGTAGAAGCTCTGCGCGATGAGCAGCGGCTCGACCACGGGATGGGATGCGACGGTGTCCAGCGCGATGGCGCCGGGCACGCGCGCGCCGGCGGCGAGCACGTCCACGCCTCGCGACAGCAGGTCCGCGCCGAGCCGCTCGATGCCCTCGCGCGTCTCGTCGTCCTGCGCGAAGAGCAGCGCCGGGAAGTCCTCCTGCAGCAGGGCTTGCGGGCCGTGGCGCACCTCGGCGGCGCTGAAGCTCTCGGCGTGCAGGCCGCACGTCTCCTTGCACTTGAGCGCGGCCTCCTGCGCCACGCCCAGGCCCACGCCGCGCGCGATCACATAGAGATGGCTCGCGGGCCGCAGCACGTCGAGCGCGGGGCTCCAGTCGAGCGCCCACGCGCGCTCCAGGTCGCCGGGCACGCACTCGAGCGCCTGCAGCAGCGGATGGTCGCGGGTCCACTCGGCGGCAAGGTGCACGAGCGCGGCGAGCGATGCGAGATAGGACTTGGTGGCGGCCACGCTGTGCTCCTCGCCCGCGCAAAGCGGCAGCGCGTCGTCGGCCATGGCGGCGAGCGGCGACTCCTCGTCGTTCACGAGGGCGACGGTGTGCGCGCCCGCGTCCTGCGCCGCCTTCGTGGTGGCGAGCAGGTCGGGGCTGCGCCCCGATTGGGAAATCACCACGAAGAGGCAATCGCGCAGGTCCTGGCGCGCGTTGTATACGGAAGCGATGGAAGGTGCCGCCGAGGCCGTGAGCACGCCGGCGCGCGTCTCGAACAGGTACTTGGCGAAGGTCGCGGCGTGGTCGGAGCTGCCGCGCGCGCAGGTGACCACCGCGCGCGGCGCCTTTTCGCGCAGCCGCGCGCCGAGGAGGCGCGCCCGTTCGCGGTTGCGCTCGAGCTGCGCGCGCACCACTTCGCCCGACTGCGCGGCCTCGCGGTACATGCGCGTGAGCACCGGGTCGATGAGGGGGCTCGTCATTCGACGGCGAGCTCCGCGACGAAGTCGTAGGTGTCGCCGCGGAAATAGGACTGGCAGAACTCCACCGCGCGGCCATCCCGCAGGAAGCCCACGCGCTCGACAAGGAGCCCCGCGTCGCCTTCGCGCGCGTGCAGGAGCTTCGCCTGTTCGGTGTTGAGGAGCAGGGCACGCAGCCGCTGCAAGGCGCGCACCGGCCGGTTGCCGGCCGCCTCGAGCGCCTCGTAGAGGGAGCTGCCCACGGCGTTGATCGACGGGAGCGCGTCGCCGGCCACCGTCGCGTACTCGAGGCACATGGGCGTGTCGTCGGCGAAGCGCAGCCGGTGGAAGCGGTAGACGGGCGCGCCGGGGCTCAGCCTCAGCGTGAGGGCTTCCTCGGGCGTGACCGCCCCGGCGGCGCGGCGCAGCCACTCGCTCCTCGGGGTGCGGCCGCGCGCGCGCATGTCCTCCGAGAAGGAGGTGAGCTTCGCGAAGTTCTTCTCGATGCGGGAGCAGACGAAGTTGCCCGATCCCTGGCGCCGCACCAGCAGGCCCTCGCCCACCAGGCCGTCGATCGCCTTGCGCACCGTGATGCGGGAGACCGCCAGCTCGGCCGCGATCTGGCGTTCGGCGGGCAGCGCGTCGTCGGGAGCGAGGACCCGGGTCTCGATGGCCTCGCGCAGGGCCCTCTGGAGCTGCTGGTAGAGGGGAAGGGCGCCCGACGGGTCCAGCGGCTTGAGGATTTGGGCCAGGGAAGCCATGGGAATGATGCTACCAGTAAAAGACCAATTTGCAACCCCTTGACAAAGTGGTTACAGATTGGTTTACATTGGTTATGTATTGGCAATACCCGGGTACCCAGGCGCCTATTACCGATCCAGGGAGATAAAACGTGAATTTCAAGCCCACACCCCTCCGCTCGGCCGTCGTCCTTGCCCTTGCCGCGATGGCAGCGCACGCGCAAGCGCAAGCGCAGACACCTCCGGCAAAAGCGGACGCGACGGAAACCATCACCGTCACCGGCATCCGCGCCTCGTTGGAGAAATCCCTCGAGACCAAGCGCAACGCCGACACGGTTACTGAAGTGGTGACCGCCGACGACATCGGCAAGATGCCGGACAAGAACATCGCCGACGCGGTCCAGCGCCTGCCCGGCGTCACCATCAGCTCGAGCGCGGGCGGCGAGGGCGGGTTCGACGAGAACGACCGCGTGAGCCTGCGCGGCACGAGCCCCAGCCTCACGCAGACCCTGGTGAACGGCCACTCCATCGCCTCGGGCGACTGGTTCGTGCTCGACCAGGTGGGCCTGGTCGGCCGCAGCGTGAGCTTCTCGATGATGCCCTCCGAGATCGTGAGCCAGGTCATCGTACGCAAGACGCAGACCGCCGATCTCGTGGAAGGCGGCGTGGCGGGCGCGGTGGACATCATCACGCGCAAGCCCCTGCAGTTCAGCAAGCAGGTGACGGCCGAGGCCTCGTTCGGCTACGTGTACGCGGACCTGCCGAAGAAGAGCGACCCGCAGGCGAACGGCATCCTCAACTGGAAGAACGATGCCGGCAACGTCGGGGTCATGCTGCAGGGCTTCTACGAGAAGCGCCACCTGCGCCGCGACGGACAGGAGATCCTGGGCTACGGGCAGATCGCCCCCGGCAGCGCGCTCGCCACGGCGCGCCCGGACCTCGCGAACGTCTACTACCCGACCCTCATCGGCTCCGCGCTCTTCGAGCAGGTGCGCGAGCGCAAGGGCGGCATGCTGGACGTCCAGGCGCGGCCCGACAAGGACTTCGAGATCAACTTCAGCGCCTTCACCTCGCGCCTGGATGCCACCAACTACAACCGGAACTGGATGTTCTGGGGCAGCCGCGTCATCGGCACGGACAACCGCGTCCCGACCTCGTACACCGTGAACGGCGGAACGCTCACCGCGGCCAACTGGCCCAACGCGGGCTCGCCGGGCAACAACGCGCAGTACGCGATCGTGGACCAGATCTACCGCCCGGGCGCCTACTCCACCACCGACTTCAGCGACATCACCGCGAAATGGACGCCGACCGACCGCTTCGCGCTGTCGGGCAACATCGGCGTCACGCACGGCCGCGGCGTCACGCCCAAGCAGGACGTGTTCGAGGGCGACGTGTTCAACACGGGCGCGAGCTACACGATGCACGGCCTGGGCTCGGCCACCGACGTGGCGTTCCCCAGCGGCAACCCGGCGAACTTCAACGGCACCTCGCTCGACTGGATCTTCGGCGCGAGCCCGGCCTCCACGGAGGACCGCGAGAAGTACGGCCAGGTCGACGGCGAGTACTCGCTGGCGGGCAACCTTTTCACCAACATCAAGGGCGGCTACCGCTACGCCGAGCACACGCGCGAGACGCACCAGGTCGCGCAGGGCCCGAATTGGGCCACCGACCCGTTCAACCCGGCGAACCTGCCGGCGTGGAACGGCGAGACGTATCCCAGCAACTTCGGCAGCGGCCTGGGCGGCAACTTCCCCACCAACGTGTGGATGCTCTCGCCCCAGGTGCTCGAGGCGTGGGGCGACCTGCACTCCAACCGCGACCCGGTCTCCCGCGACTACTGGCCCGGCGAGTTCTCGCTGCGCGAGAAGGTGGACGCGTTCTACCTGATGACGAACCTGGAGGGCAAGGGCTGGTCCGGCAACCTCGGCGTGCGCTTCGTGCAGACCAAGGAAGACGTGACCGTGAACGTGGCCATCCCGGGCGACGTGTGCGCGGCGCTCGCGCCCTGCAGCGTGCCGGGCGCCATCACCACGTCGGCCTTCGGCTCGTACTACCAGAAGGTCGTGTCGAACAAGTACAACGACGCGCTGCCGAGCGCGAACCTGCGCTGGGACCTCAGCAAGGACCTGGTCGGCCGCCTCGCGATCACGCGCACGATGTCGCGCCCCGACTACAGCGCCCTGGGCGGCTCGATCACCGCGGACGACACCACCCACACCGGCAACGGCGGCAACCCGAACCTGAAGCCCATCACGTCCACCAACTACGACGCGAGCGTCGAGTGGTACTACGCCCCGCGCGCGTTGCTGTCGGCGGGCCTGTTCTACATGGATCTCACGAACTACGTGGGTTTCGGCACGTACCAGCAGGAGCTGTTCAACATCCGCACGGGGACGTTCGACATCTACACGATCTCCGCGCCGACCAACAGCAGCGGCACCTCGAAGGGCCTGGAGCTCGCGTGGCAGGCGCCGCTCTGGTACGGCTTCGGCGCGCAGGCGAACTACACCTACGCGGACGCCAAGGAAACCGGCGGGCACGACCTCGTGGGCGCCTCGCAGAACGTGTACAACGTGACGGGCTACTACGAGAACGCGGGCTTCGGCGCGCGGCTCGCGTACACCTACCGCTCGCACTTCTTCGTGGGCCTGGACCGCAGCACGCCCGAATACCAGGACGACACGGGTACGCTGGCGGCTTCGCTCAGCTACCAGATCAATCCGCAGTGGTCGCTCAACTTCGACGCCCTCAACCTGAACGACCCGGTCCTCAAGTACTACGGAATGGACAAGAACCAGCCGCGCGCGTTCTACAAGAACGGCCGGCAGTACTACTTCACGGTGAGGTTCAAGCTCTAGGAACTTCGCCGCGAGGCGGCAAGCGCCTCAGCATGCTCCCAGGGGTAGAGGCCCCTCTTGAGGGCGGGACTGATTGCGGTTCCGCCCTTTTTTCGCCCATGAAGACAGCGCTTCGACTTGCCCCGCTCGCCGTTTGCCTCGCCGCCGCGCCCGCCGCGCGCGGCGAGGACCTTCCCATCGTGCCCAACCCCGCGTCGGTCACGCGGTGCGAGGGAAGCTTCGCGGTTTCGTCGCGCACCGCGCTCGTCGCGGCCTCGCCCGGCGCGCGCCAGGCCGCGCGCCACTTCGCGGGCCTCGCCATGCGCTCCCAGGGCCTCGCGCTCGCGGTCACCCCGGGCGCGCCGCGCGAGGGGGCGATCGCGTTCGTGCGCGACGCGCAATCGGGCCTGGGCGAGGAAGGCTACCGGCTCAAGGCGGATCCCACGGGCGTCACGGTGGTGGCGGCGCGGCCGGCCGGCCTCATGCACGGGGCGGCCACGCTCTGGCAGATGCTCGCGGGCGACCGCGAGCACGCGAGCCTTCCGTGCGCCGCGATCGAGGACGCGCCGCGCTTCGCATGGCGCGGCGTGATGCTCGACTCGGCGCGCCACTTCCAGTCGCCGCAGTTCATCCGCCGCTTCATCGACGCCATGGCGCTCGAGAAGCTGAACGTCCTGCACTGGCACCTCACCGACGACCAGGCGTGGCGCCTGGAGATCCGCAAGTATCCCGAGCTCACGCGCGTGGGCGCGTGGCGCGTCCCGGCCGGCCCCGCCGCGCAGGCCGACATCGACCCGGCCACGCGCAAGCCGCGTCGCTACGGCGGGTTCTACTCGCAGCGCGAGGTGCGCGAGATCGTGGCCTACGCGGCCGAGCGCGGCATCACGGTGGTGCCCGAGATCGAGATGCCGGGCCACGCCACGGCCGCCATCGTCGCGCGGCCCTCGCTCGCCGCCATCGCCGATCCGCCGCGCCAGGTGCCCGCCGACTGGGGCATCTTCGCCAACGCGTATTCGCTCGAGGACGGCACGTTCCGCTTCCTCGAGGACGTGCTTACCGAGGTGATGGCGCTCTTTCCCGGCCAGTACATCCACGTGGGCGGCGACGAGGTGCAGAAGGAACAGTGGCTGCGCTCGCCGCGCGGCCAGGCGCTCATGCGCGAGATGGGCGCGACGGACCCGGAAAAGCTCCAGGCCTATTTCACGCAGCGCATCGGCCGCTTCCTCGGGGCCCACGGCCGGCGCCTCGTGGGCTGGGACGAGATCCTCGCGCCGGGGCTCCCGCCATCGTCGGTCGTGATGTCGTGGCGCGGCACCGACGGCGCGCTCGCCGCCGCGCGCGCGGGCTTCGACACCGTGATCGCGGCCCACCCGCTGCTCTACTTCGACAATCGCCAGGGCACGTCGCCCGACGAGCCGCCGGGGCGCGCGCGCGTGGTCTCGCTCGAGGACGTCTACCGCGTCGAGCCGATGCCGCAGGCGCTCACGCCGGCCGAACGCGCCCACGTGCTGGGCGTTCAGGGCAACGTCTGGACCGAGCACATCCGTACCGAGGAGCGCGTGGGGTGGATGACGTTCCCGCGCGCCGCGGCGGTGGCCGAGCTCGGCTGGTCGCAGCCCGCGCGGCGCGACTACGCGGGGTTCCTCAAGCGTGTCGCGGCGCAGCGCCCGCTCCTGGACGCGATCGGCATGCCGTATGCGAAGACCGCCTTCGCGAAGCCCGCGCCGCGCACGGGCTCGCGGCGGATGAGCCAGCAGCTCGAGCTCTGCAGCGACAACGTTGCGCTCTCGCTGGAGGACGACGCGCCCGTGGCGGGCCCGCGCGCGGTCTTCCTCGTGGACATCGAGAACCCGTGCTGGATCGCGCGCGGCGTGGACCTCGGCCGCGTCCACTCGCTCACCGCGGCGGTCGGGCAGGTGCCCTTCAATTTCCAGATCGGCGAGGACGCGGGCAAGATCTCCTTTCCGGATCCCGCCACCCCCGAAGGAGAGCTGCAGGTGCGCCTGGGTAGCCAGTGCGAAGGGCCGATCGTGGCGAGCCTGCCGCTCGCGCCGGCCGCGCATTCGAATGCCGTCACGGTGCTGCCGCCCGCGGAGCTCGCGGGCTCCGGCGTGCGCGACCTGTGCCTGCGCTTCGCGCAGCGCGGCCTCGACCCGATGTGGGTGATCGACTGGATCGACCTGCCGGAGGCGCGCCCGTGAGCATCGTCAAGCTCGCCGCCCCGCTCGCCGGCTGGTGCCTGCCGCTCGCCGAGGTGCCCGATCCCGTGTTCGCGGGCGCCATGGCGGGCGACGGCGTGGCCATCGATCCGGTGGAAGGCGTTCTCCACGCGCCGTGCGACGGCGAGATCGTGCCGATGCGCGATGCGCGGCACGCCGTCACGGTGAGGAGCGAGGCGGGCATCGAGGTGCTCATGCACGTGGGCATCGAGACCGTGGGCCTGAAGGGCCAGGGCTTCGAGCTGCTCGTCTCGGCGGGCGAGCGCGTGCGCCAGGGCGCGCCGCTGCTGCGCTTCGACCTGGACCGGCTCGCGCGCGCCGCCCCGAGCCTCGTCACGCCGATCGTGCTGGCTTCCGGCGGGACGGTGCTGTCTCGCGCGACGCAGCGCGCGCTCGCGGTGGGCGATTTCCTGATGGAGGTCGATGGCGGTGAAGCGCAGGCAGTCGCGGCAAGCGCAGCGCCGCAGGAACATGCGCGGCGTTTCCGCGTCCCCTTCGACCACGGCTTGCACGTGCGTCCCGCGGCCCTCGTCGCCGCGGCGCTGCGCCCCTTCAAGTCGCAGGTGGTGATCGTCGCGCGCGGGCGCAGCGCGAGCGCGCGCAGCACGGTGGCGATGATGTCGCTCGGCGTGCACTGCGGCGAGACCATCGAGGTGCGCTGTACCGGCGCCGACGCCGCGCAGGCGCTTTCGGCCCTCGAGCCGCTGCTGGCACCCGACCTGCCCGCGGTGGTCCAGCAGGAAGTGCGCAAGCCCGTGGCGGCCACGCTCGCCGATGCGCGCCGCCTCGAGGGCTTGATCGCGAGCCGCGGCGTGGCCGTGGGCGTGGCGCTCGCCTGGAAGCAGGCCGAGATCGAGATCGTCGAGCAGGGCGCGGGTGCGGCGAGCGAGTCGGCGGCGCTGCGCAACGCGCTCGCCTTCCTGGCGAGCCACCTCGGCGGGCTCGCGGCGAATGCGACGGGCGCTTCGGGCGAGCTGCTGCGCGCGCACGCGGAGCTCGTGCAGGACCCGGAGCTCGAGCGCGCGGCCCTCGAAGCGGTGGCGCGCGGCAAGAGCGCGTCGTACGGCTGGCGCGAGGCCACGCGCGGGATGGCCGAGTCGCTCGCCGTGCTCGACGACGAGCGCATGCGCGAGCGCGCCGCGGACCTGCGCGATCTCGAGGAGCAGGTGCTGCGCGTGCTGCGCGGCGAGGTTCCTGCGGCGGAGCGCGAGCTGCCCGAGAATGCCGTCGTGCTCGCCGAGGACCTGATGCCCTCGCAGCTGCTCTCGCTCGACGCGCGCCGGCTCGCGGGCGTGGTGCTCGCGCGCGGCGGGGCCACTTCGCACGTCGCCTTGCTCGCCGCCTCGCACGGCATTCCCCTGCTGGTGTCGGTCGGGCCGGCCGTGCTCGAGGTCGCGGAAGGCACGCCGGTCGTTCTCGACGCCGAGCACGGATGGATCGACGTGGATCCGCCGGCCGCGGAGCTCGCCGCCGCCCAGCGCGCCGCGCTGCAGCGCGCGGCCGAGCGCGCCGCGGACCTGGAAGCGGCCCTCCAGCCCTGCGCGACACGCGATGGCGTGCGCATCACGGTCAACGCGAACCTGGGCTCGGAGGAAGAAGCGCACGCGGCGCTGCGCCAGGGCGCGGAAGGATGCGGCCTGCTGCGCACCGAATTCCTCTTCCTGGACCGGCGCGACCCGCCCACGGAAGCGGAGCAGGCCGCCGAATACGGGCGAATCGCCGCCGCGCTGCAGGGCAGGCCGCTCACCATCCGCACCATGGACATCGGCGGCGACAAGCCGATCGCGTACCTTCCCCTGCCGCGCGAGGACAATCCGGCGCTCGGCATGCGCGGCGTGCGGGCGAGCCTCTGGCGGCCGGAGCTGCTGCGCGCGCAGCTGGGCGCGATCCTGCGCGTCCAGCCGCACTCGCAATGCCGCATCCTGCTGCCGATGGTGAACGACCTCGAGGACCTGCGCGTGGTGCGCGCGATCGCCACGGAGTGCGCGCGCGAGCAGGGCCGCGCCGCGCTCCCGCCCCTCGGCGTGATGGTGGAGACGCCCGCGGCCGCGATGATGGCCGACCAGCTCGCGCGCGAAGCCGACTTCCTCTCCATCGGCACCAACGACCTCTCGCAATACACGCTCGCCATCGACCGCGGCCATGCCGACCTGGGCGAGAAGCTCGATGCGCTGCACCCGGCCGTGCTGCGCCTGATCCGCAAGGTGGCCGAGGCGGGCGGCGCCGCGGCGAAGAGCGTGTCCGTGTGCGGCGCGATGGGATCGGACGTGGACGCGCTGCCGATCCTCGTCGGCCTGGGCGTGCACGAGATCTCCGCCACGGCCTCCACGATCCCGCGCCTGAAGCGCACGGTGAGGCTGCTCGACGCGGGCGAATGCCGCGAGCTCGCGCAGCGCGCGCTCGACGCCGAAAGCGCGGCGGCCGTGCGCGAGCTGGCCGGAGTCGCCCGCGCGCGGGCGCGCGCCGCCGCATCCTCGTGAGGAGCCGTTCGAAATGAAGAGCCTTCTCGATGGCACCCAGAAGCTCGGCCGCGCGCTCATGCTGCCGATCGCCGTGCTGCCGGTGGCGGGCCTGCTGCTGCGCCTGGGGCAGGACGACCTGCTCAACCTCGCGCCCGTGGCCGCGGCGGGCGACGCGATCTTCTCCAACCTGGGCCTGCTCTTCGCGATCGGCATCGCGGTGGGGCTCGCGCGCGAGAACCACGGCGCGGCGGGGCTCGCCGGGGCGGTGGCGTACCTTGTCGCGACCAAGGGGGCCGAGGTCCTGTTGAACGTTCCGCCGGAAGCGCTCGCGAGCGCCGCCGCCGGTGCGCACCACGACCTCGCGGCCGCGGCATGGAAGGCGAAGCAGATCCAGAAGATCAGCGTGCCGGCGGGCCTGCTCTCCGGCATCGTGGCCGGCGCGCTCTACAACCGCTACTGGAACGTGAAGCTGCCGGATTACCTCGCGTTCTTCGCGGGCCGGCGCTTCGTGCCGATCGTCGCGGGCGCGGCCGGGCTCGTGATCGCGTTCGCCTTCGGCCTGGGCTTTCCCGCCGTCGAGCACGGCATGGACCTGCTCAGCCGCGCGGTCACCGCGGCGGGGCCCGTGGGGCTCTTCATCTACGGCGTGCTGAACCGCCTGCTCATCGTCACGGGGCTGCACCACATCCTCAACAACGTCGCCTGGTTCATCGTCGGGGACTACAACGGCGTGACGGGCGACCTGAAGCGCTTCTTCGCGGGCGATCCGCGCGCGGGCGCCTTCATGAGCGGGTTCTTCCCGGTGATGATGTTCGGCCTGCCCGCCGCGTGCCTCGCCATGTA
Organism: Usitatibacter sp.; assembly: GCA_035519515.1. Taxonomy (GTDB): domain Bacteria; phylum Pseudomonadota; class Gammaproteobacteria; order Burkholderiales; family Usitatibacteraceae; genus Usitatibacter. The sequence goes on from DATIWC010000051.1 coordinate 46,375, forward strand.
CCGCACGGCGCTGCCGGCGCGCCGGCGCGCCACCGGCGGCCTGCTGATGTCGATGGCGCTCACCTCGTTCCTCACCGGCGTGACCGAGCCCATCGAGTTCACCTTCATGTTCCTCGCGCCCGCGCTCTACGCCGTGCACGCGGCGCTGACGGGCCTCGCGATGGTCGTCATGGACCTCCTTCGCGTGCGGCTCGGGTTCGGCTTCTCGGCGGGGCTCTTCGACTACGTGCTCAACTTCAACCGCGCCACGCATCCGCTCTACCTCATCCCGGTCGGCGCGGCGTACTTCGCGACCTACTACTTCGCCTTCCGCTACTGCATCCTGCGCTTCAACCTGCCCACGCCGGGCCGCGCGGCCGACGAGGCCGCGGCGGCGGCCGCGGGCGCCCCGGCAGGCGACTCGCAGGCGGGCCGCTTCGTCGCGGCGCTGGGGGGTGCTGCGAACCTGAAGGAAGTCGAGGCGTGCACGACGCGGCTGCGGCTCGTGCTCGCCGATCGCGCGCGCGTCGACGCGGCCGCGTTGCGCGCCCTGTCGCGTGGCACGGTGAACGTGGGCGAATCGGGATTGCAGGTGGTCGTGGGGCCCGTGGCCGACCAGGTCGCCACCGAGATCCGCGCGTACCTCGCGTCGGGCGGTGCGGCAACGGCGTCGGCCCCGGGCACGCCCCCGGCGCCGGCCGTGCTCGCCGCGCTGGGCGGCGCCTCCAACGTGGAGAGCGTGGAGGCCGCGCCGGGGCGGCTCCTCGTCACGGTGAAACAGCGTTCCGGCATCGACCTCGCCTCGCTGCGGCGCCTGTTCGAACGCGGCGTCGCCACGCCGGGCGCTTCCAGCGTCCACCTGCTGCACACCGAGGCCGCGGCGCTCGCCGCGGAGATGCAGGCCGCGCGCAGCTAGGCTGCCCCATTGGTTCCGGAGAGGAGCGTAGGATTGCTCGAATGATCCGGCTCCTGATTGTCGATGACCACGACGTCGTGCGGATGGGGTTGAAGCAGCTCTTCTCCGGCCGCGTCGACATGGAGGTCGCGGGCGAGGCACGCACGGGCGAAGAGGCGATCCGCCAGGTCCGGGCGAAGCCGTTCGACGTGGCCCTCGTCGACCTTTCGCTCACCGACATGTCCGGCGTGGACGTGCTCAACCGCAGCAAGGCGATCCGCCCCGAGATGGCCGTGCTGATCGTGAGCGGCTATCCCGAGGACCAGTACGCGATCAACCTGCTCAAGGCGGGCGCGTCGGGCTTCGTCGCGAAGGACGCGCCGAGCGAGAACCTCGTTTCCGCGGTCGTCGCCGCCGCGCAGGGGCGCCGCTACGTGAGCCCGCGCATCGCCGACAGGCTCGCGCAGGGGCTCGCCGGCCCCGCCGCGGACCAGCCTTCGCACACGCAGCTTTCGGAGCGCGAGTTCCAGATCTTCTGCAAGCTCGCCGCCGGCCAGAGCGTTTCCGAGATCGCCAAGGAGCTGTTCCTCAGCGTGAAGACCGTGAGCACCTACCGCTCGCGGATCCTCGAAAAGATGAACTTCAAGTCCAACGCCGACATCACGTACTACGCGGTGAAGAACCGGCTCATCGCCTAGGGACCGCGAGATCCGGGCCGGCACCGGAGGCGTAACAAAGCGTTACCGGGGGGCGCCCGGGGCGAGGAGTATCCTTCGCGCTATCGTCCACGCCCCACCCGGAAACGTGCACGCAGAAGCCGTAGCCCACCGCGACACCCACGCCGCCCCGGCCCGCCGGCCCAAGCTGCTGCTCGTCGAGGACAGCGCCCGGCTCGCCGCCTCCATCCGCGACTACCTCGACAAGCACGGCTACGAGGTCTGGATCGAGGGCGACGGCGCCGCCGCCGCCGAGCGCTTCGACCGCCTGAAGCCCGAGCTCGTGGTGCTGGACCTCATGCTGCCCGGCAAGGACGGCCTCACCATCTGCCGCGAGCTTCGCGTGCGCGGCAACGTGCCCATCCTCATCCTCACCGCCAAGGGCGAGAACATCGACCAGGTCCTGGGCCTGGAGATGGGCGCCGACGACTATGTCGTGAAGCCCGTCGAGCCGCGCGTGCTGCTCGCGCGCGTCGAGGCGCTGCTGCGCCGCTCGGCGACCCGCCAGGGCCCGGTGCCCGAAGCCAACTTCACCGTGGGGCGCCTCGCCATCGACGGCGCCCGGCGCTCGGCGCGCCTGGACTCGCGCGACATCGACCTCACCACCGGCGACTTCGACATCCTGTGGCTCCTCGCCTCGCGCCACGGCACCGTGGTGACGCGCGACGAGATCCTGCGCGTCGTGCGCGGCATCGACTACGACGGCCTCGACCGCTCGATCGACGCGCGCATCTGCCGCCTGCGCCGCAAGCTGCAGGAGGCGGGCGGCGCCGAGTCGATGATCAAGACCGTCCGCCTCAAGGGATACCTCTTCACCGGCGACGCGTAAGGCCGCGGTGCTCAGGCTCTTCCTGCGGCTGTACGTCTTCCTCATGCTGCCGGCCACGGCGGCGTTCGTCTTCTCCATGTACGTGACCGACCAGGTCATGGCGCACATGAACATGGAGCAGAACCGCGCGCGCGCCGGGCAGGCGTTCGACCGCGCCGAGCGCATCATCACCGACTCGCGCGTGCCCGACTGGCAGGGGCGCCTGAAGGAGATCGAGAAGACCTTCCGCCTAGAGCACGAGATCGTGCCCCTGTCCAAGGCCGAGGACGACTCTTTCATGTCGGCCTCGGAGAAGGAGCGGCTGCTCGCGGGCGACATCGCGTTCCGCGACCGGCCCGGGGGCGGCTGGGTCTACGAACGGCGCATCAAGGATTCCGACCGCGTCCTGCGCATCGAGTGGATCGGGGCCTACGAATACCAGCTCGTGTACTACGCGATCATCATCGCGTTCATGACGCTCGCCATGTCGCTCATCCTCTGGCGCTGGATGTGGCCGCTGTGGCGCGATTTGCAGGGCCTCTCGGCCGCGACCTCGCGCGTGGGCGAGGGCGATTTCGACGTGCGCGCCCAGCTCGACCCCCGCTCGCTGCTGCAGCCCATCGCCTCGGCGTTCAACGTGATGGCCGGGCGCGTGCAGGCGTTGCTGCGCTCCCACCGCGACCTCGAGCAGGGCGTGGCGCACGAGCTGCGCACGCCGCTCGCGCAGCTCAAGTTCGACCTCGAGCTCGCGCGCACCAGCGACGACGCGGGCGAGCGCGACGCGCGCTTCGACGCCATGTCGCGCGACCTGGTGGACCTGGAGGACCTGGTGAGCGAGCTGCTGGTGCTGGCGAGCCTGCGCCAGGCGCCCCCCTACGCGCCGCGCGAGGTGCCGGCCGCCTCGGTGGTGGACGAGGCGCAGCGCCGCGTGCGCGAGGAAATGCGCGGCGAGCACGCCGAGGTGCGCATCGAGACCGCGCCCGGCATGCCCGCCTCGCTATCCTGCGATCCCAAGTACCTCACGCGGGCGCTCGTGAACATCCTGCGCAACGCCGTGCGCTACGCGCGCACGCGGGTCGTGGTCTCGCTCACGCGCGACGGCGGCCAGACGGTGCTCGCGGTGGACGACGACGGGCCCGGCGTGCCGCCCGCCGACCGCACGCGGCTCTTCGAGCCTTTCACGCGCGTCGAGGGCAGCCGCGGCCGCGACAGCGGCGGCGTGGGCCTGGGCCTTGCGATCGTGAAGAGCGTGGCCGAGTGGCACGGTGGCCGCGCGGAGATCACCGACTCGCCGCTGGGCGGCGCGCGCGTTTCGATCCGCTGGTAGCGCGGCCGCGCCGCGGGGCCGGCTTGCGCCGCGCCGCGAGCCACGCCTCGAGCTCGCGCGCCGGCATCGGCGGGCAGAGCAGGTAGCCCTGGCAGGCATGGCAGCCCTCCCGCGCGAGGAAGTTGAGCTGCGAGCGCTTCTCCACGCCCTCGGCCACCACGTGCAGGCCCAGGCCGCGCGCAAGCCCGATCACCGCCGAGACGATGGCCGCGCCGCCCGCGCCCTCGCCGCGCCCGCGCCCCCCGTCGATGTCGGCCACGAACGCCTTGTCGATCTTGAGCGCGTCCACCGGCAGGTGGCGCAGGTGCGACAGGCTCGAGAAGCCCGTGCCGAAGTCGTCGATGGCGATGCGCACGCCCAGCGCGCGCAGCTTCGCGAGCACGAGGCTCGCGCCCTCGACGTCGCGCACCATGCTGGTCTCGGTGATCTCGAGCTGCAGCCACCCCGCCTCGCATCCGGTGCGCGCGAGCACGCGCTTCAGGTCCGCGATCATCGAGGAGTCGCGCAGCTGCCCCGCCGAGAGGTTCACGCTCACCATGATGTCGCCCAGGCCCATGTCGCGCCAGGCGCGCGCCTGCCTGCACGCGGCGTCGAGCACCCAATGGCCCACGGCGTGGCCCAGGCCCGTTTCCTCGGCGAGCGGGATGAAGCCCTGCGGCAGCACCAGGCCGCGCTCCGGGTCGTGCCAGCGCAGCAGCGCCTCCACGCAAGGCACGGCGCCCGAGGCCACGTCGACCACGGGCTGGAAGTGCAGCTCGAGCTCGCCCTCCTTGAGCGCGCGGCGCAGCGCCGCCTCGACGTGCAGGCGCTGGGAGCGGCGCTGCGCGAGCTCGGCGGAGAAGTGGCGAAAGCCGTTGCGGCCCAGCTCCTTGGCGTGGTACATCGCCGCGTCGGCGTTCTTGATGAGGGTCTCGGCGTCGCTGCCGTCCTCGGGATGCATCGCGAGCCCGAGGCTGCCGCTCACGATGATCTCGTTGCCCTCGACCTGGAAGGGGCGGCGCACCTCATCCAGGATCATGCGCGCCACGCGCTCGGGCGCCTGCTCGTCGGGCAGGTCCTCGAGCATCACCACGAACTCGTCGCCCGAGACGCGCGCCAGCAGGTCGCTCTGGCGCAGCGCTCCCCGGATGCGGCGCGCGAGCTCCTTCAGCAGCGCGTCGCCCACGCGGTGGCCGAGCGTGTCGTTCACGTCCTTGAAGTGGTCGAGGTCGAGGAACATCACGCCCACGCGGCGGCGCGCGCGGCGCGCGCGGGCGAGCGCGGCGTCCAGCCGGTCGTTCAGCAGCACGCTGTTGGGCAGGCCCGTGAGCCCGTCGTGCGTGGCCATGTACTGCAGCCGCTCCTCGGCCTGGATGCGCGAGGAGACGTCCTGGGCGAGCGACAGGATCGAGATCACGCGCCCGGCCTCGTCGTGCAGCGCCGAGTTGTGCCACTCGACCCAGATCACGGAGCCGTCCTTGCGGTAGTTGCGGTAGCGCATCGTGGCGTGGCGCTCCCGCCCGTCCACGAGGCCGCGGATCATGCGCGTGGCGGCCGACTCGTCCTCCTCGTACACGTGGCGCCAGCCCGAAAGCGAGCGGCCCAGCGTCTCGGACGCGTTCCAGCCGAAGATCGATTCGGCCTGCCCGGACCAGCGCACGATGCGCAGCTCCGTGTCCCACTCGACCACCGCGAGCGGCGTGTTGTCGAAGTGGGCGGAGAGGATCGTGTTGGTGCGGCGCAGCTCCTCCTCGACCAGCTTCTGCTCGTGCACGTCGCTGGTGGTCGCGTAATAGCCCAGGTATTCGCCCGCCAGGATGCGCGGCGTGAGGCGCACGATCATCCAGCGCCGGCGCCCGTCGGCGAAGCGCACCAGGCGCTCGACGGCGAGCGTCTCGCCGGCGCGCACGCGCGTGAGCGAGGGCCGCAGGAGCTGCCAGCGATCCTCGCCCAGGACGTCGCGCACGCCGCGGCCCACGATCTTCTCGGCGGGCAGGCCCACGTACGAAAGGAACGCGTCATTCACGTAGGTGTAGCGGTCCTCCGCGTCCACGTAGCACATGGGGGTGGGAATCGAGTCGATCACCGCGCGAAGCTGGCGCTCCTGGTCGGCGATCCGCTCCTGCGCGATCTTCAGGTCGTGGATGTCGGTGGAGATGGCGTAGAAGCCGCGCACCTTGCCCGCGGAGTCGCGGCGCGGGCAGATTCGCACGCGAACCCAACGCTGGTTGGTGGGCACCAGGCGCTCGAAGCTCGACTCCTCGCCCTGCATGGCGCGGGCGATGTGGGGCTCGAGGAGCCGCAGGATGTCCGGGGTATAGACGTCCTTGGGATACTTCCCCAGCGTTTGCTCGCGGGTGAGGCCCCGCGTCTCGAGGAAGAGGTTGTTCACGAAGGTGCAGCCGCGCTCGTAATCGAGGTACGCGATCGCCTCGGGGATGTTCTCGGCGAAGAAGCGCAGCTCCTCCTCGCGCGCCGCGAGCTGCTCCTGCGCGGCCTTCACCTCGCTGATGTCGTGCGCGACCACGTACATGCCGAGCACCTCGCCGCCCTCCGAGAGGTGCGGGACCGCCTTCACGTGGAACCAGCGGTCGCTGCCATCGGGCATGCGCGCCAGGCGCTCGTAGGCGGTCGCCTCGCCGCGCTCGAGCACCTGCTGCGTGCGCTCCGCGATCCAGCTCGCGGTGTCGCGGCCCAACACCTCCTCGCTGCTGCGCCCGATGATCCTGTCGGGCGTGGTGCCGCGCTGCTCGGCGAACAGGCGGTTGGCGAAGAGGTAGCGGCGGTTGCGGTCGAGGTAGGCCACCGCGTCCGGGATGTTGTCGGTGTACAGGCGCAGCTCCGCCTCCTTCGTGGCGATCGCCTCGCGCAGGCGGACGTCGTGCTCGATGTCGAGCAGCACGATGAGCACGCCCAGCACCTCGCCGGTGGAATCGCGGTCCGGGATCATGTGGCCGCGGACGTGGCGCTTCTCGCGCCCGGGCCAGAGGGACTCGCGCTCGTAGGTGACTTCCTCGCCCGAGAGCGCCCGCAGCAGCATCGGCATCGCCGCCTGCTGGACCTCGGGCGTCATCACGGCGGTGACGGGCTGCCCCACCATCGTCTCGGGCGTGCGGCCGGACCACTCGCAGCTCGGCAGGTTGGCAAAGCGGATCACGTGGTTGCGGTCCACGTAGGTGATCGGGAAGCCGACCGAGTCGATGATGAGGGAGAGCTTGCGCTCGCGGTCGGCGAGGCCGGCCTCGGCGTCCTTGAGCTGCTGCACGTCCACCAGTACGACGAGGACGCCGATCACCTCGCCGCCCTCGCGCAGCGGGAAGTAGTGCGCGCGCACCCAGCGGCCGGCCTGCGGCCCCTCCAGGTTCAAGCGATTGAAGATCTCGGTGTGGCCCTCGAGCGCGCGGGTGAGATGGCTGCGGCGCCCGTCGGTGGGGATCAGCCCGAAGGCCTGGTCGGGCGTGCGGCCGAGAAACTCCTCGCGGCTGCGCCCGTAGTGCGCGAGGTACGCCTCGTTCACGAGGCGATAGCGCAGGAGGGGGTCGAGAATGCAGGCCGGCAGGCTGAGCGTTTCCAGTCCCGGTGCGAGGGCTGTGACGCGGGCCTCGAGGGCGCCGCGGCCGGCAGGATCCATGTCGCCCATGATGCATTGTCCCGCCCGGCCCCGGTACACTGCTAGGCCGTCCGTCGGCTATTCCCTACCGCATGAACCTCCACCGGCTCCTCTCCGCCCGGGCCGCCGAAAAGCGCCCCGTTCGCGTCGTCCTGGTCGGGGCCGGCAAGTTCGGCTCCATGTACCTTTCGCAGGCGCGCCGCACGCCCGGCATCCACGTGCTCGCCGTCGCCGACCTGGCGCCGCAACGGGCACGCGCCTCGCTCGAGCGCGTGGGCTGGCCGGGGCAGGCCTTCTCGGCGGGCTCCCTCGAGGCGGCGCTGCGCGACGGGAATACGTTCGTGACCGACGATGTCGCGGCGGCGATCGCCTTCCCCGCGGTCGAGGTGGTGGTGGACTCCACGGGCAACCCGGCCGCCGGTATCGCGCACGTGCTCGCATGCTGCGCGCACCGCAAGCACATCGTCATGGTGAACGTGGAAGCGGACGCGCTCGCGGGCCCGCTCCTCGCCCGGCGCGCGCAGGAGGCGGGCATCGTCTACTCGCTCGCCTACGGCGACCAGCCCGCGCTCATCTGCGAGCTGGTGGACTGGGCGCGCGCCGCCGGCTTCACGGTGGTGGCGGCGGGCAAGGGGACCAAGTACCTGCCCGAGTACCACGCCTCGACGCCGAAGACGGTGTGGGGCCACTACGGCTTCAGCGAGTCGATGGTCGCGGCGGGCGACTTCAACGCGCAGATGTTCAACTCCTTCCTCGACGGGACGAAGAGCGGCATCGAGATGGCCGCCGTGGCCAACGCCACCGGGCTCACGCCCGCGCCCGAGGGCCTCGCGTTTCCCGCGTGCGGCGTGGATGACCTTCCGCGCATCCTGCGGCCCCGCGCGGCCGGCGGCTCGCTCCACCATGCGGGGCAGGTGGAGGTGATCTCGAGCCTCGAGCGCGACGGCCGGCCCGTGTTCCGGGATCTTCGCTGGGGCGTCTACGTCACGTTCGCCGCGGAAACCGAGTACGTCCGCAAGTGCTTCCACGAGTACGGCATCGTGACCGACCCGAGCGGCGAGTATGCGGCGATGTACAAGCCCAGCCACCTGATCGGCCTCGAGCTGGGCATCAGCGTGGCGAGCGCTGCCCTGCGCGGCGAGGCCACGGGCGCGGCCACCGGCTGGCGCGGCGACTGCGTGGCGACCGCCAAGCGCGCGCTCGCGGCCGGCGAATCCCTGGACGGCGAGGGCGGGTACACGGTGTGGGGCAAGCTCATGGCGGCGGCCGACTCGGCCGCGCGGCGCGCGCTGCCCATCGGGCTCGCCCACGGCGTGAAGCTGAAGCGCGCCATCCCCGCCGGGAATACCGTCTCGTGGGACGATGTCGAATACGACGGAGCGTCCCAGGCGGTGCGGGTTCGGCGGGAGATGGAAAGCATGTTCGGAGCGTCGGCGAAATGAAGTGGCTCGGGATGGTCGCGTCGCTTTGCGCGTTCGCGGCGAATGCCGCCGTGACGGCGACCGACGCGTGGGTGCGCGGCACGGTGCCGGCGCAGAAGACCACGGGCGCGTTCGTCACCCTGCAAAGCAGCGAGGAGGCGAAGCTGGTGGGCGTCTCGACGCCGCTCGCGAAGAGCGCGGAGATCCACGAGTCCAGCGAGTCGCAGGGCGTGGTGCACATGCACGCCATCGAGGCGATCCGGCTTCCCGCCGGCCAGCGCGTGGAGTTGAAGCCCGGCGGCTTCCACGTGATGCTGGTGGACCTGTCGCGCCCGCTTGGCGAGGGCGACCAGGTGCCGCTTACGTTCACCATCGAGGATGCGCACGGCAAGCGCACGCAGATCGAGTTGCGCGCGCCGGTGCGCCCGCTCGGCCAATGAAGCTTTCGACGCGGCTCGCGCAGCGCGGCCGCCGCGCGCGCTCCGGCCCCGGCACCGTCAACCTTCCCGTCACGCGCGCTTCCACCGTCACCTTCGCCTCGCTCGCGGAGATGGACGAGGTGCAGCGGCAGTTCGACGCCGACGAGCCGGTCCCGACCTACGGCATCCTCAACATGCCGCTGCGCGTGGCGTTCGAGGAGCTGATGGTGGACCTGGAGGGCGGCCATCGCGCCGTGACGTTGCCTTCGGGCCTTGCGGCGGTCGCGGTGGCGCTGCTCTCCTGCCTCGAGGCGGGCGACCACGTGCTCGTCACCGACAGCGCCTACGGGCCTACGCGGCGTTTCTGCATGCGCACGTTGAAGCGCCTGGGCATCGAGGCCACCTTCTACGATCCGTTGATCGGCGCGGGGATCGCGGAGCTCATCCGGCCCAACACGCGCGCGGTGTACCTCGAGAGCCCCGGCTCGCTCACGTTCGAGGTCCAGGATTTCCCCGCGATCGCGCGCATCGCCCGCGAGCGCGGCGCCGCCGTGCTGCACGACAACACGTGGGCCACGGGCGCATTCTTCCGCTCGTTCGACCACGGGGCCGACCTCGTGATCCAGGCGGCGACCAAGTATCCGGGCGGCCACTCGGACGTGCTGATCGGCGCGGTGGTGGCGAACGAGAAGCGGTGGCCGAGCCTGCGCGACGTCTCGCGCGATTTCGGCCAGACCGCGAGCCCCGACGACGTCTTCCTCGCGCTGCGCGGCCTGCGCACGCTCGACGCGCGGCTTGCGCGCCACCAGGAGAGCGCGCTCTTCCTCGCGCGCGAGCTCGAGCGCCATCCCGCGGTCGCGCGCGTGCTCCATCCGGCGCTTGCTTCGGATCCGGGTCACGCGCTGTGGAAGCGCGACTTCCTCGGATCGACCGGGCTCTTCGGCGTCGAGCTCGCGCCGCGCAGCCGCGAGAAGGTGGCGGCGATGGTCGACCATCTCGAGTGCTTCGCGCTGGGCTACAGCTGGGGCGGCTACGAGAGCCTGGTAACCGTGGTGAAGCACGAGGGCGAGCGCGCGGTGCGACCCTGGAAGGGCGGCCCGCTGCTGCGGCTGCAGGTGGGCCTCGAGGATCCCGGCGACCTGCTCGCCGACCTGATGCGCGGATTCGAACGCCTCGGCGCGTGAACGGCCTGCCGCGCGGGCTCGCGCACGCCATCGCGCAGGCGACCGGCGCACGCTTCGTGCCCGCGCACGTGAAGCCCGTCGGGGGCGGCTGCATCCACACGGCGCTCGAGATCGCCGGCGACACGCCTTCCGGAGGCCGCACCTATTTCGCGAAGGTGAACGACGCGCAGCATGCGGCGATGTTCGCGGCGGAAGCCGACGGGCTCGAAGCCCTGCGCGCCGCGGGCGCAGTGCGCGTGCCGGCCACGGTCGCGCAGGGAGATGACGGCGAGCACGCGTGGCTCGTCCTCGAATGGCTCGAGCTCGAGCCGCTCGCGGCCGGCACGGGCGCCAGGCTCGGCGCCGCGCTCGCGGCGCAGCACCGCGTCCGCCAGGCGAAGTTCGGCTGGCCCCGCGACAACTTCATCGGCTCGTCGCGGCAAGCGAACGGCGAGACGGACGATTGGCTCGCGTTCTGGCGCGACAAGCGCCTGCACGCGCAGCTCATGCTTGCGGCGCGCAACCGCCTTCCGTCGCGCCTCATCGACCGCGGCGAGCGCCTTGCGGCCGATTGCGGCGCCTTCTTCCGCGGCCATGCCGTCCAGCCGTCGCTGCTGCACGGCGACTTGTGGAGCGGGAATGCGGCGGCGTCGCGAGGCGAGCCGGTCGTATTCGATCCCGCGGTCTACGTGGGCGATCGCGAGGCCGACGTCGCGATGACGGGGCTCTTCGGCGGCTTTCCTGTCGATTTCCTGTCGGCGTACCGCGCGCATTGGCCGCTCGACGACGGCTATCGCGTGCGCCGGGACCTGTACAACCTATACCATGTGTTGAATCATTCGAACTTGTTCGCGGGCGACTATGTCCGGCAGGCGGGACACCAGATCGAACAGTTGCTCGCGCAGATCGGCTAGAGGGGGAGTCGCGTGAACGACATGGCGCGGGCCGCGCGGCGCGTGCTGGTAGTGGACGACAACGCGGACGCCGCGGAAAGCCTCGCGATGCTGCTCGAGGCGAACGGCGACGCGGTGCGCGTGGCCTACGATGGCGAGGAGGCGCTCGGGGCGGAAGGCGACTTCCGCCCCGAGGTCGTGCTCCTCGACATCGGCATGCCCAAGCTCTCGGGCTACGAAGTCGCCCGGCGCATCCGCGACGCACGCGGCGGCGACGTCCTCATCGTCGCCATCACCGGCTGGGGCCAGGAGGAGGACCGCCGGCGCGCCCGCGAGGCGGGCTTCGACCACCACTTCACGAAGCCCGTGGACTACCAGGCGCTGCTGGACGTGATCAACGCGGGCGCGGCGCCGGCGAACGCCTGACGCCTGCCCGTGGCCGCGATCGCCTTCCGCCGCCTCGGCCCCGCAGACCTGCAGGCGCTCTACCTGTGGCTCGCGAGGCCCCACGTCGCCAATTGGTACGCGGCGGCGCCCGGAAGCTTCGCCGAAGTGGTGGCGAAGTACGGCCCGCGCACCGAGGAGGGATGCCCCGTGCAGGCGTAC
>DATIWC010000052.1:0-19643 GCA_035519515.1 Usitatibacter sp.
GCGAATTCGGCGCCCCTCGCGGGCGCGAGGACCGCAAGCGCCAGCACGGGTGCGGCAAGCCATCTCGGGCACATCCGGGCCAATCTACACGCTTGCGACTCCCGGCCGAATTGCACCAAGGTGTCAGGCGTAGGGCAGGCCCCGCGCGTTCACGTAGAGGGCGTAGAGCGAATGGCTGGCCGCCATGAAGAGGCGGTTGCGCTTCACGCCGCCGAAGCACACGTTGGCGCAGCGCTCCGGAAGATGGATGTGGCCGATGGGCTCGCCCCGGGGCGAGAAGACGCGCACGCCGTCCAGCTCCGGCTTGTCCGCCGGGCCGCCCCATCCGCACCAGAGGTTGCCGTCCTCGTCGAGGCGGAAGCCGTCCGGTGATCCGGCGCCCGCGTCGATCAGCACGCGCGGCTCGCCCAGGCGCGCGCCGCCGTCCACCACGTCGAACACGTGGATGCGGCGCGGCTTGCTGCCCGATTCCACGACGTAGAGCAGCTTCTCGTCGCGCGAGAAGGCGAGACCGTTGGGCTTGTCGATCATCCCCGCGACCACGGTGAGCGAGTGCGTGGCCGGATCGACGCGGTACACGTTGGTGGGAAGCTCCTGCGCGGCACGCTCGCCCTCGTAGTCCGAGAGCAGGCCGAAGCTGGGATCGGTGAACCATACGGAGCCGTCGGACTTCACCACGATGTCGTTGGGCGAGTTGAGCCGCTTGCCCTCGAAGCGATCCGCCAGGACGGTGATGCGCCCGTCCATCTCGGTGCGCGTTACGCGCCGCGCGCCGTGCTCGCAGGTGACCAGGCGCCCCTGCCGGTCGCGCGTGTTGCCGTTGGCGAAGTTCGACGGCCGCCGGAAGACCGAGACCGCGCCGGTGGCTTCGTCCCAGCGCATCATGCGGTCGTTGGGGATGTCGCTCCACAGCAGCGTTCGCCAGTCGCCGAACCACACGGGCCCCTCGGCCCAGCGAAAGCCGGCGGCGAGCCGCTCGATGTTGGCGCTGCCGATGCGGTAGCGGTCGAAGCGCGAATCGAGCGACTTGATCGCGGGATCGGGGTAGCGCGCCGCCGGTTGCCAGTCACTCATAGGGCCCCATCGTCACGTAGGCTCCGCCCTGCAGCTTCTCCGCGGGCGAATCCGGTTTTTCGGGCGGCGGTTCGGCCTCGCGCGCGGCGCGGAAGCGCTCGCTGCTGTCCCGGGGCACCCACCCGAGGTGCGCCGCCTTGCGATTGTCCCACCACGAGTCGCGGTTGGCGGAGGCGCCGAAGGCGATGGTGTGGCCGACGCGCGGCGCGAAGAGCGAGGCGCGCACGAGCCCGGTGAGGTCCGCGTATGACAGCCACGTGACCAGCATGCGCCGGTCCTTCGGCTCGGGAAACGACGAGCCGATGCGCAGGCACACGGTCTCGATGCCGTAGCGGTCGAAATAGAAGCGCGAGAGGCTCTCGCCGAAGGTCTTGCTCACGCCGTAGAGGCTGTCGGGGCGAACCGGGTCGTCCGCGTCGATGCGCTGCGAGCGCGGGTAGAAGCCGATCGCGTGGTTGGAGCTCGCGAACACCACGCGGCGCACGCCGTGGATGCGCGCCGACTCGTAGAGGTTGTACACGCCCACGATGTTCGCGTTGAGGATCGGCGCCCAGGGCTGGTCGGTGGAAATGCCGCCCATGTGGACGATCCCGTCCACGCCCTCAACCAGTGAGCGCACCGCCTGCTCGTCTCCCAGGTCGCAGGGTGCGAGCTCCTCGCCCGCGGCCGGCCCTCCCAGCGGCGCGATGTCCGACACGCGCAGCGCCGGCGCCCAGCCGCGCATCGCGGGGCGCAGCACGCGCCCGAGGCCGCCGGCCGCGCCGGTGAGCAGGAGTCGCTTGTATGCGGGAGTCACTTCCATGTCATCATACAACTCGATGGAAACCAAGAGCACCATCGGTCTTGCCGGCAGGCTGGTGAGCGACCTTACCACGCGCATCCGCCACGGCGAGCTGCGCCCCGGCGACCGGCTGCCCACGGAAGCGCAGACGGTGCGCCGCTTCGGCGTGAGCCGCACGGTAGTGCGCGAGGCGCTCTCGCGCATGCAGGCCGCGGGCCTGGTCGAAACGCGCCACGGCGTGGGCACCTTCGTCACCGCCGCGCGGCGCGACTCGGGCCTGCGCGCGGATGCCGCCGAGATCGCCGACGTCGTCGACCTGCTCGCCATGCTCGAGCTGCGCATCGCCGTGGAGAGCGAGGCGGCGGCGCTCGCCGCGCGGCGCAGGGGCCCGGCGCACCTCGCGCGCCTGCGCGCCGCCCTCGACGCCTTCGCCGCCGAGCTCGCCGCGGGCCGCGACACCGTGGCCGCCGATTTCCGCTTCCACATGGCCGTGGCGCAGGCCGCCGGCAACCGCTACTTCGAGAACCTGCTCGCCTCCTTCGGCGAGAAGGCGATCCCACGAGCGCACCTCAAGCTCCCGCAGCTGGACGAGGCCTCGCGCCGCCAATACCTCGCCATCGTCCACCGCGAGCACGAGGACATCTTCGCCGCCATCTCGCGCGGCGACGCCGACGGGGCCCGCGCGGCCATGCGCAACCACATCGGCAACGGCCGCGAACGCCTCAAGGTCCGTCACGAGTTGTCAGACAACAACAACCCCAGGAGGAGGAACCGATGAGAAAGACCGCAATCGGCGTGCTCGCCGCGCTGCTCGCCGCCCTCGCGCTGCCGGCGGCCGCGCAGACCAAGCTCAAGTGGGCGCACGTCTACGAGCAGACCGAGCCGTACCACACCGAGGCCCTGTGGGCCGCGGGCGAGATCAGGAAGCGCACCAACGGCCGCTACGAGATCGACGTCTTCCCCGCCTCGACGCTCGGCAAGGAGACCGACATCAACCAGGCGCTCTCGCTGGGCACCATCGACATCATCTACACGGGCATGGCCTTCGCCGGGCGCGAGTACCCGCCCATGTCGATCGCCTCGGGGCCGTTCATCTTCCGCGACTTCGACCACTGGCAGAAATTCCGGGAGGGGCCGATCTTCAGGGAGCTCGCCCAGGGATACGAGAAGAAGAGCGGCAACCACATCGTGGGCTACACCTACTACGGCCAGCGCCACCTCACGGCCAACAAGATGGTGACCAAGCCCGAGGACATGAAGGGCATGAAGCTGCGCGTGCCCGACGCGCCGCTCTTCGTGATGTTCCCGCGCGCGGTCGGCGCCAACCCCACGCCCATCGCCTTCGCCGAGGTCTACCTCGCCCTGCAGAACGGCACCGTGGACGCGCAGGAGAACCCGCTGCCCACCATCGATGCGAAGAAGTTCTACGAGGTGCAGAAGTACATCATCCTCACCGGGCACATCACCGAGTCGCTGGTGACGGTCGTGGCGGGCTCCACGTGGTCGAAGCTCGACGAAGCCGACCGGAAGATCTTCTCCGACGTGCTGTGGGAAGCGTCCACGCGCGCGACCAGGCAGATCGCCGACCAGGAGAGCAGGCTCGCGGCGGACTTCGAGAAGCGCGGCAAGACGGTGGTGAGGGTGGATCGCGGCCCGTTCATCAAGGCGGTGCAGCCCTCGCTCACCTCGCCCGACGCGCCGTGGCCGCGCGAGCTCTACGACCGCGTGGAGGCGATCAAGTAAGTAAGATGGGGTCCGGGAGGGCCCCATCATGAAAACGACAACATTGTTGTTCGTGGCGCTCGCGGCGATCCACACGCCTGCGCCTGCGCAGCTCTTCAAGTGCACGGGCAAGGACGGCAAGGTGACCTACCAGGCCGAGCCCTGCCCGGAGACGGCGACGGAAAAGTCGGTGAAGCCGCCGGCCGCCGGTCCGGACTCCGCCCCCGGCAACGCGGCGGCGGCGAAGGAAGGCTGGACGCCGGCGACCATCACCAACGCGAAGAACGGCTGCGTCGAGGGCGGGATGCGCAACGCCCGCCTCACGTGGGAACGAACGAAGCGGGGCACGTTCCCGGAGAGCGAATACCAGTCCTCATCCGAGGCGTTCTGCTCGTGCCTCGCGCGGCGAGTGAGCTCCGCGGTCACCCTGAAGGAGTTCGCGGCGAACGCCGATGCGATCATGACCCGCTATGGAAACGAAGCCGTCAACGGCGGCGAGTGCCGGCCCACCGGCATCCTGGCGAAGGACTGGGGAAGCCAACATTGATTCAAGACGAGGACCGAGCATGAGCGTGAGGATCGAGAAGAACGGACCCGTGTGGACGGTGATCCACGACCGGCCCGAGGCGCGCAACGCGATGGACCCGGCGAGCGCCGATGCGCTTACCGCCGCATTCCTGGAATTCGACGCCGACAAGAGCGCGTCGGTGGCCGTGTTCTGGGGCGCGGGCGGCTATTTCTGCGCGGGCTGGGACTTGAAGTACGTGAGCACGCTCGATGCGAAGCATCCGCTGGGCGAGCTCGACATTCCCACTGCGGGATCGCGCGGCAACGGCGGCGAGATCCCGCGCGGGCCGCTCGGCCCTTCGCGCCTCGAGCTCGACAAGCCCGTGATCGCCGCGATCGAGGGCCCCGCGGTGGCAGGCGGCATGGAGCTGGGCCTGTGGTGCGACTTCCGCGTGATGGCCGACGACGCGTACTTCGGCGTCTATTGCCGGCGCTGGGGCGTGCCGCTCATCGACGGGGGCACCGTGCGCCTGCCGCGCATCGTGGGCCAGGGCCGCGCCCTCGAGATCATCCTCACGGGGCGCAAGGTGCCTGCCGACGAGTGCCTGCGCCTCGGGCTGTGCGAATACGTGACGCCCAAGGGCGGCGCGAGGGCGAAGGCCGAGGCGCTCGCCCAGGAGATCGCGCGCTTCCCGCAGGTGTGCGTGCGGGCGGACCGGCGCTCGGCGATCAAGAGCCAGGGCCTCTCGATACGGGATGGGCTCATCCAGGAGTGGTACAACGGCCGCGAAGCCCTCGTGAAGGACGGCGTCGCGGGCGCCTCGCGGTTCAAGGGCGGCCTGGGCCGCCACGGAGACTTCGGCAAGATCCGCTGAGCGCGAGCACCCGCCCGCCGCCTAACCCGCGAGCTTTCCCCGGATCATCGCGACGGCCTGCTGCAGCAGCTCCCCCTGCGGCAGCTGGCCCCCGGGGCTCAGCTTGTCCACGAGCTGGGGCAGCACGGCCGCGAGCTGCGAGGCCGCGTCGGAATGGGAGAGGCCGGCGCGGGCCGCGAGGTTCTTCACGACATCCGAACCCAGGACGCGCTGGATGTCGTCGGCCGAGATCGGATGGTTGGCTCCCGTGCCGATCCACGACTTCACCGCATCGCCCAGCCCCGCCTGGTTGAACTGGTCGAGCAGGCCGTTCAGCCCGCCCGGATGCTGCTGGAGCAGGCCGAGCGCATGGGACGCAAGGCCGCCGAGCGAATCGTTGCCGGTACCGCCAAGCGCGCTGCGAAACGTATCGAATAGACTCATGAGTTCCTCCTAGACGTCCTTCACCGCGTCGGTCATCACCCAGCCACCGTCCACGCCGCCCGGCAGCATCTGGCCCACGTCCTCGCCGACCTCGCGCTCGATGAGCGCGTTGAGCTTGGCGTTCATCGCCTCGACGAGCTCCCCGTTCTTCTTCGCATCCGCGGCGAGGTTGCTGGTCTCGAGCGGATCGGCCTGCAGGTCGAAGAGCTCCACGTCGTTCACCCGGTAGAGCGCCTCCAGCGACTTCGGCTGGTTGTGCTGCCTCGGGGAGAAGTATCGCGTGAACTGGTAGCGGCCGTCGAAGACGCTGCGGATCGCGCCACGCTTCGTCGCGTCGGGCTTCAGCGCGCCGCTCTTCGCCGCCTCCTGCATCTTCGCCTTCCCGTCGGGGCCGCTCGTGAGCAGGCTCACCGCCTTCTGCATGAAGTCGCCGTCGAGGTAGGCGAACATGTTGTAGCAGAAGAGCGCGCCGTCACGCACCGCCCCGGGCGCCGCCTTTTCGGGCTCGGCGAGCACCGGCGCGAAGCTCCTGCCGGGCAGGCCCTTGCCGATGGCCGCCTGTTTCTCGGGCGGCGCGCCGGTGAGCTCGAGCAGCGTGGGCGCCACGTCGAGGTGCGAGGTCACCGCGGCGCAGCGCCTGCCGCCCGCGTACGCCGGGTGCACCACGATGAGCGGCACGTTGTTCTGCTCGCGGTACGAGGTCGCTCCCTTCGAGTGCAGGCGGTGCGCGCCGTCCAGGTCGCCGTGGTCCGAGGTAAGCACGATGATCGTGTTCGACGCGAACCCGAGGTCGTCGATCTCGTCCAGCAGCGGCGCCATGCTGCGATCGACGTCGCGCAGGCAGTTGAGGTAATAGTCGTGGCGCCGCTTCCAGCGCCAATCCTCGTTCGCGATGTTGCCGGTGAGCCCGTCGTGCGAACGGATGTAGTCGAGATGGCACCTGGGGCGGCCGGGCGCATCGAGCGCCTGCGTGTAGGTCGCGGGCAGGTCGGCTCCCCATGCCTTGGCGTAGAAGGGATCCGGTGGCTCGGGACGGATGTGCCCCAGGATCTTCCCCGCCTGCACGGGCTCGCCCGGCCGATCCGTGTTGATGAACATGATGTCGTGCGGGTTCACCAGGTTCACCGCGAGGAACCACGGCTTCTTCCGGGCGGCGAGGTCCATGCCCCGGCCGCGCAGCCAGCTCACCGCCATCGCCGAGGTGATGGAGTCGTGCAGGTAGCCGCCACGGTCGTGCGCGATGATGTCGCCCACGCCCATGTAGTCGGAGAATCCATAGGCCTCCATCTCCTTGGTGAAGATCCTGGCGGGAGAGCCCAGCTCGTTGACGGTCTCGAACTCCTTGGTGAGGTGCCACTTGCCCTTGTAGGCCGTGTAGTAGCCCGCGTCGCGCAGCATGTGGCCCACGGTCCTCAGGTCCGTGGACATGCTGCTGATCCACGGGAAGTTCGTGTTGTCGAACATCTTCGTGTGCTGGATGTGCTGCCCGGTGTAGAGGACCGACCGCGAGGGCGTGCACACGCACGAGTTGATGCGGTGGTTCTCGAACACGATGCCCTTCTTCGCGAGGCGCTCGTGCGCGGGAAGGCGATAGGCCGCCGGCAGCTCGCCCGGCCGGAAGTAGCGCTCCTGGTCGGTGAGGATGAAGAGGAAGTTGTACGGGCCGCCGCCGCGCGGTGCGGCCCCGGCTCCCGGCGATCCCTGCGTTTCCGAAGACGCCGAGGCCGTCCTCGCGCCCGAGAAGGCCGCGGCCACGGCGCCCGCGCCGATCGCCTTCAGCGCATCACGCCGCCCGGCGTCCATCGGCTGCAAATCCACTTTCTTCTCCATCGATCTCGTGCCTCCCGTCCCCGGATGGTAAAGCATCCCGATTGCCGGCCCCCGGGCGGCATGGCACCAGCGTGCAATGGCTCGGCATCTTCTCTAGACTCCGGCGGGTGGCACCCCACTACGGCGTCATCATCGTCGGGCTCGGCGCGATGGGCAGCGCGGCCGCGTTCCACCTCGCGCGGCGCGGCGAGCGCGTGCTGGGCATCGACCGCCACGCGCCGCCCCACGCGCTCGGCTCGTCGCACGGCCAGACGCGCATCATCCGCGAGGCGTACTTCGAGGACCCGGCGTACGTGCCGCTGGTGCAGAGGGCCTACGAGCTGTGGAGCGAGCTCGAGAGCGAGGCCGGCGCAAAGCTCTTCGTGAAGACCGGCGGCCTCATGATCGGCCGGCCCGAGGGTGTCCTGGTGTCGGGCGCGCTGCGAAGTGCGCAAACGCATGGCCTGGCGCATGAAGTCCTCGAGGGCGCGGAGGTCGCGCGGCGCTTTCCGGCGTTGAGGCCCGAGCCCGGCATGGTCGCGGTGCACGAGCCGCGCGCAGGCATCCTCTTTCCCGAAGCCTGCATTGGCGCGCACCTTTCGCTCGCCGCGAAGAACGGCGCCGAGATCCGCACCGGCGAGACCGTGACGAGCTGGAAAGCCGATGCGCAGGGCGTGTCGGTCATCACTTCCGCTGGAACCTATCGCGCCGAACGGCTGGTCATTGCCGCCGGCGCTTGGACGCGCGAGCTGCTCGCCGACCTCGATCCGCCCCTCAGCGTCGAACGGCAGGCATTGTTCTGGTTCGACCCCGAGGGCGATCGCGAACGGTTCTCCGCCGGCCGCTGCCCCGTGCACCTGTGGGAATTCGACGAGGGCCAGTTCGCGTACGGCTTTCCCGACCTGGGAGAAGGCGTGAAGTTCGCGCGGCATCATCGGGGCATGACGGGCTCGCCCGATACGCTCCCGCGTGAAGTCACCGCGAGCGAGACCGGGGATATCCGGCGCCTTCTCGCGCGGTTCCTTCCGGGCGCGGCGGGAGCGCTGCGCTCGAGCGCGGTCTGCTTCTACACCAACACGCCCGACGAGCACTTCTGGATCGACCGGCACCCGGCCCATGCGAACGTGATCGTCGCGAGCCCGTGCTCGGGACACGGCTTCAAGTTCGCCGCGGTCGTGGGCGAGATCCTCGCTGCCCTCGCGCGCGGCGGCGATCCGGGCTTCGACCTCGGCCTCTTCAGGACGCGCTGGTAAGCGAGCGGCGCCTCAGCACCGGATGACTTCCTTCACCACCGCGCGGGCCTGCGTGCGCAGGAAATCGTGCGCCACATCCCTCATGCGGCCGGCGCGCCACGCCATGCGCACGTCGAACGACACCGGGGGCGATGTGACGTGGACCAGCTGGATGTCGAAGATCGGCCGGGCCGCGAGGGCGAGGCTCTTCGGGACCAGGCCGATCAGGTCCGACTGCCGCGCGACGGCCAGCACCTCGAGGAATTCCGAGACTTCCAGGACCACCTCGGGACGCGAGCGCGCCCACTCGCGCACGCCCTCGACCGGATGCTCCTCGAGCTCGACGCGCGGGCGCAGCGCCACGAATTGCCATTGGCGTGCGAGGGCGGCGCGCGTGCGCGGGCCCCGCGTGGCCGGATGGCCGCGCCTCGCGACCGCGACGAACGAATCCTTCAGCAGGTGCTCCTGCTCCAACCCGTGCCCGCGCAGCGGCATCCAGTCCACGGCGAGGTCGAAGCGGCCGGTAACGAGCCCGTGCTCGAGCTCGATGGGGCGCGAGCGGGTACTGAAGGCGAGCACGATACCCGGCGCCGCCGCCTTCATCGTCTCGAGCAGGCGCACGGCGACGAGTGGCCCCATCGGATGCGGTATCGCGATCGAGAAACGCCGCTCGGAGGTCTTCGGGTCGAAGCCGCGCCCCTCGGACACCGCCTGGCGCACCAGCGAGAGCGCCTCGGCGAGCTTCGCGTAGACCGCATCGGCCACCGGCGTGGGCCGCATGCCGCGCGCCTGGCGGATGAAGAGCTCGTCGCGGAAGGCCGCGCGCAGCCGCGAAAGCGCGTGGCTCACCGCCGGCTGGGTGATGGAAAGGCGCACCGCCGCCTTCGAGAGGCTGCGCTCCTCGTAGGCCGCCTCGAAGACCGGCAGCAGGTTGAGGTCGACGGCGCGAAGGTTAAGCATGGTGCATATCACATATGACAACTCATCAGTAGCGTGAATATATCACGGCGCCTAGGATCGAAGGCAAGCCAGTGGAGGGCTGCCGTGAAGACGATCCCGATGGACATGCCGACCCCGAAGCGCGCGCAGCGCCTGCGCACGCTGTTCAACCTGATGAGGAGCCTGCACGGCTCCAGGCGGCCCTTTGCCGCCCGCGTGGACGAGCCGGCCTACATCGCCCTGCTGCCCGAGGCGCCGCGCCGCGAAGCGCGCGACGACTTCGTGCGCGACCTGCAGGATGCGGTGGCGATGTACGCGAACCAGCTCGCCGCGGTGCACGCCACCTACGACGGCAGCCTGGTGACCTACCACGTGCGCGGCTACGAGCGCCGCGCGGCGTAAGGGCCGGTGCCTGGGCACCGGCCCGGGTGGAACGCTACTTCTTGGGGGCGGCAGCCGGCGCGGAGGCGTCGGCCACGCACTTCTTCACGAAGCTCGTCTTGGCGGCACCCGCGAGCTTCTTGTCCGCGGCCTGGGCCTCGCACATCTTGGTCGAGTCCGCGGCGGCGTCCTTCTCGCACTTCTTCATGAAGCTGTCCTTCGCGGCCCCGGCAAGCTTCTTCTCGGTGGCCTGCGCTTCGCAGGTGGCGGCCTGGGCGGCGGAGGCGAACAGGGCAAGGGCGAGCGCGGCGGCAAGGGCGGCGGATTTCATGGTCGTTCCTTTCTCGTTTGTGGGCCAAATCAGGCCATTCTAGGCCGAGCCGCCTGCTGCCGCCACGCCGAGGGCGGCTTGCCGACGACACGCTTGAACGCCTTGGCGAACGCCGCCTCCGACTCATAGCCCACGTCCTGCGCCACCGATGCCACGGTGGCGTTGGTATCGCGCAGCAGCGCGGCCCCCACCTGCATGCGCCAGTTCGCGAGGTATTGCATGGGCGGCTGCCCGATCATCTCCGCGAATCGCTCGTGCAGCGCAGAGCGCGAGAGCCCGACCTGGCGCCCCAGCTCGTCCACCGTCCACGCGGCAGCCGGCTTCTCGTGCATCAATGCGAGCGCGCGCCCCACGTACCGGTCGCGCATCCCCGCGAGCCAGCCGCGGCTGTCCTCGGGAAGCCCGTCGACGTAGCGGCGCACCGCGTCGATGAACATCATCTCGCTCATGCGCTCGAGCATCGCATCGCCGCCCGGGCGGCGGCCCCGCGATTCCTCCACCAGCTGGCGCAGGAACTGGGCGATCCAGTCCTGGCCCTCGCCCGCACGAAGGCGCATCAACCGGGGAAGCGTGGCGATCAACGGATTGAAGGGATGCAGGTCGCAGCCCAGGAAGCCGCAGACGAGCGTCGTGTCGCCCTCCCCGCCCTCCTGCGCGTCCAGGTTGATCGTGAAGGGCCTGCGCTCCCTGGGCAGCCCGAAGAAGGCCGCGGAATCGGCCGGGGCACGCATGCCGGGCGCGCTGGACATGACGTGCGCGTCGCCCTGCGGGAAGAGCACCACGTCGCCCTCCTCGAGGCGCACCGGCTTCTCGCCCACCACGGCACTCCAGCACGCGCCGTGGGTGACCACGTGATACTCGATCACGTGCTCCGCTCCCGGAATCACCGCGGCCGCGATCTCGCGCGCCGGGGGCGCTTCCGCGGCCCACGTGCGCCCGCCGCTCACGTTGAAGTAGATGGCGCCCCGCAGGCGGACGCTGCGCAGCACGTCGGAAAGGATGTCGGTGCCCATGGCGTGGATTTTCGGGCAAGTCTGGCGGATTCGCGGCATGGATCGCAAGGCCCGGATGCCAATCGAGGACTCCCGGCCAAGGACCGGCGACTTTTGGAAGGGCGCGAGGGCCGGACCCGCGGGGATACTGCACTCCCCTCGCCGAGCGGCGAGCTTTCGACTCCACGGAGACTCTTCATGAGCGCAATCGACGGACTGGCAGCACCCCGCGAACGCAATTCGCCGGGCCCCGACTTCACCGCCATCAAGGCGAAACAGCAGGCGACCTGGGCGAGCGGCGACTTCGCCGTCATCGGCACCACCCTGCAGATCGTCGGCGAATCCCTCGCCGAAGCGACCGACATCTGCGCGGGCGAGCGGGTGCTCGACGTCGCGGCCGGCAACGGCAACGCCACGCTCGCCGCCGCGCGCCGCTTCGCGCGCGTGACCTCCACCGACTACGTGCCCGCGCTGCTCTCCAAGGGCAAGGCGCGCGCCGACGCCGAGGGATTGAACGTGACCTTCCAGGTGGCCGACGCCGAGCAGCTCCCCTTCGATGACGCGAGCTACGACGTGGTGCTGTCCACGTTCGGCGCGATGTTCACGCCCGAGCACGCGCGCCCCGCCGAGGAGATGCTGCGCGTGACCCGTCCGGGCGGCCGCATCGGGCTCGCCAACTGGACGCCGGAGGGCTTCATCGGCCAGCTCTTCAAGGTGATCGGCGCGTACGTGCCGCCGCCCGCGGGCCTCAAGTCGCCCGCGCTGTGGGGCACCGAGCCGCACATCGTGTCGCTCTTCGGCTCGCGCGCGGCCGACATCCGCTGCGTGCGCAAGAACTTCAACTTCCGGTACCTGGACAGCGCGCACTGGATCAAGGTGTTCCGCGACTTCTATGGACCGACGCACAAGGCGTTCGCCGCGCTGGACACCGCCAAGCAAGGCGCGCTCGAGCGCGACATCACGGACTTGCTCAAGCGGCTGAACGTGGCCGGCAAGCGCGCGCTGGTGGTCCCCGGCGAGTACCTGGAGGTGGTGGTCGTGAAGCGCTAGCGGGGAGCGCGGCCCATGGCCGCGAGCTCCTTCGCGAGGCGCGCGAAATCGGGATTGCCGGGCTCGAGCTGCACGAGGAGCTCGGCCCGCTTCGCGGCCTTCGCGAACTGGCCGGCCTCGCGCTCGTAAGAGACCAGCGCCAGCAGGATCTCGCGGTCATAGGGATGGCGCGCCAGCCCGGCCTCCAGGACGCGCGCCGCGTCCGCGGGCTTGCCGGAATCGTGCAGCGCGATGCCATAGACGAACGCGTAGCGCGCGTTGTCGGGATCGAGGCGCGCCGCATCGGCCAACGACGCGAGCCCTTCGGGCTTGCGCTTCTGCCGGAAGAGCGACAGCGCGAGGGCGTAGCGCGGCGCGGCCGCCCGCGAGTCCGCCTTGATGGCCTCGCGCAGGACGCGCTCGACCTCGCCCTCCATTCCGCGGGCGCGGTAAAGATCGGCGAGGTTGATCGAAGCCGCGGCGTAGGTGGGGTCGAGCTCCAGCGCCGTGCGATAAGCGGCAAGCGCCGCCTCGTATTGCCCCTGAACCGCCGCGAGGGAGCCCAGCTCGGACTGTCCCTCGGGCCGGTCGGCATTGAACTGCGCCGCGGCGACGAACTCGTCCAGGGCCCGCGTGAAGGCAACGCGGTCCTCCGCGGCGAGGCGCGATTGCGTTTCGCCCGGGAGGCCGCGCGCAGCCTCCATCCTCACCTCGCGCACCGGGTCCGTGAGCGAGGGCGGCAGCAGCTTCAATCGCAGGTCGGGACCGGCGTCGCGCAGCGCGCGCAACGCCGCGGCGCGAACCAGCGGATCCGGATCGACGCGCGCCTTGTCGAGCGCGGAGAGCGTCGAGGGCCCCGGGTTGCGAAGCAACGGCGCGATGGCGCTCGCGCGCGCGATGCCCGGCTGGCCGGCATCGGTCACGAGGCTCGCGAGCTTCGCCGAGGCCCCCGGCGCCCCGCGTTCGCCCGCCGCGAGCGCCTCGGCGAAGGCCTGGTAGCCGGGTTTGCGTTGCGGGTACCAGCGCGCCACCGCATCGGCCCCCCACTTCGCCGGCTTCCCCGTGTGGCACTGGGTGCACGCATTCGGCGTGCCGAGCGAAACGCTGCGATCGGGCCGCGGGATGCGCATCGAATGATCGTGCCGCGGATCGACGACCATGTACGTGGTCGTGGGCATGTGGCACGAGGCGCACGCGGCACCCGCCGTGCCCGGCTTGTGGTGGTGGTGCTCCTGCGTATCGAAGCGCGCCGGCGCGTGGCATTGGCTGCAGACCGCGTTGCCCGGCGCGCGCAGCTTCTGCCCGTGCGGCTCGTGGCAATCCGAGCAGGTCACTCCGCTCGCGTGCATCCGGCTCTGCAGGAACGAGCCGTAGTTGTAGACCTCGTCGCGCATCTGGCCGTCGATGTAGTAGAGGCCCGGCTCGATCATCGCGGCGCGGAAAGCATCGCCCAGCGCGGCCCCCGGTTGCCACGCGTCGGAGAATTGCCCGCGGCGCGCGTGGCAGCGCGCGCAAGTCTCGATCTCGCGGTTCGACGTGCGCGGCTTCGAGCGTGCGGCGGTGCCCGGCGTGGCATCGGTCGTATTCCAGGCGACGCCGCGGCGCTCATCGAGCACCACGGAAAGGCCCGCCGTCGCATCGGCGCGCCGCGCCCCGGCATCGAGCTTCGCCCACGCGACGTGGCGCGAGCCGGGGCCGTGGCATGCCTCGCAGCCCACGCTGACCTCCGACCACGTCGTCTTGTACGTGCGCGTCGCCGCGTCGTAGTTCTTGCGCAGGTTGGTCGAGTGGCAGTCCGCGCACTGGTAGTTCCAGTTCTGGTCGATCCCGGTCCAGTGAAGCGGATTGCCGGGCTTGGGATCGAGCTTGGGGTAGAGGTGGAACCAGCGTTGCCCTCCGGACGTCTTCGGCCGCGCGTCCCACGCGATGCCCAACGCCTGCATGCGCCCGCCCGGCAGCTCGACCAGGTATTGCTGGAGCGGATAGACGCCGAACGTGTAGCGGATCGCGAAGTCCGCGAGCTTGCCGTCGGGTCCGTCGGTGTTGACGAAATAGCGCCCGTCGCGCCGGAAGAAACGGCTGGAGACGCCGCCCTGCGTGAATCGCGCGCCCTCGAAGTTGCCGAGCACGGTGGCGGGGCTCGCCTCCTGCATCGCCTGCTCGTGCTGGGATCCACGCCACGCCTCGAACGCTTTCGCATGGCACTCGCCGCAGGCGACGCTGCCCAGGTACGCTGAAGGTTCCCGCGCGCCTTGTGCCGCGGTTTCGCCCTGCATCGCCGTGCCCAGCAGGCAGGCGACGGCGAGCGTGGCCGCCCTCATGGACTCGCGCGGCTTGTTCATGATCGGAATACAGTCTACCGGACCCAGGTCCCTGACGGCGGCGGCATCCGCCCGAGGAACACCGGGAGGAATACGAGGTCAACGATTGCGATGCGCCTCACCCGGACCGGCTTCCTGGCCGACTTCTACGTATATCCCTGCATCGTCGCAATCCTGGGCGCGCTGGCGATCGGCCGGGCTCCCCGCGACTGGCAGGCCTTGGGCGTCGCATTCCTGGCCGGCCTGTGCGCCTGGACGCTGCTCGAGTACCTCGTGCATCGATGGATCTTCCACCATGCGCCGTGGGTCCGGCGGCAGCATGCCGCGCACCACGACGATCCGAAGGCCCTCGTGGGCACCCCGACGTGGCTGAGCGTCGCGACCCTTTCAGTCGTCGTGATGCTGCCGTCGATGGTCGCCGAGGGTCTCGCGATCGGCAGCAGCTTCAGCGCGGGATTGGTGCTTGGCTACCTTTGGTACTGCATCGTGCACTACGGGGCGCATCACTGGCACGTCGCTCGGCACGGCTACTTCTCGCGGATGAAGCGCCGGCACGCCATACACCACCAGGTGGACGTCGGAAGCAATTTTGGCGTGACGACCTCGGTGTGGGACCGGCTGTTCGGAACTTGCCATCGCCAAGTCGCCGGCGGATGGCCACGCGCCCTGGGCATCACTTCGACGCGGCGGGTGCGCCGGCATGCAACGACTCGGCCAGGCTCTCCAGATTCTGGGGATGCACGCTGATCATCCCCTTGCGGGGACTGTCGATGTCCGCGATGAGCAGGAACGAGATCGACAGGATCACGGGAAGGATGGGAAGCAGGAAGCCTTCGACCCTGAAATTCTGCACGCCGTAGCCCAGCAGCAGGTTGCATGCGACGGCGATCGCGAGCATCAGGAGCCACGCCGCGACCGGGATCCGGTTCCACCAGGCCGCCTGCGTATAGCCCTGCGAGTTGATCACGTCGTTCATGCCGGAGACGACGAGGGCCATGACGGGGGTCTGCTGGGCGAGCGACGGAACCACCAGCGACGACCACAACTCGCCCTGCAGCTGCGCGGTGCGGGCGTTGACTTGCTGGAGCGGCTCCTCCTCGTGGGTGACGTAGAACTTGACGCGTTCGTCGAGGTAGGCCCTCAGCAGCGCGCGAACCTTCGCGGCGTCGGCTGCCGGCAGCAGGTCGGCGCGCAGGTATTCGGTGCCGATGGCGTTCGCCTCGGCCTCCTCGAGGTTCTTGCGCTGGTCGTAGCGGCTCACCGCCATCGAGAAGGTGAAGCCCACGATGAGGCCGAGCAGCGTGAGGCTCGCGGCGAGGATCAGGCCATAGCGCTCGCGAACGTCCTCGCCCACTTTTCGCAGGCGTGTCGCGACC
Source organism: Usitatibacter sp. (assembly GCA_035519515.1). Lineage (GTDB taxonomy): Bacteria > Pseudomonadota > Gammaproteobacteria > Burkholderiales > Usitatibacteraceae > Usitatibacter. The sequence goes on from DATIWC010000052.1 coordinate 15,793, forward strand.
ATCATTCCGGCACGCGCGGAAATCCAGAGCGCCACCAGGGATACTACGAAGACGCGCAGCGGCTCGTCGACGATCATTGCCGGATCAGGCCCCCGCGCACGCCTTCGCGATCGCCGTGCAGAGGTCCTGGGCGCTTCGCCTGGTGACGTAGCGATGCCCCGAGGTGAGGGTCACGATCGATCGTCCCTCGCCCAGCTTGCTGTCCTTCACGACCTCGATCTGGACGATGTGGTCGATGGCCAGGTGCAGCTTGATGCTGCGCCTCGGCTCGTACGTCACGACGCGCATCCCTTCCTTGTCGCGCGAATCGGCGGAGAAGTCGTTCTCCACGATCGCCACGTCTTCGAGTATGTATTGTCCCGACATGTCAGTGCCCCGGCTGTGTGCGTGACCGAGCATATACCCATCGATCGCGCAGCGAGCGGGCTCGGCCCCTTGGGGCCATGGGGAGCAGCATCGACGCCGTCGAGCCCTATGCGCAGACGTAAATGCGCGTGACGCCCTCGCGTTGTGGAGCGAGCTCGGCCAGCGAGCGGCACCGCCCGTCGAAGCACAGCTCGTAGTCGCGCGCATAGGGCGAGCGCGTGAGGCGCAGCTCGTCATGCCAGCGCTGCGACGGCGCGTAGTGCCACCATCCGCCCTCGAGCCGAGCGTCCGGCGGCGGCTCCATTCCCGCGGCCGAGCCCTGGATCCTCGCCTCCGTGAGCTCGAGCCGCCGGCCGACGATGCGGTAGTCCTCCTCCCAGCGCACCTTCTCGATGGAGTGCGTCCACGCAAGCGTGAAGGATGGCGCGGACAGGGTGACCACCGCGCTCGCGGTGGCGAGGCACAGCAGGCTCATGCCGCGACGGGTTTGCGCGCCTTGAAGGAGTGGTACGCGAAGAAGGCCGCGCCCAACGCGAAGCCCGCCTCGTCGGTGAGCGGAACCGCGACCACCAGCAGCAGCGCCGATGCCGCGCTCACGAAACGCTCGGGCCAGTTGAGCGGCCCGCGCAGGTGGCCGATGGCCGCCGCGCCCCACAGGCCGATGGCCACGAGCGTCTTGAACACCATGTAGAGCGTGTCGTACCACGTGCCGCCCTGCATCATGAGCGAGGGATCGTAGACCGCCATGTACGGGATCACGAAGCCGGCGATGGCGATCTGCGTCGCCTTCACGCCGATCTTCATGTACGACTCCTTGGCGATCGACGCGGCGGCGAGTGCGGCCAGCGCCACCGGCGGCGTGAGGTCGGCCATGATGCCGAAGTAGAAGACGAACATGTGCGAAACGAGCAGCGGCACCCCGAGCTTGAGGAGCGCGGGCGCCGCGATGGAGCTGGTGATGATGTAGTTCGGGATGGTGGGAATGCCCATGCCGAGGATCAGGCACACGATCATCGTGAGGAAGAGCGACAGGAACAGGCTCTTCGCGCCCACGTCGAGGATGAATCCGGCGAAGCTGCTCGCCGCGCCGGTGAGCGTGAGCATGCCGATGATGACGCCCACGATCGCGCAGGCGAGGCCGACGGGCAGCGCCTGCTTGGCGCCGTCGACGAGGCCCGCGCGCATCGTGCGAAGCGTCTCGCGGCCGCCGCGCACGGCGAAGTTCACGGCCACGAGCAACCCGATCACGGCGAGCACGGGGACCACGCCCCATTTCACGAAGCTCGCCGCGGCGACGCCCATCGCGATCCAGAAGAAATAGCGAAACGCCGTCGCTCCGAGCGTGGCCGCGATGCTGGCGCCGAGGATCAGCATCGAGGTGAGCGCGAGGCCCGCCATGCCGGCGAACATCGGGGTGAACCCGTCGAAGAGCATCACCACGAGCGCGATGAGCGGCAGCAGCAGGTACCAGTTGTCGCGGATGGCGCGCCATGCGTTGGGCAGCTGGTCCTTCGGCAACCCCATGAGGCCCATGCGCCCGGCCTCGAGGTGCACCATCCAGAAGGCCGTCACGTAGTAGAGGATCGCGGGGATCACCGCGGCCTTGCAGATCTCGACGTAGGGAAGGTTCAGCGTCTCGGCCATGATGAAGGCGACCGCGCCCATCACCGGCGGCATGATCTGCCCGCCCATGCTCGAGGTCGCTTCCACGGCGCCGGCGAATTTCGCCGAGTAGCCGAAGCGCTTCATGAGCGGGATGGTGAACTGCCCGACGGTGAGCACGTTGGCCACGCCCGACCCGCTGATCATCCCCATGAAGCCCGAGGAGATCACCGCGACCTTCGCCGGGCCGCCGCGCGCGCCGCCCACGAGCCCGAGCGCCACGTTGTTGAAGAGGCGGATCATCCCCGCGTGCTCGAGGAAGCTGCCGAACAGGATGAAGAGGAAGATGTACGTCGCCGAGACGAGGGTCGGCGTCCCGTAGATGCCCTCGGTGCCGAGATAGAGCTGCGCGATCACCTGGTCGTAGCCGAACGGCCGGTGCGCGAGGACCCCCGGCAGGTGCTCGCCGAACAGCCCGTAGAGGAGGAAGAGCCCGCAGATGATGGGCAGCGCAAGCCCCAGCACGCGGCGCACCGCCTCGAACACCATCACGACCACCAGCACGCCGACCGCGAGATCGGCCGTGTTGGGGTCGGTGCGCTGGATGAGGTCGGCTTCGAAGATCCAGTGGTAGAAGCCGAGCGCGAAGCCGCAGGCGGCGACGAGCCAGTCGTACCAGGCGATCTTCGTGATGTCCGCGGCCTTGCGCGCGGGGTAGAGCAGGAAGGTGAGCAGCAGCAGGAAACCCACGTGCAGCGAGCGCGTGACCTGGCTCGACAACGGGCTGAACGCCGCGATGAAGAGCTGGTAGGTCGAGAACGCGAGCGCGGCCGTCATCATGGCGGCCAGGCCCGCGCCCGCGAGCCGGCGCTGGACGCCGTGCTCCTCGAAGTGCTCGTCCGGGGCGTCGGCCGGGCCGGTGTCGGCGATCCGCCCCGTGCTCTTCTCGTCGTTCATCGTCCGGCTATTTCAGCAGGCCGGCTTCCTTGTAGTACTTCGCCGCACCCGGGTGCAGCGGCACCGGCAGGCTCCTGATGGCATTCTCGAGCTTGATGTCCTTGGCGGCGGTGTGCGCGGCCACGAGGGCCCCGAGGTTCTCGAAGAGCGACTTGGTCATGAGATAGACCTCGTTGTCGGGCACGCCCTCGTGCGTCACGAGGAAGTTCTGGATCGCGACGGCGGGCACGTCGGCGTCCTGGCCTTCGTAGGTTTTCGCCGGGATGATGGCGGGAACATACGCCGGGTCGCCGATCTTCTTCACCACGTCGGGCGGGATGGCCACGACCACGATCTTCACCGACGTCGAAAGGTCGCGCAGCGACGACACGCCCAGGCCCGCGGACTGCAGCGTCACGTCGAGCTGCCGGTTCTTCATGAGCTCGACGGATTCGCCGAAGGGCAGGTACTCGACCTTGTCGAAGTCCTTGTAGGTGAGGCCCGCGGCCTTCAGCACGGCGCGCGCGTTGAGCTCGGTCCCCGACTTGGGGGCGCCCACCGAGATGCGCTTGCCCTTCAGGTCGGCGAGCGTCTTGATGCCCGAGTCGGCGGAGGCGACGATCTGGATGTAGTTCGAGTAGATGCCGGCCACGGTGCGCAGCTTCTTCAGCGGCGTCTTGAATCCGGCGTCCTCGTTGCCCTTCCACGCGTCCGAGAGCGCGTCGCCAAGCGTGAAGGCGATCTCGCCGCGCCCGGCCTGCAGGAGGTTCAGGTTCTCCGCAGAGGCCTTCGTCGCCTGGACCGAGGCCTTCGCGTTCGGGATGGCCTTGCCGTAAACCTGCGAAAGGGCCACGCCCAGGGGGTAATAGACGCCGCTCGTTCCCCCGGTGAGGATGTTGATGAATTGCTGCTGGCCCCAGGCAACGCCCGCCCCGAGCAACAGGGCC
>DATIWC010000053.1:0-33371 GCA_035519515.1 Usitatibacter sp.
GGAAGAAGGCGACGTTGAAGCCGATCATCGAGAGCCAGAAGTGGAGCTTGCCCAGGCCCTCGTTGTACATCTTGCCCGACCACTTCGGCAGCCAGAAGTAGACCCCGCCCATGATCGCGAAGAGCGCGCCCGACACGAGCAAGTAGTGGAAGTGCGCCACCACGTAGTACGTGTTGTGCAGGGTGATGTCCACCGGGACGATCGAGAGCACGAGGCCCGAGAAGCCGCCGATCGTGAAGAGGCACAGGAACCCGACCGCGAAGAGCATCGGCGTCTCGAACGTCATCTCGCCGCGCCACATGGTCGCGATCCAGTTGAAGATCTTCACGCCGGTGGGCACCGCGATCAGCATCGTCGCGTACATGAAGAACAGGTTGCCCGCGGCCGGCATGCCGACCGTGAACATGTGGTGGCCCCACACGATGAACGACAGGATCGCGATGGAGGCGGTCGCGTACACCATCGAGGCGTAGCCGAAGAGGGGCTTGCGCGCGAAGGCGGGGATGATCTGCGAGATGATCCCGAAGGCCGGCAGGATCATGATGTACACCTCCGGGTGCCCGAAGAACCAGAAGATGTGCAGGAACATCGTGGGATCGCCGCCGCCGGCCGCGTTGAAGAAGCTGGTGCCGAAGTGGCGGTCGGTGAGCAGCATCGTCACCGCGCCCGCGAGCACCGGCATCACCGCGATCAGCAGGTAGGCCGTGATGAGCCACGTCCACACGAAGAGCGGCATCTTCATGAGCGTCATGCCGGGCGCGCGCATGTTGAGGATCGTGGTGATGATGTTGATCGACCCCATGATCGACGAGGCGCCCAGCAGGTGCACCGCGAAGATCGTCATGTCGATCGACATGCCCTGCTGGATGATGAGCGGCGGATAGAGCGTCCAGCCGGAGCCGGCCGCGCCGCCGGGCACGAAGAAGGAGCCGATCAGCAGCAGGGCGGCGGGGATCAGCAGCCAGAAGCTCCAGTTGTTCAGGCGCGGGAACGCCATGTCGGCCGCGCCGATCTGCAGCGGCACCAGCCAGTTCGCGAAGCCCACGAAGGCCGGCATGATCGCGCCGAACACCATCACCAGGCCGTGCACGGTGGTGAGCGAGTTGAAGAACTGCGGGTCGAAGAACTGCAGGCCCGGCTTGAAGAGCTCGGCGCGGATGCCCAGGGCCATGGTTCCGCCGATGAAGAACATGGTGCACGCGAACCACAGGTACATCGTGCCGATGTCCTTGTGGTTGGTCGTGTACATCCAGCGCGTGATGCCGTGCGGCGGACCGTGGTGCTCGTGCGCGTGGTCGTGGCCGTGTGCGTCTGCAGCCGGGGTCATCGTGCTCATGGTGTGCTCCGCTTTCTGTTTACTTGCGCGCGGCCGCGATCTCGGCCGGCTGGATGGCTTCGCCCGTGTGGTTGCCCCACGAGTTGCGCTCGAAAGTGATGATCGCCGCGATCTCGGCGTCGGGCAGGCGCTCGAACGGCGCCATGGCGGTGCCCGGGCGGCCCTTCAGCACCGTCGCGATGTGCGCGGCCTTCGGCCCCGTGACGACCTTCGAGCCGTCGAGCGGCGGGAAGGCGGGCGGCATGCCCTTGCCCGTGGGCTGGTGGCAGGCGGCGCAGTTGGCCGCGTAGAGCTTCTCGCCGTTGGCCTTGAGCTCGTCCATCGTCCATTTCTTGTTCGGGTCCACCGGCGCGGCCGCGGGCGCGGCGGCGGGGGCCTGCTCGGGCGCGGCAGCGGCGGCCGGGGCGCTCGCCTGCTGCGGGACGGCCTCGGGCAGCGCGGGCGGGGCCTTCGCCTTCATCTCCTTCACCCAGGCCGCGTAGTCGTCCGGATTCTTGGCGACCACCACGATCGGCATGTAGCCGTGCTCCTTGCCGCAGATCTGGCTGCACTGGCCGCGGTAGGTGCCCGCCTTCTCGATCTTGAACCACGCGTCCTTCACGAACCCGGGGATGCCGTACTGGTTCACGCCGAGCTGCGGCACGTACCAGCCGTGGATCACGTCGTTGGAGGTGACGAGCAGGCGCACCTTCTTGCCCACCGGCACCACCATCGGGTTGTCGACCTCGAGCAGGTAGTTGTCGTTCTTCGCCGCGCCCGGGCCCTCGCGCTCGTCGATCTGCGCGCGCGGGGTGGCGAGGTTGGACAGGAAGCGCACGCCGTCCTGCTGGTAGTCGTACTCCCACTTCCACTGGTAGGCGGTGACCTTCACCGACATGTCGGGCGCCGAGGTGTCCTTCATCGCGAGCACCGTGCGCGTGGCGGGGTATGCGATGGCGATGAGGATCACGAACGGCACGATGGTCCAGATCACCTCGATGGTCGTGTTCTCGTGGAACTGCGCGGCCTTCGCGCCCACGCTGCGGCGGTGCTTGAAGATCGACCAGAACATCGCGCCGAACACCACCACGAAGATCGCCATGCACACGTACATGATTCCCCAGTGCAGGCTGTAGATCTCGCTGGAGACGGGCGTCACCGGCGGGAGGATGTCGACGTGGTAGTCGGCGAGGGCGGGGACGCTGAGGGATGCGGCCGCCGCGATGCCGGCAAGTGCGCGCAGGTGTTTCCAGGGCATGTTCAGACCTTTTTTGTGCAAGTAGCTTCTATCGTTCCGCCGTCACCGCGATCCTGCCGCGGAGCCTGCGCGCGAGCTCGCGCCTTCCATCATCCGACAAGAGCCTTCCGAGCGGCACCACCCGCCCCGCGTACGCGAGGCCGAGCGAGCACTGCTCGCCGCGCTCCCTCACCACCAGCCGCGCCCATGGCAGGTTCGCCACGAAGCGCGACGACGAGCGCGCATAGCGCCACTCGACACTCACCGCGAGCGATCCGACCTCGAGCCGCTCGAAATCCGCGTCGTGCCGGCCGACCAGGTGGAAAGCGAGCGCCACCAGCGCCACCTCCACCCCCGCGAACGGCATCACGGGCCAGGCACCCAGCGCGGCGGCCATCGTCGCGACGCCGAAGGTCGTGAGCGCGATGGCCCCGAGGAAGATCCGCCTTCCGCGCAGGTCCAGCGACCGGTTGGGCACCGAATGATGGACGAAAAGGGAAGGATCCGCTTCGAGGTACATCGCAGGACCGCGTTGTGAAACCGAGGCATTTTAGCCGAGGCGCGGGCGACGCGCAAAAATCGTCGCCGCGAATCAGGCTCCGCGACCGCCCGTTTCGCCCTGGGGATCGTCCTTCTGCGGCTCTTCCGGGATGCGGTACGACTCCGAGGCCCAGGCGCCCAGGTCCGCGAGCCGGCAGCGCTCGCTGCAGAAGGGCCGCCACCGGTTGGCCGGCCCGTAGGCCGCGGGCTTGCCGCAAGCCGGGCAGGCGACCGTGCGCTCGTCGGCCGGGCTCACAGGTTGCAGAACGCGAGCTCGAAAGGCACGTCGTGCTCGTACACGCGCGACTTCTGCACGCCCTCGGGCATCAGGAAGCGCACGTTGAGCGCGTACTTGTTGGCGCTGATCTCGGGCACGCAGCCGGCCTCGTCGGCGAGCATGAGGCGCAGCATCTGCGCGGGTTTCTCGGCCGGGGTCTGCTGGTAGACGCCCTGCACGGCCATGAGCGAGACGCTGCGCCCGCTTTCGCGCAGCACGCGCAGCACGATGGCGAGCGCCGCATGGATCGGCAGCAGGGGCTGCAGCCACGCCTCGAGGTCGGCACGGCGCCGCGCGGCATCGTGGTGGAGCCAGTTGTGGTACGAGGGCAGGTCGAACTCGCTCGTGCCGCCGGGGATGGCGGCGCGCTGCTTGATGGCCATCAGCCACTCGTTCTCGCGCAGCCCGTGGCCGGTCTTGCCCGAAGTCGCGTGCAGCGTGGCGAAGGCGCTGTCGATCTCGCGCAGCACGCCGTCGAGCTTCTCCTCGGAGATCGCGGGGTTGGAGCGCAGCGCCTCGAGGAAGGTGCGCTGCCGGTCCAGCTCCTGGAGCAGGTCACTCTTCAGGTCCGCGCGGCTGCCGACCTCCAGGATCTCGAACATCCCCGTGAGGCACGCGTGATGCGCGTGGGGGCTGTCCTGGCCCAGGAAATAGCGCACGCGCTCGTAGAGGTCCTCGAGGCGAAGGAGAGTGCGAATGCGCTCGTTGAGGGGATATTCGTAGGTGATCACGGGCTCGCCCTGGACTGCGCGCGATTGTGGGGCAATGTCACCGCCTTGACAAATGACCGCGCCGGCGAGGGTCACAGGGCGCGGTAATACCGGTGCAGGCGCTCGCACTGCGCATCGAGGTCTTCCTCGCGCCCGCCGTTCCAGACCACGTCCGAGGCGGCCTGCAGCCGCCGCCAGCGCGGCCACTGGGCCGCCATGATGGTCTTCACGCGCTCGGGCGTGAGCCCGGAGCGTGCCGCCGCGCGTTCGACCTGGAGGGCCTCGGGGCAATCCACCACCAGCGTGCGCCCCACCCGGTCGAGGTAGCCGCCCGTCTCGAAAAGGAGCGGCACGACCAGCACGGCGTAGTCGCCGCGCGCCTCGCGGATGCGCTCATCGCTCGCCTCGCGGATGGCCGGGTGCAGGATCGATTCGAGCCGCGCGCGCTGCGCGGCATCCTCGAACACGAGCTCGCGCATGGCGGCTCGGTCGAGCCCCCCGTCGGGGCCGATGAAGCGCCCGCCGAACGCCGAGCGCAGCGCCGGCATCGCCGCCCCGCCGGGCGCCGTGATCTCGCGCGCGATCTCGTCGGTATCGATCACCGCGGCGCCCAGCGCGGCGAGCCGCCGCGCGACCGTGGTCTTGCCCGACCCGATGCCCCCCGTGAGACCGACCGCGATCACGCCGGGAAGTGGCCGACCCAGGCGGTCACCGCCTCGCGCCCCCACACGAGGCCCGCGATCCCTCCCAGGGCGAGGTACGGGCCGAACGGGATGCGGGTGTCCGAACCCTTGCGCGAGAGCCAGAGCGCGGCCGACCCGATCACCGCGCCGAGGCCCGCGGAGACCACGATCGTCACCGGCAGCACCTGCCAGCCCGTCCAGGCGCCGAGCGCGGCCAGGAGCTTGAAGTCGCCATAGCCCATGCCCTCCTTCTTCGCGAGCAGGCGGAACGCCCAGTACACCGTCCACAGGACAAGGTAGCCGCCCACGGCGCCCAGCACGGCCGAGCGCAGGTCCGTGAACGCGCCCCACGCGTTGGCGATGAGCCCCAGCCACAGCAGCGGCAGCGTGATGTCGTCGGGCAGCAGCTGGGTGTCGAAGTCGATGAACGTGAGCGCGACGAGCGCCCAGCCGAACACCAGGGCGTACGCGAGCGCGCCCGAGTAACCGAAGCGCCACGCCATGAGCAGGGCGACCGCGGCGCCGAGGATCTCGACCGCCGGATAGCGCGCGCTGATCGGCGCGGCGCATTTCGCGCACTTGCCGCGCAGGAAGACCCAGCTCACCACGGGGATGTTCTGCAGCGCGGTGATCGGCGTCGCGCACCTGGGGCAGGCCGAGCGCGGCGTGAACAGGTTGTAGGTCTCGCGCGGGGCGGGCTCCCGCCCTTCGAGCTCCGCGCAGTCGTCGCGCCACTGCGCCTGCATCATCTTGGGCAGGCGGTGGATCACGACGTTGAGCAGGGACCCCACGCACAGCCCCAGCAGGCCCACCGTGGCATAGAGCCACGCGGGCGATTTCTGCAGGACGTCGAGGAAGGTCATGGCAGGGGCCGCGCGAAAAAGCAAAGCCGCACCGAAGTGCGGCTCTGCGGGCGACGCGCTTGCGGCGCTTGTCTCAGATCGCCTGGCCCATCTTGAAGATCGGCAGGTACATGGCGACCACGATGCCGCCGATGAGGCCGCCCAGCACGACCATGATCATCGGCTCCATGAGCGACGAGAGCGATTCCACGGCCTCGTCCACCTCGGCCTCGAAGAAGTCGGCCACCTTGGAGAGCATCGAGTCGAGCGCGCCCGACTCCTCGCCGATCGCGCACATCTGCAGCACCATGCTCGGGAACACGCCCGAGTTGGTCATGGCCACCGTGAGGCCCGTGCCGGTGGACACCTCGGCCTGCACCTTCTTGGTCGCCTCGTAGTAGACGTAGTTGCCCGCGGCGCCCGCCACCGAGTCGAGCGACTCGACGAGCGGCACGCCCGCGGCGAACATCGTGGAGAGCGTGCGGCACCAGCGCGCGATGCACGCCTTGCGGATCACCTCGCCGAAGACCGGCACGCGCAGGATCAGCCGGTCCATGGCCCGCTGCATCGCCACCGAGCGCTTCCAGCTGTAGAAGAAGAACCAGACGCCCCCGATGATCGCCGGCAGGAGCCAGTAGATGTTGCCGATCGTCCAGTCGGAGATCGCCATCACCACCAGCGTCGGGCCCGGCAGGTCCGCGCCGAAGCCCTTGAACAGGTCCTTGAACACCGGGATCACGAAGATCATGATCACGGCGGTCACCACGAGGGCGACCACGATGATGGAGATCGGGTAGAAGAGCGCGCTCTTGATCTTGCCCTTGATGGCGAGGATCTTCTCCTTGTAGGTCGCCAGGCGGTCGAGCAGGCTGTCCAGGATACCGGCGGCCTCGCCCGCGGACACGAGGTTGCAGAAGAGCGCGTCGAAATAGTTCGGGTACTTGCGGAACGCCTGCCCGAGCGAGGAGCCGGTCTCGACGTCGGTCTTGATGTCCATCAGCAGCTTGCCCACCGCCGGGTTGGAGTGGCCGCGGCCCACGATGTCGAAGGCCTGCAGCAGCGGCACGCCCGCCTTCATCATCACCGCGAGCTGGCGCGTGAAGATCGTGATGTCCTTCTCCGTGACCTTCTTGCCGCCGCGCGAGCTCACCTTCTTCACGGAGATCTGCTGCAGCCCCTGGCGGCGCAGCTGCGCGAGGACGATGTGGTCGCCCGCGGCGCGCAGCTCGCCCTGCTGCGTCTTGCCCGTCTTGTCCTTGGCGGTCCACTTGAAGTTGTAGAGCTTGACGTCCTTGCCGAGATCCGGCTTCTTCGCGACAGCTGCCATGGCGATTCTCCCTACTCGTTGGTCACGGCTTCGACTTCTTCCAGGGACGTAAGGCCCTTCTTCACCTTCGCCAGCCCTGACTGGCGCAGGTCCCGCACGCCTTCGCGCTGCGCCTGGTCGGCGAGGTCGATGGCGGTGCCGTTCTTCATCACGATGCGCGACATCTCGTCCGAGATGGGCATCACCTGGTAGATCCCGACGCGACCCTTGTAGCCGGTATTCTTGCACAGCTCGCAGCCCACGTGAGCGAAAGGCTGCCAGCTGCCGTCCAGGTCCTCCTCCTTGAATCCCGCCCTCACCAGGGCCTCCTCCGGGATGTCGATGGGCTTCTTGCAGGAGCATAGCCGGCGCGCGAGGCGCTGCGCGGTGATGAGGATTACCGATGAGGCGATGTTGAACGGCGCGATTCCCATGTTCATGAGGCGGGTGAGGGTCTGGGGGGCGTCGTTGGTGTGCAGGGTCGAAAGGACCATGTGGCCCGTCTGCGCCGCCTTGATCGAGATCTCGCCCGTCTCGATGTCGCGGATCTCGCCCACCATGATGATGTCCGGGTCCTGGCGCAGGAACGCCTTCAGCGCAGCCGGGAAGGTGAGGCCCGCCTTGTCGTTGATGTTGACCTGGTTGATGCCGGGCAGGTTGATCTCCGCCGGGTCCTCGGCCGTCGAGATGTTGATGCCGGGCTTGTTGAGGATGTTCAGGCACGTATAGAGCGACACCGTCTTGCCCGAGCCCGTGGGCCCGGTCACCAGCACCATGCCGTAGGGCCGGTTGATGGCGTTCAGCAGGAATTCCTTCTGGTCCGGGTCGTAGCCCAGCGCGTCGATGCCGAGCGTGGCGCTCGACGGGTCGAGGATGCGCATGCAGATCTTCTCGCCGAAGAGCGTGGGCAGCGTGGAGACGCGGAAGTCGATGGCCTTGGTCTTGGACAGCACCATCTTCATGCGCCCGTCCTGGGGCACGCGCTTCTCCGAGATGTCGAGCTTGGAGACCACCTTGATGCGCGAGGCGATCTTCTCCTTGATGGCGAGCGGCGGCTGCGCCACGTCGTAGAGGATGCCGTCCTGGCGGTAGCGGATCCGGTAGAACTTCTCGAACGGCTCGAAGTGGATGTCGGAAGCGCCGCCGTTGATCGCGTCGAGCAGGATCTTGGTCACGTACTTCACGACCGGCGCGTCGTCGATGTCCTCCGTGACGACCGCGTCGGCCTGCGCCTCGCTGTCGACGATCTCCATGCCGGAGAGGTCCACGTCCTCGGTCGCGGCCTCGAGCGTCTTGGCCGAGGAGTCCGTGAGCTTGCGCACGATGATCGAGAGCTTGTCGTCCTCGACCACCACCGGCTCCATCGTCATGCCGGTGGCGAACTTCACCTCCTGGAGCACCTGCTCGTTGGAGGGATCGGACATCGCCACGAAGATGCGGTTGCCGCGCTTGCCCAGCGCGATCACGCGGTGGTTCGAGACGATCTTGCTGTCGATCAGGGTGAGCGGCAGGTTCTCCGTGTCGACCGCGTTCAGGTCGAGCAGCGGATAGCCGAACGTCTGCGCCGCGAAGAACGAGACTTCCTTCGCGGAGAGCTTCTTCGACGCGACGAGCTGCTGGATGAACGTGAGGCCGGCCGCCTTGGCCTCCGTCTGGATGGCGTTGGCGTCGGCTTGCTGGAGCCGGCCTTGCTGGACCAGCGCGCGCCCGAGGGCGCTGAATTGGGTGGGCAGGGCAGCCATAAAAAAGTTTGCGTTAAATCAACGTCATAATGCGCCTTTTGCGTTCTACTTGTAAAGAAAGCCTACAGGATCGCAGGTATAATTCAAGACCGCCCGCGATAACCCATCCATGTCGTTGTTCGTCATCGGTGTCAGCCACCACAGCGCCGCGCTGGAGGTGCGCGAGAAGCTCGCCTTCGCGCCCGAGAAGCAGGCGGAGGCGCTTGCGGAGATTTCCCGCCAGCCCGGCGTGGCCGAGGCGGTGCTCCTGTCCACGTGCAACCGAACCGAGATCTACTGCCGGGGCGATACCGCGGACGCCGTCGAGGGCTGGCTGCACACCCAGGCCGCCCGCTCGGGCCTGGACCTGGGCAACGCCGTCTATTGCCACCGGGCCGAGGGCGCCGTGCGCCACGCGTTCCGGGTGGCCGCGGGGCTCGATTCCATGGTGGTCGGGGAGCCCCAGATCCTGGGCCAGGTGAAGCAGGCGGTGCGCACCGCCGAGGCAGCCGGGACGATCGGGCCGATGCTGGGCGGGCTCTTCCGCAAGACCTTCGCCGTGGCCAAGGAAGTGCGCAGCGACACGGCCCTGGGCTCCCACTCGGTTTCCATGGCCTCGGCGGCGCTCAAGCTCGCCCAGAGGCTCTTCGGCGACCTCTCCCGCACGCGCATCGTCCTGGTCGGCGCGGGCGAGATGGTGGAGCTCGCCGCCACGTATTTCGTCGCCCAGCGGCCGCTGTCCGTGGTCGTGGCCAACCGCACGCTTTCGCGCGGCGAGGAATTCGCCGAACGCTTCGGCGCGCAGGCGATCGCGCTCGCCGACCTGCCGTCGCGCATCGCCGAATTCGACATTGTGCTCACGGGCACCGCGTCCACCCTGCCGATCATCGGCAAGGGCCTGATCGAGAGCGCGCTTCGCGCGAGGCGCCGGCGCCCCATGTTCATCGCCGACTTCGCCGTGCCGCGCGACGTCGAGGCGGAAGTGGCGACCCTGGAGGACGTGTTCGTCTACACCATCGACGAGCTGGGCACGATCGTGCAGCAGGGCGAGGAAGGCCGCCGCGCCGCGGCCGCCGGCGCCGAGGCCATCGTCGAGAAGCAGCTTGCGTCGTATCGCGAGTGGACAAGCGCTCGCGCGGCCGTGCCCGCCATCGTCGAGCTGCGCCGGCGCGCCGACGAGTACCGCGAGACCGAGCTCGCGAAGGCGCGCGCGCGGCTCGCCAAGGGCGAGGAGCCCGGCGCCGTGCTCGAATCGCTCGCGCGCGGCCTCGCCAACAAGTTCCTCCACCACCCCAGCCAGGCGCTTTCGCGTGCCGCCGAGGGCGAGCGCGAGGCGCTGCTGCGCGCCATCGAGATCCTCTACCCCGAGTCCCCCGAAGGCGCTGCCGGTCGCGAGCCTGCGCGCGAGTCATGAAGCCTTCCGTCGCCGGCAAGCTCGCGAGCCTCGACGCGAGGCTGAGGGAAATCGACGCGCGCCTCGCCGACCCCGGCGTGGTGGACGACCTGGACGGCTACCGCAGGCTCTCCCAGGAGCGCGCCGAGATATCTCCGGTGGTGGAAGCCTTCGCCGAGTACCGCAAGGCCGAGGGCGACCTCGCCGCCGCCGAGGAGATGGCGAAGGACGCCTCGATGCGGGAGTTCGCGCAATCCGAGATCGTGGCCGCGCGCGGGCGCATCGAGGCCCTCGGGGCGGAGCTCCAGAAGATGCTCCTGCCCCGGGACCCCAACGACGACAAGAACCTCTTCCTCGAGATCCGCGCGGGAACGGGCGGCGACGAGAGCGCGCTCTTCGCGGGCGACCTCTTCCGCATGTATTCGCGCTTCGCCGAGAGGAACCGCTGGCAGGTGGAGCTGGTGTCCGAGTCGCCCGGGGAAGCGGGCGGCTACAAGGAAGTGATCGCGCGCATCATCGGCAACGGCGCGTACTCGAAGCTCAAGTTCGAATCCGGCGGCCACCGCGTGCAGCGCGTGCCCGCGACCGAGACGCAGGGACGCATCCACACTTCGGCCGCGACGGTGGCCGTGATGGCCGAGGCCGACGACGCGAGCGACGTGGTGATCAACCCCGCGGACGTGCGCGTCGACACTTTCCGCGCGAGCGGCGCGGGCGGCCAGCACGTGAACAAGACCGACTCCGCGGTGCGGCTCACGCACCTGCCCACGGGCATCGTGGTCGAGTGCCAGGACGCGCGCAGCCAGCACAAGAACCGCGAGCAGGCGTGGCGGATACTGGCCGCGCGCATCAAGGACAAGCAGGTGCGCGAGCAGCAGGCGAAGGAGGCTTCCGAAAGGAAGAGCCTCATCGGCAGCGGCGACCGCTCCGACCGCATCCGCACCTACAACTTCCCGCAGGGCCGCGTGACCGACCACCGCATCAACCTCACGCTGCACAAGATCGACTCGATCATGGACGGCGACCTCTCCGAGATCACCGCCGCGCTCGCCGCCGAGCACCAGGCCGAGCAGCTCGCCTCCCTCGGCCAGAACGCCTGAGCGCAATGCAGACGGTCAAGGCGGTGCTCGAGGACCTCATGGCGTCGATGGACCGCATCGACGCCCAGGTGATCATGGCCGAGGTGCTGGGCGTGAACCGCGCCTGGATCGCCGCCAACCCGATGCGCGTCCTCTCGGAGAGCGAGGACGCGAAGATCGAGATGCTCGCGGTGCAGCGCGCCATGGGCCGCCCGGTCGCCTACCTGTTGAACCGCCGCGAGTTCTACGGCCGCGACTTCGTGGTGAGCCCTGCGGTGCTCATCCCCCGCCCCGAAACCGAAACCCTCGTCGAAGCCGCCCTTGCGCGCCTCGCGCCTCGCGCCTCGTGCCTGGACCTCGGCACCGGCAGCGGCGCCATCGCGGTGACGATCGCCTGCCAGCGGCCCGAGGCGCGCGTCACGGCCGCCGACCGCAGCGCCGCGGCGCTCGAGCTCGCCGCGCGCAACGCCGCGGCGCACGGCTGCGCCGCCAGGATCGAGTTCGTCCTGGGCTCCTGGTACGAGCCGCTCGGCGGGCGCCGCTTCGACGCGATCGTCTCCAATCCGCCCTACGTCGCGGCGAACGATCCGCACCTCGGCCGTGGCGACGTGCGCTTCGAGCCGCCCGAGGCGCTCACCGACGGCAGCGCCGACGGCCTCGATTCCATCCGCGCGATCGTGGGCGGCGCGAGCGAGCACCTCGCGCCGGGCGGGTGGCTGCTTTTCGAGCACGGCTACGACCAGGCACAGGCAGCCCGCGCGCTCCTCGAGGCCGCGGGCTTTCGCGACCTCATATCCCACGCCGACCTCGCGGGCATCCCGCGGGTCGCCGGGGGACGGGTAAGATGAACGCAAGCCAACAGGAGAACGACATGAGCGTCCAGGAAACCATCCGCCAGCAGGTCACCTCGCACCCCGTGGTGCTCTACATGAAGGGCTCGCCGCAGATGCCGATGTGCGGCTTCTCGGCCACCGCCACGCAGCTGCTCAAGCTCTCGGGCGCGAGCGAGGTCTTCACGGTGGACGTGCTGCAGGACCAGGAGATCCGGGAAGGCATCAAGCAGTACGCGAACTGGCCCACCATCCCGCAGCTCTACGTGAACGGCGAGTTCGTCGGCGGCTGCGACATCATGCGGGAGATGTACCAGTCGGGCGAGCTGCAGAAGCTCATCTCGGGCGCCAAGGCCGCGTAGGCGGGATGCGCCACCCGCGCGGCGCCACCAAGCTGCGCGTGATGTACGGGGCCGACATCGCCATGGGCCCCGGGAAGGCCGAGCTGCTGGCGGCGATCGAGGCCACCGGCTCCATCTCGGCCTCCGCCAAGCGCCTGGGCATGTCGTACCGCCGCGCCTGGCTCCTCGTGGACACCATGAACCGCTGCTTCCGCGAGCCCGTGGTCGCCTCGGCCACGGGCGGCAGCGGCGGGGGCGGCGCGCGGGTGACCGCGTTCGGCCGGCGCGTGCTCGCGCGCTACCGCGCCATGCAGGCCCGCGTGGACCGCGCGATCGACCCGCAGCTCGAGCGCTTCTCGCAGCTGCTGCGATAGCGGGTCGTTATATCCAAGCGTATATTACGGGCAGCCGAGTCCATTCATGCGCTTCGCCGCACTCCTGCTGCCACTGCTCTTCGCCGGTGCGTTCGCGCGCGCCGACACGATCACGGTGTTCGCCGCGGCGAGCCTCAGGGAATCGCTGGATGCGGTGGCGAAGCCCTTCGAGGCGGCAACGGGACACAAGGTCGTGGTGTCGTACGGCGCGAGCAATGCGCTCGCCCGGCAGATCGAGGCGGGTGCGCCCGCCACGCTCTTCGTGAGCGCGGACCTGGACTGGGTGGACTACGTGGAAACGCGCGGCCTCACGGTGCCGGGCACGCGGCGCAACCTGCTCGGCAACGACCTCGTCCTCGTCGCGCCCGCGGCCTCGCGCATCGCCGTGAAGATCGCGCCTGGGTTCGATCTCGCGCATGCGCTGGGCGACGGCCGGCTTGCGCTCGCCAATCCCGACGCGGTGCCCGCGGGAAAGTATGCCAAGGCGGCCCTCGCGTGGCTGGGCGCATGGGCGGGCGTCGAGAAGCGAATCGCGCCCGCGGAGAACGTGCGCGCGGCGCTGGCGCTCGTCTCGCGCGGCGAGGCGCCCCTCGGCATCGTCTATCGCACGGATGCCCTGGCCGACAAGGGCGTGCGCATCGTCGATGCGTTCCCCGCGGGAAGCCATCCGGCCATCGTCTATCCGATGGTGGAGCTGAAGGGCGCCACGGCGGCCACGCACGAGCTCGCCGCGCACCTCGCCTCGCCCGCGGCGCGCCCCACCTGGGAGCGCTACGGCTTCCGCGTGATGCCGTGAGCCCATGACGGGAATCGACGAGCTGCAGATCGTCGCGCTGAGCCTCAAGGTCGCGTTCTGGGGCGTGGCGTGGGGCCTGCCGCTGGCGATCGCGACGGCGCTCGTGCTGGCGCGCGCCCGCTTCCCCGGCAAGACCCTCTTCGATGCCGCGGTGCACCTGCCGCTGGTGCTTCCGCCCGTCGTCGTGGGCTTCGCGCTGCTCGCGCTCTTCGGCCGCCACGGCCCCATCGGCCGCGTGCTGGAGCCGCTGGGCATCGTGTTCGCGTTCCGCTGGACGGGTGCGGCGCTCGCCGCGGCCATCATGGGTTTCCCGCTCATGGTGCGGGCGATCCGCCTGGCGATCGACGCCGTGGACACGCGCCTCGAGGTCGCCGCGCGCACGCTCGGCGCAAGCCGCGCGCGGGTCTTCTTCACCGTCACCCTGCCGCTCGCGTGGCCCGGGCTCGTGACCGGCGCGCTGCTCGGCTTCGCCCGCGCGCTGGGCGAGTTCGGCGCGACGATCACCTTCGTCTCCAACATTCCCGGCGAGACGCAGACGCTGCCGCTCGCGATCTACACGTTCACGCAATCTCCGGGGCAGGACGCGCAGGCGGTGCACCTCTCGATCCTCTCGGTGCTCCTGTCCCTGGGCGCGCTCGCGCTCTCCGAATGGCTCGTGCGCCGGCGGCTTCCGGGCTCCGCCCATGCTTGAAGTCGACATCGCGATGCGCCGCGGCGATTTCCGCCTCGAGGCCGCGTTCGCCTCGGGCGCGCCGATCGTGGCGCTCTTCGGCCGCTCGGGCGCGGGCAAGAGCACGCTGGTGAACGCGATCGCGGGCATCGCCACGCCCGACCGGGGCCGCATCGTCGTGGAGGGCCGCACGCTTTTCGATTCCGCGCGCGCGATCGACGTGGCGCCGGAGAAGCGCCGCGTGGGCTACGTCTTCCAGGACGCCCTGCTCTTCCCGCACATGACGGTGGGCGCCAACCTCGCCTACGGCGAGAGGCTCACGCCGGCGGGCGAGCGCTTCGTCTCCCGTGAGCGCGTGGTCTCGCTGCTGGACCTCGGGCGCCTGCTCGAGCGGCGGCCGGGAAGCCTTTCGGGCGGCGAGCGCCAGCGCGCGGCCATCGGCAGGGCGTTGCTCGCGAGCCCGAGGATCCTGTTGATGGACGAGCCCCTCGCCTCGCTCGATGCGCCGCGCAAGGCGGAGATCCTCGCTTACGTGGAGCTGCTGCGCGACGAGCTCGCGCTTCCCATCGTGTACGTGAGCCACGCGCTCGAGGAAGTCACGCGGCTCGCCGACTCCATCGTGCTGCTGGCCGACGGGCGCGTGGTGGCGCAGGGGCCGGCCGCCGAAGTGCTCGCGCGTCCAGAGATGCAGGCGCAGGCCGGGCGCTTCGACGCGGGCGCGGTGATCGAGGCACGGGTCGCGAGCCACGACGAGCGCTACGGCCTCACGCTGCTCGCGTTCGACGGCGGCGAGCTCGCGGTCCCGAACGTCGATGCGCTGCCCGGCGAGCCGGTGCGTGCGCGCATCCGGGCCCGCGACGTCTCGATCGCGCTCGCCGTGCCCAGGGGGCTGAGCATCCAGAACGTGCTGGCGGCGCAGGTCGAGGCGATCTCGCGGGAGTTCGGCGCCATCGTCGACGTTTCCCTGCGCGTGGGATCCACGCCACTCGTCGCGCGCGTCACCCGCAAGGCGGTGGACCAGCTCGGCCTTCGCCCGGGAATGCCGGTGCACGCCCTCGTGAAGGCGGTGTCCATCGACCGGCGCAGCGTCGGTTTCGCCTGACATAGGCACTGCGGTTCATATGGGCCGCAAGGCGTCCCTGCTGGGACAATCGGCGGCATGTGGGACATCGCGGAGAGCTTCCGGCTCGCCTTCGGACTGATCACGGGAGCCGATCCGGAGCTCGGGCGCATCGTCGCGCTCTCGCTGGGAGTGAGCGTGGCCTCCGCGTCCTTCGCCTGCGCGCTCGGACTGCCGCTGGGCGCGCTCGTCGCGGTGAAGGAGTTCCCCGGCCGGCGCGTGGTCGTCGTCTCGCTCAACGCGCTCTTCGGCTTGCCTTCGGTCGTCGTGGGCCTCGTCGTGTACCTGCTGCTGTCCCGCGCGGGTCCGCTGGGCTCGATGGGAATCCTCTTCACGCCCCCCGCCATCGTGATCGCGCAGACGTGCCTGGTGCTGCCCATCGTCGCCGCGCTCGCGCGCCAGTTCGTGGAGGACGGATGGCACGAGTACCGCGAGCAGCTCACCTCGCTCGGCGTCTCCGCGATGCGGGCGGTGCCGACGCTGCTCTGGGACCTGCGCTATTCGCTGCTCACGGTGGTGCTGGTCGGGCTCGGGCGCGCCGCCTCCGAGGTGGGCGCCGTGATGATCGTGGGCGGCAACATCGAGGGCGTGACGCGCGTGATGACCACGGCCATCGCGCTCAAGACGGCCGAGGGCGACCTGCCGTTGGCACTCGCGTTGGGCCTGGTGCTGCTCTCCACCGTGCTCGCGCTGAACGCCGCGGCCTACGCGGTTCGCGAATGGAGCGTGAAACACCATGGCTAGCGGGCCCGCCGTTCGCCTCGAAGCGCGCGCCGTCACGATGCGCCTGGGCGACGTCCTCGCCCTCGACGGCGTGGACCTCGCCTTCGAGGGCCGCGTGCGCATCGCGCTGCTCGGCGCCAACGGCGCGGGCAAGAGCGTGCTGCTGCGCACGCTGCATGGCCTCATGAAACCAACCACGGGCGAAGTCGCGTGGTCGGGCGAGGCGCCGCCGCCCCACGGGCAGGCGATGGTCTTCCAGCGGCCGGTGCTGTTGCGCCGCTCCGCTTTGGGCAACGTCGAATACGCGCTCGCCGTGAACGGCGTGCGCGACGGCGAGCGCGCCACGCAGGCGGCCGAGGCCCTCGCGCGCGTGCGGCTCTCGCACGTGGCAACGCGTTCGGCGCGCACGCTCTCGGGCGGCGAGCAGCAGCGCCTCGCGATCGCGCGCGCCTGGGCCCTGCGCCCGCGCATGCTCTTCCTCGACGAGCCTACGTCCAACCTCGATCCCACCGCCGCGGGCGAAATCGAGCGCCTCATGGGCGAGGTGCACGAGGCCGGCACCGCGCTCGTGTTCAGCACGCACCACCTGGGCCTCGCGCGGCGCGCCGCCGACGAGATCGTGTTCCTCCACCGCGGGCGCGTCGCCGAGCGCACGCCCGCGGACCTCTTCTTCCGATCGCCGCGCTCTCCCGAAGCGGCGTCCTACCTGCAAGGAGAATTGCCATGAACAACGTCTTCGCCCGAATCCTCTCGCGGCTCGCGGCCACGTGGATCGCCGCCGCGGTCCTCGCCGCCCTGCTGCTCGCCGGCGCCCCCTGGGCCGCGGCCCAGGATTTCATCACCGTCGCCTCGACGACCTCCACCGAGCAATCGGGCCTGTTCAAGTACCTGCTCCCCGAGGCGAAGAAGGCGCTCGGCTTCGACGTCCGTGTAGTCGCGGTGGGAACCGGCCAGGCGCTCGACATGGGGCGCCGCGGCGATGCCGACGTGGTCTTCGTGCACGACCAGGCTGCGGAGGAGAAATTCCTCGCCGAGGGCTACGGCGTTAAACGCTACGAGGTGATGTACAACGACTTCATCGTGGCGGGCCCGAAATCCGATCCGGCGCACGCGAAGGGCAAGGATGTCGTCGAGGGATTCAAGCGCATCGCGCAGACGCAATCGCCCTTTGCCTCGCGGGGCGACCGCAGCGGCACCGAAGCCGCCGAGAAGCGCTTCTGGAAGATGGCCGGCATCCAGCCGGAAGGCGCGTGGTACCGGTCGCTGGGCTCGGGCATGGGCCCGACGCTCAACACGGCCGCGGGAATGAACGCGTACACGCTAGCGGACCGCGGCACGTGGCTCTCCTTCAAGAACCGCGGCGACCTGGTGATCGTGGTGGAGGGCGACGTGCGCCTCTTCAACCAGTACGGCGTGCAGCTCGTGAACCCCGCGAAGTTTCCGCACGTGAAGAAGGAGATGGGCCAGAAATTCATCGACTGGCTGATCTCGCCCGCGGGCCAGAAGACCATCGCGGGCTACCAGATCGACGGGCAGCAGCTCTTCTTCCCCGACTACAAGCCGGGTCCGTGACGTGCGCCTTCGAGTCGCCGCGGCCGCCGCGTGCCTCAGTGCCGCCGCGCTTGCGCATGGGGCCGAGGCCGTGAAGGTGTACGCGGCAGGAAGCCTGCGCGCGCCGCTCACGCAGGCCGCGGCCGCTTTCAAGGCCGCGCACGGCGCGGAGGTATCGTTCGAATTCGGCGCATCGGGGTTGCTGCGCGAACGGCTCGCGAAGGGCGAGAAGGCGGACGTGTTCGCCTCCGCCAACATGGAGCACCCGCAATCGCTTTCGGCCGCAGGACTCTCGGGGCCGGTGACGCTCTTCGCGAGGAACCGGCTGTGCGCGCTCGCGCCGGCGAAGCTCGGCGTCACGACCGACAACGTGCTCGATCGCATGCTCGATCCGGCGACGCGTCTCGGCACCTCGACGCCGAAGGCGGATCCGTCGGGCGACTATGCCTGGGAGGTTTTCGGGCGCGCCGAGAAGGTTCGCCCGGGTTCGTTCGCGACCCTCTCCGCGAAAGCGCTGCAGCTCACCGGTGGACCGAATTCGCCGCCGCCGCCCAAGGGCCGCAGCGTGTACGCCGCCGCGGTGGCCGAAGGACATGCGGACATCTTCCTCACCTACTGCACGAACGCGAAGGCGGCCGCTCGCGAGGAGCCCTCGCTCGCCGTCGTCGCGCTGCCGGACACGGTCGTCGTCGGCGCCGATTACGGAATGACCGCGATGCGCGATGTGTCGCCGCAAGGTGAAGCGTTCGCCGAATTCCTGCTCGGGCCAGAAGGCCGGCACGCGCTCTCGGAGGCGGGGTTCGCGCTGCCATGACGCAGCCGGGCGGCCGCCTTGCGATCCTACTGTGGTCGGCCACTCCCGAGCGCCCGGAGCTGCTCGCCGCTCCGTTCGTCTATGCCGCGGCGGCCGCGGCGCTCGACGCGGAAGTCGAGATGCACTTCGCGGGGCGGGCCGTGCGCTTGTTGGTGGCGGGCGAAGCGGCGCACCTGCGCTCGCCGGACCGGGGCAAGCAGTCCATCGACGTCTTCATGCGGCAGGCGGCCGCGGTGGGTGCGCGCATGCTCGCATGCTCGGCCGCGCTCGCCGAACACGTAGCGCCGGGCGAAACGATGGTCGAGGAATATTCGGGCGCGGCAGGCGCGGCCGCGTTCGCGCAGCGCGCCCTCGATCCGCAATGGCGCACCCTCGTCTTCTGAGCGCGTGCGAGGCGGAAGGGAATGGGAGTCGAACCCACCAAGGAACGCCTGGCGTCCCCCACCGGGTTTGAAGCCCGGCCGCCCCACCGGGGGCGAATCCCTTCCGTGATGCCTCAGGCCACTTGTTCCAGCTTTAGCAGGCTGTCGGCGCGCAGGCGATGCTCTCCGCGCGTGCGGCGCGTGAATCCGACGCGATCGAAGAATTCCAGGACCTGGATTGCGCGCTTGCGGCCGATCCCGGTGCGATCGCGGAACGGCGCGGCGCGCACGGCGCCCTCCTCGCGCTCGAGCGCTTGCGCGATGGCAGCCATCTTCGCCACGGCTGACCGCGCGTAGTAGAGATCCTTCATCACGGCGAATACATCGCCGCGGCGACCCAACCGGCGCATCAGCGTGCGGATTTCGCTCTCCGGCGCGGAGAGCTCGCGCGCGAGGTCGCGCACCCATGGCGGGTCGTAGGCCTCCTCCTCCAGGCGCGGGAGGATGAGCTGCGCGAGGACCCGCTCGCGCGCATCGAGCTGCACCGTGTGGCCCGGCAGATGCCACCACGGACCGCTGCGCGCCGCCTTGCCCTCGTCGAGCAGCGACTCGGCGATTGCCTGGACCACAGCGGCATCGTCCCTGGGGAAGGCCATGCGGCGGATACGCCCCAGGTCGGGACCCATCTCGTCGGCACGTTCCCCATGGTGGCGCGAGAGCGTGGCGATGAAGCGTTCGCGCATCTCCTGCCATGCCGCCGCCGCAATGAGGCGGGCTGGCGAAGCCAGTCGCACGGCCCCGGCCGGCATCGCCATGGCCTCGGGCAGGTTGTGCGCACAGCGGAAGCGCTCGACGTCGAGGGTGCCGGCGGTCTCGAGCGCGAGGGCGAGTCGCGTCGCCGGGTCCGGATCTTCCAACGCGTGCAGCAGCGCGAGGTGCTCCGGCGCGCGGCGATGGCGCTCGCGGCCCCGCGGATCGAGGACGCGTCCACCGCCGAGGGTGCGCGAGGCCGAGGCATCGCGCACGACGAACGCGTCGCCGGCACAGGCGCCGATAGGCCGTCCTGTCACGACCTGCGCGAGCGCGCTTTCGCCCGGCGCTAGCCTTTCGCCTTCGAGCAACGCGACGTGCGCCATCACGTGCGCGGCGCCGATGTGCAGGTGCACGGGCGTCCAATGCTGGAAGGCGGATGGCTCCGCGCGTGCGATTCGCAGGCGCGCGTCGAAACGATCGGTGGGCGCGTGAAGGAACGAAGACACCACCCAATCGCCCCGCTCGACGTCCTCGCGGTCGACGCCGGCAAGCACGAGCGCGCATCGTTCACCGGCGTGCCCGGTTACGGCCTTTCGGTCCTGCGCATGGATGCTGCGCACGCGAGCGCTAATGCCCCCCGGAGATACCACGACCTCGTCGCCCACGCGCGCCTGCCCCGCGTGCACGGTGCCGGTCACCACGGTGCCGACTCCGTCGAGCGTAAAGCGGCGGTCGACCGCAAGACGCAAGCCCGCGCCACGGCGCAGCGCTTCTCTTGGCCGCGCCGCGGCTGCGAAGAGCGCATTCTTGAGCCCGGCGAGCCCTTCCCCGGTCAGGCTCGACACGGGATAGAGCGGCGCCTGCGCGAGCGGCGTTGAGGCGACCAGCGCCCTTGCCGCACCCGCCGCCTCGGCGCAGGCGTACGCGTCCACGCGGTCCACCTTCGTGAGCGCGATCGCGCCTTCGCGGATGCCCAGCAACTCGATGATGTCGAGGTGCTCCCGCGTCTGCGGCATGGGCCCGTCGTCGGCCGCCACCACCAGCACGACGAAGTCGACGCCCGTGGCGCCCGCCACCATGTGGTCCACGAACCGCTCGTGGCCGGGCACGTCGACGAATCCGATCACGCCGCCGCCGGGCGACGGCAGGTACGCGTAGCCCAGCTCGATGGAGATCCCACGCGCCTTCTCCTCCTTGAGGCGATCGGTGTCCACACCCGTGAGCGCCTTCACGAGCGACGTCTTGCCGTGGTCGATGTGGCCGGCGGTTCCGACAATCAAGGCGAAAGCTCCCGCAGCAGCCCGGCGAACTGCGCCTCGTCCTCGAGGCATCGCAGGTCGAACCGCAGGGCGTCTTCGGCGATCCGCCCGAGCACCGGGACCGGTAGCGCGCGAAACGCCGCCTCCAGGCGCCGAAGCGACGGGCTGCGTGCCGCGCAGCGCACGACGATGGCCGCGCTCGCGAGCGTTTCCACCGGCTGGGAGCCGCTGCCGATCTGGCTCGCGCACTCCTCGATCTCCACGACGGCCTTGCCGCGCAGCGCCTCCTCAAAGAGTGGCCGCATGCGCTCGGCCGCCGCGCGGACCTGCGCGCGGGAGCGCGTCAGAAGGCGCAGCGCCGGCAGGCGCGCAGCGAGTCGGTCGGGATCGCGGTAGAGGGCGAGAACCGCCTCGAGCGCGGCGAGCGTCATCTTGTCCACGCGCAGCGCGCGCTTGAGCGGGTTCTTCTTCACGCGCGCGATCGCCTCGCGCGTACCGGCGAGAAGGCCCGCCTGCGGGCCGCCCAGCAGCTTGTCGCCGCTGAAGGTGACGAGCGTGGCGCCATGCGTGAGGGTCTCGCGCACGGTGGGCTCCTTCGGCAGCCCCCAGCGGGACATGTCCAGGAGCGCGCCGCTGCCCAGGTCCACCATGAAAGGCACGCCGCGGCTCGCGGCGAGCGCCCCGAGCCGCGCTTCATCGGCCTCGGCCGTGAACCCGGTGATCGCGTAGTTGCTCGGATGCACCTTGAGAACGAGGCCGGTCTTCGGGCCGATCGCCTCCTCGTAGTCGGAGAGGTGCGTTCGGTTCGTGGTGCCGACCTCGCGCAGCTGGCAGCCCGCGCGCGCCATGACGTCGGGCAGGCGGAAGGCGCCCCCGATCTCGATCTGCTCGCCGCGCGAAACCAGGACCTCCTTGCCGCGGGCGAAGGTGTTGAGCGCGAGCAGCACCGCGGCCGCATTGTTGTTCACGACCGTCGCCGCCTCGCATCCCGTAACCTGCGCGAGCAGCGGCGCCACGAGGTCGTCGCGATCGCCGCGAGCGCCCCGTTCGATGTCGTACTCGAGGTTGGTGGGCGAGGCCATCACCTCGGCGACCGCGCGCACGGCCTCCGGCGGCAACGGCGCTCGCCCGAGGTTCGTGTGCAGCACCGTCCCGGTCAGGTTGACGACCGGGCGCTGGCGCCTCGCATGCTCGCGCCGCAGCGCCGCACCGACGCTCGCCGACAACGCACTCTCGCCCACGTCGATCGCGGCATCCGTGCGCAGCGTGGCGCGCGCTTCGTCCAGCACCTTGCGGACCATGTCCAGCGTGGGCTCCCGGCCGAACTCGGCCACGAGCACACGCACGGCTTCGAAGCCGAGCACCCTGTCGACGGACGGCAGCGCGGAAAGGGGGCGGGACTGCGCGTCACGCGCGACAGTGTTCATGGCCGCAATCTATTCCGCTCTGGTTCGGCCGAACATATGACGGCCGCTGCATAGCCCTCAGCCGGGCGGGGGCTCCTCTCCGAAGGTCTCCGACAGCAGCGCCATGTATCTCTCCACTGCGGCAGGCACCGCATCGCCGCGCGCAAGGAGCGCAATGTCGGTCTCCCACGCCGTGGGCCGCAAGCGCACGAGCCACCCGGCACCATAGGGATCGGCGTTGATGAGCGACGGCCGTTCGCGCACCGCGGGATTCACCTCGACGATGACCCCCGAGACGGGCGAGCGCGCCGAGCGGATCACCTTGGACATCTCCAGGGCGCCCACGGAGCGGTCGCGCTCGACCTCGGTGCCAGGCGGCCGCGCGATGAACTCGATGAAGTCCCCCGAGATGTGCGCGCCCAGCGACGTGATGCCCATGGTGGCGAGGCCGCCCTCGCGGCGCACCCAGGTGTCCTGCTCGACGAGATACCAGAGGTCCGCGGGGAAATCGAACCCGCGCACGCTCGGCACGGCGTCTACCCGCCGGTCGCGGCGTCGGGGTCGCCGTGGACCAACAGAAAGTTCACGCCCCACGGCTCGCGCCCCTCCTGCTCCGCGACGAGGATATCGAGCGCGACGCTCGCGAGGTCGTCCGCACACGGCTCGACGTCCGGATCGCGATCCATGTAGACGACCTTCAGGTAGTGGTTGCACGTGTCGCAGGTCTCGGCCTGCACGGCGGGCTTCGCGTCGCGCGCTCCGCCATCGAGGCTCTCGTAGGCGATTCCCTTCGTGCCCTCGCAGTGCGCGCACTTCACGCGCACCATATGCCACTGGGCGCTGCACAGCGAGCAATGCAGGAAGCGGTACCCGGAGGCCTCGCCCCCGATGCGGATCACGCTCGCGGTCGGCCGGCTGCCGCAGCAGGGGCAGACGTTCGCAGCCCCGATGGGTGGGAATTCCTTCTCGCCCAGCGTGAGGACGAGGTGCGCGAAATACACCTGCAGGCCCGCGCCCACGAAAGGCGCCGTGGCGGGGTCGAGGCCGAAGGTCACGCCCGCGAGGAGCTTGCTCGCCTGCGCCTCGTAGAGCTCGTCGCGGCTGCCTTCCAGACGCGCGGCGACCTCCGCCGCGCGCCCTTCGCAGCGCTCCGCGATCCGGCGCAGCATCCGGCGCAGCGTGTCGTTCCACGCGCGGTCGCGAAGGTGCGCGCGATGATCGAGGGGCGGCATGCCGTGGTCGCGGGAGAGCTGTGTCGCGCGTACGTCGGGGAGCGACACCGCGGGCATGTCGTCGAGCGCAGCCTGCTGCGCCTCCGCGATGGACGCGATGAGCTCCAGGTAACCCTGCATCGCGTGGCCGGGCGCAACCATGCGCAGCCGCCTCGCCCGCGGCGCGAACACCTCGCCACGCGCCGCCAGGTGCAGGAACGGAATGCGCGACCCGCCGCGGGCGGCGATCTCCTCGGGCGTCAGCAGCTTCTGGACCGTCGCCATGCGCGCTACGGTCTGTCCCTCGTCACCTCGCGGTACCAGAGCGAGTGGTGGATGCGGGCCCACCGCGCGCTCACGTAGCCCTGCACCATGGCGCGCACCGAGCCCTTGACCCAAATCGCGGCATAGGCATGCACGATGACGAGGATCACGAGGAGCGCCGCCGACGCGGAGTGGATGAGTGTCGCGAGCCTGACCACGGTGATGGGCACGTAAGGGGTGAACCACGGGCGCCAGAAGAGGAAGCCCGTGACGAGCAGAAGGACGAGCAGGACGAGCATGGACCAGAAGACGAGCTTCTGGCCCGCGTTGTACTTGCCCGCCTCCGGCAGGTCGCCCTCCCGGTTGGCCACTACGTCGCGCCATTGCCGCAGCCACTGCCGGTCGCGATCGAGCATGCGGTTCTCGCCGGCCACGTGCATCGCGAGTCCGATGAACCCCAGCGCCATCGCGAGGCCCAGGAAAGGATGGAGGATGCGCGCCCACGGGCCGCCGCCGAAGAGGTTGACGAGCCACGCGAGCGCGGGATGGAAGAGTCCCAGCCCGGAGAGTGCCGCGAGCATGAAGAGAATCACCACGAGCCAGTGGTTCGCGCGGGTGCTCGCCGGGTAGCGCTCGATGTAGACCGTGCGCTCGTCGGCGCGAACGGGGATGTCATGCATGGCGGCGCTCCTCCTTCTTCACCTCGGGCGGCGGCGGCAGGTTGCCTCCAGGAGCCGTATCGCCGTCCACGTCGTTGGGCCGCACCCTCACGTAGTGGAAGAATCCCGCCAGCGCCGTGAGCCCCATGGCGAAGAGCGCGAGCGGCTTGGCCGCGCCCTTCCAGAGCGAGACCATCGGGCTGATCGACGGGTTCTCCGGGAGGTTGTGGTAGAGCCCCGGCCGGTCCGCGTGCTGCAGCACGTACATCACGTGCGTTCCGCCCACACCGGGCGGATCGTAAAGACCCGCGTTCTGGTAGCCGCGCTCCTTGAGGTCGACGAGGCGCCCGGCCGCTTGCTCCTTCATGTCCTCCTTGGAGCCGAACATGATGGCGCCGGTAGGGCACGTCTTCACGCACGCGGGCTCCAGCCCGACCAAGACGCGATCCGAGCAAAGCGTGCACTTGTATGCCTTGTTGTCGTCCTGCGAGATGCGCGGGACGTCGAAGGGGCAGCCGGTCACGCAGTAGCCACAGCCAATGCAGTGCTCCTCGACGAAGTCCACGATGCCGTTGGAGTACTGCACGATGGCGCCCGGCGACGGGCACGCCTTGAGGCAGCCCGGGTCGGCGCAGTGCATGCAGCCGTCCTTGCGGATCAGCCATTCGAGGCGGCCGGCCTCCTCGTGCTCGGTGAAGCGCATCACGGTCCATGTCTCGGGCGACAGGTCGGCGGGGTTGTCGTACACGCCCACGTTGCGCCCGATGGCGTCGCGCACGTCGTTCCATTCCCCGCACGCCACCTGGCAGGCCTTGCAGCCGATGCACTTGGAGACGTCGATGAGCTTCGCCACCTCCGTCGTGTTGCGCACGGAAGGCGGTTGCGCCGTGGTCGCGGAGCGTTGCTTGATGTCCAGCGATTGTAGGGAGGACATGGCGGCTCCTAGGCTTTCTCGATGTTCACGGTGAACGCCTTGTACTCGGGCGTCTGTGTGTTGGCGTCGCCTACGAACGGCGTAAGGGTGTTGGCGAGATAGCCCATCTTCGCTACGCCCTTGAAGCCCCAGTGGTTGGGGATGCCGACCGTGTGCACCTTGGTGCCTCCGCAATCGAGGGCCTTGATCCGCTTGGTCACCACGGCGACGGTGACGATCTCCCCGCGGTTGGAGCGCACCTTCACCATGTCGCCGTGCGCGATGCCCTTCTCCTTCGCGAGCTCCTCCCCGATCTCCACGAACTGCTGGGGCTGGGTTATCGCGTTGGAGTCGACGTGCTTCGTCCAGTAGTGGAAATGCTCGGTCAGGCGGTACGTCGTGGCCGAGTACGGGAAATCCTTCGGCTTGCCGAAGGCCTCCATGTCGCCCTTGAACACGCGCGCCGCGGGATTCGAGAACGCCTTCGCGTTGCCGGGGTTCAGCGGGTTCGCCGTGAGCGGAGACTCGAACGGCTCGTAGTGCTCCGGCAACGGACCGTCCGCCATCCCCGACGGCACGAAGAGCTTGGCCACGCCCTCGGCAGTCATGATGAACGGATGGACCTCCTGCGGGCTTGCGGTGGGCACCATGTCGGGAACGTCCGCGCCTCCCCACGTCTTGCCGTTGAAGAAGACCAGCTTGCGCCTGGGATCCCAGGGCTTGCCCGTGGGGTCGGCTGAGGCCGCGTTGTAGAGGATGCGGCGATTCACCGGCCACGACCACGCCCAGCCCAGTGTCTGGCCAATGCCGAACGGGTCGGAGTTGTCGCGCCGCGCCATCTGGTTGCCCGCCTGCGTCCAGGCGCCCGAGTAGATCCAGCAGCCGCACGAGGTGCTGCCGTCGTCACGCAGCATTGCGAAGCTGGGCAGCTGCTGGCCGGCGGGAACCAGCACGGCCTGTGGCGCCTTCGGATTCTTGGGGTCCGGGGGTGCGAGGACGTCGGCGAGCGCCTTGCCGTTGTACTCCATCGCCAACTCTTCCGGCGATGGCGAGCGCGGCAGGCGGTAGGTCCACGTAAGCGACGTGACGGGCTCGGGGAAGGTGCCTCCCTCCTTCGCGTAGAGCGCGCGGATGCGCACGAAGATCTCCGCGATGATGTCGGCGTCGGCCTTGGCCTCGCCGGGGGGCGGCGCGCCCTTCCAGTGCCATTGCAGCCAGCGCCCGGAGTTGGTGAGTGACCCGTCCTCCTCGGCGAAACACGTGGACGGTAGGCGGATCACTTCGGTCTTGATGTTGGCGGTGTCGACGTCGTTGTACGGCCCGAAGTTCTTCCAGAACTCGGAGGTCTCGGTCGCGAGCGGGTCGATGACTACCAGGAACTTGAGATTCGAGAGCCCCTTGATGATCTTCGCCTTGTGCGGGAACGAGGCTACGGGGTTGAAACCCTGGCAGATGTAGCCGTTCATCTTGCCCTGGCCCATCAGCTCGAAGGCCTGCAGGACATCGTAGTTCCTGTCGAGCTTGGGCAGGTAGTCAAACGCCCAGTTGTTCTCCTTGGTGGCGGCGTTGCCGAACCACGCCTTCATGAGACTCACGTGGAACTTCGGGTAGTTCTGCCAGTAGGAGACCTGGTTGGGCCTGAGGGGCTTCAGCGTCCGCGACTTGATGTAGCCCTCGTAGTCCTGCTCGCCCTCCCTCGGCAGCGTGAGGTAGCCGGGAAGCAAGTTCGACAGCAGGCCCAGATCGGTAAGGCCCTGGATGTTGCTGTGGCCGCGCAGCGCGTTCATCCCCCCGCCCGCGACGCCAATGTTGCCCAGGAGCAGCTGCATCATCGCGGCGGTGCGGATCATCTGCGTGCCGGTGGAATGCTGCGTCCACCCGAGCGCGTACATGACCGTCATCGCGCGGTCGGGTGCCGAGGTCGAGGCGATGTACTCGCACACCTTGAGGAAGGCCTCCTTCGGCGTGCCGCACACCTTGGAGACCACCTCGGGCGTGTAGCGCGAATAGTGCTTCTTCAGCACCTGGAAGACGCAGCGCGGATCCTGCATCGTGGGATCGACCACCGCGAAGCCGTCCTTGCCGATCTCGTAGCCCCAGCTCGAGGCGTCGTAGCTGCGCTTGGCTTCGTTGTAGCCCGAGAAGATCCCGTCGGCGAACGAATACTTGTCCGTGAGCACGAACGTCGCGTTCGTGTAGTTCCTCACGTACTCGTGCTGTATCTTGTCGTTGGCGAGCAGGTAGTTGATGACCCCGCCCAGGAAGGCGATGTCGGTGCCCGCGCGCAGGGGCGCGTAGTAGTCGCTCATCGCGGCCGAGCGCGTGAATCTCGGATCCACCACCACCAGGCGCGCCTTGTTGTGCGCCTTGGCTTCCGTCACCCACTTGAACCCGCAGGGGTGCGCCTCGGCGGCGTTACCTCCCATGATCAGGACGACATCGGCGTTCTTGATGTCGACCCAGTGATTCGTCATTGCTCCACGGCCGAACGTCGGGGCGAGACTCGCCACCGTCGGGCCGTGTCAGACCCTCGCCTGGTTGTCGAAGACCAGCACTCCCATCGAGCGCATCACCTTGTGCGTGATGTAGCCCGACTCGTTGGAGGAAGCGGAGGCCGCCAGCATGCCGGTGGTGAGCCACCGGTTCACGGTCTTGCCGTCGGCCGTCTGCTTCACGAAGTTCGCATCGCGGTCGGCCTTCATGAGCTTGGCGACCTTGTCGAGGGCCTCGTTCCACGAAATGCGCTTCCAGTCGCTCGACCCGGGCGCGCGGTATTCGGGATACTTGAGGCGCGATTCGCTGTGCACGAAGTCGAGCAGCCCCGCGCCTTTCGGGCACAGCGTGCCGCGGTTAACCGGGTGATCCGGATCGCCCTCGATGTGAAAGATCTCGGCGGTGGCGTTCTTCGCCCGGTCGCCGAGGCTGTACATCAGGATCCCACAGCCCACGGAGCAGTACGGGCAGGTGTTGCGGGTCTCGGTGGCCTTCGCAAGCTTGAAGCTTCGCGTCTCGGCGAGCACGGGCTGGGGCGAAAAGCCCAGCATCGCGAGACTCGATGCCCCGAGGCCCGTGGTGCACGCCTTGAAGAATTGCCGGCGATTCATGTCCATGAAGTTCTCCGGTGAGTGGCGCTTCGGATCAGGTTGCCGCCACGAACGCCTCCATCGGCACAGCGCTTCATATGCGCCGATGCGGCCCCGCGGGTCCCGTCCCGATCGTAGTCGCAAACAGCCGCGACATCAACGCCGCGCGCGAACTGACATAATGGCCCCATGATCCGCATCGACATCCGTCCGGTCTGGCGCTTCCGCTCGCAGGACGAGGAGCGCGCGTTCGACTTCCAGCTGATCACGATCCTCGAGCGCCTGGACGCGACCTCCAAGCTCACGCACGCTGCGGAGGGCGCCGATATCTCCTATCGCCACGCGTGGAACCTGATCGCGGATTGGGAGGAATTCTTTGGCGCTCCGCTCGTGCAAAAGGTGCGCGGCCGCGGGACGCGCCTCTCGCCCCTGGGCAAGCGCCTTTTGTGGGCGGGACGCCGCGCACAGGCGCGCCTCGCCCCCGAGTTGGACAACCTCGCCGCCGAGTTCGCGCGCTCGCTCAACGCCTCGCTCTCCGACGCCGTCGCGGGCCTCGTGATCCACGCGAGCCACGACTTCGCGGTCGCAGCGCTACGCGACATCGCCGGGACGGAGCACCCGATCGAGCTGCAATACAAGGGCAGCTTCGACGCGCTCGCGGCTTTGCGCCGCGGCGAATGCGATCTCGCGGGCTTCCACGTTCCCGATGGCCGCCTGGGCGAGCTGATGGCGCGCCGCTACGCCGAATGCCTGCCGATGGGCGAGTACCGCCTCATCGCCTTCGCGCGGCGAGTGCAGGGACTCATCGTCCGCCCCGGCAACCCGAAGGACCTGCGCGACGTGGCGGACCTCTGCCGCGAGGACGTGCGCATGGTGAACCGGCAGCGCGGCTCGGGCACGCGCGCGCTGCTCGAATTCCTGATCTCGTCGAACGGCCTGGACCGCGCGAGCATGCGCGGCTACGACGACGAGGAGATCACGCACGCCGCGGTGGCCGCGCTCATCGCGGGCAACCAGGCCGACGTGGGATTCGGCGTGCAGGCCGCAGCGGTGCAGTACCGCCTCGGATTCGTGCCCGTGTGCACGGAGCGCTACTACCTCGCTTGCCGCGCGGAGGATCTCGAATCCCCGCCCATCCGTTCGCTCGTCGCGCTGCTGCGCGGCGAGCGTTTCGCGAAGGTCGTCGCGGGCCTCGCCGGCTACTCGGCGCCCGATGCCGGCGAGGTCGTGACGGGCCTCGGCGCGCTCGATCCCGCCCACCGGTAGCAGATGGTGGGACGCGCCCTCGCGCGGCGGCTGCTCGTTCCGCTGCTCGCGCTTCTCGCGGCCCTTCCCGCGTTCGCATCGCGCGAGTTCATCGACGATGCCGGCCGCAAGGTCCAGCTGCCCGATCGCATCGACCGCGTGTACGCCGCGGGGCCGCCCGCCTCCGTGCTCGTCTTCGCGCTCGCGCCCGAAAAGCTCATCGGCTGGACGCGCCACTTCCGCGACGACGAATCGGAATGGGTGCCGCGCAAGTACGCCGACCTTCCCGAGCTCGGGCGTCTCACCGGCCGCGGCAGCACGGCGAACGTGGAGGTGCTGCTGCAGGCCAAGCCCGACCTCATCGTGGACATCGGGGCCACGTCGGCGACGTTCGCCTCGCTCGCCGATCGCACGCAAGCGCAGACCGGCATTCCCTACGTGCTGCTCGATGGACGCCTCGACACCACGGCGCGCCAGATCGAGCGGCTCGCCGCGGTTCTCGGCACGCCGGAACGCGGCAAGGAGCTCTCGGCCTACGCAGCCGAAGTGATCGATGGATTGCGGGCGAAGATCGCCCGCATTGCCCCGGACCAACGCCCGCAGGTCTATTACGCCCGCGGTCCGCAGGGCCTCGTGACCGGCCTCGAGGGATCGATCAACGTCGAGATGATCGAGCTCCTGGGTGCCAGGAACGTCGCGGGAGGCGAGCGCGGCGGGCTCACGAACGTGGGGCTCGAGCAGGTCGTGCTGTGGGATCCGCAAGTGATCGTCACCAACGATCCCAACTTCTACCGCGACGTGTGGAAGCTGCCGGTATGGAACTCGGTGGGCGCGGTGCGCAAGAAGCGCGTGTACCTGTCGCCGCACCTGCCGTTCGGCTGGTTCGACTTTCCCCCGGGCGCGAACCGCCTGATCGGGCTCGCCTGGCTAGCGGACATCCTCTACCCGGACACGTTCCACCATGACCTCGCCCGCGAGGTGAAGCGCTTCTACACGCTCTTCTACCACCAGGAGCCGGCCGACGCGCAAGTGGAACGCCTGCTCGCCGAGCCGGGAGTGGCGCCGCGATGATGCTTCCCCGCTCGCGGTTTCCGCTCGCGCTCGCCGGGGTCGTGGCCGCGCTCGCGATCCTCGTCGCGTGGAGCTTCACCGTCGGGCGCTTCGCGGTCGCGCCCTCGGACGTGGTGCGCGCGCTGTGGGCGTCGCTCTTCGGCGGCGAGAGCGGACTCGCCCGTAACGTGGAAGCCGTGGTGCTCCAGGTTCGCGCGCCCCGCGTGGCCGCGGCCCTCGCCGTGGGCGCGGCACTGGCGGCCGCGGGCGCGGCCTACCAGAACCTCTTCCGCAATCCGCTCGTCTCTCCCGACATCCTCGGCGTGGCGGCGGGCTGCGCGCTCGGAGCGGGCATCGCGGTGCTCGCGTCGCTGCCCATCGCCGCCATCCAGGCGTTCGCGTTCGTCGGCGGGCTCATCGCCGTGGGCCTCGTGGTCGCCATCGGCACGTGGATCGGCGGGCGCGATCCGATCCTCACGCTCGTGCTCACCGGCGTCGTCGTGGGCTCGGCCTTCGGCGCGGGAATCGCGCTGGTGAAGTACGTGGCCGATCCCTACAACCAGCTGCCCGCCATCACGTTCTGGCTGCTGGGCAGCTTCACCGGCGCGCTGCCGCGCGACCTGCCGGCCACCCTCATCCCCATCGCGCTCTCGGTGGCCGTGCTGTGGCTGCTGCGCTGGCGCATCGACGTGCTCGCGCTCTCCGAGGACGAGGCGCGCAGCCTCGGGGTGGACGTGCGCAGGCTGCGGCTCGTGGTGATCGTCGCCGCGACGCTCGCCACCGCTTCCGCGGTGTCGCTCGCGGGCACCATCGGCTGGGTGGGCCTGCTCGTGCCCCACGCGGCACGGCTCGTGACGGGCGCAGCGTTCGCCCGTGTGCTGCCGCTGTCGCTCGCGATCGGCGCCGCGTTCATGCTCGCGGTCGATACCGCGTGCCGCACGCTCTTCGCCACCGAGCTGCCGCCCGGCGTCGTCACCGCGTTCATCGGCACGCCGGCCTTCGTGGTCCTGCTCGCCGCCGCCTTCAGGCGCTCCGCATGACGCTCGCCGCGCGCAACCTCGACTTCGGTTTCCCCGGCCGGCGTGTCGGAAGCGGCATCGATCTCGCGTTTCCCGCGGGCGAAGTCGTGTGCCTGCTCGGCCCCAACGGCAGCGGAAAGACCACGTTGATGCGAACCTTGCTGGGTCTCGTGCCGGCCCTCGCAGGGGACGTGACGCTCGACGGGCGCCCGCTCGCCGATTGGCCCGCGCGGCTGCGCGCCGCGCGCCTCGCCTACGTGCCGCAGGCGGCGGAAAGCCACTTCGATTTCAGCGTGCTCGAGATGGTGGAGATGGGGCGCACGGCGCACCGTGGCGTCTTCGGCGTGCCGGATGCCGCCGACCGCGCGATGGCCGCGGCCTGCCTCGAGCGGCTGCACATCGCCCCGCTCGCCGAGCGGCCCATCCACCGGGTGAGCGGCGGCGAGCGGCAGCTCGCGCTCATCGCGCGCGCGATGGCCACCCAGGCCGCGCACGTGCTGATGGACGAGCCCACGGCGAACCTCGACTTCGGCAACCAGGCGCTCATCCTCGACGAGGCCGCGCGGCTGCGCGAGTCGGGCAAGGCGATCCTCTTCTCGACGCACCATCCGGACCATGCGCTGCGCATCGCCGACCGCGTCGTGATGCTGCGCGGCGGCCGGATCCTCGCCGCGGGGCCGGCCGGCGAGGTCCTGAACTCCGAAAATCTTTCCGCGTTATATGGGCGTCCCGTCGAGGTCGCCGAGGTAGTGTTGGCGGGCGGCTCGCGCAGGCGGACGTGCGTGGCGCGCGAGGCGCCGGATCGTTTAACCTAGGACCGCTTGGGAGCGGAGAGCGACGCGATGGGCGCAAGGAACAAGAAGGCGAAGAAGTCCAACGGATCCGGACGCATCCTCGCCGCCGCACCGCGCCTGCGCCGCTTCGCCCGCGCCGCCGACCTGCACCTCACGCCGCGCGAGTTCGCGCAGCTGCGGCGCCTGAAGAACCCCGCCGGCATCCAGGCCTTCATCAACGCGATCCCGATCAACCACGAGATCGGCGGCGAGACGGTGCTTTCGGTGCGCGAGGTGCTGCGCCAACGGCGCGCGCACTGCATCGAGGGCGCGATGGTCGCCGCCGCCGCGCTCTGGGTGAACGGCGATCCGCCGCTCGTGCTGCACCTCGACTGCGACCTCTCCGACTACCCGCACGTGATCGCGGTGTTCCGCCGCCACGGCGCGTGGGGCGCGATCTCGAAGACCAACGGCGCGCCGCTTCGTTACCGCGACCCGATCTACCGCACGCTGCGCGAGCTCGCCCTGTCCTACTTCCACGAGTACTCGAACAAGCGCGGCCACAAGACGCTGCGCAGCTATTCGCACGTGTTCGACTTGCGCCGCATCGATCCGTCGGAATGGGTGACGTCGGCGAAGTCGTGCTGGAAGACCCACGACCGCCTCACCGAGCTGCGCCACTACCCGCTCATCACCAGGCAGCAGGAGCGGATGCTCACCAAGCGCGACAAGTTCGAGCGCAAGGCCTCGAAGATCGTCGAGTACCCGCGTCCTGCCGCGACCTAGGCGGCCGCCAGCGCTTCCTCGATGGATGCCGCGGCGAGCGCGCGCTGCAGCCACACCGAGTCGTGCCACTCGCCGCGCTTGAAGCCCACGTTGCGGTAGGTCCCCACCTTCACGAAGCCCACCGACTCGTCCACGTCCGGCGGCTCGATCTCGAACGAGATGAACGTGTCGCGCACGATCGGCGCATAGATGGCGTGGATGCCGGGAGCGTCCCCGGCGGTGGCGAGACGGATCGCGCAGCCGCTCAGGGGGCCTGCCTTGCGCGC
>DATIWC010000054.1:0-2745 GCA_035519515.1 Usitatibacter sp.
TTGTGCGCGTAGGTCTGGTGGCCCACCACGCCGTTGAAGGTGAGCTTGTCGCTCACCGGCGTGATCGCCTGGTTGTAGTCGATCTCGAAGTAATCGCTGCCCTTGCTGTTGGGCACGCCGAACGTGTTGTTGAACGAGTACGAATACTTCGCCGACAACGGGCCATAGGCGGCTCCGATGTAGGCCTCGTCCGTATTGGGACTGGGGTTGAACGCGCCGGAGCTCGGGTACTCGTAGCGCAGGTAGCCCACGTCGAGCGTCACGTCCTTCACGACCTCGAACTTGTAGCCGCCGTAGATATCCCACTCGACGCGCGCGCCCGTGTCGAAGCCGTTCACGTCGGCCGTGTCCTTGAGCCACTGGATGTTGGAAAGGAACGTGCCCAGGTAAAGGCCGCTCTTGTGCGAGTAGTCGAGGTTCAGCTGCAGCGCGGGCTTCTCGGAGGTCTGGGAGATGCCGCGGTACTCGTACTCGCTCCACAGCCCCAGCTTGGTGGCGAAGGTGTGTTCGGGCGTCTCATCGGCCCAAGCGGCGGGAGCGAAGGGGAAGGCCGCGGCGGCCACGATCACTGCAAGGCAGTTGCGCATCGTCAGGTTCCTCGTATTCGATGATGGCGACTCTAGGACGTCTCGCATAAACGGCGCGTAAAATCGCGCGCTGCCTTGATATCGCAAAAAAAAGCCTACACTTCGCGCCATGGCCGAGACTCGTCCCGACCCCGACGCGCTGCTCGCGCGCGTGAAGCGCGAAGAACGGGGCGCGGCCCGCGGCCGCCTCAAGATCTTCTTCGGCTCGTCGGCAGGCGTGGGCAAGACCTACGCGATGCTCATCGCCGCGCGCCGCGCGCGCGACGAGGGCCGCGACGTGGTGGTCGGCATCGTCGAGACGCACGGCCGCAGCGACACCGCCGCGCTCATCGAGGGCTTCGAGCTCCTGCCGCGCAAGGAGATCGTCCACAAGGAGCGCACGATCACCGAGTTCGACATCGACTCGGCGGTGAAGCGCAGGCCGCAGCTCATCCTCGTCGACGAGCTCGCGCACACGAACGCGCCCGGATCGCGCCACCCGAAGCGCTGGCAGGACATCGACGAGCTCCTCGCGCACGGCATCGACGTGTTCACGACGCTCAACGTGCAGCACCTGGAGAGCCTGAACGACGTTGTCGGCGGCATCACCGGCATCAAGGTGTGGGAAACCGTGCCCGATACCTTCTTCGACGAGGCCGACGACGTGGTTCTCGTCGACATTCCGGCCGAGGAGCTGCTCACCCGGCTGAAGGAAGGCAAGGTCTACATGCCCGAGCAGGCGCAGCGCGCGGCGGGCAACTTCTTCCGCAAGGGCAACCTCATGGCCCTGCGCGAGCTGGCGCTGCGGCGCACCGCCGAGGCCGTCGAAGGCAGCGTGCGCGAATACCGCGCCGACAAGGCCATCGATGGCGTCTGGAAGACGCAGCCGCGGCTGCTCTGCTGCATCGGGCCGGACGGGTCCGAGCACATCGTGCGCAGCGCCGCTCGCCTGGCGGGCCAGCTCGACGTGGAGTGGGCCGCGGTGTACGTCGAGACGCCGATGCTGCAGAGGCTCCCGGCGGAGCGCCGCGAACGGATCCTGCGCGTCGTGAAGCTCGCGCAGGACCTGGGCGCGCGCACGGCGATCCTCACGGGCGCCGACGCCTGCCAGGCCATCGTGGAATACGCGCGCGAGGGAAACTTCTCCATGGTGGTGGTGGGGCGCGGGCCCCAGCGGCGCCTGCCGTGGCGCCGCACGATGAGCGATGCGATCGCGGCCGCCGAGGGCTCGCTCGACGTGCTGGAGATCGGACGCGGGGCGCGGGATTCGGGCACGCCGGTCGTCGCCCGCGCCTCGGTGGCGGCCGGCGAGACCAGCCCGAAGGCGGCCGAGCGGCAGATGCGTTACGCCTGGACGGCGCTCGCATGCGTGGCCACCACGGCTGCGGCCGGGCTCCTCTTCCGCTTCTTCGACCTCACCAACATCGCCATGGTGTTCCTCCTCACGGTGGTGCTGGTCGGTGCGCGATGGGGGCGTGGCCCGGCGGTGTTCGCCGCAATCCTCAACGTGGTGGCGTTCGACTTCTTCTTCGTGCCGCCGCGATTCTCCTTCGCGGTGAGCGACGCGCAGTACCTCCTCACCTTCGCGGTGATGCTGTCGGTGGGCCTCATCACGGGGCAGCTCACGGCCGGCGTGCGCTACCAGGCGCGGGTAGCCGGGTATCGCGAGGAGCGCGCGCGCACCCTCTACGAATACTCGCGCGAGCTTGCCGGGCTGCTTACCACCGAGCAGGTGATCGAGACGGCGGAGTCGTTCATGGCGCGAACCTTCCGCGCGAGCGTGAGCGTGTTGATACCCGGCGACGACGACCATCTCGCCTCCCCGACGGCACGTGGAATGCGCAATCCCGTGGACGTCGCCGCGGCGCAGTGGTCGTACGACCGAAGCGAGCCCGCAGGCGCCGGCACCGACACGCTCCCGGGAAACGACTTCCTTTTCCTGCCCCTCAAGGCACCGATGCGAACGCGCGGGGTGCTCGCCATCCGCCCGGAGCGCGCCCGCGACCTCATGATCCCCGAGCAGCGGCGCCAGTACGAGACCTTCGCGGCGCTCACCGCCATCGCGCTGGAGCGCGTGCACTACGTGGACGTGGCACGCGAGGCGCTGGTCAAGATGGAAAGCGAGCGCCTCAGGAATTCGCTGCTGTCCGCGCTCTCGCACGACCTGCGCACGCCGCTC
>DATIWC010000055.1:0-4918 GCA_035519515.1 Usitatibacter sp.
CGTGCAGCCTACTTCCGCGAGCCGGCGCAGCAGGAGGAACCCCGTCGCCGTGTCGAACGCCTCGAGCCGGCTGCCGTCGAGCACGTAGCGCTCGCGGGGCGCGAGCGGCAGCGCGCGAAGCGCCTCGAAGATCGCGGCCGCATCGGGCAGACGCCAGGCCCCGGCGAGGCTCAACACCTCGACGCCGGCGTCGGCCTCGCGCTGGCGCTCGATCCAGGTCATGCGCCGATGCTACGGGGACCGGCGTGACCGTTCTTGATACGTATCAAGGCGCGAACCTGGGGGAAAATTGAGGGAGAATGGACGCATGAAGCGACGCGACTTCGTCGAGCTGTGCGCCGCGTCCGCCGCCGGCGCGAGCCTGCCCCGGGCGGCCCAGGCCGCCACCCTCACCGCCCGCAAGTACGCCCGCGCGAAGCTCGTGGACGACAAGGGCGCGCCGGTGCGCATCGCAACGCTCGAGGAAGGCCTCACGTACGTCTTCGAGTATCCGTACGCCGCCACGCCCTGCTTCCTGCTGCGCCTCTCCCAACCGGTCACGAGCGGGATCCTCCTGCACACGGAATCGGGCGAGCCCTATGCATGGGAGGGCGGCGTGGGCGCGCGCAAGTCCGTGGTGGCGTACTCGGCGATCTGCGCGCACAAGATGACCTATCCCACGCGGCAGGTGACCTTCATCGGCTATCGCGACGGCCCGAGCCCCGTGGCCGGGCCCGGCAAGGTCATCACGTGCTGCTCGGACCGAAGCGTGTATGATCCGGCCGCCGGTGCCAAGGTGGTCTCGGGGCCGGCCCCGCAGCCGCTCGCAACGATCCTGCTCGAGCACGATCCGAGGGTCGACGAGGTGTTCGCGGTGGGCACGTTCGGCGGCGAGATGTTCACCGAGTTCTTCCGCAAGTACGAATTCCGGTTGCAGCTCGAGATGGGACCCCGCGCGAAGTCGTCGGTGGAAGGGACCGCCGTGGTCCGTCCGCTGGAACGCTACAGCGTCCAGTGGGCGCGTTGCTGAGCTGAAAGGTTTTCGCCGCAATCCAGACGGACTCCCATGCCGCCTTCCGAAGGACTCGCCATCGAATGCCGGCGCGCCGTGCAAGCGGTGCGGGCCGGCCAGGTACAGCTGGGCCTGGGCGTGGCCCGCCGCGCCTACCTCGAGGCGCGCGAGGGCGGCCGGCGCTCGGACCTCGCGCACGCCCTCAACACGATGGCGCTGTGCCTCTCGGCCAACGGCGCCTACATCGAGGCGCTCGCGTCGGGAATCGACGCCTTCCGCCTCTACGCGGACGAAGGCGCCGCCTGCGGGCGCATCCGCGCGCTGTGCACCATCGCTGGTGCGGCCACGTTCATCATCGATTCGGGCGAGGCCACGCTGCCGGTGCTCGATCGCTGCGTGCGGGAAGCCACCGAGCGGGGGAGCGCCTCGCTGCGCGTGCTCGCGCACAACGCGCGCGCGGTGGCCCTGCTCAAGACGGGCCGCTTCGACGCAAGCCGCGCGGATTTCCAGGCGGCCCTGGCGCTCGTGCCGGAATCGGACGGGAGCATCCCGGCCGCGGTGGTCCTTTGCAACCTGGCGGCCGTGGCGATGCGCAGGACCGAAGCCGCGGCCCCCGAGCGGCGCGAGGCGCTGCGCCGGGCGGCCCAGCGCGAGCTCGCCGAGGCCCTGGACGCGGCCCTTGCGGAAGGCAGCCTCGAGGCCCAATCCCGCGCCCACTACATCCGCGGCGAGCTGTGCCTGCAGGGCGGGGAGCCGCTCCCCGCGCTCGAGGCCCTCGCCGAGTCGCTCGCGATCGCGCAGCGCCTGCGCCACCGCTACCGCTGCAACGTGCTCGCCCTGCGCATGGCCGACGTGCACGAGGCGCTGGGCAACGGCGCCAAGGCGCTCGCCTTGCTCGAGTCGGCGCACACGGAGGCGCTGTCGCGGCGGCCCTGCAAGGAGCTGCACGTCGTTTGCGGGCGGCTCGCCGTGCTGCACGATCGCCTGGGCCACGCCAGCGAGGCCGAGCACTTCGGCGTGGCGGCCGGGCGCGAGGGCGCGCAGCACGAGCGCGAATGCGTGTACCAGCGGCGCGCCCTGCAGGCATTCCTCGACGAGATCGCAACGCCGGCGTAACGCGAGTCGCCGCCGGTTGATTGGCGTCAAGGGCCGGCGCGCGCGGCGGGGCAGACTGTCGCGAGAGGTCAAGCCTCATGGCGCCGGCTGCCTTGCTTGACAAGGGCCGGGCTCACATTAGACATTGCTAATATTTCATCGAAGCGCTACCCCAATGCGGCGCGACCCCCGCAGGAGACGACCATGACCGCCAGCACGCACGACAAGGAGCTCGACGCGCGCGGGTTGAATTGCCCGCTGCCGATCCTGCGCGCCCGCAAGGCCCTGAACGAGATGACCGCGGGCCAGGTGCTGCGCATCGTCGCGACCGACCCGGGCTCGGTGAAGGATTTCGAG
Organism: Usitatibacter sp.; assembly: GCA_035519515.1. GTDB lineage: Bacteria > Pseudomonadota > Gammaproteobacteria > Burkholderiales > Usitatibacteraceae > Usitatibacter. Next base: position 2,444 of record DATIWC010000055.1, read on the forward strand.
GCCTTCGCGAAGCAGACCGGCAACGAGCTCCTGTCGCAGTCCGCCTCCGAGAAGGAATTCACGTTCTTCCTGCGCAAGAAGTAGCGCATCGCTTCCCGCCGCCCCGTAGAATGGCGGCATGACCCGGCAAGCCACGGCCCGCAGGAACGCTACCGCCCCCGCCGTCGCGGCGCGCATGGGCGAGCTGCAGCGCAACGCGCGCCGCGCCGCGCCGCTGCTCAAGGCGATGGCCAATCCCGCGCGCCTGGTGATCGTCTGCCAGCTTGCCGAGGGCGAGCGCTCCGTGGGCGAGCTCGCCGACGCCGTGGGTCTCAGCCAGTCGGGGATCTCCCAGCACCTCGCGGTGCTGCGCCGCGAGCACGTCGTCACGACGCGCCGCGACAAGCAGACCGTGTTCTATTCCATCGCCAGCGCCGACGTGATGTCGCTCATGGCCACCCTGCACCGCGTCTTCTGCAAGCCTGCGAAGGCTTCGCGGGCGAGGCTGAGGTCCGTCGCCTAGCGTTTCCCGGGCAACGCCGCCTGCCTTCGCATTCCGCGAAGGGTTCCTTGCCGCATTGCCAATTCCCCCTGCGCGCCGCGCCGTGCTGTGATGGCGCGTTGGCGACGAGGGAGGCGAACGCAATGGCGGTGCGCAAGGTCCTGGTGTTCGGTGCGTCGTACGGCTCGCTGCTGGCGACGAAGCTCGCGCTCGCGGGGCACTCGGCGACCCTGGTGTGCCGCGCACGCACCGCCGACCTCATCAACGCGCAGGGCGTGAAGGTGCGCATGCCGGTGAAGGGGCGCGAGGGGCTGGTCGAGGTCGGCTCGCGGCAGCTCCCCGGGAAGATCGGCGCCACCACGCCCGAGGCGGCGAGGCCCGGCGACTACGACCTCGTGGCGCTCGCGATGCAGGAGCCGCAGTACGGCTCGCCCGGCGTGCGCGAGCTGCTCGGCGCCACGGCGCGCTCGCGGGTGCCGTGCCTGTCCATCATGAACATGCCGCCCATGCCGTACCTGGCGCGCATCCCCGGCATCGACGCGGCGGCGTGCGCCGAGAGCTACGCGGACCCCTTCCTGTGGGAAGGCTTCGACCCGGGCCTGGTGAGCCTCTCCAGCCCCGATGCGCAGGCCTTCCGCCCGCCCGAAGAGGACGGCAACGTCCTGCAGGTGCGCCTCGCCTCCAATTTCAAGGCCGCCCGCTTCGCGTCGGACGCGCATACGGCGCTGCTGCGCGAGCTGGGTGACGGCATCGAGGCGGCGCGCTTCGAGGTGGGCGGCGAGGCGGTCGAGTTGCCGGTGAAGCTCAAGGTGCACGACTCGCTTTTCGTCCCGCTCGCGAAGTGGTCGATGCTGCTCGCGGGCAACTACCGCTGCCTGCTCGACCAGGGCATTCGCAGCATCAAGGACGCGGTGCATTCCGACATCGAGGCCTCGCGCGGCGTGTACGACTGGGTGTCCGGGCTGTGCGTGTCGCTCGGCGCCGAGCGCGAGGACATGGTCCCCTTCGACAAGTACGCCGGCGCGGCGCTCTCGCTGCAGAGCCCGTCCTCGGCCGCGCGGGCGCTGTCGGCCGGGGCGCCCAACATCGAGCGCGTCGATCGCCTGGTGCAGGCCCTCGGCGTGCAGAAGGGCGTGCGCAACGCGAGCGTGGACGAGACCGTCGCGCGCGTCGACGACTGGCTGGTGCGCAACCGCCTGAAGGGCTAGCGCCCGCGGCGGTTGCCCGCCGCGGTCAGAAGGTGCGCGAGTACTGCACCCCCAGCGAGTACTCGTACATCTGGATCTTCTCCTGCAGCTGCAGGCCGGGCGCGAAGTTGTTGAAGAAGCTCGCTCCCTTCACGTCGTTGCTGAAGGCGTACATGAACGCGGCGGTCACCGCGCTCGTCGAGTCGAGCTTCCAGGTGGCGCCGGCCGTGATGTGGTGCTGCACCACGCCCGGGGCGAGGATGTTGATGGTCACGTCCTCGGGCTTGATCGGGTTGTCGCTGTAGTTGTACCCCGCGCGCAGCGTGAGGGTCGGCGAATACTGGGTCTGGATGCCCAGCTTGAAGACGTTGATGTCCTTCCAGCCGAAGCCGCCGCCGTTGGAGCCGCCGAGGCAGTTCGCCGCCTGGCCGGCCATGCAGCCCAGCACCAGGATGCTCGGGTTGCTCACCGACTTCACGTCGCTGTAGTTGATGCGCTCGTACTCGGCCGTGAGCATCGTCCCGGGCGTCACGTCGAAGGCGATGCCGGCGGTGTAGTGCGAGGGCATGTCGAAGCCGCCGCCCTCCGCGAAGAGGCCCTTGTACTTGTCGAAGTCGCCCATGCTCACCTTGGACGTATAGGTGAGGCCCACCGCGACGCCGGCGACGGGACGGCCGTAGTAGCCCACGCGCACGCCCCAGCCGGTGGAGTCGTCGTAGCCCTTGTTGGTCACGTTGCCGGGGCTCGAGGAGAAGCCCGGGTTGTCGAAGGCCTGCAGGCCCTCGAGCTTGAAGCGCTGGTAGGCGA
>DATIWC010000056.1:0-15264 GCA_035519515.1 Usitatibacter sp.
TTCGAGCGCCGATCCCTTCTCGATCTCCGTGGGACCGTTCCTGCTGTCGAAGTTCGGAAGGTCGATGGCCGACTGCATGTCCATCTTCCAGTCGACGAGGCCCACGATCGCCTTGGCGACGTAGCCGATGATGAGGCTGCCCCCGGGGCTGCCGAGTGTCATGTCGAGATCGCCCGTGCGTGCGTCGAATACCAGGAACGGCGCCATGGAGCTGCGCGGCCGTTTGCCCGGGGCCACGCTGTTGGCCACGCCCACGCCGTCTTCCACCGGCAGGAAGTTGAAGTCGGTGAGCTCGTTATTGAGCAGGAACCCGTGGACCATGATGCGGCTGCCGAAGAGGGCCTCGATCGTGCTGGTCATCGAGACGGCATTGCCGTCGCGGTCGATGATGGAGATCTGCGTGGTGCCGGGAATCTCGTCGACGGGATCGTCGTCGTAGGCGAGCGTCACGCCTTCGGGATGCCCCGCCACGGCCTTGCCCATCGACTTCCCCGCGGCGATCAACTGCGAGCGTCTGCGCAGGTACGCGGGATCGAGGAGCCCCTTCACCGGAACGTCGACGAAGCGGTCGTCGGCCACGTACTTGTTGCGGTCGGCGAAGGCGAGGCGCTCGGCCTCGGAGACCACGTGGACCGCCTGCGCGGAATTGGGCCGCATGGAGGCCATGTCGAAGCGCGAGAGCTCGCCCAGGATCTGGAGCACCGCGATGCCCCCCGACGAGGACGGCGGCATCCCGCAGAGCTTGTAGGCGCGATAGGGGCCGCAGAGCGCCTCGACGTCGCGCACGCGGTAGGCGGCGAGGTCTTCCTCCGAAAGCGTGCCGGGATTGCGATGCGCATGGACCGCCGCCGCGATGTCGTGCGCGATCTCGCCCGTGTAGTACGCATCGGCGCCGCCCTCTGCGAGCCTGCGCAGCGTCGCGGCGAACTCGGGATTGCGGATCCGGGTGCCCACCGCCTTCGGCTCGCCGCGCTCGTCGAAGAAGTACGCGCGCGCCGCGGGCTCGTCGGCGAGGCCCTTGTCCTCGCCCAGCAGGCGGTGGAACCGCGGCGAGACGGGGAAGCCCTTCTCCGCGAGCTCGATCGCCGGATCGAAGAGCGACTTCCACGCGAGCTTGCCGTAGCGCGCGTGCGCCACTTCGAGCAAGCGCGGCGTGCCGGGCACGCCGACGGAGCGCCCGCCCACGCGCGCCTGCGGGAAGGGCATGGGCTTGCCGTCCGCCCCGACGAAGAGCTGCGGCGTGGCCCCCGCCGGCGCCACCTCGCGGCCATCGATCGCGTGGATCTTCTTCGCCTTGGCGTCGTAGTAGAGCAGGAAAGCGCCGCCGCCCAGGCCCGAGGAGCTCGGCTCGACGAGGTTCAGCGCAAGCTGCACCGCGACCATCGCATCGATCGCGTTGCCGCCGCGCTCCAGCATGCGAAGCCCCGCTTCCACCGCGAGCGGATTGGCCGCGGCGACCATGTATTTCTTCGCATGGGCGAGCGGCTTCGGCGACCAGCCGCTCGGCGGCTCCGGCTGCGACGGGCGGTCCTGCCCGAACGCGAACGTGCACGCGACGAGCAGCGCCGCCAGCCGGACGTACATCAGATGCCGCCGATGGCCATGTACTTGATCTCGAGGAAGTCGTCGATGCCGTACTTCGAGCCCTCGCGCCCGAGCCCGGACTGCTTCACGCCGCCGAAGGGCGCGACTTCCGTGGAGATGATGCCGACATTCACGCCGACGATGCCGGCCTCGAGCGCCTCGGCGGCACGCCAGATGCGGCCCACGTCGCGCGAGTAGAAGTACGCGCACAGGCCGAACTCGGTGTCGTTGGCCATCGCGACGGCCTCGGCGTCTTCCTTGAAGCGGAAGAGCGGCGCCACCGGCCCGAAGGTTTCTTCGCGGGCCACCTTCATGCTGGTCTTCATCTCGGTGATGAGCGTGGGCTCGAAGAAGCGGCCGCCCAGCTTGTGGCCGCCCAGCACCACCTTGCCGCCCTGGGCCACCGCGTCGGCCACGTGCTCCTCCACCTTCCTCAATCCCTGCTCGTCGATGAGCGGGCCGATGTTCACGCCGGCCTCGGTGCCCTTGCCCACCTTGAGCGCCTTGATCTTCTCGCCGAGCTTCGCGGCGAACGCGTCGTAGACCTTGTCCTGGACGTAGATGCGGTTGGCGCAGACGCACGTCTGGCCCGCATTGCGGTACTTGGACGCGAGCGCGCCCTCGGCCGCAGCGTCCAGGTCGGCATCGTCGAACACGATGAAGGGCGCGTTGCCGCCGAGCTCCAGGGAGAGCTTCTTGACGGTGTCGGCGCACTGGCGCATGAGGATGCGGCCCACTTCGGTCGAGCCGGTGAAGGTGAGCTTGCGCACCACGGGATTCGCGCAAAGCTCCTGCCCGATGGCGACCGGGTCGCCGGTCACGATGTTCAGCACGCCCCTGGGCATGCCGGCGCGCTCGGCGAGCTCGGCCAACGCGAGCGCGGAAAGCGGCGTCTGCTCCGCGGGCTTGAGCACGAAGGTGCAGCCCACCGCGAGGCCCGGGGCCACCTTGCGGGTGATCATCGCGTTGGGGAAGTTCCACGGCGTGATCGCGGCCACCACGCCGACGGGCTGCTTGATCACCACGAGGCGCCGGTCGTTGGTGGGGCTGGGAATCACGTCGCCGTAGACGCGCTTGGCCTCCTCGGCGAACCATTCGACGAAGGACGCGCCGTAGAGGATCTCGCCCTTCGCCTCGGCGAGCGGCTTGCCCTGCTCGGTGGTGAGCAGCAGCGCGAGGTCGTCGGCGCTGGCGACGATGAGGTCGAACCACTTGCGCAGGATCTTCGAGCGCTCCTTGGCGGGCAGCGCGCGCCACGCGGGCAGCGCGGCCTCGGCCGCGGCGATGGCGCGCCGGGTCTCCGCCGTCCCCATGTTGGGGACATGCGCGACCACGCTTCCGTCGGCGGGGTTGTCGACACTGATGCGGGCGCGGCTGTCGGCATCGACCCACGCACCGTCGATGTAAGCCTTGTCGCGGAAGAGCCTGGAATCCTTGAGATTGGGAACCGACGCGCGGTCCTGCACGATGGCGTTCATGGGTTTCACCTCCGGGACCTGCAATTATACCGTCGGCGGCCGGCCGGGCAGGGCACCGCGCCAGAGGAGAAGCGCGGCGATGGCGAGGACGAGCGCGACGGCCGCGGCGGGCCTGGGCTTTTCGGTCCAGCCCTCGACGAGCCAATCGCCGATCCCCGAGGTCCATCCGAAGAGCGGCCTCACGACGGGGATGATCTCGTCGTAGGAGACGCGCTCCCCGCCCGGCGCGCGCGCGCCGATGCGCACGAGGATGCCGTCGCGCCCGATGTCGCGCTTGGCGCAACGCAGGGTCAGCCCTTCGCCCGCCGCCACTTCGAGCGCCGCTTCCTCGCGGCGATCGGGAGGCATCTCCACGGGATGGCAATGCGCGTCGAGCCCGCGCGGAAACTCGCTGAAGTAGCCGATGTGGCCGGGGTCGTAGCGGCGGATCCACACGAGATAGCTCGCGGCCGCGCCCGGCCTGTACAGCTTGGCCGGCTGCATCTCGATGCGCCAGGCGTCGCCCTCGTCGGCCACCGAGAGCGCGCCGCTCGGGAGCGTTCCCATCTGCAGCAGCCGCAGGACCGCCGCGAACCGCTGCGCGCTGAACAGCTCCGCCGATCGATGGACCAGGCGGGCATCCCGCGCGAGCGCCTCGAGGCGCTCGTCGTCGAAGCGATGGCCCGGGTCGCGCCACAAGTCATAGTCCGGCGGCAGCGGGCGAAAGGGGTGCCCCGGACGGCCGTTGTCGAGCGGGGCGATGCGCGCGAGAAAGGGATCGGACAGCCCGTGGATGTCGTCGAACGCCTGGTCGTTGCGGGCGAGGAAGCCGTTCTGCCCGAGCATCGCCACGACGCGCGGGCGCGGGCTGAGCGGCAAGCCGTCGGGTTTCACCACCAGCCGGTTGGGGGCGTACGCCCCGAGCCAGGGGATGTAGACGCGCCTCTCGTCGGTGGCGCCGGCGAACCCCACGGCGCGCAGCAGCGACTTCTCCTCGAGGCCGATCCACAGGTTGTTGGCGGAATGGCCCGTGACGAGATGGAAGAGCGCGAGCGCGGCGAGCGCGAACGCGGCAGCCCGGCGCGCGTGCAACGAATCGCCCTGCGCCGGCATCGACGCGAGCAGCAGGACCCACAGCGCCCACAGCGCGGGCAGCACGAACCGGCCCAGCATGAAGTCGCCGCCGGCCCAGGCCGCGTACAGGATCGCGATGAGCGCGCTCGCGGCCGAGGCTGCGGCGAGTGCGCCATCCTGCCGGTCGAAATCGCGGCGACGCCATCGCCACCCGCCGATGGCGGGCGCCGCCACGAGCAATGCCAGCGCGGCGGGATCGCTCGCGAACGACGCCGCCACGTACCCGATCCCGGAATCGAGCCGTCCCGCGACCGTGCCGCCGAGCTTGGCGAAGGCCGTGTTGGGCAGGGGAGACCCGTAGTACACCGTCGAGATGGCCATCCAGGCGACCGCGGGTGAGGCGAGCGCGGCCGCGAGCCCGAGCCGACCCACGCGGCCGCGCGCCGCCACGATCGCCGCGAGGGGCAGCATCCAGATCGACAGGTCGAGGCGCACGAGCGGCAGCAGCGCAAGCGCCGCGACGGCCCAGCGGTCGCGTCCGGTGCGGATGGCGAAAATGGCCCCCGCGAAGAGCGCGAAGGACAGCGGCGTCTCGAGGCCGCTGGTGGCGAAGTCGGCCATCGTCCTGGAAAGCAGGATGAAGGCGAATGCAAGGGCGAGCCCGAGCGGCTTGTCGCGGAAGGCGAGGTAGAAGAGGGCGAGGCCCGCGGCGAAGATCGCGAGCGAAAGCGCCATCGCGCCGGGAAACAGCGATCCCCGGAGCCCATGCCACGCGCAGAGCACGAGGAGCCACAGCGGGTGCGTGAAGACCTGCACGCGCTCGCCCGCGTTGAAGACGGGACCGTTGCCCGCGAACCATTGGTCCACGACGCGAAAGGTGATGAAGGCGTCGTCGCACGTCCATGCGCGCGCGATCGCCATCGCGAGGGCGGCGCCAAGGGCGAGGAGCGGGTAGCGGCGGATCATGGGGGCCATACTACAATCGGCCTCCATGGATTCGATCACCCAGCAGCTCGAGGCGCACAACGCGCGCGAGAAGGCCCGCGCGCCCGGCTGGTACGGCGAGTGGATGCGCGTGAACTGCGTGATCGACCCGCGCGACGACATCTACCGCTTCTTCGCCGCCCACCCGCTCGCGTGCAATCCGGTGCGCGAGTACCTTGCCGACGGGTGGCGCACGCTCTCGGAGCTGAACCTCGCGCTCGACGCCGCGGGCCGCTCCCTCATGGCGAGCCGCTCGGTGCTGGAGTTCGCGTCCGGCTTCGGGCGCTTCACGCGCCACCTCGCCGCCGCGATGCCGGGCCGCGTCACCGTGTCGGACGTGCAGCCGGGCTCGGTGGAATTCGCCATCGAGCAGTTCGGCGTGAAGGGCTTCCATTCGTCGACGCGTCCGGCCGAGGTTCCCGTGCCGGCGCGCTACGACCTCGTCTTCGTGCTGTCGATGTTCACGCACCTGCCCCTCGAGGCCTGGACGCCGTGGATCCGCACGCTCGCCTGCCTCACCGCGCCGGGCGGCGTGCTGCTCGTGAGCGTGCATAGCGAGGGACAGGCGAAGGCCGACGGCGTCGAGCTCGGGCCCGACGGCACGCGCTTCATCCCGAGCAGCGAATCGCGCCACCTGGGCGCCGACGTGTACGGAACGACTTTCACCACGCGGCGCTACGCCGAGGAGACGTTCGCGCGCGCGCTGCCCGGCTGGCGCCTGCACTACCGCGAGACCGCCTTCTGGGCGGGCCAGGATGCCGTGCTGCTGGAGGCGCCGCGGCCGTGGTACGCCGCGCTCCTGCCGCGCCGTTTGTCGCTATGATGTGCGCTCGAACAACGAGGAGGCCCTGATGACTCGACCCGGATTGCGCCGCACGCTCGGCGCCCTGCTCGCGGCCGCGGCGCTCGCCGCCGTCGCGAACGTCGCCGACGCCAAGACCCTGCGCTGGTCCAGCCAGGGCGACTACCTCACCGCCGACCCGATGGCCCAGAACGAGCTGCTCACCAACTCGATCAACGGCCAGGTCTACGAGTCCCTGGTGGAACGGGGCAAGAACCTCGAGATCCTGCCCGCGCTCGCCGAGAGCTGGAAGCAGATGAGCCCCACGGTGTGGGTGTTCAACCTGCGCAAGGGCGTGAAATTCCACGACGGCAGCGACTTCACCGCCGACGACGTGGTGTTCTCGATCAAGCGCCTGCAGGGCAAGACCTCCAACTTCCGCGTGTACGGCAACGCCGTGGGCGAGCCCAGGAAGATCGACCCGTACACGGTCGAGCTCACCACGCCGGTCCCGAACCCCGTGATGCTCGAGATGCTCGCCAACAGCCTCTTCATGATGAGCAAGAGCTGGTGCGAGAAGAACAACGCGGTGAACACGCAGGACTTCACCAACGAGAAGGAGGCCTACACCGCGCGCAACGCGAACGGCACCGGCCCCTTCATCCTCGTCTCGCGCGAGCCCGACGTGAAGAGCACCTTCAAGAAGAACCCCAACTGGTGGGGCCTCAAGGAAGGCCGCTTCGACGGCAACGTGGACGAGATCCTCTACCAGCCCATCAAGCAGGACAACACGCGCGTCTCGGCGCTGCTCACCGGCGAGCTCGACTTCGTGCTCGACCCGCCGCCCCAGGACCTGGACCGGCTCAAGCAGGACAAGAGCGTGAAGGTCTACGAGGGACGCGAGAACCGCATCATCTTCCTGCAGATGGACCAGGCGCGCGACGAGCTGCTCTACTCGAACGTGAAGGGCAAGAACCCCTTCAAGGACCTGCGCGTGCGCAAGGCCTTCTACCAGGCGATCGACATCGAGGCGATCCACCGCTCGGTGATGAGGGGCCTGTCGGTGCCCACGGCGATCAACCTGCCCAACCCGGAGAAGGCGGGCATCCCCAAGTCGATGGACAAGCGCTACCCCTATGACCCGGCGGCGGCCAAGAAGCTGCTCGCCGAGGCGGGCTACCCGAACGGCTTCGAGGTGCAGCTCGACTGCCCGAACAACCGCTACATCAACGACGAGAAGATCTGCGTCGCGGTGGCGGGCATGCTCGCGAAGGTGGGTGTGACCATCAAGGTGAACGCGATCCCGCGCGCCCAGTACTTCCCGAAGGCGCAGCGCCTGGACGTGAGCTTCTGCATGCTGGGCTGGGGCGGGGCCACCACGGACGCCATCTTCACCCTGCAGCCGGTGCTGCACTCGCGCAACGACAAGGGCGACGGCGACTACAACTGGGGCGCCTACAAGGACGCCGATTTCGACGCCATGATCGACAGCGCGAAGGGCGACACGGATCCGAAGCATCGCCAGGAGACGATCGACAAGGCGATGCAATACTTCCACGACCACGTGTACATGATCCCGCTGCACCTGCAGGTGATCCCGTGGGCGTCGCGCAGCAACGTCGAGGTGATCCACCGCGCCGACAACTGGCTGCAGACCACCTGGATCAAGATCAAGTAGTGAAGGAAGTGCCGCTTGCCGTCGACCTCGACGGCACGCTGGTGAGGACGGATACGTTGTGGGAGTCGGTCGCGGCGCTGGTGCGCCGCGACCCCCTCGCCGCCTTCGCGCTGCCCTTCTGGCTCCTTCGCGGGCGCGCCGCCTTCAAGAGCGAAGTCGCCCGCCGCGCCGAGATCGACGTGGCGCTGCTCCCCTATGACGCGAACGTGCTGAGGGAGCTGCGCCGGCAGCGTGCCGAAGGGCGCTGGCTCGTGCTCGCCACGGCGAGCGATTCGCGCATCGCCGAGGGCGTGGCCCGGCACCTCGGCCTCTTCGACGCGGTGCTCGCGAGCGACGGCGTGCGCAACCTCAAGCGTGAAGCCAAGGCCGAAGCCCTCGTCGAGCGCTACGGCGAGGGCCGCTTCGACTACATGGGCGAGGACCGCCACGACGTGCCGGTGTGGAAGCGCGCCGGCGCCGCGTACGTGGTCGGCGCGCGTGCCCTCGCGCGGGGCCTCGAGTCGTCCGGCAAGGTGGTGCACGAGATCCCGCGCGAGCCGGGAGGCGCGGTGCCGCTGCTGCGGGCGCTTCGCGTGTACCAATGGGCGAAGAACCTGCTGGTCTTCGTGCCGCTCGCCACCGCGCACCTGCTGCTCCTGCCCGGGGCGGTCATGGCGGCCGTCCTCGCCTTCACGGCGTTCTCGCTCGCCGCCTCGGCGGTCTATCTCGCCAACGACCTCGCCGACCTGCAGGACGACCGGCGCCACCCGGTGAAGCGCGCGCGGCCGCTGGCGGCCGGGGAGGTCGCGATCGGCACCGCGGCGATGCTCATCGTGCTGCTGCTCGCCGGCTCGGCGGCGCTGTGCGCGCTGCTGCCGCCCGCCTTCGGCGCGCTGCTCGCGACCTACCTCGCCGCGAACCTCGCGTATTCGCTGCGCATCAAGCGCATTCCCGTGGTGGACGTCTTCGTGCTGGCCGGCCTCTACACGCTGCGCATCCTCGCGGGCGCCGCCGCCATCGCGGTGCCGGTCTCGCACTGGCTGCTCGGGTTCTCGCTCTTCGCGTTCCTCTCGCTCGCGCTCGTGAAGCGCTTCGTGGAGGTCTCCAACGTCGCCTCGCGCGACGAAGTGAACGTGGCCGGGCGCGGCTACGTCGCGGGCGATGGCGAGCTCCTGGCGATGCTCGGCACCGCGAGCGCGAGCCTCTCGGTGCTGGTGTTCGCGCTCTACATCACGAGCCCGCAGGTGGTGGTCCTTTATCGCGCGCCGGCGCTGCTCTGGTTCGCAGTGCCGCTGCTGCTCTACTGGATGTCGCGCATCTGGTTCCTCGCGCATCGCGGCGCGCTGCACGAGGACCCGCTCCTCTTCGCGTTGCACGATCCCGTGAGCTACGTGACGGGCCTCGCGATCTTCCTCACGATGCTGGCCGCGACGTGATCGTGCGCTCCTGGGGCAACTACCCGCGCGTCGAGCACGCCGCGGTCGTGCCGCTCAACTGGCGGCACCTGCCGCTGCCGCGCCTGGCGGGCCCCCTGCTGCCCGTGGGCCTCGCGCGAAGCTACGGCGACAGCTGCCTGAACGAAGGCGGCACGCTGCTCGCCGCGCGCGGGCTCGACCGCCTGGTGAGCTTCGACCGCGAGGGCGGCCGGCTGCGCTGCGAGGCGGGCGTCTCGCTCGCCGAGATCCTCGAGCTCGTCGTGCCGCACGGCTGGTTCCTGCCGGTCGTGCCCGGCACGGCGTTCGTGACCGTGGGCGGCGCGATCGCCAACGACGTGCACGGCAAGAACCACCACGTCGCGGGCACCTTCGGGCATCACGTGCGCCGCTTCGAGCTGCTGCGTTCCGGCGGCGAGCGCATCGAGTGCTCGCCGGATTCGAACGGCGGGCTCTTCCGCGCGACCGTGGGCGGCCTCGGGCTCACGGGCCTCGTCACGTGGGCCGAGCTCGAGCTCGCGCGCGCGCCCTCGGCGTGGTTCGACGTCGAGACGATCCGGGTGGAAGGCCTCGACCACTTCTTCGCGCTCTCGGAGGAGTCGGCCGCGGCCCACGAGTACACCGTGGCCTGGATCGATGCGCTCGCGGGCGGCGAGCACGCCGGGCGCGGCCTTTTCATGCGCGCCAACTTCGCCGCGGCCGGCGGGCCGCACGTGCCCCCCGGCCGGCGCCTCTCGGTGCCCTTCGATTTCCCCGCGCTGGCACTCAACCGCGGCAGCATCGGCGCCTTCAACGCGCTCTACCGCTCGCGCGGCTCGCGGCGGTGGCGGGCCACGCGCGAGCCCTATCCCCGCTACCTCTTCCCGCTGGACGGCATCGCGGGCTGGAACCGCATGTACGGCAAGCGCGGATTCGTACAGCACCAGAGCGTGGTGCCGCGGGCCGAGGCGCAGCGCCACCTTCGCGCGATGCTCGAGGCCATCGCGCGATCGGGCGAGGCCTCGTTCCTCACCGTGCTCAAGGTCTTCGGCGATCGCGAGCCGGCGGGGCTCCTGTCGTTCGCGCGGCCGGGCGTGACGCTCGCGCTCGACTTCCCGATGCGCGGCGGGAGCACGCTGTCGCTCCTCGATCGGCTCGACGCGATCGTGCGCGAGGCGGGCGGCGCCGTCTATCCGGCCAAGGACGCGCGCATGTCGCCGGAGACCTTTCGCGCCTCGTTCCCGCGGCGCGACGAATTCGCGCGCCACATCGATCCGGCCTTCTCGTCGAGCTTCTGGCGGCGCGTGTCGCCATGAGGTTCGAGCGCATCGTGATCTTCGGCGCGACCTCGGCCATCGCCCAGGCCACGGCGCGCCGCCTTGCGGCACCCGGCGTGCGCTTCCACCTCGTCGCGCGCGATGCGCAGAAGCTCGACGCCGTGCGCGGCGACCTCGTCGCACGCGGGGCGGCCGCGACCACGGCGCTCGCCGACCTGGACGACGTGGATCGCCATCGCGCCCTCCTCGACGAGGCCGAGCGCGCGCTGGGCTCCATCGACGCGGCGCTCATCGCGCACGGCACGCTCGGCGTGCAGGCGGCGTGCGAGGCGGACTTCGCGCTCACCCAGCGCGAATGGCGCACCAACTTCGTCTCCCCCGCGAGCCTCGCCGCGCACCTCGCCAACCGGATGGAGCCGGCGCGCAGGGGAACGATCGTCGCCATCTCGTCGGTGGCGGGCGACCGCGGGCGGCGCAGCAACTACGTCTACGGCACCGCGAAGGGCGCGCTCTCGATCTTCCTCGAGGGACTGCGCGCTCGCCTGCACGGCACGGGCGTCGCGGTCATCACCGTGAAGCCGGGCTTCGTCGATACGCCCATGACGGCGGGGTTCCGCAAGGGGCCGCTGTGGTCGTCGCCCGCGCGCATCGCCGCGGGCATCGAGCGCGCGATGCAGCGCGGCCCCGGCGAGGTCTACCTGCCGCGCTTCTGGTGGGCGATCATGTTCGTGATCCGCCACCTGCCCGAGGCGATCTTCGTGCGGCTGAAGATCTAGCGCCTCACAGCTCCGGTTTCGGGCACGGCGAAGCGCCGAGCGAGCGGCGCAGCCCCAGCGCGAACTCCTCCGGCGTCGCGTAAGTGCCGGGCGTGAGGTCGTAGAGGCGCTGCTCGGAAGGGTCCCAGCATGCCGCCCGCGTCGGATACTCCGGCGGGTCCAGGGCGATGCGCTTTCCGTCCATGTAGTCGAACACCGAGCGCGCGCGAAGCGTGCTCACCAGGCCCTCGCGGATCTTGCCCGGGAGGTCCGGCAGCTCCTCGTCCAGCTGGACCACGACCCGCGACGTGATGGGCGCATCGAAGAACGGCGGCAGCATGAGGCCGCCCTGCGCATTGCGGGCGAAGGGAATGCCGTTCAGCGGGCCCGGCACGAGGATCACGGCGTAGTCGCCCGGCGCGAGCGCGCGCTGGTATTCGTCGATCTGCACGACGAGCGCGCGCATCTGCCCGTAGGAAGCCTCCCAGCGCTTCATCGCGTGGTGCATGAAACCCGCGTGCATCAGCACGAGCCCGAGCGTCGTCCCCCACGCGAGGTAGCGAAGGCGCGCGTGGCACAGGCCCACCACCACGAGGATCGCGTAGAAGGCGACCGTCTGGTAGAGCAGCCGGCCGCCGAGGATGCCCTTGGCGAGCGTATCGACATGGGGCAGCAGCAGCACGAGCGTCGCCACGACCACCGCGCCCACCACCGCAAGCACCGTGCGTGCGGCCGGCCTCGCGATGTACACGAGCACGACCTGCGCGGCGGTGAGGGCGACGAGGAACGGGAACCGGTACGAAGGCGTGAACTGCGCCCCGAGCCAATCGGGCATGAGCCGCGCGATGTCGCGCCAGTGCTCCATCGAAAGCGCCGTGGCCAGGGGGTTCGTGCTGCCGTACACGCGCGTCATCGACCCGAAGAACACGAGGCGCGAGACGAGATACAGGGCCGCGATGGCGAGCCAGGGCGACGCGTCGCGCACGGCGATGAAGACGCGCTCGCGCGGCGGCGTGGCCGGGGATGCCTCGCTTCGCAGGAAGGCGAAGGCGAGGATCGCCGCCGGCATGATCGCCGACGACTCCTTCGACAGCACCGCGGCCTCGCCCGCGGCGAGCGCGATCCACCATGCGGCATCCAGCGCGCGCCGGCTCGCGAGGAAGGCGTAGCACGCGAGCAGCGTGAAGAAGGTCGCGAACGCGTCGAAGCGCCCCGAGATCCACGCCGCGACCTCCGCGCTCGTGGCCATGAAGAGGAAGAGCGCGGCGCCCGCCGCGCCCGCGGCCGCGGCCTCCCATTTCGACTGCGCCCGGGCCAGCCTCACGCCGATGGCGGCGACCAGCACGCCGCTCGCCACGTGCAGCACGGCGTTCACCGCCATCCACGGCGCGGCATTCGTCCCGCTCACGAGGTAGTTCGCCGCGAGCGAGAGGTAGCTCAACGGCCGGTAGAAGTGGTTCTCGCCCGCGTCGAGGCCGCCCCAGAACTTGGCCGCGAGCTCGTGGCCGAACGTCCCGTTCGCCTGCCAATGCGCGAAGAGCACGGGCGGGACGAAGTCGTCGGAGACGAAGTAGCCGCCGGCGATGGGGATGAAAAGCCACGCCGAGACCGCCGCGACCGCGAGCCACGCGGCGATCGCCGCGCGCTTCCAGAACGGATCCTGCGCGGCCGCGCTCACGGGGCCACCTCGATGCGCCTGCGATCGACCTCGGTCGTCGGGCCCGCACGGCTCCTCACGAGGATGCGCACCGGCGTGGGCTGCTGCGCGGCATTCGCGAACGTCTCCGCGGGCAGCTCGAGGGAGAAGTAAGCATTGTCGGCATCCGGGTAGCCTGGAAATGCGCGGCGCACCGCACCGCCCGGTATTCCGTACTGGGCGCGCTGGCGCGTGCCCGACACTTCGACCCAGACCGCCTCGACGCCGAACGGGTCTATGGCCCAGCCGAAGATCGGGAGCGGCTTGCCGCGTTCGACCATTCGCGACGTGGGCGTTTCGAGCACGCCGAGCGCGAGCGGCTGCGCCTGCGCCCAGCGGATGGCGAGGGTGCCGCCGCCCGCGATGGCCACCACCGCGGCGAGGCTCGCGGCAAAGGGCAGCGCGCTCGCCCTGGGCGCGCCGCTCCACCGCGCGATCGACGCGGGGATGGCGACGGCGAGCGCAAGAAGCCCCGACCAGATCGCCAGGTTGCCCGGCAGGAAATGGCGCGCCGCTTCGCTCAGGCCGTCGCCCAGCACGGCCGTGAGGATCGAGTAAAGGGCCGTGCCGCCGAGCAGCATCGCGAGCAGCAGCGGCGCGCCGGAACCTTCGTCGCTGGGCCGGGCCCACGCGAAGGCGGCGAGCAGGGCGAGCGGAGCGGCCATCGCGGTCGCCATCACCATCCACGCGTAGAGCGCTGTGGGGATGCGCCATTGCACCGCGTGCAGCGGCGAGCGCAGCCACCACGGCAGCTCGTTGAGCGCGACGCGTCGGTCACCGGCCAGGGTGCCCAGGTCCACGCCCAACTCCTGTGCCGCGGGCAGCACGCGCGCCACGGCGCGGGCGATGGCTTCGGGCTGGCGCTGCGCGATGCCCAGGAACGCGAAGCTGTCGAGCTTGTACGCCTCGGGACATTGCTCGTCGAGATTCTCGCCGTGGCGCAGGTACCACGTGGCGCCCACCATGCTCTCGCAGCGCTGCGGGAGGGCGAGCCAGCCGAGCGCCTCGGCCGGGTGGCCCGTGGCCGGCACGAGGATGCCCAGGTACGCATCGACGCGGTTGGTCTTTGCCACCAGGTCGCCGCGCGGCGTGAGGGCGAACGAGATGATGGAGGCGACCAGCGCCACGCCGAAGGCGGAGACGGCGAGGTGCGGGGAGCGCGCCCACAGCCACGGGCCCGCGGTCACGACGAGGGCGGGCGCGAGGAGCGCGAACTGCTCGCGCGAGAAGGCGAGCGAGACCAGCGCGAGCGCGAGGATCGCAGTGAGCAGGTAGGCCGCGCGGCCCGAGATCGCCAGCGCGCAGATCGCGCCGATCGCCGCGTACAGCCCCCAGATCGCCGAGAACTCCGTATACATCGTGTTGAACCACAGCGTCACCACCGGGTCGCACACCACCAGCGCGAGCACCAGGCCGTGCAGCAACGCGGCGTTCGGATGCGGGTGGAGCGACCAGGCGAGTGCCAGCGCCGCAAACGCGAGGAGCGCGAGCTTCGCGTAGCCGATCCATTGCAGCTTCATCCCGCCGCGCATCCAGTCGCCGGTCTGCGCCACGAACACGACGGCATTGGCGATGGCGACCTCGGTGGAGGGATAGCAAAGGTCCGCGCGCACGTTCTCGAGGCGGTAGGCGGCGAGCGGCGCCTGCGGCGTCGCCTCGTAGCGACGCGGCTTCGCGATGTCGGGGAAGAGCCCGAGGCAGGCGCTGGTGCGGATCATGTCGTACTGGTTGGCGTACCCCACGAGCGGGTCGTGGGCCACCAGGAGAGCGGCGCGCGCAAGGCCCAGCACCACGAGCGCGAGCCCGATCCATTCGCGCGGAAACCGCAAGCACCTCTCCCAGTAAGCGACGGGCGACAGTGTATGCCAACGTTGCAAACGCAGCCGCATCCGCCGCCCGGGCGCGCTTTGGCGTGCTTCCGCTTCCGTGTGTCGGCAGGGAGACTAGCTGTACACCCGGTCCGTGGGCAGCACTGCGTTGGCCGCGTGCGGCTGCCTGCCGCGCAACTGCGCGTAGTACGGCGTGAAGTCCGGCGCCGTCGCGTCGAAGAGCTCGCGGAAATCGCGGATCACGAAGTACGTTTCCTGGAAGGTGTCGATCTTGTAGCGCGTCTGCATGATGCGCAGCAGGTCGAAGCCCACGCGGTTGGGCCGCGGGCTGTCGATGCAATAGGGCAGCTCGCCGCCCGACGAGAGGATGCCGGCGCCATAGGTGCGCAGGCCCCGCGGCGTCTCGATCAGCCCGAACTCGACCGTGTACCAGTACAGCCGCGCGAGCATCTCGATGGCCCCCAGCGCGTGCGCCTTGATGCCGCCGCGCCCGTACGCCTGCATGTAGTCGGCGAACACCGGGTTGAAGAGCATCGGCACGTGGCCGAAGAAGTCGTGGAAGATGTCGGGCTCGACGATGTAGTCGAACTCGCGCGGCTCGCGCAGCCACACCGTGACCGGGAAGCGCCGGTTGGCGAGGTGCTCGAAGAACGTAAGGTCGGGCAGCAGCCCCGGCACGGCCACGAGCTGCCAGTTCGTCGCGGGCCCCAGCATCGCGTTGATCGCGTCGAAGCGCGGGATGCCGTGGGAGAAGCTCA
>DATIWC010000057.1:0-44813 GCA_035519515.1 Usitatibacter sp.
GCGGTGCTCGCTTTCGGGAAGCCCCAGGAGATCATCTATAATGAGGCCGTCAGAAAGGTGTATCTCGGGGAGAATTTCCGCCTGTAGCGCGTAGTCGAGACTTCCCGAGATCCCTCGACATGAAGCACAGCCTCCAGCTCAAGCTATCGCAGCACCTCACCCTGACCCCGCAGCTCCAACAGTCGATCCGGCTGCTGCAGCTGTCGACGGTCGAGCTCAACCAGGAGTTGGAGCGATACCTCGCGGAGAACCCGCTGCTCGAGCGGGTCGACCTGCCTTCGGACGACGCGCAGCCCACCCAGCCGCCCTCGAACATGGGAGAGGGCGAGACGATCCGCGAGGGCGAGGCGCGCGAGGAAGCGCGCCGCGAGGACGCCCGCGACGAGCCCCCGGCGTTCGCCGAGGAGCACGGCTTCGGCGACGAGCACTCGCCGACGCCCGGCGCGCGCCGCGACGACGACGATCGCGACGACTTCACGCAGTTCGCCGCGGCCGAGCCCACGCTCCAGGAGCACCTGCTGCAGCAGATCGCCCTCACGGGCCTCACGCAGCGCGACAAGCGCCTGGCGGCGCTCATCGTGGGCCACCTCGACGAGGATGGATACCTCGCGCAGCCCCTCGAGGAGATCCTGGAATCGGCGATCGCGGCGGTGCCCGAGCTCGAGATCGACGACCTCAACATCGCCCTTCGCCAAGTGCACAACCTCGAGCCCGCCGGCGTGGGCGCGCGCCACGTGGCCGAGTGCCTCGAGCTGCAGCTGAAGGCCCTTCCCGAGTCCACGCCGCATCGCGACACGGCGCTCACGCTCGTCGCGCGGCACCTCGACCTGCTCGCCGCGCGGGACTTCAATCGCCTGAAGCGACTGCTCGCCGTCACCGAGGACGAGCTTCGCGCGGTCCGTTCGCTGATCCTGTCGCTCGATCCGAAGCCCGGCCGCGCGTTCGGCCAGGGCGACGTGCGCTACGTGGTGCCGGACGTCGTCGTGCGCAAGGCGGGCGGCCGCTGGTACGCCTCGCTCAACCGCGACGCGATGCCGCGGCTTCGCATCAACAAGATGTACGCGGACATCCTGCAGGCCTCGCGCGACAACGGCGGCAAGCACCTCGCGGGGCAGCTGCAGGAGGCGCGCTGGCTCATCAAGAACGTGCAGCAGCGCTTCGACACGATCCTGCGCGTGACCCAGGCGATCGTGGACCGGCAGAGGAATTTCTTCGAGCACGGCGAGGTCGCCATGCGCCCGCTCGTGCTTCGCGAGATCGCCGAGGCGGTGGGCCTGCACGAGTCGACCATCTCGCGCGTCACCACGCAGAAGTACATGCTCACCCCCCGGGGCATCTTCGAGCTCAAGTACTTCTTCGGCAGCCACGTTTCCACGGACACGGGAGGCGCATGCTCGGCGACCGCCATCCGTGCGCTCATCAAGCAGCTCGTCGCCGCGGAAGACGGGAGAAAACCGCTCTCCGACCATCGCATCTCCGACATCCTCGCCCAGCAAGGGATCCAGGTGGCCCGCAGGACCGTCGCCAAGTACCGCGAGGCGATGCACATCCAGCCGGCCAACCTCCGCAAGTCGATCTGACAAGAGCGGCGCACGCCGCGAGAAGGAGCGATAGATGAACCTTCACCTCACCGGACACCACGTCGAGATCACGCCGGCGATCCGCGAGTACGTCACGCAGAAGCTCGCGCGCATCAACCGGCACTTCGACCACGTGATCGACGTGAACGTGATCATGACGGTCGAGAAGCTCGACCAGAAGATCGAGGCGAACGTGCACCTTTCCGGCAAGGACATCCACGTGCAGGTCAACAACGCCGACATGTACGCGGCCATCGACGGGCTCATGGACAAGCTCGACCGCCAGGTCTTGAGGCACAAGGAGCGCTTCCAGCCCCGCCATCCCCAGGGGATCAAGAGGATCAACCAGGCGTAGACCTTTTGGAATAGAATCCCGCCCCGATGAACCTGGTGTCGCGCCTGCTGCCGCCGAACCATGTCCTGCTCGACCTGGACGTGAGCAGCAAGAAGCGCCTGTTCGAGCAGGTCGGATTGCTGTTCGAGAACTCGCGCCAGATCCCGCGCGCGCGCGTCTTCGACAGCCTCTTCGACCGCGAGAGGCTCGGATCGACGGCGCTCGGCTGCGGCGTGGCCATCCCCCACGGGCGCATCAAGTCGCTGCGCGAGCCGGTGTGCGCGTTCGTGAGGACCGCGACCCCCATCCCCTTCGAGGCGCCCGACGGCCAGCCGGTGCGCCTCGTCTTCGCGATGCTGGTGCCCGAGCACGCCACCGAGGCCCACCTGCAGATCCTCTCGGAGCTGGCGCAGATGTTCAGCGACCCCGCGTTCCGCGAGGCACTCCTCGCCACCGAGGACCCGCTCGCGGCCCACAGCATGATCACCGGCTGGTCGCCCTATGCCCCGGCTCAGCGTTCAGCAGCTGTTTGAGGACCGGCGCGAGCGCCTCGGCCTCGTGTGGGTCGCGGGGGCCGCGGGCTCGACGCGCGAGATCACGCACCACATGCTCTCGCGCCCGGGCGTGGGCCTCATCGGGCACCTGAACCTGATCCACCCGCTCATGGTGCAGGTGCTGGGCCGCAGCGAGATCGAGTACCTCGAGGGCCTGGGCATGCCCGCGGTCGAGCAGACGGCGCTGCGCGTGGTGGGCGGCGAGACCGTGGCGGTGATCGTCTGCGACGGCAGCGACGTGCCGCAGAACCTGATCGACGCGGCGGCGCACGTGGCCACGCCGCTCTTCGCCTCGCCGGAGCCCAGCCAGCAGGTGATCAACGTGCTGCGCCCCTACCTGCAGCAGGAGCTGGGCTCGATCACCACGCTGCACGGCGTCTTCCTGGACGTGCTCGAGATCGGCGTGCTGATCACCGGCGACTCCTCGATCGGCAAGAGCGAGCTGGCACTCGAGCTCATCTCGCGCGGCCACGGCCTGGTGGCCGACGACGCCGTGGAGCTGCAGCAGATCGGGCCGGAGACCATCTCCGGGCGCTGCCCGCCGATGCTGCGCGACTTCCTCGAGGTGCGCGGGCTGGGCGTGCTCAACATCCGCTCGATCTTCGGCGAGACCGCGGTGCGCCCGCGCAAGGTGCTGCGGCTCATCGTGCACCTGGAGCTTCCCGACGTGGGATACAAGGCCGAGCCGCGCGACCGGCTCGCCACGCGCTCGGGCACGCAGGAGATCCTCGGCGTCGAGATTCCCACGGTCACCCTCGCGGTGGCGCCGGGCCGCAACCTCGCGGTGCTGGTGGAGGCGGCGGTGCGCAACCACATCCTGCTCACGCGCGGCCTCGATTCGACGCGCGAGTTCATTTCCCGGCAGCAGGCGGCCATGAACGCGGCCGAGGCGGGCGGCGGGGAAGACGGCTGATGCGCATCGTGCTGCTCTCGGGCGTCTCGGGCTCGGGCAAGTCGGTCGCGCTGAAGGCTCTCGAGGACGCGGGCTATTTCTGCGTGGACAACCTGCCCGCGGACCTCATCGGCTCGCTGGTGGAATACGCGATGGCGCGCGGCGAGCCGAATGTCGCGATCAGCGCGGACGCGCGCAGCCGCGCGGGCCTGGGGAACCTGCCCGGCATCGTGGAGAAGGAGCAGGCGCGCGGCAACGACGTGCGCGTGATCTTCCTCGACGCCAACGACGAGAGCCTCGCGCGCCGCTTCGCCGAGACGCGCCGCCCGCACCCGCTCGCCCGCGACGGCCAGTCGCTCGCCGACGCGATCGCCGAGGAGCGGCGCGTGCTCGCGTGGCTCGCCGAAATCGGGCAGCGCATCGACACCAGCAGCCTCACGCCCACGCAGCTGCGCGGCTGGGTGCAGGACCTCGTGGTGACCGACCGCTCGCGCCTCGTGCTCACCTTCGAGTCGTTCGGCTACAAGGGCGGCGTGCCGCTGGATGCCGACTTCGTGTTCGACGTGCGCTGCATCCTGCCCAACCCGCACTACGATCCGCAGCTGCGCCCGCTCACCGGCCGCGACGCCGACGTGATCGCGTTCCTGCAGCGCGAGACGCAGGCCGAGATCCTCATCGAGGACATCCAGCGCTTCCTGCAGCGCTGGCTGCCGCGCTTCCTGCTCGACCAGCGCGCCACCCTCACCGTGGCGATCGGGTGCACGGGCGGGCGCCACCGTTCCGTGTACATCGCCGAGCAGCTCGCCGAGCGCTTCGGTTCCGAGCACCAGGTGGTGCTGCGCCACCGCGACCTCAAGCCCTAGTCCATGGCGTTCCTCGACCTGCTCGCCGGCCGCAGGCGCCGGACCCTGCCGATCTTTCCGCTGGGCACCGTGCTCTTCCCGCGGTCGCTGCTGCCGTTGAGGATCTTCGAGGCGCGCTACATGGACATGGCGAAGGCGTGCCTGCGCGAATCGTCGCCCTTCGGCGTGTGCCTCATCCGCGAGGGCCAGGAGGTCGGCGCGCCCGCGGTGCCCGAACCCGTGGGGTGCGTGGCGCGCATCGTCGACTGCGACATGCAGGAGCTGGGCATCCTCAAGGTGAAGGCCGAGGGCGTCGAGCGATTCCGCATCGTGTCGAGCGAGGTGGGCAAGCAGGGGCTCATCGTGGGCGAGGTGGAAGCGCTCGTCGCGGAGCCCGCCGTGACGGACGCGCCGGGCCTCGAGGAGTGCGCCACGTTCCTGCGCAAGGTGATGACCGGCATCGGCGAGGAGCGCTTCGCCGCGCCCTTCGCGTTCGAGGACGCCACGTGGGTGAGCTTCCGCCTCGCGGAGATCCTGCCGCTGCGCATGGACGTGAAGCAGAAGCTGCTCGAGCTCACCGACGCCACGCTGCGCATCGGGATCCTGCACAAGTTCCTCAGGCAGCAGTCGCTGATCTAGTCCGCGCCCGTCATTGCGCGGGGACGACGGACCTCAGGAGCTTCTTCACCGGCGAGGGTAACGCCGCGCCTGCGATGTCCGCCAGCGGCATCCATGCGGCGGGCTTTCCCTGCGCGAGCTTCGCGGCCTTGCGCGGCCGCACGCGCCAGGGCTGCACCTCGAGCGTGAAGTGCGTGAAGGCATGCTCGAAGGGCGGCAGGCGCTCGAGCGAGGCGCCGGCGATGCCCCAGTCGCGCTCGAGGATCGCTGCCGCGTCCTCGTCGGCGCTCGCCTCGGGCAGCGACCAGAGCCCGCCCCACACACCCTCGGACGGGCGCTTCTCGAGCAGCACCTCGCCGCGCGAGATCACGACCAGCATCGCGATGCGCCGGCGCGGCGGTGTCGCACGCGCGCGCTTGCCCGGCAGCTCGTCGATGCGCCCGAGCGAGCGCGCCACGCAGTCTTCGTGGATGGGGCACAGCAGGCATTGCGGCGAGCGTGCGACGCACACGGTGGCGCCCAGGTCCATGAGGCCCTGCGTGTACGCCTCGATGCCCGCGCCGCGCGGCAGGCGCGCCTGCGCAGCCTCCCAGAGGCGCGCCTGCGTGGCGGCGGCCGCCGGGTGGCCCTCGATGCCGGCGTGGCGCGCGAGCACGCGTCGCACGTTGCCGTCGAGGATCGCGCGCCGTTCACCCGAGGCGAACGCCGCGATGGCGCCCGCGGTCGAGCGGCCGATGCCCGGCAGCGCGACGAGCGCGTCGAAGGAAGCGGGAAATTCGCCGCCGTGGCGCGCCACCACCTCGCGCGCGGCGCGATGCAGGTTTCGCGCGCGGGCGTAGTAGCCCAGGCCGCTCCACAATGCGAGCACTTCATCCTCGCCCGCCGCCGCGAGCGAGGCCACGTCCGGGAAGCGCGCGACGAACCGCTCGAAGTAGGGCAGCACCGTCGCGACCTGCGTCTGCTGCAGCATCACTTCCGAAAGCCAGATGCGATAGGCGTCGCGCGTGCCCTGCCACGGCAGGCCGTGGCGCCCATGCGAGCGCTGCCAGCGCACGACCCGCGCAGCGAACGAGGCGCGGGCGCGGGCAGGCTTATGGATGCTCATTCGATCTCGCCCATGGAGCATAATCGCACCAGAGGAGGAGCCCCATGCGAAATGCTTCCGCAGGTGTATCCCGCGTCCTGGGAATGTTCGGCGTCGCCGCCCTGGTCATGCTGTCCGTCGAT
This sequence comes from Usitatibacter sp., assembly GCA_035519515.1. GTDB lineage: Bacteria > Pseudomonadota > Gammaproteobacteria > Burkholderiales > Usitatibacteraceae > Usitatibacter. The sequence continues at coordinate 6,048 of DATIWC010000057.1, forward strand.
GCGAAGGCAGCGGACGACCAGGCCGCCCTTTCCGGCCTGAAGGAGGTCAAGGTCGCGTTCGACCTCAAGGAGGGCGATGCCAAGGGGTTGCTCGGCCGCCTCAACGTCATCGACGAGACGCGCCAGTCGCTGATCAAGCAGGGTGTGTCTCCGCATTTCATCCTCGCCTTCCGCGGGCCGGCGACCAAGCTCGTCCAGACCGATCCGGCGCAGATCAAGCCGGAGGATCGCCCGATGGCGGAGAAGATCGCCCAGAAGATCAGGCAAATGGGCGAATCCGAGGGCGTCGAGGGATTCGAGCAGTGCGCCGTGGCCGTGCGCGAGCAGGGAACGCAGGCCGAGAAGGTGCTGCCGCAGATCCACGTGGTGGGCAACGGGTTCATCTCGCTCATGGCCTACCAGTCGAAGGGATACGCCTACATCGCGCCCTGAAGCCACGGCCGTCGCGCCGGGGCGCCCCGGGGATGGCTTCGTGGAGCGGGTGAAGGGAATCGAACCCTCGTCGTAAGCTTGGGAAGCTTCTGCTCTGCCATTGAGCTACACCCGCGGCTGGCGAAGCATTTTACCGGTTCGCGAACTCCGGCGGCATTTCGTCGCAGGCCGCGCGCCCGGCCGCCGGCCCGGCAGTAGGATGGCGCCCATGAACCCGGGGACCCCGTTTTCGCAGAGCGCCCATCCGCTCGAGCTGATCCCGTACTTCCGCCGCTTCCCGTGCAGCCGGAAGCGCAACCTCGTCTACACGTTCATCTGGAACTGCCTGTTCGGGGCTTTCTTCATGCTCGTGAACTCGGCGTTCGCGGGCCACTTCCCGTCGCCGCGCGCGCTCGCCGTGTTCTTCATCCTGTGCAACTTCGTGGGCTACGCGATCCACGCCCTGTTCTCCGCGGGCGAGCTCTCCGGCCTCGAGACGTGGGCCAAGCAACAGGGGCATTTCGCGAGGACGGTGTACTTCACGGCGATCCCGACGCTGGGCGTGATCGCCGGGTTCCAGGCCACCGACTGGATCTTCAACATCGGCTTCAACTGGATGGGCGACCCGGCGTGGGTCATTTCCATCGCCGCCACGAGCCTCGTGATCTCGGCCGTCATCTCGACGATCTTCTTCTTCCGCGAGCGCGAGGCCTCGTCGGCCGCCGAGATCGAGCGCGAGCGCGGCAGGGCCGAGCGCGTCCAGCGCGAGGCGGTCGCGGCCAACCTGCGTGCCCTGCAGGCGCAGATCGAGCCCCACTTCCTCTTCAACACGCTCGCCAACGTCTCGAGCCTCGTGGACCGCGATCCCGCGAGCGCCAAGCACATGCTCGAGCGCTTCAACCACTTCCTGCGCGCCTCTCTCGCCGCGACGCGCACCGAGAGCACCACGCTCGGCGCCGAGCGCGACCTCATCACGGCGTACCTCGACATCCTCAAGGTGCGCATCGGTCCGCGGCTCGACTACCGCATCGAGATTCCCCCCGGCCTCGAATCGTTCGCGCTGCCGCCGATGCTGCTGCAGCCGGTGGTCGAGAACGCCATCCGCCACGGCCTCGAGCCCAGGGTGGAAGGCGGGCGTGTCGAGCTCGCCGCGCGACGCGAGGAGGGCCGCGTGGCCGTCGAGATCCGCGACACGGGCGTGGGCTTCACGTCCCCGTCGAGCGCCGGCCTGGGGCTTGCGAACCTGCGCGAGCGCCTGCGCGGGCTCTATGGCGAGGGCGCGAGCCTCGAGATCGCGGACAACAAGCCCTCGGGCACCGTGGTCACGCTGCGGCTGCCCGCATGAATCCGCGCGCCCTCATCGCCGACGACGAGCCGAACCTCGGCGAGCACCTGCGCGACCGGCTGGCCGTGCTGTGGCCGCAGCTCGAGGTGCTGCCGCTCGCCGCCAACGGCCTGGACGCGCTGCGCGCCGCCGACGAGGAAGCGCCCGAAGTGGCGTTCCTCGATATCCGCATGCCCGGCCTCACGGGCATCGAGCTCGCGCGGCGCATCGATCCGCGCACCCACGTGGTATTCGTCACCGCCTACGACCAATATGCGGTGGAGGCCTTCGACCGCGAGGCCGTGGACTACCTCTTGAAGCCCGTGGACGACGAGCGCCTCGCGCGCGCCGTCGACCGGTTGAAGCGCAAGATCGCCGCTGCGCAGCAGCCCCCGGCGATCGCGGAAGTGCTCGAGAAGATCGCGCGCGTGCTGCCGGCGGGAACGCAGGGCGGTTGGCTGCGGTGGATCCGGGCGCTCAAGGGCGATCTCGTTCGCCAGATCCCGGTGGCGGAGGTGCTCTACCTGCAGGCGTCCGACAAGTACACCTGCGTGATCACGCGCGAGGGCGAGTTCCTCATCCGCACGCCGCTCGCGGAGATGGCCGCCCAGCTCGACCCGGAGGTGTTCTGGCAGATCCACCGCGGCACGGTGGTGAACATGAACGAGGTCGCCTCGACGCGCCGCGACCTCGCGAGCCGCGTCTTCGTGAGGCTGAAGGACGGCAAGACGGAGCTCGCCGTCTCGCGGGCGTACGGGAACCGGTTCAAGCAGATGTAGAATTCCCCCATGTCCGCGCCCATCCACGTCACGGTGAACGGGGCGCCGCGGGAGCTCCCCGCCACGCTCACGTTCAGCCAGCTCCTCGAGGCCCTCGCCCTGGGCGGCCGGCGCATCGCCGTGGAGCGCAACGGCGAGATCGTGCCGCGCAGCCGGCTCGCCGAGGCGAGGGTGGCCGATGGCGACCGCATCGAGGTGGTGGTCGCGGTGGGAGGAGGCTAGCCATGGCGAACGACAAGCTGGTGGTCGCGGGCCGCGCGTACGATTCGCGCCTGCTGGTGGGCACGGGCAAGTACCGGGATTTCGACGAGACGCGCCGCGCGATCGAGGCCTCGGGCGCGCAGATCGTGACGGTCGCGATCCGCCGCACCAACATCGGCCAGAACGCGAACGAGCCGAGCCTGCTCGAGGTCCTGCCGCCCACGCGCTACACGATCCTGCCCAACACGGCGGGCTGCTACACGGCGCAGGATGCCGTGCGAACGCTTCGCCTCGCGCGCGAGCTGCTCGACGGGCACGCGCTCGTGAAGCTCGAGGTGCTGGGCGACGCGCAGACGCTCTTTCCCAACATGCCCGAGACGCTCGCCGCCGCGAAGACGCTCGTCGCCGAGGGCTTCCAGGTGATGGCCTACTGCAGCGACGATCCGATCCTCGCCAGGCAGCTCGAAGAGCTGGGTTGCGTGGCCGTGATGCCGCTCGCCTCGCTCATCGGCTCCGGCATGGGCATCCTCAACCCGTGGAACCTGCAGATCATCATCGACCGCGTGAAGGTCCCGGTGCTGGTCGATGCGGGCATCGGCACCGCGTCGGACGCGGCCATCGCGATGGAGCTGGGCTGCGACGGCGTGCTCATGAACACCGCCATCGCCAAGGCGAAGGACCCGGTGCGCATGGCGCGCGCGATGAAGCTCGCCGTGGAAGCGGGGCGCGAGGCGTGGCTCGCGGGGCGGATGGCGAAGAAGCCCTACGAGGCGAGCCCCAGCTCACCCGAGGCGGGCCTCATCCAGAAGTCGGCCTAGAAGCGCCAGTTGACGCCGATGGAGATCTGGTCGGAGTCCGGCTCGCCCAGCGGCGCGCCCATCGGCGAGTAGCGCTCGATGTCGGCGTGCACGCCCAGGGCGCTGTTGAAGTCGTAGCGCACACCCAGCCCGTAGCGCCAGCGCGTGCCGCGCGTGGGATCGGCGAGAAGCGACGTCGAGTAGGTCGCGAACGTGTTGCGCGGGTCGCCGCGGTAGGCGCCGAAGCGGCCGTAGAAGGACAGGCTGCGCCACACGGGCAGCGTGGCCACGGTGTCCACGCCGAAGCCCGTGCTGCGAAACGCCGTGGCGAGGTTCGACGGGTTGGCGAACACGTCGTTGGGCGCGCGGCCCATGTCGACGAACTCGCTTTCGAAGGCGAGGTAGCGCGTGTAGTTGTAACCCAGCTTCATGCGCCGGCCGCTATCGGCCTGCCAGAGCGAATCCGAGCGCCACGGCGAGAACGCGTTGACCGGCGACGACTGGAAGGAAAAGCTGCCCGCGGGAGGAAGCGCGTTGCTGGGAAGACGCAGGACGCCGAAGTAGTTGTTGTCCGCCGCCGCTACCCCGATTGGCAGGGCAGCGAAAACAAGCACGGCGAGCCTCGACGTGAGCGCCATTGTTTTCCTCGACCTTTTGTAGTCAATTTAGGCCGCCCCTCCAGGAGTGTCAACCGGGCCTGTTGCGCAAATGACTCGCCCGCCCGAGCTATCATCCGTAAACTATTCTCCCCGCAAAATCCGTGACTTACAGGCCGATCCGCAGCTTCGTCCTGCGCCAGGGGCGATTCTCCCCGGCGCAGCAGCGAGCACTCACGCAGCTCATGCCCCGCCACGGCATCGCCTACCAGGCCGCGCCCCTCGACCTTGCGCAGGCATTCGGGAGGACGGCCCCGGTGGTGGCGGAGATCGGATTCGGCATGGGAGACACCACGGCCCGCATCGCGGCGGACAATCCCGGCACCGACTATCTCGCGATCGAGGTGCATGGGCCGGGGGTGGGGAGCCTGCTGCGCCGCATCGCGCAGGCCGGGCTCACCAACATCCGCATCATCCAGCACGACGCCGTGGACGTACTTCGGGACATGGTCCCCGAGGGCTCGCTCGCCGCGATCCATGTCTTCTTCCCCGATCCGTGGCCGAAGAAGCGCCACCACAAGCGCCGGCTGTTGCAGCCGGCTTTCGTCGAGCTCGCCGCCTCGCGCCTCGTGCCGGGCGGCGTGCTTCACGTGGCGACCGATTGGCGCGACTATGCCGACCAGGCGCTTGCTATCCTCGGCGCTTCGCCCTCGCTCGCCAACACATGCGGGGGTTTCGCCGAGCGCCCTTCGTGGCGGCCGGAGACGAAGTTCGAAAAGCGCGGGCGGGCACTGGGCCACGGTGTGTGGGACCTCGTATTCGAAAGGCGGAGGCCATGAAGCGACGGCAGTGGCTGCAATGGATCGCGGCGAGCGGCGCGGCGGGCGCGAGCGGGCTCGTCTCGCAGGCGCTCGCCAAGGGCGACCTGCCCGAAGGCGTGCACAAGCTCGACGGCACGGCCACGGTGAACGGCAAGCCCGCGCGCGTGGGCTCGCCGGTCGTCGTGGGCGATCGCGTCGCCACGGGCGCTTCCAGCCAGGCGGTGGTGGTGATCGGCAGCGACGCCTTCCTCATGCGCGGCCAGACCACGATCGAGTTCAAGGGCAACTCGGGCGGCGTGCTCTCCGGGATGCTGGTGGCGAGCGGCAAGGTGCTCTCGGTCTTCTCGAAGAAGCCCGTCGCGATCAAGGCGGTGAGCGCGTCCATCGGCATCCGCGGCACCGGCGCATACCTCGAGGTGAACGGGACGGAGGTGTACTTCTGCCTTTGCTATGGCGAGGCGCTCGTCGAGGGCCCGGGAATGTCCGCCAAGGAGGTGCACACCAGGCATCACGAGTCGCCGCTGATCATCCGTGAGGAAGGCGGCATCATGCACGCCGACCCGGGGCCGTTCCGCAACCACACCGACGCCGAGCTCATCATGCTCGAGGCCCTGGTGGGCCGCGAGCCGCCGTTCATGAAGGACGGGGTGTACCCGGCGGGCAAGTACTGATCGGGATCACCGGGCGGCGCGGCGCCGGGCCGAGGAAGGTCGCGAGCAGGTCGTTGAGGAACCGCGCGCCGCGCGCGGTGGGCCGCACGTGCATCGCGTCGGCCTCGATCAGTCCCGCGGCCTCGGCCGCGCGAAGCTGCGGCTCCACCACGCCGAGAGGCAAGCCCGTGCGCTCGCTGAAGAGCGTGGCGGGAAATCCGTGGACGAGCCGCAGCGCATTCAACATGAACTCGAACGGCAGCTCGCCGGTCGCCACCTCGCGGCGCTGCGATTCGGCGCGGCCGGCGGCCGCTGCCTGCATGTACGAACGGGGCTTGCGCTCGCGCTCGGTGCGCACGATGCGGTCGCGGAACGTGAGCTTGCCGTGCGCGCCCGCACCGATGCCCAGGTAATCGCCGAAGGTCCAGTAGTTCACGTTGTGGCGCGCGCGATGACCCGGCCGCGCGAAGGCCGACGTCTCGTAGTGTTCGAAGCCCGCCGCGGCGAGCTTCGCCTCGATCGCTTCCTGCATGTCGGCCGCGAGGTCGTGGTCGGGCAGCGGCGGCGGGAAGCGCGCGAAATGCGTATCGGGCTCGAGCGTGAGGTGGTAGGCGGAGACGTGCGGCGCGCCCAGCGACACGGCCGTCTCCACGTCGCGCAACGCGCCCTCCAGGCGCTGGCCGGGCAGCGCGTACATGAGGTCCACGTTGACGGTGGGGAAGAGCGAGAGGGCGGCCTCGATCGCGCGGCGCGCCTCGCCGGAGCCGTGCACGCGGCCGATGGCCGCGAGGCTCGCGTCGTCGAAGCTTTGCGCGCCGATGGAAAGCCGGTTCACGCCCGCCGCGCGAAAGCCCCGGAAGCGCTCGATCTCGAAGGTGCCCGGGTTGGCCTCGAGCGTGATCTCGGTCTCGGGGCCCACCTTCATGCGCGTGGCGAGCGCCGTGAGGAAGCGCTCGATCGAGCGCGGCGAGAAAAGGCTCGGCGTGCCGCCGCCGATGAACACGGTGTGGATGGCGCGCCCCCACACGTCGGGCAGGCTCGCCTCGAGGTCGGCCACGAGGGCGTCCACGTATTCGTCCTCGGGCACCTCGCCGCGCGCCTCGTGCGAGTTGAAGTCGCAGTAGGGGCATTTGCGCAGGCACCACGGGATGTGCGCGTAGAGCGAAAGGGGCGGCTGGCGGATCATGCCTCGCGAAGCTTGCGCGCGAGCTGCACCAGCGCCTGGCCGCGATGGCTCACGCGGTTCTTCGCCGCGGGATCGAGCTCGGCGGCGGTGAAGATGCCGCCGCGCACGCGGAAATACGGGTCGTAGCCGAAGCCGTTGGACCCGCGCGGCTCGGGCGCGATCTCGCCGTGCCACGCGCCGTCGGCCACCAGCGGCGTGGGATCGTCCGGGTGCCTCACGAGGACCAGCACGCAGTAGTAGAACGCGGAGCGGTCGGAGGCCGCGAGCATCTGCTCCACGAGCTTCGCGTTGTTGCGCGCGTCGCGCTCCTCGCGCGTGCCCTCGCGGCCCGCGTAGTAGGCCGAATGCACGCCGGGCTCGCCGAAGAGCGCGCGCACGCAAAGGCCCGAGTCGTCCGCGAGTGCCGGAAGCCCCGCCACGTTGGAGGCGTGCCGCGCCTTGGCGAGCGCGTTCTCGAGGAAGGTCGGATGCGGCTCCTCGGCCTCGGTGACCGCGAAATCCGATTGCGGGGCGGCTTCGATGCCCAGCGGTTCCAGCAGCGCCGAGAGCTCGCGCAGCTTTCCCGGGTTGTTCGAGGCGATGACGATCTTGTTCAGCACGGGCTTTGAATCCGCAGGTGGGCGCCGATGGGCGCGGTCAAGACCCCAGGGACTTGCGCTGCAGGGAAATGAGCTCGGATATGCCGCCGGAGGCGAGCGAGAGCAACTGGTCCAGCTCCGCGCGCGTGAAGGGCGCGCCTTCGGCGGTGCCCTGCACCTCGACGAAGCGGCCGGCGGAGGTCATCACGACGTTCATGTCCGTCTCGCAGGCCGAATCCTCGGCGTAGTCCAGGTCGAGCACGGCCTCGCCGCCCACCATGCCCACCGAAACGGCGGCGACGAAATCGCGCAGCGGATCCTTCTGCAGCAGGCCCTGCGCGCGCAGCCAGGAAACGGCGTCGGCGAGCGCCACCATGGCGCCCGTGATCGATGCGCAGCGCGTGCCGCCGTCGGCCTGCAGCACGTCGCAGTCGATGGTGACCTGGCGTTCGCCGAGCGCGGCGAGGTCGGTCACGGCACGCAGGCTCCGGCCGATGAGCCGCTGGATCTCGTGGGTGCGGCCCGATTGCCTGCCGCTGGCGGCCTCCCGCGAGCCGCGCGTGTGCGTGGCGCGCGGCAGCATGCCGTATTCGGCGGTCACCCAGCCCGAGCCCTTGCCCTTGAGGAACGGCGGCACCTTCTCCTCGACGCTCGCGGTGCAAAGCACGCGCGTGGCGCCCACCTCCACCAGCACCGAGCCCTCGGCATGCTGCGTGAAGGCTCGCTGGAACCGGACCGGCCGCAGCTCGGCGGCGGAGCGCCCGAAGGATCGCGGCATCTAGCGGGGCACCCTGCGGATGGCGTCCTGGATCTCGTTGATCGCGCGCTCGATGTCCTCGTCGGTCACGTCGTCGAGGTCGCGCTCTTCGCCCGGGAGCTGCTCCGTGGTGTTCGACGAGCTGGTGAAGCCCGTGTCGAGCTCCTGGGTGTCGGCCACGTTGGGGTCGTCCTGGCTCTCCCAGGTCATCCCGACCACCGAGAGGTTGTCCGACTCGCCGCGCGCGCGGCGCTGCGCTTCCCCGAGCAGGCCCGGCATGATGTCCACCAGGCTCTGCTTCTTCAGCAGGTTGCCCACGACGCCGCCGGGCATCTGGCCCCAGAAGCCGTCGGTGCACAGCATGATGGTGTCGCCCTTCTGTAGCGGGAACTCGCGGCCGGTGGCGATCTGGGGCGGCACGACCCCGCCCAGGCAGCTGAAGATCTTGTTGCGCTCCGGGTGGCGCGCGGCGGCTTCCCGCGTGATCTCGCCCGCGTCGATCATCATCTGCACGCGCGAATGGTCCTGGGTCTGCGCGGCGACCTCGCCGTTGCGCAGCACGTACAGGCGCGAGTCGCCCGCGTGGGCCCAGTAGGCCGAGCCGTTCTGCACGATGCAGGCCACGATCGTGGTGCGCGGGCACTCGAGGAGGTTGTGCTCCACCGCGTGCGAGACGATGGCGCGGTGCCCCGACTGGATCGCCGAGACGAGGAACTCGAAGGGCTTCTTCAGCTTGTTGCGCGCTTCCTGCTGGAAGCGGCGCACCAGCTCGTTCACCGCGATCTCGGCGGCCACCTCGCCGCCGTGGTGGCCGCCCATGCCGTCGGCCACCGCCATCAGCAGCACGTCGCGGCTGTAGGAGTACCCGACGCGGTCCTCGTTGTTCTTGCGGTCGCCGAGCCGGCTGTCCTGGAAGATCGTGAAGCGCATTCGCCTATTCGCTGTTCAGCTTCTGCAGGAGCTTCGCGAACGGCATGTTGAGCGTGTCGAGCAGGCTCTTCTTCTCAACCTCGGGCGGCGGCTCCATGAGGCGTTTCTGCAGGTCGAAGGCCGTTTGCGGCCGCTTCATGCGGTCGACCTGCAGGCACGACTCCACGATGTCGTAGAGGTCGTTCGAATACTGCTGGCGCGCGAGGGTGCGCAGCGGGATCATGCGGTCCTTCTCCTCGCGCTGGTCGCCCGCCTGCGGGGGCGTGCCCGCGATGCAGGTGTAGATCGTCGCGCCCACCGAGTAGATGTCGCTCCACGGGCCCAGCTCCTCGATGTTGAAGCGGTAGTGCTCGGGCGCGGCGAAGCCCGCGGTGTACATGGGCTTCAACTTCATCGCCTCCTCGGAGAGCGTGATGCGCGCCGCCCCGAAATCCAGGAGGACGGGCCGGCCCTCCATGGCGATGAAGATGTTGGCGGGCTTGATGTCCAGGTGCAGCAGCTTCCTCGCGTGCACCTCGCGCAGCCCGTTCATGAGGTGCGTGAAGATGCGCCGGATGAACGCCTCGGTGAACTCGTGGCGGTGGCGCTGGATGTGGAACTGCAGCGTGCGGCCGCGCACGTACTGCATCACCATGTAGCAAGTCTCGTTGGCGCGGAAGAAATTCTCCACGCGCACGACGTTGGGGTGCGAGATCATCGCGAGCGCGCGCCCCTCCTCGAAGAAGCACTTCAGGCCGTGCCGGAAGACCGCGAGGTTGGCCTCGTCGTTGATCTGCACTTCGACGCCGTCGGTGCGCAGGGGCAGCGACGAGGGCAGGTACTCCTTGATGGCGTACGGGGTGTCCTTGTCGTCGCGCGCGAGATAGACGATGCTGAACCCGCCCGAGGAAAGCGGCTTTTCGATCCGATAGCCATTCAGCACGTAGCCGGCGGGCAACGGCTGGTTCGCCTGCTGGGGCATTGAGCGGGGGAGCTTCCGATATAATTCCAGTCAATTGTCGGCACTCGCCAGCGCCTTGTAAAGGCGACAATTCCACACTGCAGGGGCTCTCGGATCCATGATTTCGAGCATGACCGGTTTCGCGGCCGCCGCCGCCGATGGCCCCCAGGGCAGCCTTTCGGTCGAATTGAAGACCGTGAACCACCGCTACCTGGAGTTCCAGACGCGCATTCCGGAGGAGCTGCGGCCCCTGGAGCCCGCGATGCGCGAGGCCGTGGCCGGGCGGCTCACCCGGGGCAAGGTGGACTGCCGGATCACCTTCACGCCGGTGGCGAGCGGCCGCCGGGCCCTGGTTCCCGACCCGGAGGCGATGCACGCCCTGGAGGCCGCCTCCCGCCAGGTGATGGCGCGCTTCCCCGATGCGCGCAAGCTCTCGGTGGCCGAGATCCTGCATTGGCCCGGCGTGCTCGGCGAGGAGTCGCTTTCCGCGGACAAGGCGAAGGAGCAGGTGATGGCGCTGGTGGCCCGCGCCATCGAGGACCTGGACCAGACGCGCGGGCGCGAGGGCGCGAAGCTCGAGGCGGTGCTGCGCGAGCGCCTGGCGAGCATGTCGGGGCTCGTGGAGCAGGCGAGGCCCATGCTGCCCGCCGCCGCCAGGGCCTACACGGAAAAGCTGTCCGCGAAGATCGCCGAGGCGGGCGCCTCGCCTTCCGACGAGCGCGTGCACCAGGAAATCGTCCTCTACGCCTCGCGAATCGACGTGGACGAGGAATTCGCGCGGCTCGCCACCCACATCGTCGAATTCGGCCGCGTGCTGGACAAGGGCGGGGCCTGCGGCAAGCGCCTGGACTTCCTCTGCCAGGAGCTCAACCGCGAGGCCAATACGCTGGGCTCCAAGTCCGTGGCGAGCGAGCTCACGAAGATCTCAGTGGAGCTCAAGGTGCTGATCGAGCAGATGCGCGAGCAGGTGCAAAACATCGAGTGAACAAGGGCAACCTCTTCGTCGTGGTCGCCCCCTCGGGCGCCGGCAAGACGAGCCTCGTCGCCGCGCTGCTCGAGCAGGACCAGAACGTGCGCCTGTCCATCTCGTACACCACGCGCGCGCCGCGCCCGGGCGAGCAGGACGGCGTGAACTACCACTTCACCGACCGCGCGAGGTTCGAGTCGATGATCGCCGCGGGCGATTTCCTCGAGCATGCCGACGTGTACGGCAACTACTACGGGACGAGCCGGCGCTGGATCGAGAACGAGCTCTCCGGCGACCACGACGTGCTCCTGGAGATCGACTGGCAGGGCGCCCGGCAGGTGCGCAAGCTCTTCCCGCACATGGTCGGGATCTTCATCCTGCCCCCTTCGCTGGAGGAGCTGCGCCGCCGCCTGCAGGGCCGCGGCAAGGACGCCCCGGAGGCCATCGAGCGGCGCATGGCGAGCGCCCGCGAAGAAATCTCCCATGTACTTGAATTTGAATATATAATCGTAAACGAGCGCTTTGAGGCGGCGCTATCGGACCTGGTTTCCATCGTGCGGGCGGCCCGCGTGTCGCGCCCCCAGCAGTCCATTCGCCTCGCAGCGCGCCTCGCCGAATTCAAGTAACGGAGAGATTTGCCATGGCTCGCATCACGGTCGACGACTGCATCAAGTTCCTTCCCAACCGCTTCGAGCTCACGCTCGCGGCCACCAACCGCGCGCGCCAGATCGCGCTCGGCGCGACGCCCCAGGTCGATCCCAACAAGGACAAGCCCACGGTGATCGCGCTGCGCGAGATCGCGGCGGGCAAGGTCGGCAAGGAGCTGCTGAACCCGCCGGCGCCCACCCCGCCGGTGCTGTGAAGGCCTGAACCCGGGGCCCGCGATGCCCGCGCTCGGTGTCCATTCCGTCGCGAGCGGCATCAAGACCGCGGGAGCCTCGCTTCCCGGCCCGGGCCCCGATGAGCTGACCGCGGTCCTCGGCTACCTCAAGCCGAGGGACGTCGAGCAGATCGAGGAGGCCTACGAGGTCGCGCGCGCGGCCCACGCGGGCCAGTACCGCCAGAGCGGCGAGCCGTACATCACCCACCCGCTCGCCGTCGCCAAGATCCTCGCCGAGTGGCACCTGGATGCGCAGGCCCTGATGGCCGCGCTCCTGCACGACGTCGTCGAGGACACCCCCACCACCAAGGCAGAGATCGCCAAGCGCTTCGGCAAGCCCGTGGCCGAGCTGGTGGACGGCGTGTCGAAGATCGACCGCATCGAGTTCGCCACGCTGCAGCACGCGCAGGCGGAGAACTTCCGCAAGATGCTGCTCGCGATGGCGCGCGACGTGCGGGTGATCCTCATCAAGCTCGCCGACCGCCTGCACAACATGCGCACGCTGGATGCCGTGCCCCTCGAGAAGCAGGAGCGCATCGCGCGCGAGACGCTCGACATCTACGCGCCCATCGCCAACCGGCTGGGCCTGTCGGCGCTCTACTACGAGCTCGAGGACCTGGGCTTCCACTACCTGCATCCCACGCGCTTCAAGGTGCTGGACAAGGCGCTCAGGAAGGCGCGCGGCAACCGGCGCGACGCGCTGGGCAAGATCCAGGGCGCCATCGAGACGCGCCTGGCGGAATTCAAGGTCGAGGCGCAGGTGTACGGGCGCGAGAAGCACATCTCCTCGATCTACAAGAAGATGCAGGAGAAGAACATCTCGTTCTCCGAGGTGTTCGACATCTACGGCTTCCGCATCATCGTGCCCGACGTGCCCAGCTGCTACCTCGCCATGGGCGCCCTGCACACGCTCTACAAGCCGATCCCGGGCAAGTTCAAGGATTACATCGCGATCCCCAAGGCGAACGGCTACCAGTCGCTGCACACGACGCTCTTCGGCCCGTTCGGCATGCCCATCGAGATCCAGATCCGCACGCTGGACATGCACAAGGTGGCCGAAGCGGGCGTGGCCTCGCACTGGATCTACAAGACCACCGAGAGCGACTCCAAGGACGTGCAGCTGAAGACCCACCAGTGGTTGCAGTCGCTGCTCGAGATCCAGAGCGAGTCGGGCGACGCGCTGGAGTTCCTCGAGCACATCAAGGTCGACCTCTTCCCCGACGAGGTGTACGTCTTCTCGCCCAAGGGCAAGATCTTCGCGCTGCCCAAGGGCGCGACCCCCATCGATTTCGCGTACGCCGTGCACACCGAGGTGGGCAACCATTGCATCGCCGCGAAGGTGGACGGCGCGCCGGTGCCGCTGGGCACCGTGCTTCGCAACGGCAACCGCGTGGAGATCCTCACGGACCCGCAGGCCCGCCCGAACCCCGTCTGGCTCTCCTACGTCGCCACCGGCAAGGCGCGCTCGCACATCCGCCATTACCTCAAGACCATGCAGCTGCAGGAAAGCGCCGAGGTGGGCGAGCTGCTGCTGGTGCAGGCGCTGCGCTCGCTCAAGGCCGATCCCGACGGCATCGGCGACGCGCACTGGACGCGCTTCTTCAAGGGCGACTCGGCCAAGACGCGCGAGGAGGTGCTGGCCGACATCGGGTTGGGCAAGCGCCTGGCCGTGGTGGTGGCGAAGAAGCTGCTCTCCATCGGGGACGCGGCGGGCGAGGAGCCGCACCGCCTCGACTCAATCACGATCCGCGGCACCGAGGGCCTCGCGGTGCAGTTCGCGCCGTGCTGCCGCCCGATCCCCGGCGACCCGATCATCGCGCAGATCAAGAAGGGCCAGGGCCTCGTCGTGCACACGCACGACTGCCCGGCGATCCATCCGTTCCACTTCGATCCCGAGAAGTGGGTCGACGTGCAGTGGGACCCGTCGGCCGACCGCCTCTTCGACGTGAACGTGCGCCTCGTCGCGCACAACCACCGCGGCGTGCTGGCGCGCCTCGCGGCGGAAGTTTCCGAGGCCGATTCCAACATCGACCACATCGAGACCGAGGCGCGCGCGAGCCCGGCGTACACGACCGTGGTGTTCACGATCCAGGTGCGCAACCGCATGCACCTCGCGCACGTGTTCCGGCGGCTGCGAAGGATTCCGGAAGTTGTGAGGCTCTCGAGGCTCAAGAAAAAAGCTTGAACCACGCAGACCCCAGAGACCACGGAGGAAACCGTTTGGCATGAAGCCCATATCAACGAACGACGCGCCGGCCGCCATCGGCACGTATTCGCAGGCGGTGCGCGCCGGCGACACGGTGTACCTGTCCGGCCAGATCCCGCTCGACCCGAAAACCATGAAGATCGTGGAAGGGGATTTCGAGGCGCAGGCGCGCCGCGTGTTCGATAACCTGCGTGCGGTGTGCCGCGCGGCGGGCGGGGACTTCGACCGCGTCGTGCGCGTCACGATCTACCTCACGGATCTCGCCAACTTCGCCAAGGTGAACGAGGTGATGGGCCAGAACTTCAGGGAACCGTACCCCGCGCGCGCCGCCATCGGCGTCGCCTCGCTCCCCCGCGGCTCGCTGGTCGAGATCGACGCGGTGATGCATCTCGGCTGAGCTTGCCCGCCGCGAAAGCCCCCCGAGCGCCGTCTTCCACCCGCCCCGCGGACGGGGCTTCCGACGCCACGGACGCGAAGCTCGCGCGCCTGGGCATCCACAGCCGCGGCGACCTGGTGCTGCACCTGCCGCTGCGCTACGAGGACGAGACGCACCTCACGGCGCTCAAGGACGCGCGCGCCGGCGAGCCGGTGCTGGTCGAGGCCGAGGTGATCGAATCGAAGGTCGAGTATCGCGGCCGCCGCACGCTCGTCGTGAAGCTCACGGACGGCGAGCGCGAGCTGTGGGTGCGCTTCCTGCACTTCTATCCCAGCCAGGTGAAGCAGTTCGCGCCGGGCAAGCGCGCGCGCTTCTTCGGCGATGTGCGCCCCGGCTTCTTCGGCGACGAGATGGTGCACCCGCGCTACCGCATGGTCGCGAAGGGCGCGCCGCTCGCCAAGTCGCTCACGCCCGTCTATCCGACCACCGCGGGGCTCTCGCAGGCGCAGTTGCGCGAGCGCATCAACGGCGCGCTCGACACGCTGCCGCTCGACGACACGCTGCGCCCGGACATCCGCGACAGGCTGGGGCTCATGCCTTTCCGCGAAGCGGTCATGGCGCTGCATCGCCCGGCGCCCGACGCGCCCGCCGGTGAGCTCGAGGACCGCACGCATCCGGCCTGGCGGCGCCTCAAGTTCGACGAGCTCCTCGCCCAGCAGCTCGCCATGCGCATGGCCTACCGCGAGCGGCGCGCGCGCCGCGCCCCGGAGCTGCCGGACCGGCACACGCTCACCAATGCGCTCGCGAAATCGCTCCCCTTCCCGCTCACGCGCGCGCAGCGCCACGCGCAGGCCGTGATCTCGAAGGACCTCGCCCAGCCCCATCCCATGCGCCGCCTGCTGCAGGGCGACGTGGGCAGCGGCAAGACCCTGGTGGCCGCGCTCGCCGCCCTGCAGGCGATCGAGAACGGCTGGCAGGCCGCGATCATGGCGCCCACCGAGATCCTCGCCGAGCAGCACTACCTCAAGCTCGCGCACTGGCTGGAGCCGCTGGGCGTGAAGATCGCCTGGCTCGCCGGGGGGCTCAAGGCGCGCGCGAAGCAAGCCGCGCTCACGGCCATCGAGGCCGGCGAGACGCAGCTCGTCATCGGGACGCACGCGCTCTTCCAGGAGGGCGTGAAATTCGCGAAGCTCGGCCTCGCGGTGGTGGACGAGCAGCACCGCTTCGGCGTGGAGCAGCGCCTCGCCCTCTCGGGCAAGGCCACGGGCGGCGTGGAGCCGCACCAGCTCATGATGAGCGCCACGCCCATTCCCCGCACGCTCTCGATGAGCTACTACGCCGACCTCGACGTCACCGTGATCGACGAGCTGCCGCCCGGGCGCACGCCCGTGGTGACCAAGCTCGTCTCCGAGGAGCGCCGCGAAGAGGTGATCGCGCGCGTGCGGGAGAGCTGCCGCGAGGGCGCGCAGGCCTACTGGGTCTGCCCGCTCATCGAGGAGTCGGAGGCGCTGCAGCTGAAGACCGCCATGGAGACCTTCGAGACCCTCAAGTCCACCTTCGCGGACCTGAAGGTGGGCCTGGTGCACGGCCGCATGAAGCCCGCGGAGAAGGCGCACATGATGGCCGAGTTCAAGGCGCGCCGCATCGAGCTGCTGGTGGCCACCACCGTGATCGAGGTGGGCGTGGACGTGCCCAACGCCTCGCTCATGGTGATCGAGCACGCCGAGCGCATGGGGCTCGCGCAGCTGCACCAGCTGCGCGGGCGCGTGGGCCGCGGCTCGGCGCAGAGCCTCGCGATCCTGCTCTACTACCAGCCGCTCTCCGAGATGGCCCGCGCGCGCCTGAAGGTGATCTACGAGAGCACGGACGGCTTCGAGATCGCGCGCCAGGACCTGCTGCAGCGCGGCCCGGGCGAGTACCTCGGCGCGCGGCAGAGCGGGGCGCCGCTGCTGCGCTTCGCCGACCTCGAGCGCGACGCGGACCTGGTCGAGGCGGCCCGGGACGCCGCGGAAGGCCTGCTCAAGGCAAAATCCCCATCCGTGGAGAAGCACCTCGACCGCTGGCTGGGTTCGCGCCAGTTCTTCCTCAAGGCATGAGCCCGATCCTCGCGCGCATCGACGCCTACGAGCGCCTGATGCGCCTGCACCGGCCCATCGGCATCCTGCTGCTGCTCTGGCCCACCCTGTGGGCCCTGTGGCTCGCGCAGCGCGGCTGGCCGAACCCGGCGATCCTGCTGCTCTTCGTGACCGGCACCGTCCTCATGCGCTCGGGCGGCTGCGCCATCAACGACTTCGCCGACCGCCACTTCGACGCGAGCGTGGAACGCACGCGCGACCGGCCGCTCGCCACCGGCGCGATCCGCCCGTGGGAAGCGCTCGCCGTGGCCGCCGCGTGCGCGCTCGCCGCCTTCGTGGTCGTCCTGCAGATGAACTGGTACACCGTGAAGCTCTCGTTCGTCGCGCTCGGGATCGCGATCGTGTATCCGTTCCTCAAGCGCTTCTTCTGGATGCCGCAGGCGTGGCTGGGCCTCGCGTTCGGCTTCGGCATTCCCATGGCCTTCGCGGCGGAAAAGGCCGCGGTGCCCACGCTCGCGTGGATCATCCTCGCCGCCAACATCTTCTGGACCATCGCCTACGACACCGAGTACGCCATGGTGGACCGCGACGACGACGTGAGGCTGGGCCTGAAGACCTCCGCGATCCTTTTCGGCCGGCTCGACGTGGCCGCGGTGATGCTCTGCTACGCGATCTTCATCGCGATCCTCGCCGCGGTGGGCGTGTGGCAGAACTACGGGCTCATGTATTTCGCCGGCCTCGCCGCCGGCGCGGTGATCGCCGCTTCCCACTACGGCCTCATCCGCGGCCGCAGCCGCGAGGGCTGCTTCAGGGCCTTCATCGGCAACAACTGGGTGGGCGCGGCGATCTTCGCCGGGATCGTGCTCGACAACGAGCCCTGGGTGAGCCTCGCCCGCTGGCTGCCGCGATGATCGCGGTGATCCATGCCCATCCGTATCCGCGGCGCTCGCGGGCCTGCGCGGCGCTGCTCGCGGCGATTCGCGAGCTGCCGCAGGTCGAGGTGCGCTCGCTCTACGACCTCTATCCCGATTTCGACATCGATGTGGCGTCCGAGCAGGCGGCCCTCGAGCGGGCGAAGCTCGTCGTGTGGCTGGCGCCGCTCTACTGGTACACCGTGCCCGCGATGCTCAAGCACTGGTTCGACGAGGTGCTCGCCGGGGGTTGGGCGCATGGCGAGGGCGGCACGAAGCTCGAGGGCAAGGATTGCCTCTGGGTCACCTCCACCGGCGACCTGCAGAAGTACGCGGAACATGCGCCGCACGCCCATCCGTTCGAGACCTTCGTCCCGGTGGTGGAGCAGACCGCGCGCTACTGCGGCATGAACTGGCTCGAGCCCTTCGTGGTCCACGACTCCCACGAGATCGACGACGAGCACATGGCGCGCGCCGGGCGCAAGCTCCATGGCCGGATCGAGCTCTGGCTCGCGGAGCACCGCACGCATGCTTGAAGCGCTGATCTTCCTGGCGGCGGCCGTCGTCTGCGTGCCCATCGCCAAGCGCCTGGGGCTGGGCTCGGTGCTGGGCTACCTCATCGCCGGCGCGGCGATCGGCCCGTGGGGGCTCGACGTGGCCGCGGACGCGGCGGCTACGCAGACGCTCGCCGAACTGGGCGTGGTGCTGATGCTCTTCGTGATCGGCCTGGAGCTCGACCCGCGCCGCTTCCTCGCGATGCGGGGCGTCGTGTTCGGGGGCGGGGCGATCCAACTGGCCATCAGCGGCGGCGTGCTCGGCGTGGCGCTCGTCGCGGCGGGCTTCCCGTGGCAGGCGGCGCTCGTGGGCGGCCTCGCGCTGGCGCTCTCCTCGACCGCGATCGCGATGCAGCAGCTCGCCGAGCGCAACGAGCTCAACACGCCGACCGGCCAGGCCTCGTTCGGGATCCTGCTCTTCCAGGACATCGCCGCCATCCCGCTCATCGCGCTGGTGCCGTTCGTGGGCCGCGTGCAGAAGGCCGGTGCGCAGCCGGTATGGGAGCGCGTCGCGATCGCGGTGGCCGCCGTGGCGGGCGTGATCGTGATCGGCCGCTACCTCACGCGCCCGGTCATGCGCCTCATCGCCAAGAGCGACCTGCGCGAGGTGTTCACCGCGTTCGCGCTGCTGCTCGTGATCGGCATCGCCGAGCTCATGTCGCTCGCCGGCCTTTCCATGGCATTGGGGGCTTTCCTCGCCGGCGTGCTGCTCGCGGGCTCCGAGTTCCGCCACGCGCTCGAGGGCGACATCGAGCCGTTCAAGGGGCTGCTGCTGGGTCTTTTCTTCATCTCGGTGGGCATGACGATCGACTTCAGCCTGCTCGCGAGCCATCCGGGCGAGGTGGCGCTGCTCCTCGCCGGCTTCCTCGCGCTCAAGGTGTTCTCGCTGTGGGCGGTGGCGCGCACGCTCGACATCTGCCGGCAGCGCTGGCTCTTCGCGTTCCTCCTCTCGCAGGGCGGCGAGTTCGCGTTCGTGGTCTTCATCGCGGCGCGGGAAGCGCGCCTCTTCACGGCCGAGTGGGAGGCGCTCCTCACGATCACCGTGGCGCTTTCCATGGCCACCACGCCGCTGCTCCTCATCGCGCACGACAAGCTGATGGGAGCGCGCGCGAAGGCCGAGCGCGAGCCCGACACCATCACCGACGAGGGGCCGGTCATCATCGCGGGCTTCGGGCGTTTCGGCCAGATCGTGGGGCGCCTGCTGCTCGCGAGCGGCGTGCGCCCCGTGGTGCTCGACCACGACGCCGACCAGGTGGCGTCGCTGCGCAAGTTCGGCTTCCAGGTGTTCTACGGCGACGCGACGCGCCTGGACCTGCTGGAGGCGGCGGGCGCGCGCCAGGCGCGGCTGCTGGTGAACGCGATCGACGACGTCGAGGCGAGCCTCGCCCTCGTCGACCGCGTGCGGGCCAACTTCCCGTCGCTCGCCATCGTGAGCCGCGCGCGCAACGTGAGCCACTACTACGAGCTTCGCTTCCGCGGCGTGGACGTGGTCGAGCGCGAGACGTTCGAGAGCGCGCTCAAGGCAGGACGCGCGACGCTGGAGAAGCTGGGCGTGGACCGCTTCCGCGCGAAGCAGCTCGCCGACGCGTTCCGCAGGCACAATGTCGCGAGCGTGGATGCGACGCTGCCGTTCTACCGCGACGAGGCGCGGCGGCTTTCCATGGCCCAGCAGGGCCGCGAGGAGCTGGAGCAGCAGTTCGCCCGCGACCGCGAGCGCTTCGAGCGCGAATACGGGGGCAACAACCGATGACGGCGAAAGGCACGGCATGGCTGGTCGCGGGCTTGCGCACGCCCTTCGCGCGCGTGGACGGCCCCTTGCGCAAACTGGACGCGATCGCGCTCTCCGTGCCGGTCGCGAAGGCCATGGCGGCGCAGCTGCCCGCCGGCGCGCGCCCCGACCTCGTCGTGTGGGGCACGGTGGTCGCCAACCTCGGCTGGAGCAACATCGCGCGCGAGGTCGTGATCGAAGCCGGCATCGATCCGTCCACGCCCGCGTTCAGCACGGTGCTTGCGTGCTCGACCAGCATGGCGGCGGTCTTCGAGGCGGCGGGAATGCTCGGCAACGACGTCGATCTCGCGATGTGCGGCGGCGTCGAGAGCATGAGCCGCGTGCAGATCGGCCTGAAGCAGGGCATGTCGGACTGGCTGCGGCGGCTCACGCAGGCGCGCAGCTTCGGCGAGCGCATCGACCGCATCACCGAGTTCCCCTGGAAGGACTTCGGCCTGCACGTCCCGGCGATCGCCAACCGCGCCACGGGAAAGAGCATGGGCGAGCACTGCGAGGAGATGGCCAAGGAGTGGCACATCGCGCGCGCCGACCAGGACCGCATCGCGCTGCAATCCCACCAGCGCGCGGTGAAGGCGATGGCGGGCGGCTTCTTCGACGACCTGCTGGTTTCGGCCGAAGGCATGGCCAAGGACGGCATCCCGCGCGCCGACAGCTCGGCGGAGAAGCTCGCGACCTTGAAGCCCGCCTTCGACCGCACGAGCGGCCGCGGCACGATCACGGCGGGCAATGCCTCGCCGCTCACCGACGGGGCCGCCGCGCTGTGGGTGGCGAACGACGCGGGCCTCGCGCGAGTGCCGGCGAGTCGCCCGCGCGCGAGGCTCGTGGACTGGGAGATCGCGGCCGTGGACATCTTCCACGAGGGCCTGCTGATGGCGCCGGCCTATGCGATCCCGCGGCTGCTTGCGCGCAACGCCCTCACGCTCGATGCGATCGACCTCTGGGAAATCCACGAAGCATTCGCCGCGCAGGTGCTGTGCAACGTGGCGGCGATCGAAAGCGAAGCTTTCGTGCGCGAGAAGGCGAAGGTGGATGCGGCGCTCGGCAAGTTCCCGTGGGAGCGGTGGAACCCGAACGGCGGCAGCATCGCCATCGGCCACCCGTTCGGCGCGACGGGCGCACGCATCCTTTCGCAGGCGGTGAAGGAGCTCGCGGCGATGGGCGCCGGCAAGCGTGCCGTCGTTTCCATCTGCGCCGACGGCGGCGTGGGCACCGTGGCGCTGCTCGAGAGCGCCTAGCCCGTCCCGAAGAGCATCCCCACGCCCGCGGTCACCGCCATCGCGAGCGCGCTCCAGGACACGACGCGCCACACCGCGGGCAGCACACGGGCGTTGCCGGCCTGCGCGGAAATGGCGCCCAGGATGGCGAGCGACACGAGCGCTGCGCCGGATACCCACGGGATCGGATGTTCGCGCGCGAAGTACGCCACGACGAGCGGGAGGATGCCGCCCGTGGCGAAGCTCAGCGCGGAAGCGCCCGCAGCCTGCAGCGGCCGCGCCTTGAGCGCCTTGGTGATGCCCAGCTCGTCGCGCGCGTGGGCGGCGAGCGCATCGTGCGCCATCAGCTGCCTGGCCACTTCGCCGGCGAGCTTCGCCTCGAGCCCGCGGCGCACGTAGATGGCGGCGAGCTCGTCGTGCTCTGCGCTCGCGTCGGCCTTGATCTCGGCGCGCTCCTGCGCGAGGGCCGCCTCCTCGAGGTCGCGCTGCGAATGCACGGAGATGTACTCGCCCGCGGCCATCGACATGGCGCCTGCCACGAGGCCCGCCACGCCGGCGAGCAGCACGCTCGACTCGTGCCCGTGCGCCGCGGCCACGCCGAGGATCAGCGCGGAGGTGGAGACGATGCCGTCGTTGGCGCCCAGCACCGCGGCGCGCAGCCAGCCCGCGCGCTCGAGGGGATGCGTCTCCGCGTGGCGCCTCAAAGCTTCGCGAGCGCCGAGGCGTAGGCTTTCGCCGCCTTCCCCGGCCCGTCCACGGTGGTGCCCAGGTCGCGCAGCAGCCCGTCGTGCAGGCCGTACACCCAGCCATGGATGGCGAGCGGCTGGCCGCGCTTCCACGCGTCCAGGACGATGGAGGTCTGGCAGACGTTGGAGACCTGCTCGATCACGTTGAGCTCGCAGAGCCGGTCGACCTGCGCGGCGAGGTCCTTGAGCGAGTCGAGGCTCTCGCGGTGCTTCCCCCGCACGTCCTGGATGTGGCGCAGCCAGTTGTCGATGAGCCCCAGGCGCTTCTTCCTGAGCGCCGCGCGCACCCCGCCGCAGCCGTAGTGGCCCACCACGATGATGTGGTGGACCTTCAGCACGTCCACCGCGAACTGCATCACCGACAGGCAGTTGAGGTCGGTGTGCACGACCATGTTCGCGATGTTGCGGTGGACGAACATCTCGCCCGGCAGCAGCCCCACGATCTCGTTGGCGGGCACGCGGCTGTCGGAGCAGCCGATCCAGAGGTAATCGGGCGCCTGCAGCTTGGAGAGCTTGCGGAAGAACTCGGGATCCTGCCGCGTGATGCGATCGGCCCAGTCGCGGTTCCTGTCGAAAAGCTTGCGCAGGGGGCTCATGACGGTCCCGGTGTCCCGTTCTTCGGCGTGGCGATGGCCGTGAGGATACCTTGGAGGATCGCGAGCGGCGGCGGCGGGCACCCGGGCACCACGACGTCCACCGGGATCACCTTCGATACGCCGCCGCACGTGGCGTACGTCTCGCCGAAGATGCCGCCGTCGCGGCCGCAATCGCCCAGCGCCACGACGAGCTTCGGATCCGGCATCGCCTCGTAGGCGATGCGCAGCGCATTCTCCATGTTGCGCGACACGGGGCCCGTCACGAGGAGCATGTCGGCGTGGCGCGGGCTCGCGGCGAAGCGGATGCCGAGGCCCTCGATGTTGTAGTACGGGTTGTTGAGCGCGTGGATCTCGAGCTCGCAGCCGTTGCACGAGCCCGCATCCACCTGGCGGATCACGAGCGCGCGGCCGAGCAGGCGCAGGATCTCCTGCTGGATGGCGCCGGCGCGCTCGCGCCACTGCGGCTCGGCGCCGGGTGCGGGCTCGGTGACGATGCCGGTTCGCACGACCTTGAGCAGCAGCGGGATCATCAGCAGTCCTGCCCCGAATAGCTCAGGTTGAAGCTCTTGTTGATGAGCGGGAAGTCCGGAACGATGTTGCCGATCACGGCGTGCTCGACGGCGGGCCATGCGTGCCACGACGGATCGTGGGCGTGGCAGCGGCGGATCGCGCCGCCTTCGCCCGCCTCGAGCGCGACGAAGGCCTCGCCGCGCCAGCCTTCCACGAGGCCCACCCCGAAGGCGCGCGCGGGCGGCAGCGCAAGCTCGCGGCGAAGCTCGCCCGGCGGAAGGCGCCGCACGATTTCGCGGATCAATCGCAGCGATTCGATGAGCTCCTCGAAGCGCACCTTCACGCGCGCGGCGACGTCGCCCGCGTCGAACACGACCTTGCGGACGGCGAGCTCGCCGTAGGGTGCGCACGGCATGTCGCAGCGCAGGTCGAACGCCTGCCCGCTCGCGCGTCCCGCGAGGCCCGTCACCCCGAAGGCGTGCGCCTGGTCGGGCGTGAGGCGGCCCGTGGTGATGAAACGGTCCTGCAGGCTCGAGCTTTCGTCGAAGATCTCGCGCAGCACGCGCACCTCGGCCTCGATGGCGTCGGCCTGCTCGAGCATGCGCGCGGCGGCGGGGCCGGTGAGGTCCGCGTCCACGCCGCCCGGCACGATGCGGTCCCACGCCATGCGATGGCCGAAGGCTTCCGCGTTCAAACGCAGCCAATCCTCCTTGAGGCGCATGAACTGCGACAGCGCGAAGGCGAGCGCCGCGTCGTTGCCCAGGGCGCCCAGGTCGCCCAGGTGGTTGGCCACGCGCTCGCGCTCCAGCATCAGCGCGCGCAGCCATTGCGCCCGCGGAGGCGGCTCGGCGCCCGCGGCCGCCTCGGCGGCCTGCGCATACGCCCACTGGAACGCGACGGCCGAATCGCCGCTCACGCGCCCCGCGAGCCGGTGCCCTTCGCCGATCGCGAACGCCGCGAAGCGCCGGTCGATCCCCTTGTGCACGTACCCGAGCCGCTCCTCGAGGCGCAGCACCTTCTCGCCCACGATGTTGAAGCGGAAGTGGCCGGGCTCGATGATGCCCGCATGGATCGGGCCCACCGGGATCTCGTGCACGCCGTCGCCCTCGACGCGCACGAAGCGGTAGTCGGCGGGTGCGTTGTTGCGGGCCGCCGATGCGTCGAAGTCGCGGCGCAGCGGGAACTCCCCTTCGCGCCAGGCGCCGTGGCGAAGCCAGGGCCGCGTGTCGCGCGCGCCTTCGGCCACGAGGCCCAGCAGGTCGTGCAGCGCGCGCTGCATCCGCCCCGCGGCGGGGAAGAGGCCCGCGATCTCCGGATACGGCTCCCCCGCGGCGAGGGAGAGCTCGAGCACCCGCACGCCGCCCGCGGCGACGAAGGCCGCCATGACCGCGAAGCCCGCGCCCCGGTCGGTATTGTCGGACCCCCACAGCGTGACGAGCCGGCCCCCCGCGTCGCGCACGGCCCACGCGCCCTCGACCCATTGCTCGCGGGTGACGATGGTGCGGGTGAAGGGCGTGTCCATGTCAGCCGAGGAGCCTCGCGGCCTGCGCATACCACGCCGCGAGGTAAGGCGGGATGTAGAGGCCCAGCATCAGCGCCAGCCCCAGGTGGAGGAAGACCGGCACGAGCGCCGGCTGGTGCGGCAGGCGCGGATGGTGCGTGTCGCCGAACACCATCGGCTGCACGCGCGCGAAGACCGCGGCGAACGCCACGCCCAGCGAGAGCAGCAGGAACGGCGTGGCCCACGCATGCTCGCGCATGGCCGTGGTGAGGATCAGGAACTCGCTCGCGAACACGCCGAACGGCGGCATGCCGAGAATCGCGAGCGCGCCGATCATGAGGCCCCAGCCCACGCGCGGGCTCACCTTGAGCAGCCCGCGGATGTCTTCCATCACCTGCGTGCCCGCCTTCTGCGCGGCGTGGCCCACGGTGAAGAAGATGGCGCTCTTCACGAGCGAGTGGACGGTCATGTGCAGCAGCCCCGCGAAATTGGCGATCGGGCCGCCCATGCCGAACGCGAAGGTCATGAGCCCCATGTGCTCGATCGACGAGTAGGCGAACATGCGCTTGATGTCGCGCTGCCGCGAAAGGAAGAACGCCGCCACCACCACGGACAGCAGGCCGAAGCCCATCATCATGTTGCCCGCGAAGCGCGAGCCCAGCGCGCCGTCGGTGAGCACCTTGCACCGGATCACGCTGTAGAGCGCCACGTTGAGCAGCAGCCCCGAGAGCACCGCCGAGATCGGCGTGGGGCCCTCGGCATGCGCGTCCGGCAGCCAGTTGTGCACGGGGACGAGCCCCACCTTCGTCCCGTAGCCCACCAGCAGGAAGACGAACGCGAGCGAAAGGATCGCCGGCTGCAGCTGCCCCTTCACCAGGTCCAGGTGCGTCCAGAGGAGCGCGCTGCCCTCGCGCCCCAGCACGCGCTCGGCGGCGAAGTAGAGCAGGATCGTGCCGAACAGCGCCTGCGCGATGCCCACGCCGCAGAGGATGAAGTACTTCCACGCCGCCTCGAGCGCCGCCGCCGTGCGGTACACCGACACCAGCAGCACCGTGGCGAGGGTGGCCGCCTCCATGGCCACCCACAGGATCCCCATGTTGTTGGTGGTGAGCGCCAGCAGCATCGTGAACATGAAGACCTGGTACATGCTGTGGTAGAGGCGAAGGCGCGGCGCGGTCATGCGCCCCTTGTCGCGCTCGGTGCGCATGTAGGGGCGCGAGAAGAGCGAGGTGGTGAAGCCCACGAACGCGGTGAGCGCCACCAGGAAGACGTTGAGCGAATCGACGAAGAACTGCTCGCCGAAGCCCAGGATCGGCCCGCCCTCCACCACCATCGCCGTGAGCCACACGGCCACCCCCAGCGTGGCGAAGCTGAAGAGGCAGTTCACCTCGGGCGCCGAGTCGCGCTCGCCCCACGTCCACAGGAACGCGCCGCCGGCGAGCGGGATGGCGAAGAGGAGCACGAGGACGTCCATCAGTCTTCCTTGAGCGACTCGAGGTGGCGGATGTCGAGCGAGTCGAACTGCTCGCGGATCTGGAAGAGGAACACGCCGAGGATCACCATCCCCACCAGCACGTCGAGGGCGATGCCCAGCTCCACCACCATCGGCATGCCGTACGTGGCGCTGGTGGCGGCGAAGAACAGGCCATTCTCCATGGCGAGGAAGCCGATCACCTGCGGCACCGCCTTGGAGCGCGTGATCATCATGAGGAAGGAGAGCAGCACGCACGCGAGCGCGATGCCCAGCGTGCCGCGCGCGAGCGAGCTCGAGAACTCGGAGATCGGGATGGCGAGGTTGAACGAGAAGATCACCAGCGCGATGCCCACCAGCATGAGCGTGGGAATGTTGATGAGCGTCTCGATGTCCCACTTCACGTTGAGGCGCCGGATCAGGCGATGCAGGATGTAGGGCAGCGCCAGGACCTTGAGCGCGACGGTGATCGCCGCCGACCAGTACAAATGGTGCTGGCCGGTCACCCAGGCCACCGTCGCGGTGGAGGCGGCGAGCGTGAGCCCCTGCAGCGCGAAAAGGTTGATGAGCGCAACGATGCGCCGCTGCGCGAGCATGGCGAACGCGATCAGCAGCAGGGTGGCCGCGAAGAGG
The DNA here is from genome assembly GCA_035519515.1 of Usitatibacter sp. GTDB lineage: Bacteria > Pseudomonadota > Gammaproteobacteria > Burkholderiales > Usitatibacteraceae > Usitatibacter. The sequence continues at coordinate 32,447 of DATIWC010000057.1, forward strand.
TTGACGAGCTGGATGCCGAGCGGGCTCACGGGGTCAGGCTCCCAGCAGCAGGTGCACGAGGAGGGCCAGCACGCCCAGCAGGAAGGCGGTGGCGAGGAACTCGGGCACGCGGAAGATCCGCATCTTGGCCGTCACCGTCTCGATCAGGGCGAGCAGGAAGCCGCCCACCGCGAGCTTCACGAGGAGGGCCGGAAGCGCGAGGAGGAGCGCGCCGCGGTCGTTGGCCTGCGCCACGCCCCACGGGAAGAAGAGCGCGAGGCCCGCGCACGAGTACGCGAAGAGCTTGAGGGCCGCCGCCCACTCGACCAGCGCCAGGTGGCGCGCCGAGTACTCGAGCACCAGCGCCTCGTGGATCATGGTGAGCTCCAGGTGCGTGGCCGGGTTGTCGACGGGCACGCGCGCGTTCTCCGCGAGCGACACCATCGTGAAGGCCACGCCCGCGAGCGCGAGGCTGGGCAGGATCGTGAACTCGCGGTGCGCGAGCGTGGTCACGATCGTCGCGAGCGAGGTGGAGTTGGAGATGAGGGAGGCGGTGAACAGCACCATCAGGAACGCGGGCTCGGCGAGGAAGCCCACCAGCATCTCGCGGCGGGCGCCCAGCGTCCCGAAGGCGGTGCCGATGTCCATCGCGGCGAGCGAGATGAACACGCGCGCGAGGGCGAAGAGCCCCACCAGCGCGATCGCGTCGGCCGCGGGTGCCAGCGGCAGGTTGGTCGAGAGCGTCGGCACGATCATCGAGGCGAGCAGCATGCAGCTGAACACGATGTAGGGCGCGATGCGGAACATCGGCGTGGCGTTGCGCGCGACCACGGATTCCTTCCAGAAGAGCTTGTGGAGCACGCGGAACTGCTGCAGGAGCGGCGGGGCGGTGCGGTTCTGCAGCCATGCGCGGCACATGTTCACCCAGCCCACCAGGAGCGGGGCGGCCACGAGGGCCACGATCATCGCGGCGAGCTGGGCGAGGAAGCCTTCGAGGTTCATGCCTGGGTGAGGAACAGCAGCGCCACCAGCGTGACGAAGCTGTAGAGCAGGTAGATGGAGATGCGCCCGCGTTGCAGCATGCCCACGGTGCGCGACACGGCCTCGGTCGCCTGCGCGATGCGCACGTAGATCCAGCCCCACATCGGGTCCTCGATCACCACGCGGTAGCGAGGCGCCTCGTCGGATGGCGAAGGAAGCTCGCGGTGCATGCGGAAGAACGGCTCGAAGATCTGCCGGATGGGCTGGCCGAAGCCCTCGGCGCTGTCCTGCATGCGCGCGGTCTGGAACGGGTAGCCGCAATCCCAGGGCGCCGCGCGCCGGATGCGCCCGTGGTAGAAGCGGCGCACGAGCAGGAAGGTGAGCATCACGATCGCCGCGATGATGAGGAAGAGCAGCGGCGCGCTGTACGAGGCGCGCTCGGCCGACACGGGCGCCAGCATGAGCCAGTCGCCCACGCGGCCGCTTTGGGCGAGGCCCCGGCCCACCAGCTGGAAGGGGATCGGGTCGATCACCTCGATCATCGCCACCGGGAAGAGCCCCAGCAGGATGCAGCCCGCGGTGAGCCACGCGAGCCCGAGGCGCTCGAGCCGCCCGGCATCCTCGGCCTTCGCGAGCCGCTCCTCGCGCGGCTGCCCGAGGAAGATCACGCCGAAGAACTTCACCATCACGTAGCCGGCCAGCGCCGCGACCAGCACCACGCCCGCGGCGAACACCGGCACCAGCATCTTGAGGTAGGGGTTGGGCAGGGTGCCGGTGAAGAGGAAGCTTTGCAGCAGCAGCCACTCGGAAGCGAAGCCATTGGACGGCGGCAGGCCCGCGGCGGCGATCACGCCCACCAGCGCGGTCCACGCCACCCAGGGCATGAATCGCATGAGCCCGCCCAGCTTGCCGAGGCTGCGCTCGTGGGTGGCGTGCAGCACCGAGCCCGTGCCCAGGAAGAGCAGGCTCTTGAAGAGGGCGTGGTTGAGGCAGTGGTAGAGCAGCGCCGTCATGGCGAGCGCGGCGAGCGAGCGCATGCCGTAGGCCTCGAAGATGATGGCGAGGCCCAGGGCGACCACGATGAGGCCGATGTTCTCGATGGACGAGTAGGCAAGCAGCCGCTTCATGTCCACCTGGGCGGCGGCGAACACCACGCCGAAGAGCGCCGTGAGCAGCCCCACCGACAACGCCACCACGCCCCACCACCAGATCGTCGTCGAGACGAGGTCGAAGCTCACGCGCAGCATCCCGTAGATCGCGGTCTTGAGCATCACCCCGCTCATGAGCGCCGAGACGGGCGAGGGGGCCGCCGGGTGCGCCTCGGGCAGCCACACGTGCAGCGGCAGGATGCCGGCCTTGGCGCCGAAGCCGAAGAGCGCGAGCAGGAACGCGGCCGAGGCCCAGAAGGGCGACAGGTTCTGCGCGCGCATGTTGGCGAAGGTGTAGTCGCCGGTGTTGGCCTGCAGGACGCCGAAGCAAAGGAGGATCGCGATGGCGCCGATGTGCGCGACCAGCAGGTAGAGGTACCCGGCGCGCTGGATCTCCGGCAGGCGGTGGTTGGTGGTGACGAGGAAGTACGACGAGAGGGCCATCATCTCCCAGCTCACCATGAACGCGTAGGCGTCGTCGGCGAGCAGCACCATCGCCATCGCGGCGAGGAAGACGTGGTACTCGAGGCACATGAGGCCCGGGGGCGTGCCCTCGCCCGGGCGGAAATAGCCGGCGGCGAAGATCGAGATGCCGGCGCTCGCCACGCCCACCAGCAGAAGAAAGAACGCGGAGAGGGCGTCGAGGCGCAGGTGGAAGGGCAGCCCCGGCAGGCCGATCACGAGCACCGCGACCTCGGGCGTGCCGGCCATGGCGGCCAGGGCGAGGCCCGCGAGCGCCGCGCTCAGGGCCGCCGACAGGGGGAAGAGCACCCGGGCCACCAGCCCCAGGTTGCGCAGGGCGGCGATGCCGGCCACCCCGATGGCGAGCCACGCTGCGACGACGATGAGGATTGCGTCGATGGTGAGCAGCGGGGCGATCACCTCGTCACATCGTTTCGACGGCGGAGTTCAGGTAATAGCCGGCGCCGCGCTCGGTGCGGATCAGCTGCGGCTGGTTGGGGCTCTCCTCGATCTTGCGGCGCAGCCTGAGGATCTGCACGTCGATCGACCGGTCGTAGATGTCGTCGTGCAGGCGGCTCGACTCGAGCAGCTGGTCGCGCGAAAGGATGCGCCCCGGCGCCTTGAGGAACGCCACCAGCAGCGCGTACTCGCTGTTGGTGAGCTCGACGTTGCGCCCGTCGGGCGCCTTGAGCTTCCTCGTGCCGGTGTTCAACTCCCAGCCCGAGAACCGGAAGGCGCGCACGCTCTCGCCGCGCCGCGTCTCGCGCTTGCCCTCCGTGCGCCGCAGGACCGCCTTGATGCGCGCGAGGAGCTCGCGCTGGCTGAAGGGCTTGGTGACGTAGTCGTCGGCGCCGAGCTCCAGGCCCATGATGCGGTCGGCCTCTTCCTTGCGCCCGGTGAGGATGATGATGGGCAGGTCGAGCGACTCGCGCAGCCGCCGGGCGATGGCGAGGCCGTCCTCGTCCGGGAGCTTCAGGTCCAGGATCACGAGGTCGACCATCTCGGCACCGAGCACCTTGTCCATGTCCGCTCCCGTCTCGGCAAGCGAAACCTTGAAGTCGTGCTCCGTGAGGTACTCGCGGATGAGCTCGCGGATGGCTTGGTCGTCGTCGACGACGAGGATATGGGCTTCCACGGACCCATTTTACCGCGCAAGCCCGTAGAATCCGAAGAGGGACCCCGATGAGCGCGCAAACGCAGTCGATCGCCGGTGCAGATGCCGCCGTCTCGGTGCGGCAGACGCTCGCCTTCGTGGTGTTCGGGGTCGTGTACTACGTGCTCGCCGCGTACGCGGTAAGCCTGCCCCTCCAGACCCGCTATCCGCTCGTGATCTGGCCCGCCCACGGGGTGGCGCTGGGGGCCCTGCTGGTCGCCCCGCCGCGCCGCTGGCCGGCCTACCTCGCCATCGCGGCGCTCGCCACTTTCGCCGTCGGGCTGGACCTGCATGCGGGCTGGCCGCGCATCGCCGCGAGCATGGCGGTGAACGTCGCGCAGCCGCTGCTGGTGGCCGCGGGCCTGCTGAGGCTCGCCGGCCCCCGCGTGCAGGTGGAGACGGTGAAGGGCCTGGCCGCATTCCTGATCGGCATGTCGCCGCTCGTGGCCGCGATGTCGATCCTGGACACGGGATTCACCTACCTGCACACGAGCGCGCCGTTTCGCGAGCAGTGGTCCGTCACGTTCGTCTCGACGATGCTGGGCATGCTCATCACGGCGCCCCTCATCCTCGCCTGGAGCCGGCGCGGGCTCGCCGAGGCCTTCGACCTCGCGCGGCCGCAGCTGCCGGAGATGCTGGTGCTCTTCGCCGGCCTGGTGGTCACCACCAACTACGTGTTCGGCACGCGCTTCGCGGTGCCGGGCTTCACCCCGCCGCTCATTTACCTGTGCGCCCCGTTCCTCATCTGGGCGGCGCTGCGCTTCGGGATGCGCACCACCACCCTCTGCCTCGCGGTCTTCGGGCTCATCTGCTACTGGCAGACGGCGCATGGCTTCGGGCCCTTCTCCATCGACGGGGTGGCCGACGTGCGCTCGATGCTCCACCTGCAGGGCTACCTCGCGACCATCGTGGTGACCACGCTCTTCTCGGCGGCGCTGCTGGTGGAGCGCGAGGAGGCGATCAAGGAAACCGCGGCCTGGCGCTCGCGCCACGAGGCCGTGATCCGCGCGAGCGGCAACCTGCTCTACGAGCTCAACCCGCAGGACGGCACCGTGGTGTGGGACGGCGACACGCGCTCCGTGCTGGGCCTCGCGCCCGGGTCCATCTCCACCGCGCGCCAGTGGATGGACCGCGTGCACCCGGACGACCGCATCCGCCTGAAGGGCCTGCGCCGCATGCTCACGACCGGCCAGATCCCGCACATCGCCATCGAGTACCGCTTCCGGCGCGACGACGGCGAGTACACGATGCTCGGCGTGAACGCCTACCGCATCGGCGACACGGGCGAGGCCACCCCTTCCACGCGCCGCATCATCGGGTTCGTGAAGGACGTCTCCGAGAAGGTGCGCGCCGAGCAGGAGCGGCTGCGCCTGGAGGCGCAGTTGAAGCAGGCCGAGAAGATGCAGGCCGTGGGCCACCTGGCCGGCGGCATCGCGCACGACTTCAACAACATCCTGGGCGCGATCCTGGGCTACGGCGAGCTCGCGCAGAACCGCGCGCAGGGCGACTCCGACATGAAGCGCTACCTGGACACGATCATGGGGGCGGGCAACCGCGCCAAGGCGCTCGTCACGCAGATCCTCTCGTACAGCCGCGCCGAGGGCGCGGAGAAGATGCCCGTCATCGTGGCGCCGATCGCGCAGGAGGTGTGCGACCTCGTGCGCGGCTCCACCCCGCCGGGCATCGAGATGGACTACACCGGGGCGGGCGAAGACGCCATGGTGCTGGGAGATCCCACGCGCCTTCACCAGCTGCTCATGAACCTCTGCACCAACGCGGTCCAGGCCATGGGCGAAGGCGGGCGCCTCGCGCTCTCGCTCGCCACCGAGACGCTCGCGCAGCCCGTCAAGGTCCGCACCGGCACCATCCCGCCGGGCGACTACGTGCGTATCACGGTGCGCGACAGCGGGCACGGCATCGCGCCCGAGGTGATCGACCGCATCTTCGAGCCGTTCTTCACCACCAAGCCGGCCGGACGGGGCACGGGCCTGGGGCTCGCGCTCGTGCATTCGGTGGTGAGCGAGCACAAGGGCTTCATCGACGTGCAGAGCGAGCTGGGCCGCGGCACGACGTTCTCGGTGTGGCTGCCGCGCGTGCACGGCATCGAGGGCGTCGTCGAGGAGCCCCGGGCGCCGCCGCGCGGCTCGGGACAGGTGATCCTCGCGGTGGACGACGAGGTGGACGTGCTGCACGCCCTCGAGGAGATGCTCGCGCAGCTGGGCTACGAGCCCGTGGGGTTCAACAGCAGCCGCGAGGCGCTGGAGGCCGCGCGCGCCAACCCGCACCGGTTCGACGCGGTGGTGAGCGACGAGGTGATGCCGGAGATCATCGGCACGCAGCTCGCCCTCGAGCTGCGCAAGCTCAACCCCGCGATTCCCGTGATCATCGCGAGCGGCTACGGCGGCGTGGGCTTCGAGGCGCGCGCCCTTTCCGCGGGCGTGAACCGGGTGCTGCGCAAACCCTACCGGATGAACGAGATCGCCGAGGCGCTCGAGGGCCTGCTCGCCAAGGTGGCCTGAAGGCGCCCGTCTTACAAACGCAACCGCCCTTCCCGGTGGTGTAACCCCGCGGTAATCCCGCCGGCCCAGAGTGGGCGCCATGAGGGATCGGATCGAGGCGCCCGCGGGGGGAGCCGGCGGCGCGGCGGCGAGACGTTCGCTTGCGCATGCGGCGGAGTCGCTCGTGCGCGCGGGCGCCGGAGCCTCGACCCAGTGGGAAGGCGCGAGCCTCACCACCCATTTCCAGCCGATCTACCGCGTGCGCCGCCCGGAGTGCTTCGGATTCGAGGCGCTGATGCGCGCGAAGGACGCGCAGGGCGGCTCGGTCTTCCCCGAGGACGTGTTCGCGCGCACGGCCGAGAGCGCCCGTTCGCTGCTCGACTGGACCTGCCGCGCGCTGCACCTGCGCAACTACGCGACCGTCGATCCGGGCGATCGCATGCTCTTCATCAACGTCGATCCGGCAGCCATCGTGCGCGACGCGCACCAGGCGCGCGAGCTGGGCGACCTCATCCGCTACTACGGCCTGGTGCCCAAGCGCGTCTGCCTCGAGGTGCTCGAGGCGCCGTGCCCGGACGAGCGCAAGCTGCGCGACGCGGTGGACAGCTACCGCGCGCTGGGCGTGTGCATCGCCATGGACGATTTCGGCGTGGGCTGCTCCAACTTCGACCGCGTCGTGGCGCTGCGCCCGGACCTGGTCAAGGTGGACCGCTCGATGCTTTCCGCCGCGCTCGGCAACGACCGGGTGCGGCGCATGCTGCCCGGCATGATCGACCTGCTGCACCAGGCGCAGGTGAAGGTCGTGGTGGAAGGCATCGAGTCGCGCGAGGCGGCGCTGCTCGCCATCAAGGCGAGGGCCGACTTCCTGCAGGGCTATTACTTCGCCATGCCCGGCGCGCGCCTCGCGGGCGAAGGCCCCGGGATCGAGCGCCTGGGCCGGATCCTCGACATCGCGGGCGGAGCGACACTCGCCGCCGCTTGAGAGCTGCCGGGGCAGGGGCTGGCAAAGCGGTGGGCAGGAAGTGAATAATTCACCGACAGGAGGTGCCGCGGCCGATAGGCTTGGCACGAAAACAACCAGAAGAGGCCGAAGATGCCCTTCGAGCAGGATCTGCAGCCGTCGCGCGCCGCCGGCAGCGCGCGCGGGGGCCTGTTCCGCAAGTACTTCGCGTTCATCGTCCTGCTGGTGAGCGTCGGCCTGGTCGTGAGCGGTGCGATCGGGCTCTACTTCTCGTACCGGGAGTCGCGCAATTCCCTCGCCGGCCTGCAGCGCGAGAAGGCGCTCACGGCCGCGGTGCGCATCGAGAACTTCCTGCGCGACATCGAGAACCAGATGGGGTGGACCACGCTGCCGCTGGTGACGGAGTCGCGCGACCCGCTCGAGCATCGCCGCCTGGACTTCCTCAAGCTCCTGCGGCAGGTGCCCGCGATCACGGAGGTGAGGCACCTGGACGGCGCCGGGCGCGAGCAGCTCAAGGTGTCGCGCCTCGAGATGGACGTGGCGGGCAGCGGCGTCGATTACTCGAAGGATCCCCGCTTCGTCGAGGCGCGCAAGCAGAACACGTGGTACGGCCCGGTGTACTTCCGCCAGGAGACCGAGCCCTACATGACGATCTCCATCCCCGAGGCGCCCGACCGGCCCGGCGTCACGGTGGTCGACGTGAACCTCAAGTTCATCTGGGACGTGGTCTCGCGCATCCGCATCGGCCAGAAGGGCGTGGCCTACGTGGTCGACGACAAGGGGTTCCTCGTCGCCCATCCCGACATCAGCCTCGTGCTGAAGAAGGTCGACCTTTCCGGGCTTCCCCAGGTGAGGGCGGCGCTCGCCGCAGGCGCCGACGACGCCGAATGGCGGCAGGTCGAGGACGCGCGCGACGTGAACGGCCAGCGCGTGCTGTCGGCTTACGCGCTCGTGCCGCAGACCGGATGGAAAGTCTTCGTGGAGGAGCCGCTCGAGGAGGTGCTGGCGCCGCTCTACGACGCGGTCCTGCGCACGGTCCTCCTGCTGGTGGCCGGCATGCTGATCTCGGTGGCGGCGAGCCTCTTCCTCGCGCGGCGCATGGTGCGGCCGGTGCGGGAGCTGCAAATGGGCGCCGAGCGCATCGGGGCCGGCGACCTGGGCAGCCGGATCACGGTGAACACGGGCGACGAGCTGGAGGACCTCGCGGGACGCTTCAACACGATGACGGAGAAGCTGCGCGAGTCGTATGCGGACCTCGAAAGGAAGGTCGAGGACCGCACGACGCAGTTGCGCGAGGCGCTCGACCAGCAGACGGCCACCACGGACGTGCTGAAGGTCATCAGCAGCTCGCCCACGGACGTGCGCCCCGTGTTCGATGCGATCGTCAAGGCCGCGAAGAGCCTGGGCGAGGCGTTCAACGCCTATGCCTTCACGTTCGACGGCGAGCGCGTGCACTACGTCACGAGCACCGACACGCGCGAGCAATGGATCAGGGCGATGGCGCAGCGCGAGCCGTGGGTTCCCGATCGTTCGACGATGACCGGGCGCGTGGTCCTCGCCAAGGCCACGGTCCAGATCGAGGACATGTACGCCGATCCGGACTACAAGGGCTGGAACAAGGACCCGCGCGCGTCGTACGCGGGCGAGCATCGCCTGCTGGGCGTGCCGATGCTGCGCGACGGCGAGCCCATCGGCGTGCTCACGGTGAATTGGACGGAGCGCGGCCGCGTTCCCGCCAAGTTCGTGCGGCTGCTCGAGACCTTCGCCGCGCAGGCCGTGATCGCCATCGAGAACGTGCGGCTCTTCAACGAAACCAAGGAGGCGCTCGAGCAGCAGACGGCCACGGCGGCGATCCTGCGCTCCATCAGCGCGTCCCCGACCGACGTGATGCCGGTATTCAGGGCGATCGTGAATTCGGCCGTGCAGCTGGGACAGGCCTCGAGCGTGCATGCGTTCCGGTACGAGGAGGGGCGGATCCGGTGGGTCGCCAGCAGCGACGGCACCGACGCGAAATTCATCGAGTACGTGTCCGCAAAGCCGCCGTGGGCGCCCGACCGTTCGTCCATCACCGGCCGTGTGATCCTCGCGGGCGACGTCGTGACCGTCGAGGACATCCAGGCCGATGCCGAGCTTGGCGAATCCCGCTCCACCATGGGCGATAGCCACCGCGTGCTTGGCGTTCCCATGCTGCGGGAAGGAAGGCCGGTCGGCGTGCTGTCGGTCGCGTGGACGGAAACCGGCCCGCCACCGGAGAAGTTCGTGAGCCTGCTCAAGACCTTCGCGGCGCAGGCGGTCATCGCGGTGGAGAACGTCCGCCTGTTCAACGAGATCCGGGAGAAGAGCCGCCAGCTCGAGGTCGCCAACAAGCACAAGAGCGACTTCCTCGCGAACATGTCGCACGAGCTGCGCACGCCGCTCAACGCGATCATCGGTTTCTCGGAGGTGATGCTGTCCGGGATGACGGGAGCGCTGCCCGACAAGCAGAAGGAGTTCATGGGCGACATCCGCGACTCGGGCAAGCACCTGCTCTCGCTCATCAACGACATCCTCGACCTCTCGAAGATCGAGGCCGGCCGCATGGAGCTCGACCTGGCGCGCTTCGACCTGGCCCGGGCGATGGACAACGCGATGACGCTCGTGCGCGGCCGCGCCGAGCGCCACGGCATCCAGCTGGAGGCCGAGATCGCGCCCGGGGTGGGCGAGTACGAGGGCGACGAGCGCAAGTTCAAGCAGATCATGCTGAACCTCCTCACCAACGCCGTGAAGTTCACGCCCGAGGGCGGCAAGGTCACCATGGCCGCCGAGCGCGTGAACGGCGCCTACGTGTTTCGCGTGAAGGACACCGGCATCGGGATCGCCGAGGCCGACCTGGGCCGCATCTTCGAGGAGTTCAGGCAGGTCGGCACGGACTACGCCCGCAAGGCCGAAGGGACGGGGCTGGGCCTGAGCCTCACGCGCAAGCTGGTCGAGCTGCATGGCGGGCGCATCCACGTCGAGAGCGAGATCGGGCGCGGATCGACCTTCACCTTCAACCTTCCGATCGGAGCCCCATGAAACCCATCGTCCTCCTGGTCGAGGATAACGAGCGCAACCGCAAGCTCGTGCGCACCATCCTTGAGTTCCGCGGCTACGAGGTCGTCGAGTGCGAGGACGGCGAGCCGTCGCTCGACCTCGCGAGGAAGCACCGCCCCGCGGTCGTCCTGATGGATATCGAGCTGCCGAAGATGGACGGCATCACGGCATTGAAGCGCCTTCAGGCCGATCCGGAGACTTCCGCCATCCCGGTGATCGCGGTGACGGCCTCGGTCACGCCGAGCGAGCGCGAGCGGGTGGCGGCGGCGGGCTTCAGCGCCTATATCGCCAAGCCCATCGACGTCGCGACCTTCGGCGAGCAGGTCGATCGCATCGCCGGGCGCGCGGGAGCCGCCGCGTGAACGAGGCGTGCCGGATCCTCGTCGTCGACGACCAGCCGGCCAACGTGAAGCTGCTCGAGCAGCTGCTCACCCTCTCGGGCTACCAGGTCTCGACCGCGCTGTCGGGCGCCGAAGGCCTCGCGAAGGTGGCCCATGACAAGCCGGACCTCGTGTTGCTCGACGTGGTGATGCCGGGCATGAGCGGCTACGAGGTGTGCCGTGCCATCCGCGCCGATCCCGCCACCGAGCTCCTCCCGGTCGTGATGGTTACCGCGCTCGATCCCGGCGAGGAGCGCGTGAAGGGCATCGAGGCGGGCGCCGACGATTTCCTCTCCAAGCCCATCAACCAGGAGGAGATCCTCGCGCGGGTGAAGTCGCTGCTGCGCATCGCGAGCCTGCACCGCAAGGTGCAGGAGCAGGCGGTGCTGCTGGCCGACTGGAACACGAGGCTCGGGGAGCGCGTGCAGGAGCAGTTGGGACAGCTGGAACGACTGTCGCGCTTGCGTCGATTCCTTTCCCCGAAAGTGGCCGACCTCATCGTCGCGGGGCAGCTCGACGACCCGCTCGCCACCCGCCGCAAGGAAGTGACGATCCAGTTCGTCGACCTGCGGGGCTTCACCGCGTTTTCCGAGACCGCGGAACCCGAGGACGTGATGGGCGTGCTGCGCCAGTACCAGGCCGAGATCGGCCGCCTCGTGGGCAACCACGACGGGACCGTGGAGCACTTCGCGGGCGACGGCGTGATGCTGATCTTCAACGATCCGGCGCCGCTTCCCGACCCGGCCCTCTCCGCGGTGCGCATGGCGCTCGAGCTGCGCGACAGCGTGGCGGCCCTCGCGCAGGGCTGGAGCAAGCTGGGTTACCAGCTCGGCTGCGGCGTGGGCATCGCGCAGGGCTTCGCGACCATCGGCACCATCGGCTACGAGGGCCGCCAGGACTACGGCGTGATCGGCGCCGTGAACAACCTCGCCGCGCGGTTATGCGCCGAGGCGCAAGCCGGCGAGGTGCTCGTTTCGCAACGCGTGTTCGGGCGCGTCGAGGGCAAGGTTGCCGCCGAGCGGGTGGAGCTCAGGCTCAAGGGCTTCCAGGCGCCGGTGCCCGCCTACCGCATCCTTTCGCTCGCCCCCGTGGCACTATCCAACGATGACTGAAGCCGACCGCACCGCCGCCGCCGCGCTCAGCGCCGAGGAGCTCGCCGAGATCTCCAGGCACGGCGTCGCGCGCGAGTTCCGTCCCCGCACCATCCTGGTGACCGAGGGCGACCGCACCGACGCCCTGTACATCATCCTCGAGGGCCGCGTGAAGGCCTACGTGAGCGACTCCGACGGCCGGGAGGCGGTGCTCTCGGTGATGGGGCCGGGCGAATATTTCGGCGAGATCGCCTTCGACGAGGGTCCGCGCTCGGCTTCCGTCGTGACGCTCGAGCAATGCCGGCTGCTGGTGGTGCCGCGCGCCGACGTGGCGCAGTTCGTGACGCGCAGCCCGACGTTCGCGATGCACTTCATCAACCGCCTCATCGGCCGCGTGCGCTCGCTCACGGACAACGTGCGCAGCCTCGCGCTGATGGATGCCTACGGGCGAGTCGCTCGCCTGCTGCTGGACAGCGCGGTCACCGAGAAGGGCGTGCAGTTCGTGCCCGAGAAGCTCACCCAGGCGGAGATCGCGAGCCGCGTGGGCTGCTCGCGCGAGATGGTGAGCCGCATCTTCAAGGGGCTCGTGCAGGGAAACTACATCACGATCCATCCCGACCGGATCGTGATCAACCGCCAGCC